>JAKBWA010000009.1 GCA_021841025.1 Bacillota bacterium | reverse complement strand
ACTCTGCTTGAATAACTTTTAGCAATTTGTTGCCTCCTTGGACGTTCCAATCAGTCGATGCTCCGCTTCCCAAAATGAGGCGGTTTTAGCCGCGCGGGGTGTCGCCCGGGATGGAAGTAAAGTCTTGTGGAGTTGAAGCATGGTCACGCCGAAAGCTTCGACGCCTGGCGAGACTTTGTGCGAGATTTAGTGCGACGGGGCCTGGAACCGCCTTGGACCATCACCGCCGATGGAACTCCCCAACTTTTGTGGTAAAAGCCCTTAGAGCCGCTCCGACAGGGTTGCGATGAGATCGAGGACATCTGTGTCCGACCTTTCCTCCTCTTCGTTAGAGATAGTGCCCTCGTCCTGATTGAGAATCACAACTTCCACCTGTTTTAATTCACAGACAGCAAAAACTAATTCCCCACTCCATCGCATAAGTTGACCTTTCTGGATGAGAACAAGTCGGCCAACACGGCCATGCAGGAGGTCGTCGAGCAGACGTTGCAGACCTTTTTGGCGAGAGTTCACCCCCGCCCCGAGATCAGTCACGACTTCGAACATCCAGCCATGCTGGGCACAATATATCTCTAAAACTTGTTTTTGCCGTTCTAGATCATCCTGCTGGTCGGGACCCGCCCCCCTGGTATAGGCCATGGTTTGGCGAGAGGACTCCAGATCCGCTCGGGCTCGTTCGGGATACAATTTGGCTAAATCATAACGCCGATGCCCGCGTACAGTACGTTCTGGGATTAGCTTGCCTTCACGCTCCCAACGCCGCAAAGTGGAAATAGACACACCCAAGGCTTGGGCAGCTTCACCGATCGTTACTAAAGTTTTCATATTTGATACTTTAGCAGAAGTTTGTATAGGATTTCAATGAAGTTGCCCTCACTTTACACCGGGGCATTTCTCTCCGAACTCTGTGCCATATTCCCACGCAAGAGATAAAGATATTGTAGAAATTTATCCAGTGCGCCGTAAAACCCTGCTGTTTAGGGCGGGGATAGAAGGCGCTCGCCGTCAGACGAAAGTTTTCCCCTGCAATGCCATACCCGGATCGTTTCGTGATAAACTAATTGTGTGTTCGCTCTTTGACAATAGGATATATTGGCGGTTGTCTCCCGCAATCGTGGGAGGCGTAAAATATATCGCGTCGTCAAGACCAGACGTTAACAGGATTCGGCGAACGATCATTCCCCGTAACCGGAGACCTTCGGGCGACCGGATAGGGGGCTTTTGGCTAACCCTTTGCGAGTCAAGCTGACGTCAGTCGGTTCCTCGCAAGAATCTCCTCCCTTCAGGGAGGGGAGTGTCAAGATAAAATGTCACTATTAAATCTATGCCAAGTCATCTACCGGGATGAACGGGGGAACCCAAGGTTCCTGGGGCGAACCAACAGAGAGTACTTTCCACTCTAGCCCGTCAGCTAACCTCGTAGGCGCAGGAAAGGCGATATCAACTCCTTACCGAGCTGGACTGTCCCGCTCTTTCCTGTCTACCCGTTGTGGCCTGGGATTAGAGAGGAGTTGGCCTATGAAATATGACCACTTGATTTTATCTTCGTCGGTGATGTCTCCCCACTCCCCAACCCCATTGGGTGACGCTATTCTCGTTGATAACGGGAAAATTGTGGCCATAGGTCCGGCGTCAGATTTTTATACCACCAATATCCATAAGCAAACAGATTTAAGAGGATATCATCTCTACCCCGGTTTCGTGGAATCGCATGCGCATTTATGGCTCATGGGACATCTGCAAGGCCAAATTGATTGCGGCCCTCCGCAAAACCGCAAGGTACAAGATATTCTGGAGCAGATCTCCCGGCGTGCTAAAGACACCCCTTCGGGCACATGGATTTTAGGTCATCATTGGGATGATACCCTGCTCGCCGAAAAACGTCCTCCCACTCTTGAGGAATTAACCCGGGCAGCGCCGCACCATCCTGTCTATTTGCTGCACAATTCAGCACATCTGGCGGTAGCCAATCAAATGGCCTTGGACTTCGCAGGGATTACCGTACACTCAAGAATTCCTGGAATCATGAAAGACGGCTCTGGCAAACTCCGTGGAGAATTGCGCGAATGGGACGCTTTAGAAGCTGTTAGCCGACACATCCCCCAGCCTTCTGCCGATGACATGGCCAAAGATATTGCTATAGCTGTAAACCTCTGTCTAAAACAAGGGGTCACATCGGCCACCGATGCGGCGTTGGGCTTGGGCGATCCCAAGTCTATTCAAACGGTCTGGCACGCCTATCAAACCCGTGCAGAATCCTTAAAACCCTTTGTCCGGACTCAATGTTATGTCCGCGTAACGAACCCGGACACCTTGATCCCAGACAATCCGCCCACTCCCTTTCTTTCGGTAGCAGGGGTCAAATTGTTCGCCGATGGTTCAATCCAAGGGCATACCGCCTTTCTCAGCCAGCCATATCATGACCGCCCCGAAACCCAGGGGATAGCCGTCATGGACCTAAATGAGCTGGTTCAAACGATAAAATTCTATGAGAACCAAGGGCTGCAACTGGCTATTCACGCCAACGGCGATGCGGCCATTGACCGAGTTTTGAAAGCGTATGACACATGCTTCGAAGGGAGATATTCACCCAGGCGCCATAGGATTGAACATGCCCAGATGGCGAGCAAAGAACAACTGGCGCATATGCGTCAACTAGGGGTTCTGCCGAACTTTTTTATCAATCACGTCTATTACTGGGGAGATCGTCATCGCGATCTCTTTTTAGGCACCGATCGCTCCCGAAGTCTCAATCCTCTTGCTACTGCAAGACAATTAGGGTTGGTCTTTGGACTTCATTCTGACGCTCCCATCACCCCCGTGAATCCTTTGCAATCCCTCACGACGGCCGTGACACGCCTCACAAATTCGCAGCAGCACCTGGGCTCTGAACAGGCAATTTCTGTGCAAGAGGCATGGCAGGGCTATACCACAAACGCCGCATATTTGGGATTTCGCGAAAATCAGGTGGGGGATTTAGCTGTGGGCCTTTATGCGGACTGTGTTGCACTTTCTCACAATCCCTTGGTTCAAGGCGTTGAAGCTCTAGAAGACACCAAGGTTGTCAAAACTTTCATCGCAGGTGAAGAAGCCTTTGATGCTTCTTGAGCCACACCCGTTAGAGATCACAACACGAAGAATCTGATCAGATTCTCTTTTAGCCATGCAAAGACTGTCCTTAACCGTCTAGGTGCGAAAGACAGAATTCGCGCCAAGACGTTCATCGAGACAAAGGTGGACAAGACACAAACCAAATAGGAGGGCACTCTGAATGTTCTCACGCGCAGCTGCTGTAATAATTGGTCTTATTGTCCCCGTTTTCGCCATCGTAGCCTTATTTCCCTGGTACGACCGCGTCCATCCGTTGATTTTGGGTTTTCCGTTCCTCTATTTTTGGCTCTTTATGTGGTTTCCTTTGACCACGCTTTGCCTGTACGCGGCCTGGAAACTGGAAAATCGTTCTATCAGAGAGGAGAAAACATAAATGGCACTTGTGATATTGCTCGCCCTGCTGTTAGGATCTTTGGGCCTGGCCTGGTTTTCACGCCGCCATCACCGTATCCAGAATCTCGAAGACTTTATGGTGGCAGGCCGCTCCTTGGGCACACCGTTGTTCTATCTCTTGGCCGTCGGAGAAATTTACAGCATTGGCACCATCATTGGATTCCCCGGGGGAATCTACGCCGGCGGAGCCGTCTATGCCGTGTGGTTTTTAGGCTACATCTTGCTGGCCTATCCCATTGGATATTTTGTGAATCCGCTCTTGTGGCGCGCAGGAAAATATTACGGTGCCGAAACAGGACCGGATCTCTTCCACCAGCATTTCCGCAGTCCCGGGTTAATGCTGATAGTAGCCATCGCATCGATGGTCTTTGTCATTCCTTGGGGACAGCTTCAATTTGCAGGATTGGCCGTAGTCCTCAAGGCCTTTGATCCGCACGTGAGTCCCGTTATTGGTCTCATCTTAGCGGGAATATTGGCTTTCGCCTACATTCTCATTGCCGGGATGCGGGCTCCCGCCATGGTTTCAGTGCTCAAGGATTCATTGATGATTGCCTCCATTCTCCTGGTTGGCATTGCCGTAGCCGTGATTGCCGGCGGCGTTCTGCCCATTTTTCACAAGATGGCTTCCTTGAGCCCGCATTTTTTGACCGTGCCTGTTTCCGGTCCTAAAAATGCCATGCCTTTTGTCTTGACCACCATTTTGTTTCAAGCTATGGGTTTTTATGCCACGCCTTTTGGCATGCAGTACAATTTCACTGCCCGCTCGGAACAATCCGTCAAAAAAGCCCAAATAGTCATGCCTTTATACATGATCATGTATCCTTTTCTTATTATCTCGGCCTTCTTTTCCCTAGCCTATTTGAAAGGACTCAATAAGACTCCGGATTTGTCCTTTATGGCCGCAGCGATGCATGTTCTGCCGCCATGGCTGGTCGGCGTCATTGCGGCGGGAGCGAGTTTGTCAGCGATCTTAGTATTAGCGGGAGTGAGTCTGACCATCTCGTCCATCGCGGCCAAAAATCTTATCCGCGGATATATCGCCCCTAAGGCCACAGATGCCACCGTGGAAAAATGGACGAAGGGCATTGTCGGCATTTATCTCTTGATCAGCATCCTTCTCACCGTACTCACACCAACTTTGATGTTAAATCTCATTAATACAGCCTACTATGGGTTCACGCAGTTCTTTCCCGGGCTGATGGCTATTTTGTTCTGGAAAAAGGCTACACCTGCGGGGATCGGAGTGGGACTGATAACAGGAGATATTGTGGCCCTTGTGCTCTATTTTACTCACACAACTCTTTGGGGATGGAATCTGGGCCTCGTGGCGCTGTTAGCCAATATGCTGTTAACCGCCTTAGTCTCTTTGATCACGAAGGGCGAACATCAACCCGTGTTCCGCCTGTCTTCCAATGATATCGCCTCGAGTCAAATCGCGGCCGCCAAAGAATAGTAGGCGTCTCGGGCAAAAACAGCTTTTGCTGACAGTGACTCTTAAGATGACTTGTGCAGCTTTATGGATACCCGGTGACCCGGCCATTTCAGTATAAGGTCGGGACTTTTGGGAGTTCCGGTCCATGCCAGGTTGTAATCGGCCCAGGCTGCCCTTCGGGTGTTTTGACCAAAAGTTCCTTGCTTCATATTGAGCAATCCGGGCGCAAGCACGAGATCATAGCTGAGTCCCTTGGGGATTGCCGCATGACGGATAACCGTGAGCATTCCCGTGGACTCTTGAGTGCCATGGCCGGTGAACGTTTCTCTGCGGTAGGAGACCGACCAGTTTGGATTACGACCCGCCAAATCAAGCCGCCTCGTCACCTGCAAAGGCTGCGCTCGGCTGAAGGGGACCGATGCGACGTATTCATGGGCATGAGCGTTGGATCCCTCTATCCACCTTGCCTGTACGGGCACAGACACTCCCGGAAGACTTTTCAGAGACAAACCGCCATAGGTTGCCTTTTGTCCAATGGCCCCCCACAGACTCGGCTTATTGGAAAAGAAGGCATATTGACCCCAGGTCAGGGACAGCACCTTCCCAGTTCCTATTCCTCCTTGGTACCAACCTCTAATCATCTCACCGGGGTGAACGCTCGGCTCTGCGGGCAGACGAAACACCAAAACCCGAAAGGGGCCCGCCTGGACGAGCAAAGGTATGCCCTGTTGAAGGTCTTTCATTATTTTCTGATCTGTCTGAACCCGAGATGCCGTACTCTGGAATCTTCTTCCGGATAATCTTGCAGCGCCATGGGGTATGTTCGTGAGGGCCAGAGCCACAACTGCGGTAAATGCGGCCCCCACAGCCGTCCACCACATCACATCAGAGGGAGCTAGTCGGCGAGATGCGGTCTTGTGGGAAGAGAGACGTTTATACAAACGATTTGCGTCAAAGTGGACAGAATCCAAGGACTTATGATGCGCCATCTGACGAAACAGAGTCTGGAGCGTTTCGTCGCCTAATCCACGCCACTGGTCATTTTTCGGCATAAGTCATCTCCTTCCAGATTGTGGAGAACCGACACCGAGCCCGGTGCAACCTTTTACGAACACTAACGTTGGACATATGCAATGCCTCCGCAATCTCTGGGGTCGACAACCCAGCGTAATAGAAAAGCCACAGGCACTCGCGGTCTTTCTGGGAGAGTTGGGAGAGTACCTTATCTACATCAAGGCGCATGGCAACCGCTGATTCGAAATTTGGTGACACCATGTCTTCTGATTCAATCGGAAAGGGGACGCCGTCACGTTTGCGCTTTCGGCGGGCATCCAGGGCCACATTGCGTGTCACGGCGTAGAGCCATCCCACCGATATTGACACGTGGGGATTTTGGCAATGTTGCCGGTGGAGTCGAAAAAAAGCTTCCTGAACCACGTCTTGAGCCAGCTCCCGATCATGAATGATAAGAAAAGCCATGCGCGTCATTTTGTCGCCCCACAACTCCACCCATGGCTCGATCCACTTTTGATCCTCTTCGTCCAACATTAAATAAATCCTCCTATTAAGAAAGACGTCGTAGCCGGTAAAGAGGTGACCGTAGAAGTGACAGAGAAAAGGAGAAATCTCTTCCTCTTCATTGAACCGACAACCGAGAGTCGAAGTGTTCCCGCGATGAACCCCGGGAGAAGAACCATGGGAACATGACATTCTCACTGGCGCCTTTCAGGGTGCGTGTTCTGTCTAATCCGGTCAATTCTCTACTGCTTGGCAAGTCAAGACGGCCCAAGACTGATGTCTTGAGCCGCCTGAGTCAGAGATCCTAAGTCAGAGATCCTAAAAGGAAGGCATCACTACAGTGTCAGATGTTGCGTAAGCCAGATCATCGGATAACTCCAGATTCCCAACACGACGATAAGAAAGGCGGATATCTGACTGATGGCGATGGCGCCCACACCCGCATTTTTGGTAATCTTCACGTCTCCCGACGCAAAAAACGGGAATATCCAGCGGAAATAGTAGAAAAACGTAAATCCTGTCACCAATACTGCACCCAGCCAAATAATCGCGGGTTCTCCCATCACGGCTTCCACGCTGTAAAGTTTGGCAGCCATGCCCACCGTCAAAGGAAATCCGGCAAATCCTGCTAAAGCCAAGACCAAAGCCACAGCCGGCCACCGATTTTTCGTCTTAAAGGCTCCTACCAGATCCAAACGGGTGGGATTATCTTGGCCTCCTAAAGATTGGCCGGCGCTAAATACGGCCAAGCTGCCCAAGATATAACTTACCAAATACACCCCAGCCGCCCCGATATGTCCGGCAGATAAAGGCAAAATGACGAAACCCACTTGAGAAATGGCGGCATAAGCCAGCATTCTTTTGAGACGGGGTTGGCGCCAGGCTCCCAAGGCTCCCACTATCATTGTGCCTAAAGCCACCACCTCCAATATTTCGGGAAGCCGAGGAATCACGGAAAATACGCCCGTAGCCATCAGGCGGATAATCAGGCTGCCGGCCACAATTTTTGGCAAGGTTGCAATGATGGTAGTGGTCTGCCAGGGTGATCCCTCGTACGTGTCGGGGGCCCACAAATGAAAGGGGAAACTGCCCATTTTGAACAAGAGCGCTGCCAGCATGAGACTCAGCCCAGCAATCTCTGCGGGATTGGGCACCCGGAACATCATAATTTGAAGACTGCCCTGGGTGCCGCCGATAAGGCCAATGCCCGCGACTTCAAAAGCGGTGAAAATGCTGCCGAGAATAAAGAATTTTAGAAGGGCTTCATCTCCCGCCCGTTGCCGGCTCGTATGGCCGACTAACCCATAAAGCCCAATATTCAGAGTCTCTATGCCTAAAAACAACACCACCCAGTTATTAGCCGAAACCGCCACAAGTCCTCCCGCCAAGCTCAGCATCAAAAGTGTCGACGCCACAGGATTTCCTTCCCGAGACAAAATGCCCGTCAAGCCAAGCGCTGTGGCCAGAACCAATTCCTGATAGACCACATGCACGGGAGGCGCATAGATCAGTCGTTCATAGAGATGGGGCAGGCTTCCCGCAAAGGGAAAGAGGATCATTAACAACACAATGCCCCCGGCTAAAATCCATCGGCTAATATTCCTTTTGAGGGGAATTAATTCCAACGTCATTGCTATGACACATTCCAGGCCCAAAGCCAGCCACGCGATCATCTCAATCCCCCCCAGTGCCACAAATGTATCCACCACTCGGGAAAAAGTCCCACCCAAAGCAAAGGAACTGTCAGCCACAATCCGCTCCCTGTCCCCTGGCGTCCAAAAGACAGACGGCTAATCGCAGAATCTTGATCCCTTCCGCCAAAACGGGCACGGGCTAACACACGCAGCCACGTCGCGGCCATGACCAAAATTCCCGGCCCAATTAAGTACAGTGTTGCGGGCATGTGTCTAAAGGCCACCAGGATGACCCCAAATTCTCCGGGAAACAAAGCGAGACCAGGAATCCCCATATAGGCAAAAGCCGCGACGCTCAGAAATGTCACCAAGAAGGGATCCTTACGGTATAATCCGGGCAAATCGTCCAGTTGGCGGCTTCCTTGCACTTTTTCCACTTCTCCCGCAATCCAAAACAGCAACGGCGAGGCCAGCCCATGGCCGACCATCACCAGCACTGCTGCCTGATCTCCGGCAGGTGTGCCCAGGGATAAGGCAATCATCACATAGCCCATGGACGCAATGGAACTTTGGGCCACGGTTTGCTTTAAGTCTCGCTGGCCTAATGCTAAAAGACTTCCCGCCAAAAGCGTGATACCTCCCCACATGGCCAAAGTGGGCGAAGCACGGTGGCTCGCGATAGGAAGAATGTGGGAAAACAAGAGAAAACCGTAAGGCGCCACCTTCAAAGCCACTCCAGAGAGATACATAGAGGCTGGCGTGGAAGCTTCCCCATGCGTTTGGGGAAGCCAGAGATGAAAGGGCCACAAGGGTGTTTTAATCGCCCAGGTTGCTAGCAAGAGCAGATAGACCACGAATTGCAGACCCACCGGCACGCTGTGATTCGAGTAAAAGCCCGTCACGTGACGGACGACTAAGCTCAATACCGCGGCCAACAGCATCATCCCCGCCACAGCCGAAAAGCCCAGAAAATAAAAGGCCGCTTGCCGTCTATTCTCCCCTCCGTCTTTACGGACCAACAAAAAGAAGGGGAGGACAGCCATCTCGAATCCCACGAAATAGAGCAAGAGATTCTGGCTTAAAAATGCCAGACTCACCCCAAGGTACGCGGTAGACAACCAAAATATGGACCCTTTAGACAAAGGGGACCAGGCTTTCCCTGCTTTTGTGGCCAGAGCACTGCTTAGCAAAACCAGCCCATTTAGCCATAGCAACGGTTGATTGTACCGGCTCACCCCCAGAGCAAAATTCAATCCCAATTGAGGCCACCAAGCTACGTCGATACTCTCGCCCGGCGCTAAGACGAAAAGCGCCAGCAACAAATCTGAAAAGGCCATCGCAACGAATGCCGGTTTTAACCAATTGTCAGGCAACAGGGGCAAGATGACCAGAAATATACCGGGAATGATCAATAGCGCCAACATCGTTCAGCGAGCCTCCTTTCCAATTTTTCCAAATTTTCTATAATGACGGCCTATTCGGACCCGATAACGCCCATTCATCCCCTCTATGGGTGAATGTTCCAGATGAGCAAAATAGCCAGGGCTGCAAAGGAAATCAATACATAGCGCCGAGCCAGTCCCGATCCTCCCCAATGCACTACGGTTGTCATCTTGGCGGCTACCAAACGGATGTCCCAGACCCCTTCGAACAAGCTATTGTCGAGCCATGCCACACTCCTCTGCGCACCTTGTAAAAATCTCCACAACACCCAAAACAGCCCTCCTGAAAAGAGACGGAACGGTTTGTTCCATAAAAAGCCTGTCATGGCTCCCAACCCAATCAAAAGAAGACTGGGCCAGGCATTGGCCAAAGGCATAACGGGCAGAGACACCCAAGGATGCCAAACAAAATTCAATAGGACTAAAAAGCTTAATACCACGGCCGGTATCTGCATCCATTTTCCCACAGGAGCTAAAGGTCCTGGGGATTTGGATGCCAAGGGCTTGATAAGACGGGCAGTATACGCACCTCCCACGAAAGAGAGGACAAAATCCAGCACGATATGCGGCAAAGATCCCTGGGAAATGTGAAATAACGCTTCTTTCGCGAGAAATCCCCCAGTAGGCGGCAAGCCCATGACCCCTAGAGCCCCCACCATAAACAGCGCACCAAATTCAAAACTGCCTAAAGTTCCTTTCATTCGGACCAAGAGACCAGATTGGGCCCGGTGAGAGGCAATCCCTGCCATAAAGAAGAGCAGAGCCTTATAAAATGCATGCGCCACCAATAGCGTCCAAGCGACTTGAGGATACCCCAGGCCAATGGCTAACACCATCATGCCCAACTGACTCACCGTGGAAAAAGCCAAGAGCCTTTTGGCCTCTTGCGATCCCACCGCGCCAACGCCTGCTGCCACTGCACTCAGGCCGCCCAGGACAACGAGGGCCAAAAGCACACCGGGGGTATGACTGAGCAATGGGAAATACCGTATCAAGAGATAAGGCCCCGCCGCGACCATGGTCGCCGCATGAATCAAAGCACTGGCCGGCGTCGGACCTGCCATAGCATCCAAAAGCCACGAGAGATTGGGGCCTTGCGCAGATTTGGCGGCCACGGCCACGACCAAGGCCCAAGCAATGATTCCCGCTCCATGGTTATTGACTTGCGCAATGAGATTTTGTCCGTGCATCACAGAAAATGCGACCGCCAGCAAGAAGAATACGTCCCCTATGCGCGTCACCATCATGGCTTTGGAGGCAGCATATCTGGCGCTGTCCTGGGTACGGAAATATCCCACCAAAAGGTAGGAACCAATACCCATGAATTCCCATCCGACAAATTGCGTGAACAAATTCAGACCAAAGACTGTTAACAGCATGGATCCGGTGAAGGCCAAAAGCACCGCTTGGAAGTATCCTTGCCGGGAATCCTGAGCGAAATATCCCAGTGAATAGACTTGGGCCAAAGTGTTCACTAAAGCCGTTAAGATAGCCATCCATCCCGGCAATGTGCCTGTGGCTAAAACTAAAGGCAGCTTATAAGAAGAGAGTTGCAAAAAGGTCCAGTGGAGCTGCTGGGACGGCCCTAGGGCCGTCATCATACTGCCCCCTAAAACGGCCACGGACAATCCCGTCATAATCCGGGCTAGAATGCCGGACTTTATCCGCGCAAACGACAAAGCCCCCAGGGTTCCCGCGATGAGAGGCGTGAAAACCACAAACAATAGCATGCTAGTCCCTCCCATCCCGCAATTGACTAAAGCGGTTGACATCGATTGTTTTATGTCTTTGTGCCAGTCTGAGCACAATGGACAAGCCGATGGTCGCCTCGGCTGCTGCCACCACAATACTGAAGAGCACAAACACCGCGACATGCTGGTTTATCAAATGCTGATCCGCCGCCAAAAGAGCGGTCCAGTTTCCCGCTGCCAAAAGAATTTCCACACCCATAAACATCAGGACAGCCTGGCGATTCTTGATGACAATTCCCAGCCCAAGCAAGGCTAAAATAAGACACGGCAAGTAGATCATGGCGTCTTCTCTCCTTTTTGGGTCATAGCAATCGCCAGCGCTGCCACCAAAGCCAAGAGCAACAATACCGCCAGAACTTCCAACGACAGACCCTGCCTGGTCAATAAGGCCACACCCAAAATCCTTCCGGAAATAACAGGCCCATGAACGGGATAGGATCGAAACGCCAGATAGCCGGCCAAAGGAGACAGAAGCCAGAGTGCACTCCAGGACGAGGACCAATTCTCCACTTTCTGCCCGGATGGAGTCAGCATCACGACAAATAAGACCATGACCAAAACCCCGCCGCCATAAACCAAAATCTGAATACCGCCCAACAAAGGACTTTTCAACTCCCAAAACAACGCACCGAGTCCGACCATGGTTAATGTCAATAGATATCCGGCCAACAGGGGCCTTTTGGCTAACAGTACACCTATCGCAAATGCCACCGTGATGGCAGCGGTAATTCCGTAGGTAATGGGCATGACACTCACAAGGACTCCTCCTTTCTCGTCTCCTTTTCGTAACGCAAATCTTTGATGCTCCAGACCAAGTCTTTGTGGCTTTCGGAAGAAATTTCGAATTCGGGCCCCATCAACAAACACTTCGGAGGGCAAGCTTCGACACACAAATTGCAAAACATGCACAAGTTATAATCGATATCAAATTGTTCGAGAACAAACCGGCGGTCTTCTCCCCGGAATCCTTTAATGACAATGCAGTTCACCGGGCACACGCGATCACAGGCATGACAGACCACACAATCTTCCTCGATAAGCCGGTGGGCTCCGCGAAATCTGGGGGGAGTCGATGCCCGCTGTTCGGGGTAGGGACGGGTAATTGGCTTTTTAAAGACATGGGTACCGGTCACTTTCAGACCCATCACCAAACCGCGGCTGATTTGTTTGACATGCACAGAAACTCCCTCCTTTTCCTGATATTTTTGTCTCTTCTCGGTATTTCACAGCATTTTGCACAAGTGATTCGAATTTGCCCCATCTTTTACAGATTCCAGACCCACGTCCACAGGAGGTTCAAAGAGGTCAAGGGAATCAAAACTTTCCATCCCAAGGCCATGAGTTGGTCGGCCCGAATGCGGGGCATGGTGGCTCTTAGCCAGATAACGATCGAGACCATTGTCATAATTTCCAAAGCCACCAGCCAGGGCGCACCCCCGCCTAAATACATCACAGCCACAAGCCAGCATAACAACAGCAAATGCGCATATTCGGAAACCACAAACAACGCAAACCGGACTCCGCTGTATTCCACGTGATATCCCGCCACCAATTCTGATTCGGCTTCTGCCAAATCAAAAGGCGGGCGGTGCGCCTCGGCCATGGCCGCTATAAAAAATCCGATCGCGCCCAAAGGCTGCGTCAGAATGTAGGGAAGATGATGTTGCTGCCAGGAAGCTATCACGTTGAGGTTTAGTGATCCGGCCGCCATGGCCGGTCCCAAAAGCGCCAAACTCAAGGGGATCTCATAACTGACCATTTGGGCGGTAGCCCTAAATCCCCCCAATAATGCGTACTTGCTGTGCGAACCCATCCCGGCTGCCAAGAAAGACAAAGCGGACAGACTCAATATCGCGACCAGGTACAAGAGCCCGATATTGAGCCGGGGATCCAGCTGCGGAAGCGCCGCAAAGGCCATGAACACCGGCAAAAACGCCATGATTGGAGCGAGCTTGAATAACCAAGGGTTAGAGTCCTTGGGCACGGTGTCCGATTTAGACAACAGTTTGATAATATCCGCCAATGACTGCCATAATCCTTGAGGGCCAACGCGATTGGGCCCCATACGCACTTGAAGCCGAGCCAGCAAACGGCGTTCGTACCACAGCAAAAAGGCAGCAATACCCGGGAGGATCATTCCAACAACCGTTGCAATTATCAGATTATTCATCGATCTACCTCCCCTAATACAATATCTACGCTGCCCAAGATCACCACCGCATCCGATACCATATGGCCAACCAACAACTGAGACAATACCTGGAGGTTGAAAAGGCTGGGCGGGCGAATTTTCATGCGCTTCGCATGAGCCGTGCCGTCGCCTGCCAAATACACTCCCAATTCACCCCGGGGTCCTTCCACGGCAAAATAAGTGTCAGCCTCCGGAAACTTGATATTCTTAGGCACCTTGGCATTGACAGCGCCTGGCTCAATGCCCTCCAAGAAAATATCCAGCAGATCCAATGACACGTCCATTTCATCCATTCTGACCTGATACCGACTCCACGTATCTCCTTTGTCGCGGGTCACGACAGGCGTCTCGATCTGCCGGTACACTCCATAAGGCCGATGGCGGCGCAAATCCCATGCCGGGCCTGAAGCTCTTAGCATGGGTCCGGTGAGTCCATAGCGAATTGCTGTGTCTTGGTCAATGACGCCGATATTTTGTACCCGTTTGCGAAAAATTTCATTGTCGTCGATTAGCTGCCGGTACTCTCGAACACGGCTGCGGAAATAGGGAATGCCCGCCCGGACTTTTTTCAGCCAGATATCTTCTGCGTCATGAGCCAGACCGCCAAAGCGGAGGTAGGAATATGTCAAGCGCGCCCCTGTCAGTTCCATCAAGAGATCCAAAATCATCTCCCTTTCGCGAAAGGTATACAAGAAAGGGGATAAGGCTCCGACGTCCAGCAAAAAGGTTCCGAGCCACAAAAGATGACTGGACAAACGGTTGAGTTCCATGACAATGCCCCGAAGCCACTCGGCCCGCGGGGGCGCTTCAATGCCAAGCAATGCTTCCGCAGCACCAATGTAGGCCATTTCATCAAACATGGCAGCAAGATAATCCCAGCGGTCTGGATAGGGTTGATATTGGACCGCCGTCCGTCGCTCCGCAAGCTTCTCGAATCCCCGGTGCAAGTAGCCCATGTGCGGTGTGACACCAACGATGCTCTCTCCCCGGCATTCCAGCACCATTCGGAAGACACCGTGCGTGCTGGGATGTTGCGGTCCTAAATTGATGACGAGCTCTTCTTGAGTAATCCCTTCTTTGTTGGCTATCATTGGACAACATCCCCTTGGGTCTTGGTATAATCCTTGCGCAAGGGATGGCCTACAAATCCTTCGGGGAGTAAGAGCCTCCTGAGATCAGGATGGCCTTCGTAAACCACCCCAAAGAGGTCGTAGACTTCCCGTTCTTGAAAGACGAGCCCGGGTATCAAAGGAGTGAGAGAATCCACGACCGGATGATCCGGATCCAATTGCACCGAGAGAACTCTTTCCCCCCGGTCCATATCCCTGACATCTCTGAATATATAGATTAATTCCAAGCTGTCCTTGTGATCCACAGCGGTGTGCACCACCGGAAAGGTGTATCCTTCCGCCACACACTTTTGAGCGCTCTCGACTAGTTTTTCCGCCAAGACAACCTCTTTGTTCATGCTTCTTCCTCCTGCCAGAAGGGGTAGGAGCAAGGTTTTGCATCTAAGCGGCGTGAAGGGATAGCCTTCTTCCCGGTAATTTTTTCTTGCAGCTGGAAAATTCCCCACATCAAGGCTTCAGGACGAGGAGGGCATCCGGGAACATAGATGTCCACAGGTACAATGATATCGACACCTTTAACCACGCTGTATACATCAAAGAAGGGACCTCCCGAGGTTGCGCAAGCGCCCATGCTAATGACATAACGCGGCTCAGGCATCTGTTCGTAAAGCCGCCTTAGCACCGGGGCCATTTTCTGCGTCACGGTCCCCGACACAATCATGACGTCGGCCTGGCGGGGGCTTGCGCGAAAAACCATGCCAAAACGGTCAATATCGTAATTGGATGACCCTGTGGTCATCATTTCTATCGCACAACACGCCAAACCAAACGACATTGGCCACAAAGACGATTTGCGGGCCCACGCCACTAAGTCGTCAAGCAGGGCAAACCCCAGCTGTCGCTTCAATCCTTCTTCGGCCGAATTTCCTTTCGCTTTTACTCCCATTTCAGAGCCCCCTTTTTCCACGCATACACCAGCCCAAAAAGCAGCAGCAAAATAAAGACCATGGCCTGTATTCCTAATAAGGGGGGAATTTTGTGAAAAGCATCAGCCCAAGGAAACAACATGGCGGTCTCTGCGTCAAAGAGCACAAAAACTAACGCATAGAGATAGTAGCGAAGATATTGCGGCGTCCACGTATCACCCACCGCTTCGATGCCGGATTCATAACTCTCTTCCATGGCACCGGAGCTTGTCGTCTTGACTCTTAACAACCGACCTACCCGCTCCATGGAGAAGGGGATGATCAGGCCTAAAGCCAGATAGATCAAAATTGTTCGACTAATCATCACAATGCATCCCCTTTTTTGGTGTAATTGATCAGCATCAGCCGCTTCTGCCTCTTTGTCGCAAATCAGCGGGAGCGATTCCGCGGTTTAGTCATTAGTGACTACAAAAATAAGCAACTATCCGCTGTTAAAGTTTATTGAAGATGGTAATGGGTCCCGCAGCAAAATGCAACACCCCAGAAAAATTCTCTCAAAATGACCGTTTTGTTACTTGACTTTCTCATAGGTTATTTTACTATATATCATAACCATTTGGCTAGTTCTTAGTAATTAGTGCTATTCGGTAGTACTATTCGGCGTTAGCTAAATGGACTTCAGGGGTTCTTTGTTGGAAATTACCTGAATCCTCTGCTTTTACAAAACGTTTTGGCGAACACACCCGTAAGTTCCCGAATTTTCGGGAGTGACGACCTAATCTCGACTCGTGTGCGGATGGTGCAAATCCCCAAAAGAGCCGTAGACGGGCATAACGATAAATTGGAGGTGGACACATGCTCAAATCCCGCGAAAAAAACCCCAATCCCAATAGAAAATTCGATCAGGGATTTCTATTTATCGGCGCTATTCTGGGAGGATTGTTGGCTCTGGGCATTGACACCCATACCCCCGATTTAATATCGGTCGACGTCATGACGATTGCACTCTGGCTGAGTGTTGGTGGAGCAATGGTTATCAGCCGCTTTAATCAAGGGAGATGGGAATAATGGCGACGCCACAACAAGTAACTCCTCAAACTTCTCCATATTCGAAGCCGTTTTATAAATGGCTGGACCGATTAGCACCAATCGGCCTCGCGCTCTTTATGATGACGGTGTTTGTTGACTATTCGTGGTGGATGCTGAAATCTCCCACCCACATCGCCACTTGGCGCAGTCTCATCTTCTTCGCCATTTGGATACCGACCACCTTATTTTATGTCATCATGGCTGTCAAAGACATTGCCCAGAACTGGAACGGCCGCTGGGAATTCGCCGGACCCAAAAAAAGAAATCCGCTAGCGGATACGGTCGGAGCGCAAAAGGTTGAGATGCAGCGTGATTTCTTCCGCTCGGTTACGGGTAAGCGCTACGACTTGACCCAAAATGCCTTCTTTCGCTGGCTATTTCACCGCCGCTGGTACCAATTCGCGGCCCAATTACCCAATGTGATTATTTTCAATATCGTGATCATTGCCGGCCTTATCGGTGTGGTCAATCCCAATCGCAATTTCGCCACTGTCATCACGTGGTATGTATGGTTCGGCGTCTTGTTCGTTTTGATGATTGGGGTAGGAAGAGCCTGGTGTCTAATTTGTCCTTTTAGCGCCCAAGCAGAGTGGGTACAGCGCCTGGGACTCTTCGGCAAAGGGAAAAAACTTCTTACGATGGGATGGAAATGGCCGCAAAAGTATTCCACTTTGCTAATCTCCGTATTCTTTTTTCTGGGTCTCACCTGGGCTGAAGAATTTTATAATGTGGCCGGTCCCGGCAAGCCCGCTTTTACCTCCATGTTGGTAGCGGGGATCATTATGTGGGATCTTTTCTATGCCGTGACTTTTGAAAGACGGTCTTTCTGCCACTACGGATGTCCTTTGAACGGCGTCATTGGCGTCGTGTCGGCCGTGGCACCCTTTGAGGGTTTTCGAGCCAAAGACCGCACGTTGTGCAAAACCTGCACCACGAAAGAGTGCATGCGCGGAAGCAACCGGAGCTATGGCTGCGGTTGGTACGAGTACCCCGGGAGTATGTCCTCAAACTTTTATTGCGGACTCACCGGTGAATGCTTTAAAGGCTGCCCTTACGAAAACATTGGATTATCCGTGCATGCTCCTTTGAAAGAAGCTTATCAGCCCAAAAAGAAGCGGTTCGATTTAGCCTTCGGCGTGGCATTAATGATGGGCGCCTTATTTTTCGAAATTGTCAATGCGACCCCGCAATATGCAGCATTTGACACGTGGCTGAGCAACGCTACGGGATGGGTGCCTATTGCCAAGGCGCTGGACGGACAATTGTCGGGCTATCCCAATCCTTTGGATTACTTGGGGATCATTTTTCTGTTTCCCCTTTTCGGGTGGATCATCGCGAAGGCAGGTTCGTGGATTAGCCGCGGACAAATTAAAGCCCGGGAGCTTTTTACGCGCTATTCCTATGGCTGGATCCCTCTCTTCGGGTTAGGCATTTTGGCTCGGCAATTGCCTAAAGTGTTGACCAACGGACCCACCATTGCCCAAGTCATCTCCGATCCTTTCGGGTTTGGCTGGAATATGCTCGGCACGGCCAACCTGCATATGCATGCTCGCCACTTTGCCTATCACTGGATTTTATTTGTGCAAATCGCATTGGTGGTTATCGGTGCCGTAGCCTCGATGTTCGTCACCCAGAAGATCACCCAACTGGACTTCAAAAACCGGCCCGGAGCCGTGGCCATAAATGTCCTCATGCAAGGTACTGTCATTCTTTTGATGGCCTTGTTGCTTGGGGGCTACTATTACATCGCCTTAATAAACCCCGGTCATCCTTTGGCTCCTCCTTTCTAAAATCCCAAGCGAGGTGAATTCAATGGCAACGATAGCAATTGTCAATCACGAACGGTGTGTAGGCTGCGAACTGTGTACCCGCGCTTGCGGAGTGACCCACGCGATTGAACTCGACCTCCAGCGCAACTGGGTTGAGGTCTCGGAAGAACTTTGCTGGGCTTGCGGAGCGTGTGAGAGAATGTGTCCTTTCAACGCCATTGCCCTCCCTTTTTGGGCCGAGCCCAACAAAGAATTGCGTGACAGTATCTATGCCAAAAACCGCAAACCCAAAAAATCGCGCGTGGTGGCGCAAGTTTCCGATGACACCGCGGAAGAAGAGGAAGAAGAAGTGCTGGCCGGACAATCGAACTAACCGCGCCAGGCTAGCAAATGATCGCTAGGTTGTGTAATTTCCAGGTAAGGAGGACTGATGACACTGGCCCACGTTATTACCGATTTGTGTGCGGGGACCAAGGATCAAAGTTGTGTGGAAGTTTGCCCCGTGGATTGCATTCACCCGGCTTCTTCCTTGGACGGCGATCAAATGTACAATGACACTCCGCAGCTCTATGTTGATCCCGAAGTCTGCATTGACTGTGGCGCGTGTGTGCCCGAATGTCCTGTGGGAGCGATATTCATGGAAGATGACTTAAGCCCGGAAGACCGGAAGTTCATACAAATCAACGCCGATTATTACGATAAATTACGGAGGTGAGTGTAGTGGGAATCGCAGTCGAAATAACCCCGAATGCATCCAAAGCGCTGCTGAAATTAGCGCAAAATCCGTTGGCAGATTACATCCGGATTTTTCAAGGATCATCCTGCGGATGCGGTAAAGGCGGATTCCAAATGCAGTGGGACGACCACAAAAGATTTAGCGATACCGTTATCAAGACTTCTGGTCCCAAGCTCGTGGTCGATCGCAATGCCAAAGCCCAACTTCACGGCGGTACTATTGACTATTCCGATGATCCTATGACCAGGGGATTTCGGATTGTTGCTCCCAACGCGGTGCCCAATTCTGGATCTGGGTCCGGTTGCGGGTGCGGCGGATCACACTGACACCGGATGTCGAATTCATCTTTGCTGAGGACCTTCTTGAAAATCAAGAAGGTCCTCGACATTTTTGGCAGTAAAGCCGAGAGAAGATTGGGTGAGATAGTCATTTTAATGTCCCCACCTCACACCCATGGCCTGTTATCTTGAATAAACGGGATAGAACGCAGTCGTCAGGAACTCTCATGGGCAGTGCTGTCAGTTTTAGGGGTAGCCCCATAAACAAAAAGGAGAGCCTGGACAAGGAGACGGAGGATGATAAAAAAGCCAAAAGAGTTGCTGCCTCGTGACTTTTTCAAGTTCTGGCTGGGGGAGTCCATTTCCTTCGTTGGGTCTGAAGTCAGCCGATTTTCCTTGCCGCTAATCTTCGTTCTGTCCCTCCATGCATCCGCACTACAATTGGGCTGGGCCACAGCCGCAGAATTGGGGCCCGTCATAATGCTGGGATTATGGAGCGGGGTTGGGATTGACAGACTGCCCAAAAGACAAATACTCATGGGATGGGATTTCCTGGCTGCCATGTTGATAGGAATAGTGCCACTAGCGGCAACCATGCATGTTCTCTCTATCAGCTTGCTTTATGCCGTTATCGTTTTACTCGGCTGTGTTAGTGCGTTTGGGGCAGCATGGCATGCCTTCTTGCCAGAACTGGTGAATTCTGATTCTCTGGGAAGAGCAAATAGCTGGCTAACAGCGAGTGCCTTTGTTGCGTCACTGATTGGGCCCGGGCTGGCAGCAGTGTTGGTTGCGTAGTTAACACCGCCTGGAGCTATTCTTGTTGATGCCGTGTCGTATCTTGTGGCTTTGGTGTGCTTGGCACGCATTCGTCATCACACACATAGACCTGACCCTCGGAGCGATTCAGCGAGAAGAGGAACTGGGGCGGAAATAACGGAGGGATTAAAAATCCTATGGGCTAACTCTTTAATGCGAGCGGTAACTTTTGTCACACTGACACCCAGCATTGTGTCTGCCATGTGGCGCGTGCTCTATGTGTTATATGTTATTCGCTACTTAAAACTCACGGTCCCGATCTACGGAATTTTGGCCATGGCGGGAGCGCTCGAAGGGATTATGGGGGCAGTCGTTCACACGAGACTTTGGTTGCGGTGGGCGATCGGCCCTTTAACGGGAGTAGCCAGTCTCCTGTTCGTCGCGGGATTTGGAGGCGTGGCGATGACCACTGCCCATCAAGACCATGGGGTTACTATCGATATTTTAGCCATCAGCGCGGTAGTATCAGGCCTTTCCAGCAGCATTTTGGATATAAATCTCAACACCCTTCGCCAACTTACTACGCCAGGACAATTCTTAGGAAGGATATTTACGACTCAACGCATAGCCATGAGTGTTCTGGCCATCATTGGCGGGCTCAGCGCCGGCGTTTTCGTTGACACCTTGGGGTATAAGTATTGTACTGACCACTGCCCTAAGCCTCATTCTGCCCCTGGTGATACTGGCCAGTGGTCTATGGAAAATCAAAGAGAGATCGGATGCCTAACTCAACTCCTCACCCCACGACCAACAACCGGAAATTTTTGTCGAGAATGACTGAACTGATTTGAACACTTTTTTGTCGTGATGAACATCATGACAATCGGCCGTACGACGTCATTCCCGGTACTTTTTTCTTCCGAGAACGTAACGGAGGAGCAGAAGGCGGATGGCCGCTATGGTTGCTCCACTGAATGCCGAGCGTATGGGACGGAGTTTTTCCTGGATAAATATGCGATATAAAAACCGATATGATACGATAAGCCCCAATAGTCTTGTGAGAATCAGGCGCCGTCTCCATGAAGAGAGTTCTACTCGCTCCAGGCAATTGCCATTGACTTGAAAGAGGCGGCAGGGATAATGTGGGGTCATAACGAAGATAGTGCACCACTTCGTAAAACGATGCCCACCCCTTAGGTTTAATCACCACCGGCTGCCCGGCTTTAGTTCCATAGGTGATGTCTAAGCGGAAGGGCAAAGGGGCCGAGGGGTGGGCACTGACAAAGGTATGCACTCTGAGAGTGCCTTGAAGAGAACACGCCTGATGACTAACATTATGCAATTGCTTAAGAACAATGCTGCCCCCGGCTATCCCGTTTTGGTCTCCTAGCCGAAGGGTAAGTTGTGAAGTGCGACAAGATGGCGGCACAGAGCCTGCAGTGGCTGACGCAAAATGGGACGGGAAAGCCGGCTTTGGTGAACTGAAACGGCCCTGAAATTCCATGGCCCCTAATGCTATCAAGGCCACCCATATCACTCCCACTCCCATAAACCAGAAAGTTTTCCGAAATGACGTCATGATGGGATCACATCCTTGTCCGGCCCGCTGGCTCATTCCCTTTTCTTTAATTTATCAAAGTTGTCTTTACCCCGTAGCCTCGTTAGAAAATTGCTACCCTATGGACATTCCCCTAAAAACCTCTACTCAGTCCTTTCCCAAGACGGGCTTTGTGCGTGAGATCAATCACGTTTTTGATCCTAAGCCGTGCTATTCTCAGGGAAGGACACGTAGTGGAAGAGGACTATCCCAGGGGATTTTTGAATCCGGCGGGTGATCATCTTCCCCGAGGCACTCGATGGAGGAGGAAGAACAATGCCTTCCCTTGTTCTCGAATTTGAGCATCTCTCCAAACGCTATGGCGGGCTATGGGCCAATCGCGACGTCGATTTGACCCTGGAAAGCGGAAATATCGTGGGCATTCTCGGTCCCAACGGAGCAGGGAAAACCACTTTGTTGCGCCAGCTCGTTGGACTCTCGAGATCCACTCAAGGTCACATCACACTGAACGGACGGGTGATTGGTCCAGGCCATGCCTGGGTAAAAAGCCAGATCGCATACCTTCCGCAACATCCGCTCGCTCTTGGCGATTTGACTGTGGAAGAAGCTATCCGGGCGACCGCCTTGCTCCGCGGGCAATCATGGGCCTTTGCCAGCGCCAGGACCCAGGACGTCATGGAAAGACTGGACTTAACGCCCTTAAGAAACCAGTTGGTGAGCCGGCTGTCGGGAGGAGAACACAGGTTGGTAGGGATTGCGACAATAGTTGTCGCCCCGACCCCCGTCGTTGCCTTGGATGAGCCAACCAATGAATTGGATCCCTTAATGCGCCATCAAGTGTGGAATATGATTGAACGCCTTAAAGATCCTTCCCGCATTATCTTGCTCGTGTCTCACAATGTGCTTGAGGCAGAAAAGGTTTTGGATCGGGTCTTAATTATGCATCATGGACGCATACGTCACGACGGTTCGCCCAATGAGCTGCGCCGAAAGACTGATGACGCTTTAAAAATCACCATCAAGGTGGCTTTGGGTCACGAAAGACTTTCCCGGATTCACAACGAATTGGTGCAAGAAACATTCCAGGCTACTTGGCAAGATCAGACGGTTCAGTTTACCTGTCCCCGTATTCTCGCCTTAAATTTGCTCTCCCGGTGGTTGCGCGATCCCGGACTCATAGAACAGGTTGCCATCAAGGAACCATCCTTGGAAGATGCCTATTTGTCTCTTCGGCAAAATTGGAATCAGAACCACAGCATCGAGGAGGAAGATTTGTGAATAGTTCAGGACGAGCCTCTTGGGGTACGATGTTTCGGGTTTTGATGCGAATGCAGTTTGCGCGGTTGAGGCGCAACTGGCGCCCGTATGTCATCGTCAGCGCCGTAATGCCGGCTGGCATTGTCTTATTGCTTTATTTCACAAATCATCACATGCCCCGCTTCCAAAAAGAAGACATTATTACCGGCGCCATGCTCTTGTCGGAATCTATTGCGACAATTGTCATGCTTTCCCAATATATAGCCTGGCTGAAGGAGACCCGGGCGCTCGATCACTACCGAACTTTGCCGGTGTCTCTTGAAATGCTTGTCACAGTTCTCGCGACAGCCTACGGGTTATTCGCGTGGCCTGGTATCGCCTTGATTACCCTGGAAAGCCGGTATCTGGAGCATCTTTCAGTCCATTTCTCACTATGGCTCATTGCGTTGTGGGTGTTGACAGGACTCGGCATGGGGTCTGTGGGCACAATCATTGGACTTTTAGCACCTGATGAGGGGTTAGCCGGCCTATTCGGCAATCTGCTCATGATGGCGATTTTGTTTTTAGATATGCTTCCGCTGTCCTCGCTGGGACCTTGGACGGCAGTATTGTGGCTATTGCCTTCGACTGCTCCCCTGCACCTTTTAAAGTCCATTATGTTCCACGTGCCCATCCACCCGCTTTTATGGGGGGCAGGGACCATACTGTATGCGGCATGTGGCCTGGGTCTCAGTGCTTATCTGGTAAAAAAACCTGCTTGACACTCCCCTCCCTGAACGGCGGAGTTTTGCGGTGCATTTTGGATAAAACTGCGCCGGATTATTATCTTAGCGGGCCATCCCATGACAATGCCAGAATGTCGCACGGTCATGGGTTATACTTACGTTACCATCATCCCATCCACGAGAGGAGGCACCTTGATGATTTGCCATTTTTGCGGTGATGACGAACCCGGGAGATCGTTATGGTCACGCAATAATATGAATCTCTGCATAGAATGTCAAGCAATGTTGCTAGCCAGTCTACTCCCTGAGAGGGACAACAGCTATGAGCAATATTGCAGCTACTGCCGCCGTCCTTCACACAAAGTTGTGGCTCAAGCCAAGACCGGTACGACCATTTGTGTCGACTGTCTGGAAAAAGCCGTGGCCATGGCAAAAAACCACGGTCTGTTTCAAGATCGTGTACTCTCATCAACCCCGCCAACTAAAGCAATGAAGCCATTTGATCGCTCCGACTTGACGTCACCTGCCATGACGAAAGCCCTGGAACACATTGATGCGTTATGGCGTACCATCTTACGGGAACGCTGGGGGCTGGACGACAACGGGCAACCTACCCCTACTAACCTGTTGCATATCCGCTATTTTCCTCAATGGAGTGCCATTAGGTTTCGCCGACAATTGCGGCAGCAAGAAGCCCTGGTTTTTAAAGAACTGCGCTCAAATCAGCGGAAATAGAAGCATACAAAATTTCGGGTATGAGGATTATTGGTGAATCTCGGCCACTGTTCCGTGATGACATGAAGGGAAGAGCAAAATTCCTCTCGTCCTAAGTCTCGATCGAGCAGATTCGCCATCCAATGTGGTCTCAGATGGGTCAGCAGCAGCACGCGCTTAAAGAACTGGCCGAGACATTCACCGTGCACCGGTTACGTGTGCCGGGATTTTATGCCAAAGGTTGGCCCACAAATGCCATAGAATCCCTCAATAGTCCATTTCACCCCCATGCGCAGAACGTGAAACAAAACATGGAACGACTCTGTGAAATTACGGTGCCCATGAATCCAAGACGTCTGCTTCATGTCCCGAAACGTCTCTTCCACAGGTCACGCGTCACGGTATGTGGCAACAAATTTGGTGGTTGGCCACTCCGTGTGTTCAGTAAAGAGAATGGTTTTCCCCAATCTATTTAATCCCATGCCATCCAGGCCGCGTAAGCAATGACAAAAGACAGTGCAGGTCCCTCTGCGGTCTCGGTTACGGTAGCGGCAACCCACTCGCGTATAGGAGGATCGGCCTTGATCAGAGCATTCGCTACGGGCTGAGTAACGATGGCGGCCAACGGTCGCCGGCAAGCAGCAAAATTGGCTTCATTTGCAGAGATTTTCCTTTGTGCGCATTGAGTTGCACCGGGTGTACGCCACACCCGCTATTCCCTTCACCGAGAGGTTCGGGAATACCGGAGAAGTGAGATCAGCCAAGGCCTCAATCGGCATTCCCGGGCGTCACATCCTGGTGGCGGGTCGTAATATTTTGCCATTCCCGGTGTTATCCGGGCTTGCCAAAAACCTCTGGATGCCAAAGACATCCAGAAAGAATCTCCCACCAGATACCGACATGATAGCCATATTTCTGTCGAATTATTATGATGATAATATTCTCGAAGGCAACCAAAAACAGCCTCGGGAATTTGTAGAAAGGCGGAAACTATGGGGAAAATTCTGGTAACGGGCGGTGCCGGCTTTATCGGGCATGCCCTTGTAAGTCGGCTGATAGAAGAGGGTTTTGAGGTTACGGTTGCGGATTTGAAACCTTCGAGACATTCTGGGGTACAGCAAGTGGTCGGAGATTTGTTGGATCCTCACGTTTTAGAATCGAGTGTGACACCCGGCACTGATGCCGTCATCCATCTCGCAGCATTCACTTCCGTTCTCAAGTCTCTGTCCAGACCCTATCACGTGTATGAAACCAACTTGAAAATGACTATGGATTTACTGGAACGAAGCCGGCAAGTGGGAGTGCGCCAGTTTCTTTTGGCCTCTTCTAATGCCGTTGTCGGCAATGTCGGATCGGTTCCCATTCATGAAGAAATGGTGTTAAAACCGCTCACGCCCTATGGAGCGACCAAAGCGGCCTGTGAAATGCTGTTGACAACTTACCACCATGCTTATGGCATCTTAGGCACCTCACTGCGCATGACCAACGTCTATGGGACAGGCATGATGAATAAGGACAGCATGATTCCTCGGTTAATGCGCTCAGCTCTAGGCCAAGGCCCGGTTCATATATACGGCAACGGCGAGCAAGTCCGGGACTACATTTTTCTCGATGATGTGGCGGAAACCTTCCTCATGGTTGTCAAACAAGGCATAACCGGACCTTTAACCGTAGGTTTCGGCCGTTCCGTCAGCGTTAATTCCTTGGTGAATATGGCCCGGCAAGCCACCGGAGCCCCGATTCCCATCGACTATGTGGATCCCAAGCCGGGGGAGATGCCAGCCGTTATTGTCGACACCGCTACACTCCAAAGCCACGGTCTCAAACCGCAAGTCGATCTGCCGGAAGGCTTGAAACTTGTGTGGGAGGATTTTAAGCAATTTGTCTAAGCATGGTCTCTTCTTCGCGCGACGATCCATATAGCCAAAGCCGCCAGGAACCCAGCTACCGAGAGGAAAATTCCCGGATCCAGCCCCGGTTCCTGGTACCGAAAGCTTACGCGAGATAACCCCTTGGGAACTTTTACGCTCTGAATCACCCCGGGTGAAACCTTAGCTGTCCGGGTAGTCCCATTATGGGTGATGGTTGCTGTCCAGCCCGGGGCATAGGATTCACTCCAATGAAGGCGCGTAGCCCCGGGAGCACTCACCCTCACCGTGACATGATTGGGGTCGATTGGGCTCGCAGGATGAAAAGGCTCCACGTTGCCCTGGTTCCCCAGCCAAAACCATCCATGCGCCCGGGTGTTGTGAAATAGCGCGAAAGATCCCACCTGTCCTTCATAACGCCATTGGGGAAACGGCAGACTTCCCGTCAAAGCTTGGTTCGGCACCAATAGCTGAATTGCTGCGGGTTTTCCCGCGGCAATCACCGCACCTTGGGGTTGACCCGTAAATCCCTGGGGCGCACGAATGACAATCGCGGTGGCGTGCACACCAGAAGGAAAATTCAAGGAGAGAACATTACCCGCCCGGGATATGAAGGGTCTATACCACTTTATCTTACCAGAGGACAGCAAAGATCCTACATGCCATGATCGGGAAGGAAGCCCAATGCCGACAGGAAAGTTCAAGCGCACAGTCCTCACATTCAGCTTCGTGCCAAAAAACCAGGGATGACGCAAATTTGGCAAGCCACTGTGGGGGCGAAGACGCATTTGAGACCAGGGTGCGTTTGCCGAAACGGCTTTCAAAAGATCCTCGGGCAACGTAAAGACGGTTGTCACATTCAGTTTATTGACCAACGGATCAGAAGCCAGCAAAGAAGGCTTAAACACAGCTTGGCGGTGGGATCCGGTAGCCTTTTGATAACGGCCGGAAACCAAAGATCCGTAACCTTGGAAACTCTTCAGTCCATAGAGCAAATTAAGATCCGGCTCGTTTAACGCTTCCACTTGAGGGTAGTACGTCAAATTGGGATCATAGATTCCGTAACGCCCCCCCGTTCCCACAATTGCGGTCATTCTGGTGGATAGGGAAGGCCCACCGGTGGCCACATTAATGGACGGAGGATTCAGCCAATATTGCCCTCCAGTAAAAAGAGCGACGTCAATCACGGTAAAAATCGTGACAATCTGCATGCGTCTTGGCGAGGACAGCCAGGGAAGACTGAAATATATCCCCATGGCAATCACACCCAGTAAAATCCCGATCACCACATAAACACCGAGACCATGGATAATCAAAGGGTCAGTGGTTATGCCTATGCGAAGACACAAAAAGAACAAAGCCGCAAATATCATCCCCGGAACAAATACGCGCCAGGAAAGTTTTCCGGAGTCAAAGAGCTTTCTTTGGCGGATCCCATCGAGCCAGTAGGCGAAAATGGCCGCTAACGCAGCATCGACCATAAAAAGATTGCGGTTTTGAGCCCGAATCCCATGATAAAGGGGAATATGATAGAGAATTCCTTCCAAGGGCGTAAAACGTCCGGCACTCAAAAGAGCTCCCGCAATGCCCCAGGTATAAAACATCCATAATTGTCGGCGGTCTAATTTGTTCCATTTAGAGAATACCAAGGACAATGCCGCTAGAACCGGCAACAGCCCGACGTAACCGCTGATCTCCGGCAAGTTAAATGTTCCTTTGTAGTTGATGGGAGCGGGAAAGCGGGAATACCCTCCGTGAATATAGGGCCAAAAGAAAAAGATCCAAGAGATCGGCGGGAGGGACATCGAGCCAAATGTTGTCAAGCTGACTTTGTGCCGTTGCGACATATGAATAAATGCCAGTCCCGGAACCCACTGCATGGCTCCGATACAGAGGGCCAGAATCCCGGCCAGGACGAATGCCGCTAGGCTGGGCCCGCGTTTGGCCTCTGGACTGAAGAGAGCATAAAACGCCGTGATAGCAGCAAAAACAGACCCAAAAGCCATAGGTTCCGGGCTTCCAGTGAGAATGACCAAACCCGCAGAGACTCCCAGATACATTGTCCATTTTAGACGTTCCGGCCAGTCCTGGGATTTTGTCACCCGAATGACAAAGAGGCTGATCCAACCGACCCAGGCGACACCTTGAACGTTACCCAAATGCACCATCTGTGCGATCATAAAGCCGGAAAACCCAAATGTGGCTCCGGCAAGCCAACTCGCCCACCAAGACCGTCCTAATTCCCGCATCAAACAATAGAACCCACTCGCAGCCAGGGTATACACGGCGATTAGTGTTAAAGTCCAAGCCGTGGGACCGGGCAATACCGCGAAGAGCCATGTCAGCGGATAAGCAGCACCCGCGTTAAAGCCGGCTAACAAGGGGGTGCCGCTCCAAATATAAGGGTTCCACAAAGGCAGATGCCCACTGCTCAAAATGTCCCCGACAAATACCCGCAGAGGATAATTTTGAATGAGGTTGTCACCATGCAGCGACGAAACCCCGGGTTTCAAGAGCCCAAATAAAATCAGAGAAATTGCCAGGAAAGACGCTATCGCCAACCCATCGGGGTGACGGCGCAGTGAGGTCTTTGCCCCAGACATCATATAGCTCGAAGCCAGCTTTTAAAGATCACCCGAGCATAATGGTATGCGTAAAGGAGATTGTGGCCTTTTTTGGTTTCGCCGGAATTTCTTGGATACATGGAAGCGGGTCTCTCGATAACCCGGAAGCGTTTTCTCACCGCCAAAATTAACAATTCTGCCGCATGATATTGATCTTCGCTTAAAGCCAGATTCCTCAGCACACCGGCTTTGATAGCCCGAAATCCATTGGATGAATCCGTAATGCGCTGACGCAACAACAGCCCAATGAGCCAGTTAAACCAATATACACCCATGACGCGAATCACGTCATCACTCACATACCGACCCATACGCCGAGATCCTTGCACATAATCCGCCTCGTCCCGGAGAACCGGCTTCACCAACCCGGACATTTCTGACGGATCATATTGTCCGTCGGCATCCAGAGTGACAATATACTGAGCGCCATGGTCAATGGCGATGCGGTAGCCCACTCGCAGTGCCGCTCCTTGTCCTCTGTTAACGGACACATAAGACACAAAGTCTCCATGCTCTCTGACCACATCATCCGTGCCGTCAGCACTTCCGTCCACGACCACCAATACGGAAACCGGCGTGCCGTCAATATTCCGGGGAATACTGTCGAGCACCCTGCCAATATTATCTACCTCAAAGTAAGCGGGGATGACCACGGTGACAGGATGAAACACCGCATGGGTGTATTCTCTTGCAAAATCGGCTAGCGCTTGTTGATCCACCAATTGATTGATAATATTAAGCGTTTTCCCTGCCTTCACGTTAGCCGCCTTCAAGGCGGAGTACAATATCACCGCAACAATGGCTAAGAATATGATCATGACATCGACCAAATGCAGATTGTTGACCGACACGAAGTGAGATATTTGTCCAGCTTCCATCATCAAGGTCAAAAATACTGCGACCCATACCCATTGCTTGCGGTTGCGCCAATTTCCGGAAAAACCCATCAATCCCAACGTCAATACCGTCAAAATCATAAAAATAATGCGCGTTGCAAACATAAACTTGTACCCTCCTAAGTTCCGGATTTCCGCAACACCCCGTACCGCGGCCAAATTCGAACGAGCATAAATATGCTCCCAATGGCGCATACGTAAAGCAGGTTCAATATTTGAAACGCGATGCCTAGAATCAGGGCCTCTTTCAGCGGCACTCCCACTAACCTCAAGCCCAATGTCCACCACGCCTCAGATGTGCCAAATCCTCCTGGGCTTTGAATCGGAACAGTCATAAAGAGCGAAAAGAACATCATCGCTGCCGCCACATGAAGAAAACCCGGCGTATATCCCATACCCCGGGCAATTAAATAGTAAAATAGCGTGCTAGCTAGCTTAATCGATAGAGTCATCCCCGAGATCACGAGAAAATCCGTCCACGAGAGACGGTTGATGACCGCGCGAGCCTTTTGAGCCGTAGAGAGGATTCGTCCAGCCCACCCGGGAAGTCGCAGACGGTCATTCAAACGCATAGGATCCACGAAACGAATCAAAGCACTTATGGCAATGATTCCCAAAGCGGCCAGCACTAGCACCATCCGGACCACAATCCAGCCGTGGGCCGGAATCAGCCAAAGACCAAATAATAGCGCCAGCATGATTGACCATCCAATGTCAAACAGACGGGAGCCAACCGCTAGTCCCAGGCTCGACCCGGTATTCACGCCGAAAGGTTTGAGATAGACTGGAAGCATTAATTCGCCCATGCCCCCAGGAAAAACAGCGGAAGTCATGGAATAAAGCGCAGTGGCACCGAACCACCGATATGCCCGGGAAAGGGGATGTGAGTCAGGCAAGGAGCCCGCCATCATCCCAAAACGAAGGGTGCGCATTTCCACGAAAAAAATCTGACACAATAGGGCCCCCGCCAGAATCGTCACCGATAACCGTTGCCACGCCTCCGAGACTTTGTCCAGTGGCATCTTGTGTACAAGTAAAAGCACTACCACTGTGCTTACGCCGAGAATTGCTGCGCTTTTGAACCACCGTCCCGGACGACGTTTGGGATTAGCCGTGCTAATCATCTCCTTGTCATCGTGAGATCCCCTCGGCTCGCGTGCCCATAGCCGATCAGATTTCAGTCGGGATGTCCCCCTTTTCAGACTACGCATATTATAGCGAATCGGCAGCCAATCCCACTGAAGGTTCGCTGAATTCGCACACTGATTGGGCCATTGTAATGTATTTTGCCTCCTTACGTCAATCTGGGATCCAACAGGTTCTTAAGCCTAGTATCCCTCCCCAGAAACCCTTCACGGCACGGCAGTTTTTCGTCACGGCCGCTTTCTACACCAGACTAGGATTCCTGGATACACCATTTCGTCGATCGGTCTTGCGGCGACGTAATGTCTGACCAAGAAACTGTGTGAATACAGCCCTTGGTAATCCCTGCCGTTGACCGCAAGTTCCAGTGAAACAGCACCCGCTGCAGCCTCCTTCAATGTGGTCAAAGACGCTTGTAAACTTATGCGTGGTGCTAACAGTTGCCCAAAAACATATCCAAACATAGACAACAGTTGTTCGCCTGACCTTTTTCTCATCCTGGCGGATGGAGAGGAGTTTGGGCGTATCCTCTTATCGGCGTATGGTTGGTCCCCTCAGCTGGCTAGCAGCACCCTCTTGACCAACCTCAGTAACGTCCTTGCTGCCGAAGATTTCGCTGAAAACGAGCGCCTTGTGCTACTTATTGAGAAATAGCTTGGAGGGTCAGCGGGTAATCACCCCGCTCAAGCCTTTGTCTCCAAGATTTTCTTAAATGCCAGTCCAAGAAATCCTTTACACGCCCAGCAACGCAGCCGTTGCTACAACCAAAGTAATCCCAGCAATGACAAAGGTTGCTGTGGACGTTCGCCAACGGCTGGCAAATTTCAAAACGGTAGACATGGCTAAGAATGACACTACGGCGGCCACTGCTATCATAAGCAATGTTGTGACGACCCCTAGCTGGGCCACAGCCTGAAAGCCGCCTCGGCCAATCACGAGCGGGACCACACCGGCTCCCACCAATGCAAGCACATCAAGCATAAAGGACAGGCGAATCGCTTCCTTGGCCTCAAATCCCATCCACAGCAAAGGGGTAATGGTCATCCCGCTGCGACTAATTCCCGGCAGCCCGGCCAGGCCTTGCATGAGACCGGTCAAAACAGAAGCGCCAAATCCGGGAACACGGGTGTTCTCCCTTTCCTGCTTGCCTTGGTTCTCCACCATGCGTTCTTTGTTTCGCACGACAAATCCCGTAAATAACAACAGAATACCAATGACCACCATAGCCGCCGAACCACCGATGGCGCTAAAGGCATGGCGCACAAGAATAAAGGCGGGAAGTCCGGTTACCCCCGTGGCCAGAGTGCCAATAAATAGAAAGCGCAAAAGACGGGAATAATATTGAGAATCAAATGGCCGAATAAGGACCTTAAAGGTCTGAACGACTTCTTTACGAAAGTAGTATACAGCCGCGAAAAAGGATCCGAAGTTGGCAATAAGGCCCAAGTCGTAGGCGTTTTGCACCTTGATCCCCATTACCGTAAAGTAAATCGTAATCATGGTTTTGCTGCTTACCGGCAGCCATTCAACCACGCCCTGAATTAAACCTGCAATTAAGGCAGGTATCAAATAATGGTGACTCACGCATCATGCTCCTCGAAGAAAAATGAATTGAATTGTTAACCCTCAAGATGGTACGGGAAATGCCGCCATCCATTATAACAAACCCCATTTTAGCCCACTCAAACGTATATTTCTCCCCGAGTCCCAACCCCAGGGGACTTCCCCTTCATGGTGAAGTTTTGACAGTCTAGTCCACGGTTTTACGGTAATCTTCATAAATTAACTTAAGATGAGAGCACCGTCACCCTTCCCTCATTCCATCACCAGTCAGATCGTGTATAAGGAATCGGCACACCAAATATCTCGAGATTCTTAAGGGATTATCCACTAACAAGACGGCAAGAAACTTTTTCCCCGGCATGCTACCATAGAGAATAGCCGTTAGGAACAGGCTTCAGCTTTTCATAATACCACGGCTGAATTGTTCTGGTCCCAGATGCTCTGCTTTGGCATGGACCATTGGCAAATCATTACGGACATGTTCATTACACTACGCTGCCAATGAGATTCGGTACGGCGGCACGGTTTCTTTTCTTCACAACGGTGTTGAAGGAATGCGGGAAAAATGGCTATAAAGAAATTGGCGTAGGATAAAAGGTATCATCGATTACGACGGCGAGGACGTGAATTTATGACTCATAATAATGAAAGATCACCGGCGGCAATACAGGACTTTTATGAAGAAGACTTCGCCTGGTGTTATGGATGCGGGCGCTTAAACAACCAAGGACATCACTTCCAAACGCGCTGGAACCAAGGCGAAACTTTGACCGAGTATCTTCCTTCACCAGAACATATCGCGATTCCGGGGTTTGTCTATGGAGGTCTGTTAGCATCGCTGCTTGATTGCCACAGCACAGGCTCAGCTGCCTTAGCGCTCTATCACCGAATGGGTCACGAGCCCGGTGATGCGGCACCGGTTCCCCGTTGTGTTACCGCTTCGTTAAAGATTGACTATGTGAAACCGACGCCATTAGGTTCGGTGCTCTCGGTACGTGGCCACATCGTTGAAATGGGAACGCGCAAGGTCATTGTTCACAGTGAGTTATATGCCCGATCGGATGTCTGTGTGCGTTGTGAGGCTGTCCTGGTCGTAGCGCCGGATACAATGACATCTCATTCTTAGCTGAGTCGGGCCCGAACATTGTGCGGCATAAAACCTTTCGCTATCATAAAATTTCTTTCAATAAGTGGCCCATATCCTCTCAGGGGCCTCTTTCTGGAGGGTTGTTCCATGACAGATCCGGCAAGAGGCCCTTTACGATGACAACCCCCGGGAGAATTGCGATTGAGGTTTGCCGCAAAGGTACTCACATCTGTCTTTTAAGTAATACCTGAAGGGTTGCTCTCTGCTACTCATTCTCAACTCCCTAAGGGCTGATTCCTAACAGGATCTCCCTCAGAGAACAATTGGGTCTCAATTCAAATAATACCTTGGTTGCGCGCAATCGCTATGGCTTCAACGCGATTCTTCGCAGACAATTTGCTAAAAATCTCCGTCCACATATTCTTGACGGATCCTTCCGCCAAAAACAATTGCGCCGCGATCTCTCGATTGGTTGCCCCTTTTTCGGCCAGTTGCAGCATATTCCGTTCTCTGTCGTTTAAACGATCGGGGCGAAACATCTCTGATAGTCGGGACTGCATACTGGGCGCAATCCAGGTTTGATTGGCCAAAGCAGCTTCTATGGCCTGCACGACCTCCTTTGTCGGCGTATCCTTAAGGACATAGCCGGACGCCCCCGCGGCCAGCCCTTGGCGCAAATAGTCATCTTTGGCAAACGTCGTAAGCAGAAGACAACGAATTGACGGAAATAGGCGATGAATTTCCCTTACCGCCCAAATTCCATCCCCATCCGCCATTTGGATATCCAAAAGAGCCACATCGGGTTTTAACTCTGAGACAAGGGCCACCCCTTCTTTTCCGCTAGCACCACTCCCCACCACCTCAATGGACGGCTGCAGTGACAACAAAGCGACCAAAGCATCTCGCACCAGCCACTGGTCCTCAACCACAATAACCCGAATCATCATCCCTTTCACCTCCGTCTTTGATCACTTCTTGATATTCTCCGCGCACATCAATGCGAGTGCCTTGGCCAGGAGCACTAACAATGTTCATCGTTCCGTTCCATTTGGCGGCGCGCCGTTCCATCCCGCACAGCCCGTGTCCTTTGGGCTCATTCATGCCCCGGCCGTTGTCCTCAACGACTAGAAGCCAGCCGGGGCCGTCTGGCCCCAGCGTAATGCTGGCTCGAGTCGCCTTAGCGTGACGCAAAATGTTAGTAATTCCTTCTCTGACTATCAAATCCCAGTCCTGAAGGAGTTGAGGGAGAGAAGTCTTCGGAGGGCGCCAGTCCAGATCCGTTTCGATTTGTGCCTGACGCAATTCTTCCACCAGTTCTCTGATGGGGGAGTAGGCAGGAACGGATTCAACGACATTGCGCACTTCTTCCAAGGATCTTCTCGCCACCACGAGTAGGGCATTCGTTTCCTCGAGGCTAGTGTCCCAATGATGGCGGTTGAGATGTTCCATTATCAGTTCTGCCTTTAGCACAATTAAGGTCAACGAATGCCCCAACACGTCATGCAGATTTTGGGCAATGCGTTCACGCTCCTTAAGCTTAATCAATTCTTGTTCTTGCAGCCGGGCACGTTTTAAAGCGTCATAGGCTTTGCTTAGAGCCACCATTTGGCGGGTTCCTTGGGTATTCCCCCACATAGCGAGCACAAAGACCAGCCCTAAGGGCAGATCTTCGATGGCCTGGATATTCGAAGCACTGGTGGGATGACCTACGGCGCTTAATGTCGCCACGATTCCCAAAAGCGCATCAACTATGGCCAAAATGCGTGTGGACCACGAACCAAAACCGATGTCGCTGGCAATGACAAACGCGGCAAAAACTCCGATTCCTGGTACCACAAGGCCAATGAACACGCCCAGAACCACTTCTAGGGCCAGCACCAGGGTGGACCATGGTTCTTTACGAGTGCGATAAAAGGGTGCCAGGGAAATCGCAAGACTCGCCACTAAGCTCAAAAAACCCAGGGGCCACCACGGCAGTTGACCCAGAATTAGTTCAGCCAACAATGGAACCAGCAGCACCACAAAACGCAAGATCCGCAAAAACGTTAAGTCACCTCTAAACATGAGGCATTTCCCAACGGAAAAATTTAATGGCCAAAAATCCGCACACCACCGTCACCATCGCCAAAGCCATGAAATCATTGCCGAGATGGGCGAGGGACGTGCCATGCACGACGATGGCCCTAAGGCCTGAGGTTAAATACCTAAGCGGCAGAATTTGGGCTAAGGGCTTGATAAACCGAGGCAACTGACTGATAGGATAAAAGACCCCGGCCAGAAACATCATGGGCAAACTGACAATATTGGTCAGAGCCGCTGCCACCTCCATCGTGTTGGCCACACCCGCAATGAAAAAGCCGATCGTCATGAAAGCCAGTTCCCCGATAATCAATAAAGGAATCAAAGACCAAAGATTTCCTACCGGCGTAAAATGATACACTTCCCGTGCGAGCATCAGAATGAGAGCAGCCTGAACAAGCGCTATGAGCATTTGCGTGGTAATCCGGGCCCCGATAAAAATGCCGGTGGACAAAGGCGTGCCCCGAATGCGCCGCAAAATACCCTGGCTCCGGTGGGTTATTAACATCGTTCCGGAAAATAACCCGGTGTTCATTAAGGTCATGCCGAGAATGCCCGGAGCCAGAAAATCAATATAGGATGTGCCTTGCATAGAAATTTGATGGACGATGGGGTGAAAAAGCAGAGGTTGGTGCAAAACTTGCAAATTCATGGACATGACCGTACCAAGCACAATCGAGGATACACTTTGTGACGTGGATGCATTCGTGCGGTAAAGATCAATGTGGTGATTGGCACTGTGCACCAGCACATCGATATGCCCGGCTTTCAACGCCTCAATTCCTCCGGATGCCAATACGCTCACTTTCATTCCTTTAATATGGTGCAAGGCCTGAACTAACCCGGACACAAAAGCTCCCGATCCTTCCACGCCCACGTGGGCAGAAAACCCGGGAGTCGTACCAAAGGCCGTCCCGATGAGGACCATAAACAGAACCGGGAAAGCAAAATTCCAAAACAGTACATCGCGGGCCCTAAAAAGCATTTTCAAATTCATTCGCACCAAAGTCAAATAAGCCCTCACGAAACCAGCCTCCTTCCAGTCAACCGCAAAAACACATCTTCCAGGGTTGCTTCTTGCACGACCAGATGGTGAATCTTCCCTCCACGACTTCGGATAGACGACAACAGACTGTCTAATTGATCGGAGAGATTCGGCACATGCCAGAACAACTGCCCATTATCCTCCACAAAATTCCAGGGAGGTTCGGTCAAATAGTCCAGGCCTTCCCCGTCTAAAATCACCGTCTGCTGATCGGCGTAATCTCGCAAGAGCTGTGCCACCGTGCCTTCCGCCAATATCTTGCCCTGATCCATGATCACGACATTGTCAGCCAAATAGGCCGCCTCTTCCATATAGTGTGTAGTCAATATGACCGTTCTTCCTTCTTGTTGGATACGTTCCACCAACGACCAGATTTCTCGTCTGGCAGCGGGATCAAGACCCGTCGTCGGTTCATCCAGGAAGATGAGCCGTGGATCGTTAATCAGAGCTAAAGCTAATGCCACACGCTGTTTTTGCCCTCCCGAGAGCCGCGATACCCGGCGTCCTCTTAATTCCCATAATCCGGTATTCCTAAGAAGTGCCCGCCGATCTTGCGGGTGGCTAAAGAAGGATCCAAATAGTTCCGCCGTTTCTTCCACGGACAAACGATCAAAAAATGCCGTGCTTTGGAGGCTGATGCCGATACGTTCCTTGACCTCCCGACTCTCACGCCCGACGTCATAACCCAAAACCCGGGCTTCCCCCCTGTTAAGACGCTGCAGACCCTCAAGAATTTCAAGAAGGGTTGTCTTCCCGGCTCCATTGGGCCCTAAAATTGCCACGACCTGTCCCGAATTCACTGTCAAGGACAATCCGTCAAGGGCCCGCACCCCGTTAAATTCTTTAACGGCATTGATGACTTCGATAACTGGTGCCATAGACACGTCCTCCGTTCGAATTTTCTCTCTCTTTTCATTAAGAGCAGTATACGCAATTTTGATTGTCGCAAAGTTTCCATTCCCATGTTGAGAACAAAAAGTCATAACCTTTGATGACTTTGGTCATCTGTCCTGGGTGCACACAGACATCGCCCAGTGTCTAGTCGCGATCCGCAAGTTTTCCAGGCTACACCGTCCTTCAAGATAGCAGAAAAACAGGAAGGTTCTTGTTGAAGTTTTATCATCGTGAAACCTAGAGGCCCTGAGGATCAATCCAGTGACAAGGCTGCCAAGAGTCTCAACTGGAGTCCGTATCCCCACTTTTGGCGGTTGGATCATTCTCTCCTTCCTGGATACTAAACCGTTCATCACCCTCTCACCCTGGCGGGTGATTCCCCCAAAAAGCACGGAAATCACCTCTCCCGGTGATTTCTTTTAGTGCCGTCCATTCTTTATTTTGAACATGCGCTCGCCATAAAGGCCCCAAAACATCGCATCTTCGTGGCGAGCGGCTTTCAAACCAGCTGAGTACTTATGACAAGCGAACCACTGTAAGAACTGTCTTAACCCAAAGGAGTGGAAAGGTATGACCACAAAAACGAAATTGATTGGAGCGGGAGCAGCCGTTGCAGCAATGCTGGCGGCCATGGGAGCATCCAGCTTTGCAGAATTTACCGCCAACAGCACTTCTCCCACCCAAACCTTTCAAGCCGGCACCGTAAAGATTCAAGTAAGCAACCAATGTGTGAAGTATCTCGAAAGTGAAACCAGCCACGGCACTATTGCCGAACTGAACATCGACACGCCGATGAACATGAACCCCGGTGACACGTGGAGCGGCCCCATTACGGTCACCAATACCGGCAGCTTATCCGAATTATTCAACGTAAGCTCAACCAATGTATCCGGATACTTGTTTGGAGGACCCACGCCGGCAAACGTTTCGTACTATTTCGGAGCTCCAAGCGATCCGATTCCGCCTCTGCCGCCTCCGTCTCAAAGCTTAGGGTCCAATGATTATGTACTCCTCAAACCCGGACAGTCCGCCAGTATCTACATCAGTGTGCACCTGCCTTACGCGGCAGGCAACTCGTATCAAGGGCAAGGCGGGTCTTTCACGATGTACGCCTCAGCAGTCCAGGCAGACAACACCGTCTTGGCGCCCAGCGATCACGTCGTGAATCCTCCGTCACCTACGTCACCTCCGTCACCTCCTTCGTGAGGATCTTCTCCACCATAAAAAGCCATCTTCATCCCTCAAGGATTCAGACGGCTTTGGCGGACTCAACCTGAAAGATACTGTACCATGTTTTGAATCTTAAGACAACATGTGAAAGTGAGGACAACAAAGGAGCTTAGGGACCATGCCTACCAAGTGCTCAAGACCTCTACCCTTGCAACCTTGGATTCGGTGGCAGAGGTCCCGCTCCTATCTCAAAGTGGGAGCGGCTTCCAGCTATCTGGCCCTGTGGTTTGTATTCACAAGTCCCCTCAAAACGCTTCATACAGGGGGGCTGGTTTTTCTCTCACTCGTTACAATTTTTTGGGGGTATATTTCGTACCGGGGCATCAAGACCCTGGATCATCACATCATTACACCGTTAGGCGGCCTGTTGTGGACCATTTGGATGGTGTTGGCCCTGTTGTTGTTCAGTTATACCATTTTTCGCAAGTCCCCTCATTTTCCTTAAATGCCGGAGTGCGTATCTATTATTTTTAGTTGCCCTCCAAGTTTTACCGTAACAAACCAGAGCATTTTGGGATTGTTTGGGATTGTTAATGAAGAAAAGTCTGCAGAAGACAGGCAAATGCGTCATTGAACGTGTCGAGGCAAAGTGAAATAAGCCTCAGCACAACGGCCCACATAAAGAAACGTTCTCGTATCGGTATCTTTGTAATGAAGGAGGCACTATCATTATGAAAGACCCTGTTCAGTCGGCACACAGTCGCCGCCACGTCAGCAAGGTCTCAAAAATATCGTGGAAAGGTGTCGGCACCTGGTCTGTCATGACAATTTTTCTCTTGATCATGGCTTTTTTTATCGTCATCGATCTGGGTGATTTCGGTGTTCAAGGCATGCCTTACAGCTTTATCGTGCGTTCTGGGTCTATGTCTCCGATCTTCAATACGGGTTCTATTGTCGTCGATACACGCTTTAGTCCCTCGTCATCCATTCACCCGGGCGAAATTGTAACTTTCGTGAACCCCATTGAGCCCACAACCTTGTTGACCCACCAAATTGTCAGAATCATTCATAAAGACCATGCCGTGTTCATCAAAACTCAAGGGAAAGCCAATAAACATGCCGATCCGTTTCTCACTCCGAAATCCAACATCGTGGGAGTCTATCATTTCTCTATCCCGTATTTGGGCTATGTCATCATGTTTATCAAAACGCGCTGGTTATGGATCGCGGAAATGGCTGCCGGACTGATACTGATCGACCTGGTGCTCAGTCGTTTGATCCGGCCTTCACGAAAGAAGGGAGCCGCGTCATGAAATGGACAACCGTCCTGGGAGGCATGGGGTTAGCCGCAGCGGCCATTTGCGTCTTGCTGCCCTGGGGCTCAACTTTTTCGGCTTTCACCGATCAGGCGAGCACCCAGCCCCTGGCGTTTCGGGCTATTTCTCTGCCTCAGTCCCTTCCTCTTTCCGGGCGAGGCGGTGTCATTGGACCCGATATTCCCGTGAATTACGGATTTGTCAGCAATAATACGGGAAGGACCCTTTCTTTTAGCGTGAACATGGCTATTCACCTATCCACCGCATTTCACCGGCCCCTGAGCACGACTAAAGACCAGGCCCATTCCACCAAATTTTCGGCAGTCGCATCTCCCCCACAGTTTCCGCCACAAAATCGGCAAGTTTCTCTCACTTTAGGCCCCGGAACAACGGATATCTTGTTATTTCCTGCCCCAAACGGTTTGATCCCAGGAATTTATCAAGCCGTGGTGACTCTGAACCTGGGGGGATTTACAGAAAGCGCCCTGGATACTTTCACCATGCCCTTGCCTCCTTTGCCTTCCGGTGTGAGTTCAAAGACTCCCTCATCTTCCTCTTCCGATTCTTCGTCGTCTTCTTCCACACCCAGTTCAACTCATAACCCGGTTTCATCCTCAACATCGTCCTCATCCGTCTCGCGTGCCACACCGCACACGTCATCATCTCTGTCTGGGTCCTCATCGCCTGCCACTCCGCCGTCTTCATCCGGCTCGTTGTCCCACGTGGGATCATAAAAGAGAGTATAAAATATGAATACCGACACTAGGAAAGACACCAACCCAATAGTTCAACAACCTTTCCAAATTGCGTGCAATCGGTGCAAAGACCTATATCATAGGTCTTTCGACCTCTAGTCGGGAGGCTGTCCAAGATAGGACGAAGGGTGGATAGCCGCCCATTACCCCGTGTGGCAATATGGGACAAGACCAGGGGAGCGAGGAGGACTAAGACGAAAGTGAAATCCACAGTCGGACAAATCGCAACATATTGGCAACCAGTATGGCATCATCACCGTTTTGTGGTCTATTCATGGGTGCTCACCGCATGGCTGGTGTCTACTTTGGCGGAATTCAGCAGAACTACCGCCCCGACGTTTCCCGACAGTCTTCCTATAGCCTTCACCGCTATGGTCTTGGCGGTCTACCGTTACCTCCCGATAGAACGGATACGCTTCCGTGTTCTTTCCCCGTGGTACGTTGTCCTGTGGAGCCTTTTGACTGCCACGGGGCTTAGCGAAGACAGTCATCTGTGGTGGCAGTGTCTGTTAGTCGTTTTTACGGTTCCCCTATTGAGCCACTGGATCGATGAACTGTTGCAATACTCTGAGCGCCAAAGCGGTGTTATCACGGCCATTTGGGCTTTCATCTCGCTTTTTCAGCTGACGATGAATCGGGTTTTCGCCCATCTGCAGCTATTCTCCGGCAGCCCGTACATTTGTGTGCTGCTTGCTGTGATCCTTGCGCTTCTGAAGATATTTTGGCCTTCATCCCCAGAAACCGATCAAAAGAACAGTGAAGACTCGAGAACATCGCTGCGCATGATTTCCTTTGCCGTAGTGGGGATCATTCTCCTCGTCACACAAGCCTTTTTGGCAATCGTGGGCCGAATTCCGGTGGCCGACGCCTCCCCCCTTTATGCTCTGGAGATTTTGCCCATCCTGGGCGCTGTGGTTATTTTTCCCCTGTTATTGGACTTCATGGATACCCTGATGCTTTATCTGAGCATTACCCTAAGCGGAGTGGCCATTATTCTTTTAGAAGCACACTCATTCGTCTGGCTCAGCCTGCCCTTGTTTCTTCTGGCCCGCAACCTGGTCATCTTTTGGTGGATTCAGGCAATCAACCACTTTCGTCACGCGCATAAAGCCTTCATCTCCATCATGCTGAGCGCTTCTCTTCTTTTGGCTGCTGCCGGCCGCGAAATTGGGGTCTGGTGGCTCAGTTCCGTGCACAAATTCCCGATTGAAGAATGGTCGGGAATTGTTCTCTTTTTGGTCGTGCCCTCCACCATTTCCTTTATCGTTGGCAACGCCAGTCAAGACGTTGTCAACCGCAATCAACAAGCGTCGGCTATAGACATTGATAGAAAATCTCAAGATGACTTGGCCGGCGATCAAGCCGATGTAGCGTCCTGGGCCCAGTCCTTATCCCTTCACTTGACTCCTCAAGAACTCCGTGTCTGCGAAGCTTTGCTCGCAGGCATGAATCATGCCCAAATTGCTACGGAACTCTACATCTCACCCAATACCCTGAAAACGCACTTACATAATATTTACCGAAAAACCGGCGTCAAGAACCGGTTTGAATTGGTCACCTTAATGACCCAAGGAAAAGTATTTTCATCCTCTCCTCTCTCCCGGAGGTAATTCACCCATTCTTGAGTCCGAGAGTACTGCACTATCGCCCCTGGCTTGATGAGACTAAAGGTCTTGGTTGGATTCGCGGTTGATGATGGCAATAGAAGAAAGGGCTTGATGCCAAGCCCCAATGCCCCCTTGCGAAAAGTCTAAGGGGGAGCAAAGGGGTTATGGTTAAAGGGATTAGCCACAAAAATTTCACAGTTTGTCTAAAACCCAAATTCCATAACTACTTAACTGGCAGCCGCTAGTAGGGCCGCCAAGTCAAAAAAGAGTTTCCCGCGATCTCGCCAAGTCAGCTGATCATCATTGCGTCATGAGGATGCGGACGACATTGATGCTACCGCAACGATTTATCCGTCTTAGAGTCTTCCACGCGGTAGAGCCTTTTCATGCCGCCCCCCGCCACTTCAAAATAGTTTCAGGCGTTGCGTAATTTCTTGGTCCAGCGTTTCAATTTGAAGGTCCAAAAAGGCCACATGCTGCAACCGAACACTTAGCATGGCATGCCGACGCGCTTCCACCAATACACTAAGGGCCGATATCAACGTTTCGCGCGGCACCTTAAGACTCGATTCTCCCAAATCCGCAAGTTTTCTAGGACTACTCTCCCCATGGGCCAGAGCTTGGATAATGCGCTTGTGATCCGTAAAAATACGGGCGATAACATCTGTTGCGACAGAACGCGCTGATTCTGCTAGAATCTTCTGTATTATTTGAGCCTCTTGCGCCCGCTCGTGAGCCATACTCATTCGATATTGCACCACTTCTTGCAACTCTCGTTTGGGACGCGGCGGAAGATGATGGTTTAAAGCGCCTTGACGAAGCAACGAGGCGATCCATTGCGACGGGGGAATATCAGGGTCGCGCTGAGGCAAAGCCGTGAGGTGTTGAGGAGCGATCAATATAATACTGGTGTAATCATACGCCTCCAGAAGATTGACGACAGGCTTCCAGTAAACTCCGGACGCTTCCACTGCAACGTGGGTGATATTGCGTGCATCCATCCAGTCAACCAACTCCAAAAGCTCCGGAGTGGCCACGCCGTAGGACCGGGTTTCGGTTATTGCGGGCGTGATCACCGTTGCTGTTATTGTCTTCTTATATACGTCCAAAGCTGCCGCATGCGACACCACGATATCTGAGTCCATTGCCACCACCTTCTTGTTATAAAGAAATTTGACAGCCTCAGAACAGACCCACCGCATCATCCCATCGATACCCCGTTAACCGGGACTTTGGAAACTCTTTAACGATTCCCTACGCAGCCGACAAAAGAAATCATCCCGCCCATCAATCCGTTAACATCATAGCTCAAATACTTGGAATTTTCATCCGATCTCTCATAAGAGATGGGCTAAGCTTGTGCTAACACTGGCTCTGGGAAGGCGGGGCTGATGATCTGTCTTATTTCAACATGACCTATGACAAAAAAGAGACCCGGGCTATCTATCGACCGCAAATATCCCTTCAACATACCAGAGCGCAATCACTTCCCGGAAGCCAAGGGCCTTGAGATATGGGAAATGTCAAGGCGGTCAACAGTAATTTTTGACGTCAACACCCGGCTACAGATTTTGGGCTTCTTGATAGAGGCCTCCGTACATACGGGCTTCGGAACCGGCTATGTATTGCCCGATATCCAGGATCCGGCTATAGTTTTGACGCGTTGTCTCTTCGCACAAAATACTGCGGCACAAAGCATAATGACGAGGCTCGTCATGTTTGGCATGAATATCCCAAAAAGTTGTATTGACGGGGCCATTCTTTTGATACTGGGGATGAGCCAAACCTTGGGCCATAACCCCCATCACCTGTCCGGCAAAAAACTCTGATCCCAGGCCAAAAGCCGCCATGGCTTCTAGAGGAGAGGATGTCCGGAAGAATCGGATAAATGTCTCCAAAGCCCCCTGTACACTTAATCCCATCTGAGGCCAGTAATCTGGGTGAGGATACCATTGTGGCGAAGAAGCATCGACACTTTGCAAAAAACTGCGGTACAAGCGCGCATGAGAATTTTCCGCAATTCCCCGTCCCGCTTCATCCCACAAATTATCCGCCAAAGGAATCCACCACCGGTCTTGTGGAGCCATGGCGGCAATCGCAGCTCCCAGCACACGAGGAAAATTGGCGCTGTAATGCTGATACTGCTGAGCGAAATATATTAGAAGCCGGTTATCCCACTCTCCACTTAAGAGAGTGCGGAAAAAGGGCTGATCTAAAAACACTTCGTCAACATACCGCTGCATAAGCTTCTCTACATCGTCGTAGGATTGCAGCTCTTGATACATTCTTCGATCCCGTCCTTTCCCAGTTATCCTCTCAAGAATAGCATGGAGATCAATCCATGACGGAACATTCTTGCGCATAGAACAGGCCAGAAAACACACTTTACATAGAAGCGGGAGAACAAACAAGTTCTGGCGCACATACTTCTTATGACTGTGTAATTTGAGGAAAGAACGAGACGGAAATTGGGAATATTCGTTGACATTTTAGAGTAAAAATTATACAGTATGGGTAAATACCCCACCGGGGGTGGGGGAGGGGTTGAGGGGGAGATTTTATGGAGCCAGAATTGAAAAAAGATGCCGCATTACGGCTCAAGGTCATTGCCGGCCATCTCGAAAGCATTCGCCGCATGGTTGATCAGGACATCTACTGTGTCAACATTATGAAGCAAGTTTCCGCTGTTCAAGCCAGTTTGGAACAGGTGCAGCGCATTTTGCTTCGCAACCATTTACTGACCTGCGTTCAGGATGCGATGAAAGACGGTATGGGCACTCCTATCGTAGAAGAACTGATAGGGGCTATGAAATATATGCCCTTTTCCGCGGGGGAAGCGTTAGGACCCGATCATGCCCTATCCCCCTTAGTCGAACATCCCCTGTGTCATTGTCATAGTGAACAAACACCGGACAATGTGCAAACCATCATGAAAGAAGGAATGAGCCATGGCCACCAGTCCCCTTGATTCCAACTCCCGCGGCCAATCCATTAATTTGGACATTGGGGGGATGACATGCGCAACGTGTGTCAACAGCATTGAAAAGGCCTTGCATCAACTCGATGGCGTCGATGCCCACGTGAATTTAGCATTGGAGCGGGCCAACATCACATTTGACCCTAGTCTTGTCACCATGCCGAGACTCGTCGATACGATCACTGAACTAGGGTATACCGTGCGCAAGGATCATATGTCCTGGAGCCTATCGGGAATGGACGAAGAACCCTTGCGCCAGCGCGCCCTGGAAGTTGCCCAATCCGTTGCCGGGATTGACAATGTTCAAATCAATGCGGTGAGTGGGATTCTTTCTGCGGATTTAATCCGCGGAGTCGCTGACGCCGAACATTTGACGGAAGCTTTGCGAAATGCCGGTTATAGTGTTAAAGCCTTAAAATCCGATGAACTCAGCCCTCGCTCTCATGAAATGACGGCAGCGCGAAACCGGCTCATTTTATCGGTGATTCTCACCATTCCGATCTGGATTGGCATGATTCATATGATCTTTCGCATCGGCCCTTCGTGGCTTGGCCAAGGGGTCATGTTAGGGATTTTCGCCACTCTCGTGGAGTGGGGGCCTGGATGGGGATTTATTCGCCGAGCGTGGATGAATATTCGCCACAAAAACGCCAATATGGATGTCTTGGTGGCATCGGGGACTTTGGCCGCATGGGGGCTGTCTGTATATGACTTAACCGTTCACGGTCCTTTGTATTTTGATATCTCGTCCACAGTGATCACCCTGGTCCTCGTCGGCAAATACCTGGAAGCCGTAGCCAAGGGACGGACTAGCCAGGCCATTTCGGAACTGCTAGCCTTGCGTCCTCAAGAGACTCGGCGACTCAATAATCAAGGAGAATGGGAACCCATTCCTATTGACAGCGTGAAACCGGGGGACATTTTGCAAGTGTTGGCCGGAGAGCGCTTTGGTGTAGACGGTACCGTCACTCTGGGGCGGGGATCAGTCGACGAATCCATGCTTACAGGAGAAGTCTTGCCGCATGATAAGACAGTGGGGGACACAGTCACAGCGGGCACGTTGAACGGCACCTCGACTTTGGAAATCCGAGCCGAAAAAGTGGGACGGGATACCACTTTAGCTCAGATCGTCAAAACCGTTGAAGAAGCCCAGGGCACCAAGGCTCCAGTCCAGCGTTATGCAGATGCTATTGCCAACATCTTTGTTCCCGTTGTGATAATACTCGCTCTGATCACCTTCATCACTTGGGGTTTAGCTACCGGACACTGGCGCTCTTCATTGCTTGACGGTGTGGCGGTATTGGTTGTGGCCTGCCCCTGCGCTCTGGGGCTGGCTACCCCAACGGCCATTATGGTTGGTTCGGGCATGGGAGCGAAAAAAGGCATACTGTTCCGCAACGGGGCAGCTGTGGAAACTTTTAGCCATATTAATATGGTGGCATTTGACAAAACCGGGACCCTCACACGCGGCAAACCGGATATGCAAAACGTCATAGCCTACGGTTCCTTTACGTCCTCCCAGGTGTTAGCGCTGGCTTGGGCCGTAGAAAAAGAATCCACTCATCCTTTAGCCGAAGCCGTTTGCCGGGGCGCAAAAAGCCAAGGAGCCCCACAGTGGACTGCCGAGGATGTTTACACCGAACCGGGACTGGGCATGGTGGGATATGTTGCGGAGAAAGAAGTGGTAATCGGAAACTTTAGACTCATGGAACAATATGGAGTCTCGGTCCCCCGGCAAATCCAGAACACCGTTCACACCTGGCAGAATCAAGGAGCCAGTGTCATTTGGATTGGCTCTGACAACGCATTGGCGGGCGCTATTATTGTGGCCGATACCCTACGCGATGATGCCCCCGCCACCATAGCCGCCTTGCATGCCCAAGGCATCGAGACCGCTATGCTCACAGGGGACCAAAATAAGGCGGCTTTGGCCATTGCGGGAAGTTTAGGCATCGATCACGTCTATGCAGAACTTTTGCCCACAGACAAGTCGCGGGTGATTACGGACTTAAAAACCGCTGGCTACAAAGTCTTAATGGTTGGCGACGGCATTAACGACGCACCGGCTTTGGCCACGGCGGACCTAGGTCTGGCGGTAGGAACAGGTGCCGATGTTGCTCTTCAAACAGCCGATGTGGCTCTGTTGGCACCGGAGATCTATGGGGTGATAAGAGCCCTATCCCTCAGTCGCAAGACTTTAGGAAAGATTCGCCAAAATCTATTTTGGTCTCTGATCTACAATGTCATTATGATCCCTCTGGCTGCATTTGGTATTGTTTCGCCCATTTTAGCGGGTGCTGCCATGGCGATGAGTTCCGTTTCGGTCGTATCCAACTCTTTGCTCTTAAAAATTGCCCGGTTGCCGGAAACTCCAGTATTTTAGCTCAGGGACACCAAAGAAAGGAGGTGAATGACTGTGGCCACTGCCGTTGATGTCGTCTGCCACATGGATGTTGATGTCCAAGAGAACACTCCTCACGCTGACTACGAGGAAAATCGCTATTATTTCTGTTGTACTGCATGCCAAAAAGCGTTCGAACAAAATCCCGAGAAATACATCAAGTGATTTTCCACCGGATAGATCCTCTTGAATGAGGACCTATCCGGTGGCCTGCGGATCAAATCCTAGAGAAGACAATAACTCCAATACAATACCCAAAATGACGGGAGTCGCTTTCTTTCACATATTTATTTCTCTCGCTTCCCGTTTATGATGACGTCTTGAGAAAATTAGAAGGCGAATCCCCTAACAGTCATTTTGGGTATGCCATGGGTCAGATCCGGACCGCCACATTGGTCTTGGCAATTCTTCCCATTGCGGCCCAATTCCCCCTCTCACATTTTTGTCCTTCCTTTATTGCCTTTTCTGCCTGGTCTGGCTGTTACACCCCTGGGTGACTCGATATCACTAGAGAAATTTTTTCTATGAGTCTTGTTGGACTGTTAAGAATTCACTGCGTTAGAAGGAGGGCATGACGGTCCCTGTTGTCGAATGATATCTAAATTGGCCGCACTCATTGGGCCTCTTTGAATGTCACAAGAGTCTTGGGCCAAACATTTTGAGCCGATCATTCCTGTGGCGATTTTCTTTAGTCCTGCTTCATTTCGACCTATAACAAATGGTCTTGGATCTGGCTTTATGGTCATGTCCTCCCTATCGTCAGGCTTGATGTGTTGGACAATCGGCCTGTTCCGGTGTAATCTCTTGGGATTTTTTGACGTCTTGTGTCACACAGAAGTCGCCAAGAAAGACCAAGAATGAGACACCGAACCAAGGTCGGCGTAGTAAGGTATAGGTGGCGAGCTATCACGCTTAAGGGCGGCAGAAGATTTTTTCTCTTTGACAAGGATAATTTTGTCAAATTTAGTGGAGAACGGTTGGTCTTGTGATTCGTGACACACCCCTGGGGGGGAATGCAAAAGAAGCTCGTGAACAATAAAAAAGGAGCGTGGAATCCGTGGATGATCCCTTAGACGTTGGTATTATCAGCCATTCCCCCATTTTTGCGGCAGGGATACGATCCGTTTTGGAGCGAGATTTGGGAACCCACGCCATCGTGCTGCCCTCTTCCCAACACGACTGGCCTCCTCTCACGGCCCTCATCATTGAATCGGACAATCTGAACCACATTGAATCCATTTTAATGCTCTGCCGCCTGTCCAATTACCGAGTTAAAACGGCCGTTTTTCTTTCCCCCTTGGCTTTTCATTTAGCGCCTGCCATCATGAAAATGGGCGTAGATATTCTGTTGGACAGCACACAAGGATGCGAGCAATTGCCCCACTTATTCCGCAGCATCTTAGATTCGCCATGTGTCATGGTAAGCCAATCGTTTTGGAAAACAGTTTTTCACGAGAATTCCTCTTCCTCCGACTATTCTTCCGGGCTGACAGAGCGCGAATATCAGATCTTGTCGCTGCTCGATCAAAATCTTTCTAATGTTGAAATTGCCGATATTTTGCTCATTTCTATTCATACCGTAAAACGCCATGTTGAGCATCTCTTGCGCAAACTAAACGCCACCGACCGCCACCACTGCGTGCAAATTGCGCATCAAATGGGCATATTGCATAAAACCCGCGCCGCTTTGCCGACACTATAGTCCCCAAAAAGAGCGAAGTCGCCATGAACCCGCAACCATGATAGAGCGAGAGAAAGCCGTCAGAGACAGGCAGAAAGGATACTCCCCCAACCATGGAACGAGGAAGAAAAATTTGGCACAATGAAATAGGGGCAACTCCCTGGAGCAACCGGGGGAAAAATTCTTGATTCCCGGCATATTGATTAAGCCGTTGGGACCCCTTCGGTTACCCCAGAGGGCTGGGTCATCTGCTGAATCCCAAGACCCCCATTATTTTTTTCCATGCGAAAGTGAAAGGAATGAACTCACATCAAAGACCTCGTGGTGCCTCAACTCTTAGTCGAAGCCAGCGCCAAATATCCCTATCAGGGCATTTGGCACAACAATGAATTCACTCCCTACCCGCTCTTACTAACCCGCGTCGTGAAGCTCAGCAACACATTGCACACTCTGGGCATCGGGCCAGGGACGGTCGTGGGAGTGCTAGATGCCAATTCTCAGAGATTTCTCGAGCTCCACTATGCTCTGGGGTTCCTAGGCGCTATCATGCATCCTTTGAACTTTCAGCTGTCTTTAAATGATCTGGAATACACCATACGCCAGGCGCAGGACAGCTGGCTTATCGTCGGCCCTGAATTCTCATCCTTGGCGGATGCCCTGAAAAGCCTCGTGCCCCAACACATCACCATGCCCACACAATATGAAGCCTTAGTTGCCGAAGGAAATGAAAAATTTCCCGATCTTCCCCTCAAAGAATCCGACCCGTTTTCCATTGGCTTTACGACGGGAACCTCAGGCCGTCCCCGGGCGGTCCTCTACCGTCACCGGGATATTTTGTTAAGCTCGTGGCAAGTGGTGCACCATCTGGCGCTTCATGACTCTTTAGCCAAGCCCACCAGTGAGGACACCATGCTGTGTTTGATCCCTTTTGCCCATGCCCACGGATGGGGGATTCCATTTATTGCTCCCTATATTGGCGCCTCTTTGGCCTTGTCGCAAAAATTGTCGCCCGCCGATCAGGTGGAAATGATCCAGAAACGTCATGTGAGTTGGGCCAATATGGTACCGAGCCAATTGTACCGCCTTCTCGAGAACTTGCCCGAACCACTGGGCAATACGCTGAAGGTCCTCGTCGGCGGAAGCGCCCTCACGCACGGGCTCGCAAAAAAGGCCCAAAATTTGGGCATTCAACTGGCCGTCATTTATGGCGGAGCCGATCAACTGGCTTCCGCTATTTGTGCCCCCCCAGGCCCACACACACTGTTGCCATCTGAAACCGACACCTTGCCTACTCAACGCCTCATGCCCTTACCCGGCGTGGAAATCCAGATCCGCGACGACAATCTCATTCCCATCAATCCCAAAGCTGGCGTCGTTGGAGAAATCTGGGTCAAAAGCCTCTGGCTTCCCAAAGAGTATCTTCACGATCAAGACGCTACCCAAAAAAGTTTTCGCGAGGGTTGGTTCGCCACAGGCGATCTGGGAATCGGATACGAGGACGGCACCGTGGCGGTAGTTGATCGTCTCCAAGAAGCTATTAAAAGCGGAGGAGAATGGATTGCCGTCAACTTACTGGAAACAATTTTGTCGGAACTTGATGAAATTGACCAAGTCGCCATTTTAGCCCAGCCCGATCCGAAATGGGGGGAACGACCCGTTGCCGTTGTGCAAACCCGACACTTTCTCGAGCCCGAAACCATCATCGCCTATCTCATGAACCAAGTGGAAGCCGGACGCATCCCCAAATTCTGGATACCTGATCATATCTTCTACATCAAAGAGATGCCCCTTACCAGTGTGGGCAAAATTCATAAGCAAAACCTGGCCTCGAAACTCGACATGCTGTCGCAAGAACCCCGGGATTAGACACCGATTAACGCAGCAGATTTTGTTCGTGCAAAAACTGTTCGATTTGAGAGCGAATGCCATCTCGCACCCGGCGAAAGACCGCCATAATCTCTTCTTCGCTTCCCTGTGCGCGGGCAGGATCCTCAAAACCCCAATGGAGTCTTTTGACTTCAGGCGGGGTAATAGGGCAACGATCCCGCGCATCCCCGCACAAGGTGATGACAAAATCCGCACGGCGTATTTCATCAACATTCATCAATTTCGACTCGTGGGCCGAAATGTCTATCCCTGCTTCCTTCATCACCTTGATTGCTCTTGGATTCAATCCGTGAGCCTCAACCCCGGCGCTCCTGATTTGAACGCCTTCTTTAGCCATATGGCGGGCCAATCCTTCAGCCATTTGGGAGCGGCAGGAATTCCCCGTACAAAGAAAGTAAATTAACACGCAAGCGATTCCTCCTTATGAATGCGCTACGCCTAAGGCTATCCCTGGATAAACTCAAGAATAACGGATCTAAAACCTGTCTTGACAGTCCCTGAGTCTTCATTGGACGCATTTCAAGATCATCTGGCACCAGCATTATCTTACTACATAACCATATGGTTATGTAAAAAATTCTTTCCGCAGCCAGTTCTGGCCCCCCGGAATATCCATACTCCCGTCACAGTCCCTTCACAAGCGATTGGCAACAGCACAGATATTCAAGATGTCCTGACAGACATTTTGAATATGACCCCATAGGATGGGCAGTTAGGACCGCCGAAACCTTCGCCATTGCAAAATAATCCACAGATTTCATCATTTTGTGGATTATTTGTGGATTACTGTCGATGAATGTGAGCAGATGCAGTCGATTTATCGACATTTTGTCCAGACTGAATCTACAGGTTATCCACAGATTGTGAACAACCGGGGGATAACTACCACATCTAGTCTACGATCAATGTCTTGACCATACCTTTTGTGTCTCGAGACCGACCGTCACGCACCATAACCCTCTCACGGCAAGAAAAACCCGTGAATACCCCGAATAACGGGGCAACCAGGACATCTTTGAACCCGTCAGCTTAGACGCGGTCTTGGTTTTTGCTCTTCAATTTAACTTCTATGCCAGCTAAATCCTCCAAATCCATGTTTTAGAAAGAGAGGTTTGATATCATGTAAAAAGAGAAAGCCACGTTATGATGTTCTGCAGGATTCACCTCTGGGGACAAAATACTGTGATTTGCGCCATAAGGGAGTTTTTGTGACGGACTCGCGATTTAAGCCACTATCGGTCTTGATTGATGCCCCATTTGATCGTTATCCATTTCAGCGGGTTCGAGCGATCATGCGAGAGCATACCGAACGAACCCGCCAATGGAACCAAAGCCGTCATGGTCTCATTTACGACTTGGGGCCAGGAGCTTGGCATACCCAGATTTTTCGATCATGGTGGCAAGCACCACATTTTTGGCGGCATGAATGTTCTCCCGCCCGAGACCCGTCTTTCATTACCAGCGGTATTTTGATTCAGGGCTCACAGTGGTGGTCTTACCGGTCGCTGCCACCAAAAGAAGATTTGTCTTTGCCCGAAATTGTGATCACAAGCCAAGGCCAGGTGGGGTCATCTTTCGTCCCATTTTTAACCGGCATGGGAGGATACTCGGCGCGCGCCAATGCAGCCTTGTGGCCGTGGGTCGATTTTTCATCGGCACACCCTAGTTGGGAGTGGCGCCTTGAGGACGACAATAGGGCGAACAACAAGCGGATATGGCAAGGCATTTCGGTGCCATCTCACGATGATGCAGCCGTCTGGCCCCCTCATCCCAATCGGTTATTTCGCTTCGCAGACACCTTTAAGTGCCAGATCGAATCCTCCAGCGGATTTCCCCTAAGTTTTACCGGGGAGAGCCAACAAGAATCGATATGGGAGCTGACGGTCGAAGAACGAAGTCTGAATCCAGAAGACATCGCGCAAGATACGTTTTTTCCGCCGTGGTTACACACGAAAGGACCCTAAACGGCAGCCTATTCGTCGCAGCACTTGGCCATCAACACATGATCTTGATAGACGCCGTGTATCTTTAAGTGTTTGCGCGACAGTCCAATAAATTGAAATCCGGCTTTTTCGGCCACGCGTAAAGACGGCTTGTTAGAAGGCATGATAGCCGCTTGAATACGGTGTAAATGCAATGTGCAAAATGCCACCTCAGTGGCCTTGTGGACAGCCTGGCTCATAATTCCCTTCCCGGTCCAGTTTTGGTCCAGAGCATATCCGATGTCACAGCTCTGAAACACGCCGCGAATAACATTGTTGAAATTAATATATCCCAAGAGAAGACCTCCCTGAGATATTGGGGAAGAAAAAATACCAAACAAATACCGGCGATCGTCTTTCATATCTTGACAGCCTTGGGCAAGAATCTGACGCTGGCGGAATAAAGTATAATCCAATTCTGGACTTATCGGCATCACAGGTTCAAGAAAGTCGCGGTTTCTGACAAAAAAGTCCAGACGCGAGGTTGCGTCCCGGACATCGAGTGCTCGCAAAAAATACTGATCACGCCCAAAGGGCCAGATGGCCGCCATCCACTCCTCCCTTTCTCCCGTACTTCAAGATCCCATTCATTCCCGCACGGTCGCCACTTTAGCATCCCTGGGTTAACGCACAAGGCTAAACACGATCACAAAAACGTCAAATGCCAAAACCGCGACTACCCCATCCATGTTGGCGGAAGCGCCGGCTATCCCCATTAAAGGAATCGACAAGGCCATGACAGTGGCAATGGTGCCTACCGTGGAGTGTTTGCGTTTAACAAAGGGACGCAGCAACCTTTTGCGCTCGGACGCGGTCAATTGTCCCAAAACCCGGACAACATCCTCCGGTGTCATCTCCGAAGGTTTCTGACTCTGTGCAATCAATTCATAAATCTGATCTGCAGACTGTATATCGTAGCCTTCTCCCAGCTGGCGATTGGCCTGGATAATAGCCAGAATATCATTCTTGTTCACATTATTTTTGGTACTCAATTTCATTCCTCCAATAACCGATAAAGGGATGAATACCTAAGAATGACACGATCATATTGAGCTTAGCATAGTTCACACGCAAATTACGGAACGAGAGTAAAATTCCCCGTAACACCGGCTGTGTGCGAAATTTTTGAATGACGGTTACAATAGACAAGCAACAGTCGAATAGTGTAAGGGAAGAACCTTTTCCCCATGTTATTTCATTTCTGACTCTATCGATACCACACAAGAATAAATTAAAGGAGTCGTTGAAGTGCCACTCTTAAGCGCAATCATTTTAGGGGTCATCCAGGGATTTGCCGAGTTGTTTCCGTTTTCGTCATTGGGACTATTGGTCATTCTTCCCCATGTAGTCGCCCTTCAGGTTCCGACCCAAGGTTCCCGCTATTTGCCGTTTCTGGTTGCACTGCACGCCGGTACAGCGTTGGCCTTATTGCTTCTCTTCCGCCGTGAGTGGATACGAATTGTGCGCGGTTGGTTTCTCTGGCTCAAGGGCCAACACACTGTTGACGGCAAATTGGCCTGGTTGTTAATCTGGGGCACTATCCCCACCGGGCTGGTCGGAGTGATCTTTAAACATTTTTTGGAACGCCTCTTTGCACAGCCGCTGTTAGCAGCCATTTTTCTTGTTGTCAATGGCTTACTCATGTTCCTTGGCGACAAATGGTATCAGTCACAAAAACAACACCGGGTCAGGCTGGCGCATCTCAGCGTACCCGATGCCATCAAAATTGGACTGTTCCAAATACTGGCTCTCATTCCCGGGCTTTCCCGCTCAGGAGCGACCATAACCGGAGGGGTGCGCCAGGGCCTTTCTTTTGAAGATTCTGCCCATTTTAGTTTTCTTTTGGCCACTCCCATCATTTTGGCGGCCAGCGTTCTGGAATTGCCCAAATTGCATGGAGGACTGCACGGGCTATTCATCCCGTCCTTGATTGGCGGGATTTTAGCGGGCATGACAGCATGGCTGTCGGCCAAATTCCTCTTGCGTTATTTTCGCGTGCATAATCTTGCGCAATTGGCAGCTGTTTCGGTGGCCGTGGGGATTCTGGGCATAATTTTGATTGGTTAAACCCCACCCAGAAAATCTATTCCCACAAAGGCACACTACTCAGAAGACCGCCACAAGAAAGGGACGAGCACCGTCAGTGGAACAGGTAAGGATTATATAGGCTTTGAAGGGGAATAATTTAGTCTTGACCCTGCTCGATTTCCTGTAGCCACGGCTCGTCTTTTTCGGCAGAAGATACGGACTCCACGCTTCGCAATTTTCTTTCAATGGCCCGCGACCGCACAGTTGCTGAATCGATACTGTGGCTGGCTTCTTGCAATTTTTTTTGGGTCTTCTCCAACACATCGCCAAATTTGCCGAATTCGGTTTTCACCGCGCCCAACAACTTCCATACTTCACTGGATCGTTTTTGAATAGCCAGGGTGCGAAATCCCATTTGCAAACTGTTCAAAAGAGCCGTTACCGTGGTCGGCCCCGTCACGATGACATGGTACTCCCTTTGTAAAAGCTCCCACAGCCCCCTGCGTCGCAGCACTTCCGCAAAAAGCCCTTCCAAGGGTAAAAACATGAGGGCAAAGTCGGTGGTGTTAGGAGGATTAATGTATTTTTCTTGTATACTGCGCGCCTCGCTTTTGATCCGGTTCTCCAAAGTCTTGGAAGCCTCCTGGAGCAGAAGCAAATCGCCGGCCTCCTCCGCATCCAATAAGCGGTGATAGTCCTCCAAGGGAAATTTAGCATCAATAGGCAGAAATACATTGTCATGCCCGTCGTCTTTGCCCGGTAAACGGATGGCAAAATCGACGCGTTCTGAACTGCCCTGTTTGACAGAAACATTGGGCTCGTATTGATCTGCAGACAATATTTGTTCAAGAATATGATCCAATTGAATTTCCCCAAGGGTCCCCCGGGCTTTGACGTTAGTCAGCACCTTTTTCAAATCACCCACACCGGAAGCCAAAACCTGCATCTCACCCAGTCCTTTCTGCACTTGTTCCAGGCGTTCGCTCACCAGCTTGAAAGACTCCCCTAAACGCTGTTCTAAGGTTTGGTGAAGTTTTTCGTCTACCGTAGCCCGCATCTGCTCCAACTTCTCGGCATTGTCTTTTTGCAGAAGGGCCAGCTGCTTTTCCACACTGCTGCGGAGTTGCTCCAATTTGGTTGCGTTCATTTGCGTCAACTCCGCCAGCTGTTTCATGAAAGAATCCAGTTGATTCTTTTGTTGGCTCGCCATTTCCGTTAATTGCGCCCGCAGATATTTGTCTTGTTGGTTAACCAACTCCCAGCTCTCACGGTTAAAGGTTTCGAAGCGGTCCTTTTCCATACGTCCCATCTCCACGATGGTCTCATGCAGGTTATTGCGCAACTGCTCCCCTTGGGCTTGGAAAGACTGCCAATGCTGCCGCTGTTCATTGACCATCTTATCGCCCAGTACCTGAAGCATGCCCACCATTTCCTCCCGAAGCTGTTTGAAGGACAGTTGGCTCCCCTCTCGCGCCAAGGCCATTTCTTCTCGCAATGCCTTTTCCATGCGTTCTTGACCTTTTTCTAAGGCTGAGATTTGATGCGCAATAAAATCTTGGAGATTTCTGGCAAGATTGCCCGTGAGCCATAAAATTAACATCACCAAATTCAATAACACGGATATCGATATTAAAACATCTACTAGGGCCATAACGTCTCCCATCCTCTATATTGTTCCTGTGCCATCAAATTCCACGGCTCCCATTATACGCAAGTTCGTTCTCACAAAGATCGGCATCCTCGAAGAATTCAGGCCGAGGCCAAAGAACAGCCTCACGCACTTTATTAAGGCCGCAATCATCCGTAAAAAGCCTTAAAAAGGACGGTCGGCAAGAAGTGTGAACAGATGATCCACCACTCTTTGCCATCCAAAAAAGGGTTCATGACCCAACAATCCGAGAATTTCATGGGATCCTCCGCCGAGTTGGACAGAAACTCTAAACACGGCGTACGGCCCCAAACTTTGCTCTCGTTGGGGCCGTACGGGTTTTTAGCTTTTTTCCCAATTTTCTCTGCCTAACTGCCTTTCAGCAGGTCATTGAGTTGACTGCCTTTGTCCATTTTCAGCATAATCAGGCCAATAATGAGGAGGTACAGCCATGCCGCTAATGAAAAGCCACGACCAAACGAGTACTGGAGAATTTGCAGATGTCCCGTCAAAGGGGTCTTGTTAATGCCGAAGGGCAGCGCGACGAAGCCAGTTACAAAGAACATCACCATGTTATAAGCGGTAAATATGATGGGAGGCCCATAGAACATCCGAAGACCCAAGAGATAAACGATGGCAATCAGTCCATAAGATGCGGTTTCAATGTCAATCCAATAGGACACAATCGGAGTCGCTCCGGGTGTGGCAAATAAATGGGCCGCTACGTCCAAGAGAGCGAAAAACACCAACGATAATCTAAGCCCATGAATTAGGTGGATTCGTTTGTCTTGGGCAGATGGAACACTGTCCAGTACTTTAATTTGTGTACTCATGATCCCCACGCCCTTTCTGTTTTCTTGCTTGTGAATCCTTTCACTAATTATGTTATCACTCTGCTATTATTCGGGTAGATGCCATGTGGTCCATTCTGCGGGTCTAAAGGTCTACTGCCTCTGGGGGCCTTTGGCCCTTCTGAGGGTGTCTATGGCTAATATGACAGCATCAGATGGACGACCAATTTTGCTGAGACATTCCCTTTGCATAAAGTCTGTCACGCATAAAGAGATGCCGGGAGATACTGTCATGAATCAGCCAATGCCAACCCCTTCAAGAGGCTGATAATCGTTATTGGCCTTGCAACTACCCCTGATCTTATCTGCGTGCTCCACGACGAGAACGACCGTCGTCATCACCCCAGTGGTGCCCTGCCCGCCTTAAGTGGTTAAGGAAGACGGCACCACTGGAGCCTTAGTTGGCAGAAGACATGTTAGTTTTCTGACTTGTGAGCTTCATTCTCCCATGCGCTTCTCGCGGCATCCACCGCGGTGGGATCCTCAATACTGGAAATATCCCCGGTGTCTTGGCCCAAAACAACCGATTTCAATAACCGCCGCATGATCTTTCCGCTGCGTGTCTTGGGTAAGTTCGGAACAAACTCGATTCCCCCTATAACCGCCACAGGACCCAATTCCCGTCGAACTGTATCCTTGAGTTCTTGAGCCAGCCCCTCTTTAGGGTCCTCTCCGGGGCGCAAGACAACAAATGCCAAAATAACCTCGCCTCGAAGGTCGTCTGGCAATCCCGTAACGCCAGCCTCCGACACGGCAGGATGTTTCAACAAGGCTGATTCAACCTCACTTGTGCCAATCCGGTGTCCCGCAATCTTCAGCACCTCATCTGATCGTCCCCGAAACCAAAAATATCCATCTTCATCTTGGGAGGCCGCGTCTCCCGTCAGAAATGTGCCGGGAATCTTCTCCCAATAGGTACTGTCATATCGGCTGCCATCATCGCCCCACAGTCTTGCCACCAGTCCCGGAAAGGGCCGGGTAATCACCACACTGCCGATTTCGCCTGCTTCGCAGGGGCTTCCGTCAGGACGCCTGATTTCCATCGAATAGCCCGGGAGACACAATGCCGCCGATCCGGGTTTGATGGGCAGCAAACCCAATCCATAAGGATTGCCCACAACCGGAGCCCCTGTTTCGGTTTGCCACCAATGATCGACAAGGGGCACCCGATTTCCAAATATCTCTTGCTGAAACATTTTCCACGCAGGAGGATTCAATGGCTCACCGGCAGAAAAAATACGCTCTACCGAAGAAAGATCATAATCTTTGCTGGGCAGAGCGCCGTAGCGGTTTAATAAACGAATGGCTGTTGGGGCAGTAAAGAGTCCGGTGACGTGCTGTTCTTGAATAATACGGTAAAAATTTTCCGGTCCGGGATAATCTAAGGCACCTTCGTAAGCTAAAGTCGTCGCTCCAATCAATAGGGGCGCATAAACAATAAAGCTGTGACCGACAATCCATCCAATGTCCGAGGTTGTCCACCAAATATCCGTCGGCCTTAAACCGAATAACACCCGGCTGGTATGAATGATCCCGACTTGATATGCCCCGTGCGTGTGCACTACGAGTTTGGGTTGAGCGGTCGTTCCGCTGGTCGCTAAGATAAAGGCAGGATCGTTGGAGTCCATCCATTCCACGTCTTCCGTTTCCCAAAATGGAGTCTTAACTCCCATATTCTCCACCTCGGCGAGCCGATGCGGCGCAATACCGGGAATGGAAGGAGGATCCGTTTCGCGACAGTCCCAAATAATGCTCTGAACAGGACTTTGGGGATCTTTCATGGCGTCTTGAACAATGGCAGCTAAATTGACATGACGCCCTTTGCGCCAGGTCACGTCTGAGGCAATCACCATTTTAGCGCCGACCAAACGAATGCGCTGAGCTAAAGCCTGAGCACCAAAGCCGGCAAAAACAACCATGTGAATCGCACCAATTCGGGACAAAGCCAGCATAGAACAAATGGCCTCGGGTCCCGTGGGCATGTAAAGCACGACTCGATCTCCCTTGCCAATGCCTAATTTACGAAATCCGCGCGACAAGCGGAGAACGACATCAGCTAAATGAGCATAGGTAAACGTTCTGACGGATCCATCTTCCCGAATGCTAATAATGGCGGCACGACCCATGACATCCGGGGAGTGGAACTGGGTCGCATTGGCCCCTAGATTGGTAGTTCCCCCTGTATACCAATGCGTCACTCCGTCCACCTTCTCATATACCCGCTCCCAGGGCGTATGCCATGCAATATGTCGAGCCTCATGTGCCCAATACTTCTTCCAGTCGCGGGCATCGTCAAGTTCTGCCCGAACCCGGGGATGGATAATATCCATAACCAGAGCCTCCTCGCATAGATTGACCCTAAACGATCTCCATATTAGAGAACTGAACTTAAAGCCGGCCATTTTCCAATAACGTGTTGCTCCAAGATGACTTGATGTGTCTTGTCTCCGTATTTCTTGCGCCAGTGCTGTCTATAAACTCACACAATTTTAACTAATGCTACAGTTAATCTTAAATGTCTATATAAGCCAATTCAAGACATAGGATGATTAGGCTCGTGTCTTCAGGCAGATCCCCCATCTAGCATCAGACTCTTCACAGGTAGCGCGCGAGCGTGAGACCGTCCGCGACAGGCCAGAGCAAACTTTCCAGAGCTGGATGGTGTGCCACCATATCATTGAAGCGGCGAATAGCTTCAACGGCTGTCCCTTGTGCTTGGGGATGCCACACTTCGTCACCCCAAAGTGTGTTGTCCGCAGCTATCAACCCACCATGTCGTAGAACCTTCAAGGATTTGTCCAAATAGAGCGGGTAATTTTCTTTATCGGCGTCTATCAACACAAAATCAAATCGCCGTCCTTGATGATGCAGGGTATCCAGACTTTTTTCCGCCAAGCCAACCATATGCGTCACCCGGTTTTCTAATCCCGCACGGTGAAGATTTGCCCGGGCCACAGCGACATAATCCGGATTAAGTTCCAAGGACACCACGTGTCCGTCTCGCGGCAGGGCCCGGGCCAGGCACACGGCGGAGTAACCGCCTAAAGCACCAATTTCCAGGACATCCCGACTTTCATGAACTTTGACAAGAAAGCCAAGAAATGCCCCCACTAAAGGATGAATCGAGATTTCCGGCATGCCTCGTATGCGAATCTCATCCCGAATATCTCGCAAAACTGAATCTTCCGGCTGAAATAGATCCAAAATGTATTGCTCGCGCTCACTCATTAAAATCCTTGCTCCTTTCGGATAGAATTTCCCACTCGAAAATCTTCGAAACCCCCTTGACCCAATTGTTGGCTTACACAAGCTCGAATAGCGACTGAAAGCCCCACCGCCTGTGTTAAGTCATTTTCGTTCTTGGCAGATGAATCGGCCAAGAAGAGTCAATCTCCTTAGCCGCGGAACCAGATCGTCCATGGCCCTCCATGAATCTTATTCAGAAGAAAACTTCACCGCACACCGAGATAACTCAGCAAACCTCCGCCTGCCTCTTCTATTTTACCGGAGACGATGAGAAGGGTGTAATGGCTACGCCGTGGTCTTTATCGGAGCATCCATCTTGACGTCTTGACCTTCCCTCTTTCGCCAGGAAAACTCGTTGTTCACAAACGTCTTTCTGTTGTTGACTCGACGGCCTGAACAAGCCATAAAGAAAGTCCCCTCAGAAGCCGACATATCAGAGAGATTTCGCCCCCGACCAGCAATCTTCGGTGCATATCCTTTACCGATTGGGGAAGTCTAGCTAAGGAACGAAGGGAGGATGATGAGAAATGGCTGAAAATCATTGTTGTTGCGATGGGTGTCACTCGGGTCATTGCGGATCAGACTGCAGATGCTCGAAGCAATGCAACTGCTCTGAGTGTTCTTGTAATCACTAACAACACCCGAAGACCTTCAGGTAATGTGCCCTTAAAACGGGGACCTAAAAGCACCTTCCGGAACGAAGAGACCGGAATTTGCCTGCCCTGTCAGGATTGACATGGCTACTGATTTCTACCTCCAACTAATATCGAGTAGGGGCGGGTGACAACCGCCCATGCTCTTTAGTTGCCAGTGTGTCCCATCTGCCCCATTCAAAGTGATCTCGTTGGCGCTTTAATTCGAGAGAAGCCGCCAGCTTGTACAGTGAATTGACAGTTTACAATTCAATCCGGATGAATTTCCCCAGGCAGATCGCCTCACAAAATTCAAGCACCGATGTCCCTCCCTGTTTCTGTGACCCGAAAGGAAGGGGCGTAAACCTTTTGCAGGCGGATCTCATGACCAAAAGTGCTGGCTACTGTAATCCACCCTCCCCCTCAGGGAATATGAGCACGCCTGGCGCACCATAATTCTTGGCTGACGGAAGATTCATGACGGTCCTCCCCCTTGTGCACGGATAACTCTCAAGTTCATAATCGTCTTCTCAAACATTTGAACGTGTACTCCTGGACATCTTTGCGGATCTCATTGGGGCCTTAAACTGCCGGATTACATCTATAAAGGCTTGCATTGAAGAAGATATCCACCGCTGCTGGTTCCAAGCCAAGTGGGTTGAAAGGCGGATAGAAGGTCTGTGAAGCATGGCCAATTTCTTCTCTCTCACTTCGTTTTCGACAGTCATTTGCGGTAATAACGCAATTCCCAGTCCGGACACGGCACATTGTTTTACGGCTTCAACACTCGAAAATTCGAGCCGGTCTGAAGGATATATATGTGATAGGATCATAGTATTTTCAAACATCTCACGGTAGCTCCAGCCACCCTGTGTTGATTCCACCATAATAAATACTTGATCAGCTAAATCACTGTCACTAATTTTGTCCATCTGGGCCAATGGATGTGTGGGAGCCGATACGAGCACGATGGATTCTTCCATCAAACACTCTGTGATGAGATGATCCGTGTCTATTGGCGCTTCCAGCAAAATAGCCACGTCGATCTCCCCTAATCTCAGTGCTGTTCGATGCTCCGAGCAGGACCCCGGCGCGAATTTCAATTGGACTTTTGGATACAACGCCCGGAATTTCAGCAGAACCTCCGGAAGCCGATAGGCAATAATGCTCTCCGGCGCTCCCACAATTAACGAGCCGGCGGGTTCATCCTGTCCCTGAGCGATAGCTCGGATTTCCTCTTCAATCCGTGATAAATTTTCGACGTAGACGAGAATTCTTCTGCCCTCTTCAGTCAGCAAAACCCCCCGCCCCAACCTGTCAAACAAGGGAATGCCAAGATCATGTTCCAAAGCCTGAATTTGGCCAGACACGGTGGATTGAGAATAGTTGAGAATCTCTGCGGCACGGGTGAAGTTCTGCGTTTTAGCCACGACAGAAAACGTACGAAGCTGTTTGAAATCCATAATCATCCTTTCCATCGTCATATCCGATGAGAGTTATCCAATTTATCGTATACAGACATCATATGCTATTGATTATGATGATTCTAGTGATTCTGGTGTTGCTGAAGCCGACAATCTATAGATTGTTTTGGTCCCTGGCAAAATCCTTTCTCTAGGGTGAGGCGGAAAGAAATCGTTGGAGCCTCCAATTGGTATGACACAGAGCCCTCACATTTCCTGATGACGCGGCGATAGTGGCCTACACTATCCATCTGGAATGGCCTTCTACACCAGGAGAGGAAGATTCTCTATGCGATTTTCTGCAATAACCGTACTCGGGAGGTCAAGAATGGAGTCAGAAAAACCCAGCGCAAATCTGGCGCAAACACTAAATGTTGGTCAAGCCGTAGTCTTGGCTACGGGAATTGTGATAGGATCTGGGCTCTTGATATTACCCGGACTGGTCTATTTTCAGGCCGGAACAGCCGCCGTGTATGCTTGGATTATTGATGCAATCATGGTCATCCCATTGCTCGTGGTTTTTGGCACCTTGGGTTCAAGCTATCCTAACGCTGGAGGGGTAGCGGGATTTGTACGCACAGCATTTGGCTCAATCTCCGCAGACATTGCCGCAATCCTGTTAATGGGCGCATTCTTTCTCGGAATTCCCGGCATCGCACTAACGGGAGCCAACTATTTTGGCTATCTTTGGCATGAGGGAGCACTGGCCCACGTTTTGGAATCGACCGGACTGCTTGTTACCGCAGGCGTGCTTAATTATTTGCGCACACCCTTATCTAAAACCGTGCAGCAGATTTTGTCGTATACTCTCGTATTGATTTTAATCGGGGTCTCCCTTGTGTCTGTGTTGTTTGTTCCGCATCCTTCCCACTCGATCGCCCCACCCGGAGCCTGGGTGAAAACTATCCCTGTCTTAGGCATGGTCTTTTTTGCGTTCACGGGCTGGGAAATGCTGTCGTTCATGGGCGAAGAATTTCGTAATCCGAAACGGGATTTCCCTCTCGCGATAATTGTCAGTTTCCTGCTTGTGGTCTTCGTGTATGTGGGAGTAGCTCTGGCCATTCAAAGGACACTGCCTCTTAACGACATACGAGCGATACAAGCTCCCATTGCTGCTATTATGGCCAAAGTCCTAGGACGTTGGAGTGGTAAGGCGGTTGCAATCATAGGCGTCCTCATTATCTTGACCAACCTCAACGGGGCCATATGGGCCGCGTCGCGACTGTTATTCTCATCTGCCCGGGAGGGACTGTTGCCAAAGTTTTTCGCGGGCATTAGTCCCAAGGTAGGGATTCCGAGACGATCAGTGTTCATGACGACATTCATGTGCATCCTGGTAGTGGTTATCCACGGGCTGAGCATTCTGTCTCTTCATGAGATGTTTTCGCTCGCCGGAAAAACTTTCTTTCTTCTCTATTTATTTAGCGCCTTGGCTTATCTGCGACTCTTTCGCAACACCTTTGCCAAGATTTTTGGACTAGGGACTTTTCTATGCTGTTTACTCTTCGCCGGCTCGTTTGGTGTAGGACTGCTCTATCCGCTGAGCCTAGTGCTGTTGGGACTCAGTCTCGGGATCATTCACATACGTTCAGAGGCTCAGGGCAGGCCGAAAAAAAATTGGAATGCCACTTAGGATTTGCGTGCTAAGCAAAAGGCATGGGCCTAGGCAAGAAGTCTGGGCTCACCTATGGGCCCCTCCTTCATGAAGCCATGCACATCAAGATCTCGGCATCTTTTCGCCACATCCCGCGACACGGAAGATATCTGTGTACAAGTTAGTGCGTATCACAGGCATTCGCCATGTGTTCCGGGAACTCCGTCGTCGTGACCACCCTTATCCCCCAAAGGCTGAGATTTTTCAAGCGCGCCGCATTTTGAAGAGAGAGCCATGATGCCTTTTTTTGCCATGGTGTGGGCCGTGCCACACTTTAAGCTCACCCTCTAGTTTTTGGGAACCGCTACACGAGAACTTCTTCAAAGAGATAGACTGGCTAACCTTTGACGGCCCCTTGGGTCAGGCCGGACACCACTGAGCGCCGGAAAACCAACACCAAAATCGCAATAGGTACAACAGCAACAGTGGACGCAGCAAAAATGGTTCCGTAGGGGACGACGAATTGGGCACCGAAAAGAGCAATCCCGACCGGGATGGTGCGAAATGCTGGGCTGGAATTAAATGTTAAAGCCATGAGAAACTCGGTCCAGGCAGCGGTAAACGTAAAGACCCCTGCTGTAAAAAGGCCGGGTGTCGCTTGCGGCAAGATGATCTGAACCAGCGTTCTAAGAGCAGAGGCTCCGTCAATCCTCGCCACCTCTTCCATTTCTCGCGGGATCACTAAAAAGTAATTGCGTAAGATCCAAATGGCAAAGGGCAAATTGAACGCAGTATACGGAATAATCAGTGCTTGATAGGAATTGAGCCACCCCAGCGTCCGCATTAACATGAATAATGGTGAAATCACAGCGATTTCGGGAAATACGGAAATCATTAGAAGAGCCACCATGATGCCATGCTTGCCGCGCACTGGCAAACGTCCTAGACTATATCCCGCCATGGACCCAAAAGCCAAAACCAGGATCGTGGCTCCTACAGATACAATCACACTGTTGCGCATATAAATCTGAAAATGGTAGTAGGCAAACGCGCGGGCATAATTATGCAAACTAACAGGATTTGGCACCGCCTGGGGCGGAAACGCGCCAATCGCTGCCGGACTTTTGAGTGACGTGGCAATCAGCCAGTATAGAGGAGCCAGCATAAATAGCGCAATAACAATAGACCATAAAGTCGCCATCATTTGCACACGTTGGGTGCGGCGCCGTACATTCATCCTAGGTCCTCCTCTCCAACTTGAGCGCGAAAAGCGCGCAAAACTAATAGGGACGCGAATAAGACAATAAGTGTTGTACTCGCAGCGATAGCTGCACCCCGGCCCATGTTCAAATCCTGAAACATCACTTGCCATCCTAGCAATGCCAATGATTCTGTTGCATGCCCGGGTCCGCCCTGGGTCAGGACAAACGGCAAGTCAAAAATACCAAATGCCTGCAACACCCGAAAAAGGACGGATAAGGCAATAGTCGGGCGCAAGAGCGGAAATGTTATGCGCCAAAAACGAGCTGAGCCGTTGGCACCATCAATCTCAGCGGCTTCATATAATTCATGAGGAATCATCTGCAGCCCGGCCAGCAAGATAATGGCAACAAAAGGAGTCGTTTTCCAGATATCTGCGAACATCATGGAAACAATAGCGATCAGTGGCCTTCCAAGCCACACGACCGGCGTATGCAATATGCCGATGCCTATCAAAAGAGCATTGAGCACACCATATACGCCGTTATAGATGTAATTCCACATTTCAGCCGAAATGACCGTAATCAGGGACCAGGGAAGAAGCAATACAGCTAACATCAGCCCCCGGCCCGCAATCAATTTATCCAGAACCAGGGCAATGAGCAACCCTGCAACTAATTCAATAAACACCGTGACCACCGTATAAATCACGGTAAAAAACAACGAGTAGCGATATAACGGATTGGAAAAAATCACTGAGTAATTATGGAGACCTACCCAGTGAAAATGATAGCCTTGCGAGGTAAAGGTAATATGATTCAGGCTCACTATAATCGAGTACAAGATAGGGAAAATCGTAATGGCTGCAATGATAGTCAAAGCAGGCAAGGCGAACGCCCAACCTTGCCGAGCTAGACGACGTCTTATCCCTGGCGATTTCTTCTCTGGCCTAGAGGCATGATTTGTCAATTCAGGCTCTAAGGGGTTTGGGGTACCCATACACAACTCCTTTTGGCACACTAGAATTAGAAAACAACTCTGCTTATAGGTCTCTTACAGTGAATTGCTGCTAACCGCCCGGTCTATCTGTGTTTGAGCTTTTTTGAGAGCGGCCGTTGGAGAGATGGAGCCCGTCAGGGCACTGTTGATGTTTGTGTAGATGGCTTGACTAATCTTAGGATAGGATGGAGTCCCAGATGGCCGCGGTACCAGCCTCACTTTGCTCACGATGTTCAGGACAGGATTCACCCTTCTGACGGCGGGGTTCTTTTGCACCGCATAGTTTGTAGGGATTTCCGAATATTTAGTAGCCAGTATCGTTTGTGCTTGAGTACCCGTCATCCACCGAATAAAAGTTAAGTCTTGCGAAATGTGCTGACTATGAGGATTGACGTATATATCCCATCCACCTATGTTGGAATAGCCTGGGTATTGCGATTGCGAAAATGTCGGAAGAGGAGCAACGCCCACTTTACCCACAACCTTCGAGACTTTCGGATCGTTAGAGTTGGACCATGCATAGTCCCAGTTGCGTAAAAATGCACTGTTGCCCGCGTCGAAAACAGCCATCGCTTGGGGTTCTTCAAAGGTCGTAACCGATGACGGGCTAACTCCGCTGGTAATTAACTTACGCATAAAGGTCAGGGCTTTCAGTGATGCCGCAGAGTCAATCACCGAATGGGTTAACGAGGCATTGCTGAAAATTTTGCCGCCAGCATCGGTCATGAATTCCATCCAGTCACACGTCAGACCCTCGTAGGAATTTCCTTCCCACACATATCCATAACGCACCAGCTTTTTTTGTTGGAGAATTCGTGAATCTTGATATAGTTGACTCCAGGTTTTCGGTACAGGCAGATGTGCCTTGGCCAACAGATCTTTCCGGTAATAGAGAAATCCTGCGTCCATAAACAAAGGCGCTCCATATTCTTGGCCTTTGTAGCTAGCGCCGGCAGCAAGGCCTGGAGCAAATCGGTTAAAAAAGCTCTTGGGCAAATGATGCGATAAATCCAGGGCAAGATGGGCATGTCCAAATTGCGCCGGCCAAATAACATCCCCGTTGAAGACATCAGGAGTGCTCGCCCCACCAGATATTTCGGCAGTTAGGTTAGCACGGTCTGTATTGGTGCTCGTCGGAGCGGAAATCAACTTCACCCGAATGTTAGGGTGAGATTTTTCAAATTTAGATATCAATGTCGAACGAACGCCCGTGCCCGTGATTGGGCCCGCGTACCACGTTATCGTCACCACGCCTGACGATGGAGAGGCCGCACCTTGAGTCGGTGTTTGTCCACAAGCGGAAAGTAATAAGGCGGGCATCGTCGTCGAGGCAGCAATTAAAAGAGCCGTTTTTGTCTTTCGCATTGCGTTTGTCTCCTTTATATATCGCGCAATTTTGATACGTTTTAGTGTGACAATAAGAAATCCCCGCAGCGAATAAACGCTATCGGGGTTGTCTCCAAATTTCTCTTCCCATCAATAGAACTACTGGTAGTCTAAAACAACCATGCTTATAAATCAACCCAATTATATGAATTCGTACTATAATTTAATTTATAAGATAAGAAAAATAACTATGTGTTGAGTGTTATTCCTCAATAGCAAAAGTCCAAAATATTGGCGTCAAGTCATTCCTCAGGTCGTTTGCATATTGTGTCACACTCGTTAAGGCGTTTTGGGACGATATGATGACAATCCCGCTGACATACCGAACAAAGGCACCTTCACCAGTAGAGGGATTAGTATTATGTGTACCACCACAACGAAAGG
>JAKBWA010000117.1:2139-20024 GCA_021841025.1 Bacillota bacterium | reverse complement strand
TATTTTCTTATGTGTATCGGTTAAAAAATGCTTGACAACAGCTAAAACATTGCTCTACCAAATGTCCGGAAATTCGCGGCTAGGATCGCCATTGGGTTATCCTGTGCTATCATGCACTATGTCTCTTTCTTTGGGTTTGTGTCTAAGACCATCCCCAAAACGAGGCACTTTCTCATGGTCAACTTAATTAATAATTGACACGCCCCTCCCTGAAGGGAGGAGATTCTTGCGAGGAACCGACTGACGTCAGCTTGACTCGCAAAGGGTTAGCCAAAAGCCCCCTATCCGGTCGCCCGAAGGTCTCCGGTTACGGGGAATGATCGTTCGCCGAATCCTGTTAACGTCTGGTCTTGACGACGCGATATATTTTACGCCTCCCACGATTGCGGGAGACAACCGCCAATATATCCTATTGTCAAAGAGCGAACACACAGTTAGTTTATCACGACACGATCCGGGTATGGCATTGCAGGGAAAAACTTTCGCCTGACGGCGAGCGCCTTCTATCCCCGCCCTAAACAGCAGGGTTTTACGGCGCACTGGATAAAAGGAAACAAATCACGTGTTGCGGGTCATGAGTGTATTAATGGGGGGACACTGGGCCAGCGTCCTTTAATCCTTCTGTGATCTGTCATTCTGAAGGATGGAGAAAAGCCGCCCAGAGTATTCCAATAGGCTGAAATGGCATTTTCCTTCAAATGGAGCCTTAAGTATTGGATGAACAGCTGCACTTAGGGTTCTGACGGCCTAAGACAAGCATGTGGCGAAAATTTGATGAGTAGTGGCAATGGGAGATAATGCCATCAGAAAGGAAAGGTGATGGGATGCCGGTCATTGATATCAATTGCGATATGGGTGAAAGCTATGGAGTGTACCAACTTGGTGACGATGAGAAAATAATGCCCTATATCTCGTCTGCCAATGTGGCTTGTGGTTTTCACGCGGGGGATCCGCGGGTTATGCGCCGCACGGTGGTATTGGCTAAAGCGCATGGGGTCAGGGTGGGGGCGCATCCGGGATTTCCAGACTTGGCTGGATTCGGGCGGCGCAACTTCGATATGACCTATGACGAGGTGCGAACGGATGTTCTGTATCAGTTGGGAGCTTTAGCAGCTTTTGCCCAAGATGCCCAATGGCCATTGCAGCATGTAAAACCACACGGTCAACTCAACAACATGGCTATGACTCATCCACAATATGCTGAAGCGATAGTTGATGCGATCTATCACTTTAACCCTGAACTCATTCTGATCAGCTACGGGGGATTGTTAATCGAAAGGGCGATTCAAAGAGGCCTTACGGTGGCATATGAAGTTTACGCGGACCGGGAGTACCAGGCGGACGGCCAACTGGTTTCCCGCCGGGTGCCGGGAGCAGTCATTCATGATGTCAATGTGATTTTGGAACGCGTAATGCATATGGTTGTCAATCAAGAAATTGTTGCCATTACGGGAGAGCATTTACCCCGAAAGATTGATACGATTTGCATTCATGGAGATACCCCTGGAGCTAATGAAATTGCCCAGCGTTTGTCGGGATTGCTTAAGGACCACGGTGTATCCATTGCGCCATTGAAGGATGTTGTGAGTACCTAAGTGTTGGAGTGGAGAGATGGAAAAACTGATTCGCCGGCAAGCCTCCACAGCTTTGTGGTTGGCAGATAAGTCTGTGTCTTAGGCTGTTTTTGGGGAGGCGTGGAATACCGAAATATGAATGATTTCGGTTTCAACCCGCCCAGGGGTAGTAACTGGGCCAGCTTGCAACAGCTGAAACATGGCTTTTGAGCCATTTGTTTTGGGCTCTGTCATTAAAGTTAGAGGTTTTACGCCAAATTTGATAAAACATGAGTGAGGGACAACAGGGGGAGTACCATGAGCAAGACACTGTCCGAATCAAAGATGAATTTTGAGCCCATTGTTGCGCAGAGTGTGGCTGAAGAAGTCTACCAACGGCTTCACCAAGCGATACTGGAGGGGGAGTTAAGTCCAGGACAACGCCTTATTGAACGTTCTCTGGCGGAGTCCTTGCAGGTATCGCGCACACCGGTGCGGGAAGCTCTCAAGCAGCTGACAGCGGAAGGTCTAGTATGTGTCGATGGACATCGCGGATTGATTGTGGTCAGGTTGTCCATCGAGTTCATTGAGCAAGCTTATCAAACGCGTGAAGTCTTAGAAGGGTTGGCGGCTCGTCTGGCAGCTCAAAACCGTTATGATCCTGAGGATATGGCCAAGCTAGAGAGAGCACGGGCAAGGATGGAATCGACGTCTTTTTCATACAAGGAATTTGACCGTGCTCACGCCACGTTTCATGACACGATAGCGATTATGTCTGGCAATAGTTATGTTATTCGCTATTTGCAGGATTTAGAGGTTTTCCGAACTCGTATGGTGTCCATAGAATGGATTACAAAGGACCGGGTATACGCGTCATTGCCGGAACACCGAATGATAGTGGAGGCTATTCGGGAAGGTCAACCTGAAGAGGCCGAAAAGCAAGCCAGATTGCACGTGGCGAACACGCGGGACAGTTTGATTAACCGTTTGTGGGCGGATAGCTCAACTTAAGACTAGAGGTATTTCTGGCCGAGATATTGCAAAACGTATCAATAGTCAAGCAGTTGGCCATAAACGTTGCTCTTGCTTAACAGAGGGGGCTTCTGAGTTCCAAAAGACGCTATGCCATGTTCTTTCCGCCGTTGAATCACGCATTGGCCACTAGGCGCCCCTGTCATATGAAGTGTTTCAATAAGTCACGCCAGTGAAGTGGAATTGAAGCAAAAATAATGGAGAATTATCCCCGTAAGAAAGTGTTTGCCTATCATAACAAAACGACAAATGGCAGACAACTTGTATTTAGTCCACCAGTACCAATGGTGGGCACGACAGGTATCGAACCTGTGACCTCTTGCGTGTGAAGCAAGCGCTCTACCACTGAGCTACGCGCCCAAACTCAAATAAATATTATATTACCCTGTACGCCGTCGTCAACTGGTGGGCCCAGAAGGATTCGAACCTCCGACCAACCGGTTATGAGCCGGCAGCTCTACCACTGAGCTATGGGCCCAAAAAAATGGCTCCCCGAGCAGGACTCGAACCTGCAACCACCCGGTTAACAGCCGGGTGCTCTACCAATTGAGCTATCGAGGAATGCCGACAGCTATTATACTACCATCTGAAGGTACCAAGGTCAAGTGCTGAACGTAGAAATTCTGGCGTGATTCTCTGTGCCTTCTGCAAGGAGTAGAAGGAGTCGTGAGCAAACATGGTGTATTGTTAAGGGGGGAAGAGAACAAGAAGGCCGGAGGTTTTTTTGTGTCGGGATCGATACACGTCATTATGAATGTTTTGGGGGAAATCACAGGAGTTGATGAGATCAATCAATAACGCGAGAGCATTGGGAAGCTCAGCCGATGTCTTTTATCCACAGATAGTAGAGCGCGAGAGCCCTCGAGATATTCAGCACCGGATTATGGCGATGGATGACCAAAGAGGTCTGCGTATGTTTGCAGTGCGAACGGAAGAATTGGCATGGGATACTCCCGAACACCTAGAGCTGTCTCGGATGATTGCGATTGATGAAGTGCCGTTTTTTCACCGCATATTATCGACACGGTGAAAAAACGGCGGCACGATGGCCATTGGGTGTGGATTGCGGGGCTGGATATGGATTATCTGGAACAACCTTTTGGTTCCATGGGAGATTTGATGTGTCTTGCGAAATATTGTGACGAAATTACAGTCCTCGCGCCCGGTAGACATTGGTGAGACGAATTATGACGCGTTGTGTTTGGAATGCTACATGCGAGAAGGGGCGGCGGACAAGCTAAAAAGGGGGGAATATGGCTCCCTTAGAGAAACGGCTTGCTAAGCTTTGGGATTGGTGTCAGCCTTATCCCGTTGTGGCCGATATCGGTGCGGGCCAGGGGCGTCTGGCAAGAGCTTTAGCCAATGAAGGCCATCGCGTCTTTGCCACCGAAAAAACGGTGAAAGGATGGCACGAACTCAGGCAATACACCCGTAATTTTGATGGCATTGTTCCATTGCTGGGCGATGGATTGGAACCTATACTGGATTCGGACGTGGTGGTGGATGTTGCCGTAGTGGCAGGAATGGGGCCCAAAGTCATTGAACGGATTTTGCAACAAGATGCCTCCTCTCACCGGGTTCGTGCGTTTATGGTTCAGCCGATGCAGGGCCTGTTTGTTTTGCGGCGCTACTTAAAAACCGCGGCGTGGTTTGTTAGACGGGCCGATTTAGTGCACGAACGCGGCAGGTTATATGGAATGTGGTGGGTTGTGAGGAATTGTGATGAGAACTCTAGCCCCTTTTCGGAATGGATTCCCACCGAATTTCTCGGATCGCCATGGTGGCCTGAGTTGATTCGGCAGCGTATTCATGACCTCGATCAGAAGCTTCGATACCAAGACGCTCGAAACGAGCTAGCAGATGAGTGGCAACAGGAACGACATTCTCTTCTTGGCATGCTGAGGTGATATGTATGTTGACGCTTGAACAAATCCAGGATTTTTTGGGCCCCGACATTCTGCATATGCCCAATTTATACGCAACAAATATTGACAAAGTGGAGTTTTATCTGAGCTGCGAGGGAGTTTTTAACTCATCTGTGTTGCCCCTGCAAATGTGGAACAGTAATGATACCGTTCCAGCCGTCGGACCTTTTGGCCAAAGACGGGCGTTGAAAGCCTTAAACATTGGAAAAGCAGTCGGACCCTTATATTTTATTAAACCTTTTTTTAAGTGTGTGACTTACGTTCCGCAAACTCACCTGGAATCCGTACGCGAGGCACTGTGGGCGTCTGGCGCAGGCCAAATTGGGCAGTATTCGCGCTGTAGCTATTATGCGCCTGGGACAGGAACTTTTTGGCCGGAAGACGGAACCCATCCTTTTTTGGGTGGCGTCGGGGTATTGAACGAGGAATCGGAAATGCGTCTAGAGGTCGTTGTGCCCAAATGGTACCAAAATGTAGTAGAACATGCCCTTTTGACCGCTCACCCCTATGAAGAACCCGCTTATGACTGGATCAGGCTAGAAAACCGCTTAGGGATACCGCAAGCCTATTGTGATGGCCAAGGCGAATGGTGGTTCATTGAGGACACGCCCGAATTGGTGGAGTCCATTTTACACACAAATCCCCCCGTGGTTCACTGTGAAAAAATATCGTGGGAGTCGAGAATCGCCTTAGCTCGTCGTAAAATTTCCGTCGACATCAAACAACCGGGTGAATTATTATATCGGGGATTGCAGAAATTATGGGGAGAAAAGAAAAAACCGTGGGAATGAGCGATAAGATTTACAAGGTATACACAGATGGAGCGTGTGCGAACAATCAAGCACCCGGGGGACAACCAGGAGGATGGGCCTGTGTTTTTGAAGACGGAGAAGCTTACTCTGGGGCCGAAGCAAAAACAACGAACAACCGCATGGAAATGACGGCCGTTATCGAGGCTTTGAAACATACGCCAAAAGGCTCACAGGTAGCGATTTATAGCGATTCTGCGTATGTGGTCAATGCTTTTAAACAAAACTGGTTTGTGCAATGGGAAAAACGGGCATGGAAAAACGCCAAAGGGCAACCCGTAGAAAACCAAGACTTGTGGCGTCAGATGCTAAGTTTAACTGCAGAAAGGAAGGTCGAGTGGTATAAAGTCAAAGGGCATAGCGGAGATCGAATGAATGAAACAGTGGACCGCATGGCCGTGAAAGCGATGGAAGAGCTTCGACGTAAATTATGACATGTTGCCCAACAACCCCTGCTTGACTAAGCGGATATTCGGGGGGATAATAAATGTTCCAGGTGCGAGTTAACAAGATGACCGCGGATGTCAAACCGAAAGGTGGCATCTGAGGAAAGTCCGGGCTGCACAGAGCAGGGTGCTGGATAACGTCCAGTGGGGGCGACCCTAAGGAAAGTGCCACAGAAAATAAACCGCCAGGTGATATTGGTAAGGATGAAACGGTGCGGTAAGAGCGCACCAGAGGCCAGGTGACTGGTTTGCTTGGTAAACCCCACCCGCAGCAAGACCGAATAGGGACAGGATGAGGTTGCTCGCTGACTGTTCGGGTAGGTCGCTAGAGACATCAGGCAACTGGTGTCCAAGATAAATGGTCATCCACGACAGAACTCGGCTTATGCGTTAACTCGCAATACACCTACCGGTTGGTAGGTGTATTTTTTTTGACGACCCATTGCACGGGCTTTAGAAAAATGAAAATCGAATGGGTGAGAAGCATTCACGGCTTTCTTATGATGATGCCACTCATATCAAAGCTATTCCACGATTTGATGCCCGAACAATCCATGGTTATGATAGGATAAATTATCAAGCGAATGGGGAGACGGTCCTATGGCGGTGAAAATCTCAGGAGAGGCTCTGCGGCTAAGGATTTTTATCGGGGAAGATTCACGTTGGCACCATAAACCATTGTATCATGCGATCGTGTTGAAGGCTCGGGAAATGGGAATGGCTGGAGCGACGGTGATGCGTGCTCTGGAAGGATTCGGCCCAACATCGCGCATTCATACGGTAAATTTGCTCGATTTATCGGGTGACTTACCGATCGTCGTAGAAATTGTGGATAGTAAAGAATATGTGGAACAGTTTCTTCCGGTATTGGATTCAATGGTGGATGCTGGTCTTATCACTATTGACCCTGTCAGTGTTGTGAAATATACTCACAATCAGACAAACGATCCACATATCGATCACGAGAATTCTCAATAAATAGCTTATGACCAAAGGCGATGGATTCCGCCTTGAACCCTTGGTTCAAAACCTCCGTAATTGAATGCGGATAATGATTCCTGCCGGATGTTTTACTCTGGCAGGAATTGCTTTATGTCTTGTATTCCTGTCCCCACAGGAGGACGATAATTTGGTTAACCAGTTCATTGCGCAACTGATGGCGATTCTTTTTGTCTTGTTCTTTTCTCCACTCTTAAAAGGTCTCATGGACCGGTACAAGGCTCGGTTGGCAGGACGTTATGGTCCTCCCATTTGGCAGCCTTATCGCGATTTGCGAAAATGGATGCATAAAGAAACGATTCGAACCCGAGAAAGCTCATGGGTGTCGGAATGGGCCCCTATTTTCTACTTCATTGCGCCTTTGTTGGTGACTATGCTAATTCCGGTTCTCACAGCTTTTCCTCTGCCTTTTGCCTGGATGGGCGATATGCTAGCGGGTGGCATGATTTTGAGTGGCGGGGCAGTAGCCTTACTATTGGCGGCCATCGACAGCGGGAGTGTCTATCCGGTGCTCGGCGTGAGCCGTCTTAGGCTCATTGCCACATTTACCGAACCGTTAGCTCTGCTGTTGGTGTTTATTGCAGCCCAGACGGCTCATGCCACGATACCGTTTGTCGTCAACCAAACGTTAGTTTCCAGCAAATGGATTGTTAGTCCGGCGCATGTTCTGGTGGTGGCAGGATGGTTTATGTTTTTAATCGCTGAAACGGGACATATTCCGGTGGACAACCCTTCGACTGCCCAGGAACTGTCGATGATCGACCCAGGGAGGACATTCGAATCCAGTGGATTGGATTTAATGTTGTACGAATGGGGAGGATGGATGAAATTTACGGTTCTTAACATCATTTTGGTGAATGTCTTAGTGACACCCTGGGGACTCGCGACTTCCCTGGCATGGTCCTCGATGCTGATGGCCATTGTGTGGGTGATGATCAAGATCGTGTTAGCGGCTGGTGTGCTCGTAACCTTGGAAGTGAGTTTTGCCAAATTGCGTTTAATCCGTAACGTCGATTTTATTAGTGCGGCAATCGTGTTGGCTATTGTCGGCGCAGTAACGGCAGCGTGGTCGCTTGGATAAGCCGAAAAGCTGAAGGGACACAGGCATGATAAAAATCCGATGTTATGGAAGGTGAGACGAATGGGTGATAGCAGTCTGTTTTTGCGATTGAGTGTTTCGGCCATGTGGGTTTTTAGCGTCATTATGATCTTGGTTAAGAATAATCGATCAGCACAAATATTATATCGGTTGAATGGTTTTACACAAAGTGTGTTGATTGCTTTGTTAGCAGTAATCCTGAATCGAAACGGCTTATGGATCTCGGCCTTACTGGTTTTGGCAGTCAAAGTCTTTATAGTGCCTCGCGTGATGAATTCAGGATCCTATGTTGTAGAGCGGGACTATAGTGCTCATAGCCCGGTCGGGATGGCGTTTGCTCTGATTATCAGCGTTGCCGTCACAATTTTTGGTTTCCTTGTGGGACAACAATTTCACGGCTATCAGAATGTCGTGCAAAGCATTTTATGGGGGACTTGGCTGGTAGCCTTACTGCAAATGATTTTGCGCTATGAGATCTGGAGTGAAGCCTGGGGGCTATTGAATTTCGAGATTGTTACGAGTTCACTCGCGGTTTTATTGGTCACTCCCTTTCCTTTGGTGTCAGACATATTGATCGATCTGGTAGCCATCGGTATGGCTTTGCTTTTGACCGTCTACATGGCTCTCATGCGATCGCAATATGATTCTGTGGATGTCAGAAAAGCAGGAGAACTCAAAGGATGACAATTTGGGGAAATATCTGGCCATTAAGCATTCTGGCTGTTGCCTTTATCGTGGCTTACTTCTTGCCTGTGCGGTATTTTCGCGTGTTAAACGGACTGACCATTCTTGTGCTCATGGGCTCTTTGTTTCTACCGTTATGGCATCTTTTTAATCCTGTTGACGCTCTGGCTTATTGGTACGACATTACGGCCACGGTCTTTGGCTGCTTCGCCTTATGGTTTTCCGGTCCTTATATTGAGAAAGAGAGCAGCTGGCATCCTTGGGAGCCCCGTCACATCAAGCACTATTATCTGGGATTGTATCTGTTTGTGGGCTCACTTATGGCCATGGCTCTAGTGGCGAATTATGTGCTTCTTTGGGTGGCCTTGGAAGCAGCGACTTTATCCTCCGTTTACCTTGTTCGCAGTGCAAAAACTCGTACATCTCTGGAAGCCGCATGGCGTTATTTGATGGTGACTGAGACAGGAGGACTGGCGGGACTTCTGGGAACGGTTTTGATTGTTCTGGGAGTGGGCGGAAACTTAGGAGCATGGTCTCTCACCCCGCTGGACAGCCATATTCCCGTGAATGTCTCCATGGTATTTGCTGGGATCTTTTTAGCCGCAATAGGCTACGGTGCCAAGGCTGGACTGGCGCCTTTCCACACGTGGCTTCCCGATGCGCACAGTGAAGCCCCTGCTCCCGTTTCGGCCTTGCTGTCCGGTGTCAAATTAGCCGGATCCGTGTTGATTTTGGATCGGCTGTTCACATTGTCCTCGGTGGCCATTCCGGGATTCTGGCCTCATGATCTTCTGTTAGTGCTGGGAATCCTTTCTCTGATCATTGCCGCCAGTTTTGTGGCGTTTCAAAAGGACCTCAAGCGCCTGTGGGCCTATTCCTCCATTGAGCATATTGGTTTGATTGCACTCGGTTTGGGCTTTGGCGGCATCGGCGTTTTAGGCGCTCTTTTGCATGTGTGGACCCACGGCATCAATAAAACTTTGCTGTTTTACAACGCGGGAACAGTCCGTGCTTACCACCGGGGCCTGTCAAGTCTGCCGGCAACATCGGGGTTAATGGAAAGCACCCCTTATACGGGAGGATTATTGGCACTGGGGGCGACTGGCATTGTGGGCTTGCCTCCTTTCGCGCCATTTTGGAGTGAGTGGCTCATTTTGATGGGCGGGATAGCGTCTGGCCAAATCATCCTGAGCATTATTGTCATTCTTCTGCTTTTGGCCATATTTGGAGGAATTACTCTGAAAATGCCCCGCTGGCTATGGACCCCTGGAGAACGAGGGAAGCCCCCGATGAAAGAGTCCTGGGGTCTCATTTTGCCCTCTATGACTTTAGGGATTCTCGTCGTCGTAGGCGGATTGGCCTTGCCGGCTCTCGTGCCTCACATGTTTCATCAGGCGGCAGCTCTCTTGCGCTATAAGACCTCATCATGATGCTTCGGGTGAGAGCGTAATCGCCGGAAATCTTTGTGGTAAAGGAGGATGTGAATGATAGAGGAAATATGGGCCAGCCAAGACAGTGAAAAGTGGATGGAGCATATTCGCATGCGTCGGCACGATGGGGTTGTGCTAGTCATTTTGACTCCAGGACCCGATGACATCCTCTGGGGTATAGGCCGTGACCCGCTATCTTCCGAATACGAGTGGTGGGGTATCATGCATCCCTCTCAGGTGCCCAGACCCTCGACTATGGGGATTGGCGAATGGATTCACATGCAAGAAGAGATTTCAGCCTCTCACACAAGCGTAACCTGGGTTCCCCCCGTCAAGACCGAGCGAATGGTCCGCGGAAAAGGTGTTTTCAGTTATTCCTTGGGCCCGGTGCATGCAGATGTTGCTGAGAGTATGCGCTATGATTTGTCGGTTATGGGCGATGAGATTGTGCATTTGACTTTACGGCACGGATGGAAAACCCGTCATGTGACGCAATTATGCCGGGGGAAAGGGGTTATGGATGCCCTGGAATTGGTGGAACGGATGACGGCGACCTCTTCGTTTGCTCATCAATGGGCGTTTATGATGGCCGTGGAGAATGCCCAAAACATGACAATTGGCAGGGGAACCAAAATTTTCCGTTCTGTGGCTCTGGAAATGGAGCGATTATCCTCCCATTTGGGAGACTTGGCCATGTTGGCGTCATCGACGGGATTGCCTGTGGCGCAAATGGACTATCTCCATTTAAAAGAGCAAATCTTGCGCTGGAATCAACGCTTATTCGGAGATCGGTATTTAAGAGGAGCTCTGGTGCAAGACGGAATTCAAAAGGACAGTCAAGCGTCTCAGGAGATTATCCGTATCGGTGAAGAAGCGCAGAAAATCACGGATAGCTTGTTGAAAACCCCATCCTTTCTGGACCGCCTTGTCGGGGCTGGCAAGATTCCTGGACCTACAGTGGAATTTGTTTCCCCCGTAGGACCTGTAGGACGGGCCTGTGGACTCAAGACGGATGTTCGAGCCCTATGGGATTATGGCGTTTATGATGAAATTTCTTTTTCTATTCCTTCTTCGGCCAGCGCGGATTCTTACGCCCGTTTTCTAGTGAAATCCCGGGAAATTGCCGCCAGCATTAATATTATCCGGCGCCTGCTTGCCATTGCGCCCTCCTCTACGCATTCCTTGCGATATCATCCGACGAAAATCGAAGGGCGGGGAGTTGGTGTGGGAATGGTGGAAGCTTCCCGGGGCATGCTGGCTTATGCCGCCTGGCTTGATCCGAGTGGTGAGCATTTGCGTCACGTGGCGGTGGCTACGCCATCGGCCAGAAATTGGCATGTTGTGCCGCCGGCCATGGCTAATGGAAATATTCTTCAAGATTTTCCTATTATCGATGCAAGCTTTCAATTAACTGTAGCGGGATGGGATCAATAAAATTTGGCCGAATGAGGAGGACATTGGAATGTTTTATTGGCACTGGCTGTCAGACTTGATACATGGGCCCAAAACCACACGTTTTCCGGATCGTCCTGATTCGGACGTGTCTAGTCACGGTGAGATTCATCACATTGAGAAAGGCGATCAGAATGCCGGGCCGATTCGCCGTGCTATGGCGATCCGGCATCTAGATGCCGGATCGTGTCAGGGCTGTGAATCGGAACTCCAGCTTTTATCTGGCCCTGACTATGATTTTTCCCGCTTTGGTTTTTCTTTCACTCCCTCTCCGCGCCATGCCGATATTCTTGTGGTCACAGGGGTGGTGGTGCGGCCCATGGCCGAGGTGATCCAACATGTCTTTGATGGGATGCCTTCTCCAAAAAGAGTCGTGGCCCTGGGGCAGTGTGCTATTGATGGGCATGTTTTCGCCGAGGCTCCAGAAGTCATTGGATCATTGCAAAACATTGTGCCCGTAACAATTGAAATCAGTGGATGTCCGCCTACGCCAGGTGACATTCTTCGCGGGCTTCTGGCCAGTGTGGAAGTTTCAGGGTTCGAACAGAAGGAGAGTGCGAATGAACGCCGGGTTTTGGGCTGAGATATGGATGGGTGTCGCGATGGCGGGGCCCGTCGTAGGTCTTTTGTTAAGCAGGGTCGGCAAGACTCTCGGATTGATGTACCTTCGCGTGGAAGTTCTGGCAGCGGCATTGGGACTCATGGTCATGGGATGGGAAATTTCCCACACAGCACTGCATTCCTTTGTATTGGCATTGCCTGCCCCTTTTCCGGGTCTCTATTTATCTCCCTTGCCGATGGCGGATCTCTGGTGTTTTCTGAGCGGATTGCTGCTCCTGGCTACATGGATGCTCATCCGGAAGTCTGGCACAGAAGCCAGAATTTTATGGGCATTGGGCCCCATGGCTGCGAGCATAGGTTTTTTCCTTTTGGCTGGAGATGGGTTGAGTCTTTTATTAGGGCTGGAATTCATATCTCTCAGTTCCTATCTCGGCTTGGTTACAACCCGCCGCTCGCGCAAGGTATGGAACGCAGGATGGGTTCTTCTGGTGCTGTCGGAAATGGGTGGATTGCTGTTGGTGTTGGCCATGGCCTTAATTATGGCCCGGCACGGTATTGGCATACGGTTTCTGAGCGACAGTTTTTCAGTGCTGGCACATGAAACCTTAACCATGCCTAACCAGAGTCGAGTGATTGTTATGGTCTTGGTGTTATTGGCATTTGGAGTGAAAGCCGGATTGTTCCCGGTCATGATTTGGATGCCTCTGGCGGAACCTGAGGCCCCGGGTCCTGTAGCCGGCATATTCTCAGGGATTTTCACCGCCTTGGCCGTCATGGGAATCCTCGCGATGGAGAGAGTTGTGCATCCGGGAATGACCTGGGGCGTTATTCTCTTGGTGTTGGGAACGACTGGGGCTTTTGTGGCCGCTTTATACAGTATCGTGTCGCGTCATGTGAAGCAAATTCTGGCTTACTCCACCTTGGAAATATTAGGGCTGGTGTTTGCCGCCCTAGGCATTTGGAACATTGCCCAGCACGCAGATTTTGTCTCGCTCGTGAGCACATTGGCGTGGGATGCGGCTATGATTCTTTTGGTGATGCACGCCGCATCTAAATTTGTGTTATTCGCCGTTACCGAAAAAACCGAGAGCATTGCGCACACCATTGATGGACTGGGAGGATTGGCCAAAGAGCATCGGCGTCTGGGCATGATAGCGGCCGTAGCGATTGTTACTTTGGCTGCCGTTCCGCCTTTAGGGGGATTTGTAGGGGAATGGCTACTCCTGGAATCAGTGCTCAAACCCCTGGGGACCACTCTTATGTTGCGCGATGTTCATCTGTTCTTTCTTCTCGCGGGCATCTTTTTGGCCATGGCTGCGGCCATTGGCGTGGGCACTTATATCCGGTGGTTTGGATTTGTTTTCTTGGGCCCCAAACGGCGCACCGCTCACGCTGAGGAATTCCCCCGAATGTCTACATGGCAGATGACGGGCTATGTCTTAGCTCTTTTGCCGACCTTGGCTGCAGGCCCCGGAGTGCCGTGGCTGATCCCTTGGTTAAACCGGCAAGGCGCTGCAGCTTTTGGCAACAACACTCGTTACGTCATTGCACCGCTCTTTATCCATCCGCAAAGGGTCCCTCTTTTGACCCATATTGGAGGAACATTGATTAAGGCGCCAGGCGCTCCCGGGACGATATTTTATCCCCAAGGATTCTCGGTCGGGGATCCCTATGTTCTGCTGTTAGTCGGTATCGTGTTGTTTGCCATCGTGAGTGGTTTGAGGCAAATTTTGCGCCGTCATAACACCTTAAGAACCGTCGAACCTTGGACGGGGGGGACTTCAGACTACACGCCCAAAAAAAGTTTTACAGCAGAGGGGTTTGTACATCCCTTGCGGCTTGCGTTCCAAGGATTTTTTGGACTCAAACGCCGCCGTTACGATAAAGGCGGCGTCCGGTTTTATCGTCACACCATCATCTACCGTTTGGAGGAACAGGGATATCTTCCGGTGTTGAAAGCATTTCGCTACTTGGCTCGTCAAATTCGGAAAACCCAGTCGGGATCAACCCCCGCATACTTGGGATGGGTCGTGTTTGGAACTCTGGGTGTTCTCGTGCTGACCCTCTTCTATGGAGTCAGGTGATGTCGTTGTGTCCTATCAACCATTTGAGGGATCGAGGATTTTGGGACTTTGGGCGTTGAACGCATGGGCTGCACGCACCAATACCTCTACGAGGTCATTCACCTGTTGGCGTTCTTGGGGTTGAGCGCTTTGGATGAGGTGAATCTGGCGCGTTAATTCCAGTCCGGCAATTGGCACAAAAGCCACGTCGGGTGTGTTGCGAGTTGTGATCCAGGACATCACCGACAAGCCAATGTTGTGATTAACCAGATCTAGTATGGCTCGAATAGAGGACAGCTCAGCCATGACCCGAAGGTCTGTCAAGTGAAGCCCCTGACGTTTAAGGGCCTGGTCAAAAATGCTGCGGGTGCCTGAACCTTCTTCCCGGAGAATGAGGTCAACACTTTGCAGATCTTTCAGACTAATTTCGCTGCGCAGAGCCCAAGGGTGCGAACGGGACACGATCAGACCCAATTGGTCTTGCCATAAATTGGTGACCTGTAATTTTCGATGTCCCAGCCTTCCCTCCGCAATCCCAAAGTCGACTTGCCCCGTTTCCACGCGGCTGATCACATCATGGCTATTGGCCATGGTCAAATGAAGATGGACACCCGGATGTGTGCGCCGGAATTGTCCTAAAGCATCCGGGAGGAAAAATTCGGTGACGGTATGAGAAGCAGCAAGATGCACCCATCTTTCGTCTTCGGCCTTTTGGCGCACCTCCCGGTATGCCGTTTGCCATAAGGCTTCGATTTGATTGGCATAGGAAAAAAGCGCCTGACCGGCCGGAGTCAGATGCATACCGCGATTTCCACGGACAAAGAGCGATGTGCCGAATTCCAGTTCTAATTGTGCAATTTGGTGTGAGGCGGCCGAGATCGAAAGGTTCAAAGACCGGGCCGCTCCGGTTATATGGCCTTCCCGTGCTGTGGCTAAAAAGATTAATAGACGATTGTCCAAAATTTGTCGACTCCTTTGTCACTCATACCCAGTGTCTTAATTTGCGTTCGACGCGGTACCATGCCGCAGAAAGAGATGCGGAGGGGTCCTTGATCGTAGTTTCAGCGAGAATTTGCAGGAATTTTCTCCAGTTTCTGGCATAGGCATAATGCAATGATTCCTCAATGCTTACGCCTGCCCAATATCGCCTTTGGTCCCAATGGGAAAAGCCCAGCTTAGGAAACCACTCTTCCACGACATCGGCTTCACTCTGGCGCATTCTTGGGATGTTTTGGTGAGCGCCCTTTTCGTGTTCCCAATAGACCATTAGAGTCTTGGGGACAAATATACCAGGAAACCCTTGTTGGGTTAAAGACAGCCATAGTAGCCAGTCGTCAGCCCCAGGAGTTCTGAGCTCCCCTGTCCACTTAATTTGTCGATAAGCGCTGAATCGAATGAGAACCTGGGACGGCGTGACAATGTGGTTGAACATTTTGAGGTCCTTAAGTCTTAAAGAGGGAAACTTGGTTTGATACAACTGATATTTCTTGCCAGACGGAAAGGCGATGTCAGCATTGCTCACCGCGAACCCATGGTGGGGATGTTCGGTTAACGCCTGCGTCATGGTGGATAAAAATGTCGGATACCAATAGTCGTCCTGATCTAGGAAAGCCAGAAAGCCATCATCAAAAACAGAAAGGCTGGCCCCCAGCCGTCTGGCTTGGGCCACCCCCTGGTTGGACGTGATGTAGTGATATTCCGCATGATAATGATTCGCAATATCTTCGGCACTGTAAAGTTCTGGTGTTCCGTCCTCCAACACAATCAGCTGTATGGGTGAAGAAACCTTTTCTTGTTGGCGGACACTTTCCAAACACCGGTTGAGATAGTCTCTGCCGTACCAGACCGGGACCACTACCGTTACTCCCGTCATGTATTCACCTGCCTGAATTTTGTCTCTGCACAACTCATGATCCGTTCTGATCGTAAGAGATTCGTGACAAAGGTTCAAGCCTCGGCGAGAGCGGCGAGATCTTTAACCCGTTGCGCTTTTTCGCGACACTTGCACGTGTTTCTTGGGCGATCCGTTTATGCTGAGATAGCCTGTGAATATTCCATGCACTGTTTTGATTGCCACTGTGGCCCAAAACAGCACGAGCATGACATAGAAGAGGTGGGCTAAAACGGCAATCAGTCCCACGTGCACTTGGCCATAGAGTAAGTCCGTGCCACCCGTGAATACTCCCAAAGGAAATGTCAGGCCCCACCAACCCAAGTTAAATGGCAGTCCTCGGTAGGCATAATGGATAGTGATGAGAATGCTCAGGACCAGCCACCACAAGCCAAATCCCCACAAGGCAAACGAACCCAGTACTGCAGCACCATCCATCGCATGCCCTAGCGAACCAAACAAAATCGGCAGGTATTTGCCTAAGCCAATGAGCCCCATGATTCCGGTGCCTAAGGTGCCTAAAGAAATCCAAGTGGAAATGGCCATCTCTTTGGGGGGCAGCTTGTGCACAGCGAGCCGGAGAAAGAGAAATCCCAGCATAAGAAAGGCCAAGGGAACACTTAAGGCCCAAAGTCCCAAGCTGATGACCATGAACGTTTTTTGCACCGCTACGCCTGAGAGATGCGGCAAAAGCAGTGCGCCGCTGGCGGCGGCCACTTCGGCGGGGACTACAGGCATCAACCAGATGCCTGTTAACTTGTCAAGACGGTGATCGTGCGAGATAAACATCATAAAAGGCACGATAATACCCGAACCCAAGGCCATAAGAATGTTGGCTGCCAACAAAATCATGGCAATAACGAGAGCCGTATGACCGATAAATGGCTGTCCCATGTCAATAAATCCGTTGATCACGGTAGTGAGTGCCATAGGCACCGCTCCCAAAAACATGGACTGGACCGGGTCATGCAGTATGGCTACCGCACCTTTCCAGTTAAAAATCCATTGCAAAACCATCAATATCAGCAGTAAACCGACCAAAACTGTGTTGAACATCCATAGTCCGGTACCCAGCTCTTTGAGCCATAGGGGACCGCCCGGATATAAATAGGCTCCCAACGCGGTAATACCTGTGCCCATACCGATGGTGAACCAGTTCGGTGTGAAATGCTTCACAAAGGCTAACATACGATCCCCTCCTTGACCCGAATATGATGCATCTTCCATGTGAAAATAGTAACATGCTCACATCGTGTCTGATTATGGGTTTCCGGCAGGCGGTTTCAGAAAGTTGCAAATCAAAATCACGTCAGATGGTGATCAAATAAATAAGCCCGGTGTCCACCACAACAAGGAACAAATGCAGTCGCCTTCACAACGTCCGCAACTATCACAGGTGTGTTCATTACATAAGGGTTCTTGGCAATCTAGGCATTGCCAGTGGGCGACTTCACCGCAGGCGCACTGGTTGGATTGGTTGTCCATAGCGTGTGTCTCCTTTTGATCTTCTAACGGGTCCCATGACTCATGCGTAGTATGAGAACACCGTGCGAAAAATATGTATTTTTCGCACACCCAAGCAAGAAGTATTAAAGACAATGCGTGTTCCGGTTCAGGCAAGGGGAGAGAAATGTGTTAGGACATTGCCGTGGTGAGGTTTACCTACGATGATCCATGCAAATGGCGTATCCTATGGTGAGGTAAACTCCTGTTATATCAATCACACCAAAGTTTTCTTGGGATCGCCCGGTAGTTGACAAAGGCGTAAGCGTATTGCGATGGAGGATCCCTCAAAGAAGGGAAAGGAAAGGAAAGGAAAGGAAAGGAAAGGAAAGGAAGAAAACGCGGGCTGGCCGTTGTGATGGCTGCGAGATCGGGAAAATACGTATTAACAATGACTGTTTCACGCAGCCACTTGCCCAGCCATTCCACGTTATTCGC
>JAKBWA010000117.1:0-2039 GCA_021841025.1 Bacillota bacterium | reverse complement strand
GGAAAGGAAAGGAAAGGAAAGGAAGAAAACGCGGGCTGGCCGTTGTGATGGCTGCGAGATCGGGAAAATACGTATTAACAATGACTGTTTCACGCAGCCACTTGCCCAGCCATTCCACGTTATTCGCATTCGGGAAATCTGGGGGGAAAGAACAGGATATGCCGCGAGAAACGGGGTGGGCACCCAGCCATGGTGAATTTTGGCATGGTTGAGGACTAATCTGTTTACGGGGATGCCCCGATGGAGAATCAGGGGCAGAAATTGACGAAAGATGGCCGTTGTCGATCCTCATGATTTTCCGGTCGCCCTGGTGGCTTGGCCATTATGTCACAACGGGTGGATAGACTACGGATGACGGAATTGAACTAGCAGGAGTTTCCGAGTTAGTGCTAGTCGAAGGCCTGAAAGCTCAGTGGAACAACAATTTAACGATTTGATGCGTATTATACAACTTGTCGTCGTTCAAGCCGATGGCGCGAGTGACGGAAAGACCATCGCAACATTCTCAAATCCCTGTCCCATGCGGAATTCGCGGGTTCGACAGCGATGGTCCCGAATCGCACATCACTTCGCAAGATACTGTAAGTAGGAAACTCCTGCTAGGGCTCGGCGTGCAAAGAGCTTTTCCATTTCTTACGCAGCCTCTGAATAGTTTTTTTCCACTTGGCGGAAGTTCCTCCGTGGAGGTGGGCTAGACGCCGTGAAGCTTCTTCGATGCCCATCCCATCAACGACACTCAATTGCACAAAGGTTGCCAGAACCGTTTGATCCTTCTCGTTCAATTGTCTGAACGCCCGTTGTAAATCCGTACGCATATCCACGGCATTCAAATCCTGGTCGAAAATGTGGTGGAGTTTTTGTTCTTCTATGCCAATTGACTGGTGTTGTGCATGGTGAACCACAAACTTCAAATAGGTCTGCCGAACTTTGTGGTGAATGTGATTGCGCACGAAATCCTCTACGGTGGTTCGATGCCGGGTCGGTTGGTATTGAAAGGCCGCTTCCCATAAGGCCAGGATCGCCTCTTGGTGAAGTTCCTCCTTGTCCCCGCCAATATGGGCATAGTGCCCCACCTCTTTTTCCAAGGCGGGCCAGAATGCCGAGAGATATTGTTCTTGCGCCGCCGCCTCGCCTTGGCGTAATGCCAGCAGCGTATGAAAGTCGATAGCATAAATACCATGGGTTTGTGGCGCTTGGGCGAAGACCTGGATTTTTTCCCATAACAAATGGGCTGGGTGACTCTCATCGTGCCATGCCAACATCATGTTACCCCTCCCTATTCCTTTGTCCGTGGTACCGTGATCTCATCAATTAAACCATAGGCTTGAGCTTCTATGGCAGACATCCAATAATCTCTCTCGAATTCTTTGAGGATTTTGTGCTCGGGTTGACTCGTGTGTTTGGCTAATACCTGGGAGATTATTTGTCGCGTTTTTAAAAGTTCTTTCATGGAAATTTCTACATCCGTCACTTTTCCACCCAATTGCTGGACCGATGGTTCATGGATCATGATTTCGGCATGAGGCAAGGCAAACCGCTTTCCCGCCGCACCACCCGCCAATAACACAGCGCCCATACTGGCTGCCATGCCTACACATAGGGTTGTTACGTCGGGCTTGATATACTGCATCGTGTCGTATATACCCATGCCGGCGGTGGTGGATCCCCCTGGAGAATTGATGTACAAGGAAATGTCTTTCTCCGGATCATCGCTTTCTAAAAATAGCAGTTGCGCGACAATCAAGTTTGCCACCTCATCGTCTACCGGATTGCTGAGAAAAATAATGCGTTCTTTCAATAACCGTGAATAGATATCATAGGACCGTTCTCCACGATTTGTTTGTTCCACCACCATGGGGATTAGATTTCCCATCATAGCCACCTCCTGGGGTTCTTTCTCTACTACTATAATGTTTTGTCTTAAGACGATCCGGGACAGAACAGAGAAGGAAAATTTTATGATGGTGAAGGGATAGATTTTAAACGTTTTTAAATCTTTTGCTGATGTCAAAAGTCACTTCCGTCTTGAAACTCAAGGG
>JAKBWA010000060.1 GCA_021841025.1 Bacillota bacterium | reverse complement strand
GCCTATACCCAAGACTTACCTGATAAGGATGCCGCTGTGGCCTTATTAACCGTGCCGCGCACGTTTGAGTCCGTTGAGCGTGACTTACAAATCCTCGTACGCCACTATGTTCAGGATACCATGACAACACATTCTGTTCGTAGACCAAGAGGACCTGGACTATGATGCTGCCGGAAACCCTTCAACCGTTGTTTCACCGCTACAAGGCTGATCAACTTGAAACGGAGAAACATGCTCTGATTATTATACCTACTGTCTTACAATTTGGAGATTGGAATCAAATTCATTGGCTCTTTCAAACTTACGGATGGGATTACATAAAGAGCTGGATTAGCGATGAAACGCAAGTACAAGGTCTCTTATCACCCATTGTCGAATGGTTTTGGACTCTAGTTCTGTTGGGTAAACCCCGGCAAGTTCAGAATTGGACAACGGGCAATAGATTGCGCTCGGTTCCCCCGGAATCATTGCCCGACTGGTGGCCTTCTTCTGATCTCGATACCCTCTCGTAGGGATTGTGTCAACAACACACCGGTTCTCCTCCGGAACAATCCAGACAGTGGGCTCCATTGAAGCGCAAGAACGCGGATCGTCGAGCGGAATATTCCCGTGTCGCCCCGTGATCCGCCGCCTCCTGAACTCTAACCTACCACAAGAGGGATTGCGCACGTTTCACCTTTGCATCTTGAGATCTGTGCTTTTTCCTACAATAAAGCCAAACAAGGGCCTAAACGAGATGTCTAAATTATGTCTGCGCAATCGTCATTCTCGTCCAAACTCTCGAAAAGCCGAACACGTGCGGCACGATATCCAATCCCGCTTTGGTGCTCGATGTTTAAGGAGAAAATGACACACGGGAAACGTGAGCCCACCTAAGGCGAATCTGTTTCATGCCGCCTTACAGCCGTTTAGACGGTGGAGATGATGGCTCTGCTGTCGGTAGCCAAAAGTTCTGTCGGAGGGGTCAGCAGAGCTAAAGTTCTCTGCGATCCTTACCGCCTAACCACCTAAGTTCGGACGATTTTCCACCTGGATGCTGCGGGTTAATGACGACAAGCGAAGATCCGTTGTACACTTTATCCGGTAAACGACTGGGAAATTCATTAGGCATTTTTGGAGGGAAGCATCCTGTCAATGTCTGCGGGAACAAATCGGCCTTGGCAAGTGGAAACAAATGGCATAAACAAGATTCCGGATCCCTTGCGAACCGGCCGTGTTCGTGATTTGTTTTGGATCTGGTTTGCCGCCAATATCGGTATTTTGGGTGTGGTATATGGAGCCGTTATCTTGTCCTTTGGTCTCAACTTTTTACAATCCTTGCTTGTAATCATTCTTGGGACTGCATCCTTCTTTTTGGTTGGCATTCTTTCTGTTGCCGGGCGCGATGGGGGTGCCCCCATGATGACTCTATCCCGCAAGGTTTTCGGCATTTACGGAAATATTTTACCCAACATCGTGAGCTGGCTATCGCTGCTCGGATGGGAAACAATCACCGTCATTACCGGAACTTTTGCCTTAAGTGCCTTATTTGAGATATATTGGCACGCTTCCTATATCGTGTTGTCTGTAGTCGCGATGGTTATTATGCTCCTGTGTATCGTTGCTGCCAGTTTATTGGGACAGGCTACTCTGGTCATTATCCAAACCTGGGCCAGTTACATTTTTGGCGCTTTGACTCTTTTGATTATCGCCCTCATCATTCCTGACACTCATTGGAATACCCTCCTTACCCGTCCTGAAGGCCCCTGGCTTACGGGCTTCCTTCCCGCTCTTTCTATCGTCATGGCCGGCACCGGATTAAGCTGGGTTAATGCGGCAGCGGATTACAGCCGCTATTTACCCAAACGGACGAAACCCATGTCCATTGTTTGGGCTGCAGCTTTAGGGGGTGGGATTCCCCTTGTGATTCTCATGGTTGTGGGGGTTCTCTTGGCGACGCGCGTGCCGTCTTTGGCCACATCCGCCAACCCCATCGCTGTCATTCGCAACGCATTGCCCCCATGGGCTGCCGTGCCCTATCTGATCACGGCAGCCGCGGGACTCGTGGTGGAGGGCGATCTCAGCTTGTATTCCTCGGGCCTCAATCTGTTGAACATGTTCATACCAATCGAACGCTACAAAACCGTTGTCATTGACGCGTTGATTATGACCGCAGGCACGATGTACGTTGTGTTGATTGCTCAAAATTTTCTGGGCCCATTTGAGTCGTTTGTGACGCTTTTCGGCATTGGTCTGGCAGCCTGGGCGGGAATTTTCTTGGCCGACCAGTGGAGCGACAAAACGGTTCGGAATTATCCTCAGGAACTGCTTTTTCCCCAGGCTAAGGATTCGAGAGGCAAAATAAGATGGCCGGCTCTTATCGCCTGGATCATGGGGATTGCCGTGGGCATTCTCTTTACCACGTCGCCCTTTTTCTCAGGACCTTTAGCCCGGGGCATTTTCGCTGATTCCAGTTTCGAGTTGATCTTCTCTTTCTTGGTCGGCGCATTGTTCTTTCTTTTGTTGAAACCTATAGTTTCTGGTGTTTCGGCAGTGATGGCAAAGCCATCGGAAGCAAAGACCAAGGTGAAAGAATTGTGAAAACGCTCAAACGTCTCTGGGTTATTTCGAACATTATCATGGACATCGTGACCTTTGTTGACGCATGGCCAGAGCGTTCGGGGGACATTTTGGCCAAAGGGGGAAAAACCACGCCTGGCGGGGCCTTTAACGTCATTGTTGCCGCGAGCAGACTCGGGCTCGAGACGGTCTACGGAGGTCTTATCGGGACAGGCCCGTTTGGCGATGCGATTACGGAGCATTTGAACGCATTGGGGGTCAGTTCACCGAATCCTCGTATTGCCGATTACGATACCGGATTCGATGTGGCCATCGTCGAGAAAAATGGAGAACGCACGTTTATCACCGTGCCGGGGTGCGAATCCTGGCTGGAAAGCCGCCATCTTGCCGCGTTATCCATCGAAGCGGGAGATTGGGTGTATCTGAGTGGATATAACCTCCTGAGCGAGCCCACAGCCTCGGCGCTTCAGGATTGGACGGTTTCGTTGCGCGATAACGTTGTGCTTCTCGACCCTGGTCCTTTGGTTGCGGAGATCGATCTACCCCTTTTGGATGCGGTGATGCGCCATGTCGATATTTTCACTCTAAATCAGCGGGAAGCTTTTTTACTAACCGGTTTGAAAGACCCGGGCTTGGCCCTGACAGCCTTACATAGACGCTATGGCGCGAAGACAGCGGTAGTTGTCCGATCGGGGGCTACGGGTGCATGGATTTTGGATAAGCAGCACTCTCCCCGCAATATTCCGGCGAGAAGGGTGAAAACCACCAACACAACGGGGGCGGGAGATGTTCATGCGGCAGCTCTTGTTGCCAGAATGCAAGACGTGCCATGGGAGCAGGCTGTATTCGAAGCCAATATCTGTGCGTCCTTAGCCATTGAACGGGATGGGCCTGCCGAAAGCCCGACGTCTAGCGAACTTTACGCAGTCCTTCGCAAGACATGAAGGAATTAAAGCGGCCCGATTTTCCCGTTTGTGATCCCCTGGCGGCGAGCAAAGAATCCCTACATGAGCTATGCGGCATGTCCTGTCCATGTCGTTTAACCTTGGACGGATTCTACTCATTCAATCCCAAATCTATGCTGGGGTTCACAAAATATCTTCTCAATCACGGATCCCACTCGTCAGAGATTGTGTCTCTCAAGCTGGGAGTTTGTTAGTGCGGCTTGTGCGTGCACTGCGCCCAGGCGA
>JAKBWA010000058.1 GCA_021841025.1 Bacillota bacterium | reverse complement strand
CTTTAGAGATGGAGTCAGAAGCACCGAATTGCCATCGACTCGATAGGCAGGCCCGCTTGATATTTCTTCATGAACTCTTCATAGCCCGCAACTCCATTCGGATCGGGGTTTGACGTGACGCTGTCGGGATTCATAAAGACCTCTCGGTCCAAGAAATCTTCCAAAGTCACGCTGCCGTTCCCCAATCTAGCATAGACTGCTAACACAGCCATGCCCCAAGCACCCCCTTCACCTGCAGTACTCATTACGGTAACCGGCGTATTCAACGCATTGGATAAAACTTGCTGTCCAATGCCTTGCGTTTTCAAAAGACCGCCTTGAGCAACAAAAACATCGGCTTTGATTTGTTCTTCTTTTTTCAAGATGTCCATTCCCATTTTAAGGGGCGCAAAAGCCGCGTATAACTGAGTTTGAATAAAGTTAGCCAATGTAAACGAGCTATGAGGGTCACGCACAAAAAGCGGACGGCCGCTCGGCATTTTAGTAATATTCTCGCCTGACAAGTAACTATAGTTGATCAGACCACCTGCATCGAAATCCGCTTTGGTTGTCGCCAAAAATAATGTTTCGTAAAGACGATCCGGTTTGAGATCCACACCGAGGCGCTCCGCAAATTCTTTAAATATATTTGCCCAGGCGTCAACGTCAGAAGAACAATTATTAATATGAACCATCGCCACCGGTGCCCCAGTTGGTGTAGTCACGATGTCAATATCTCGGTGAACTTTCTCCAATGGCTTGTCCAGGACAATCATCGAAAAGGCTGATGTGCCCACTGAGATATTGCCGGTTCGCTTACGAACACTATTGGTACTCACCATACCCGTGCCGGCATCACCTTCAGGAGGGGCCATAACACTTCCTTCTTGAAGATGCCCCTTGCCATCCAGCAATCTGGCACCATCTCGAGTCAATGTTCCTGCCGGAGCACCAGCTTTTAAAACCTCAGGCAGGATATCTCGGATCGTCCACCGATAACGCGCAACATCTTCAAGATTATCAAACTTATCTAAAAATGAAGCCGAATAGTTACCCGTGTTTTCGTCAATCGGGAACACCCCGGACGCGTCTCCCATCCCTAAAACCTTCTTTCCAGACAATACCCAGTGTACGTAACCAGCCAGGGTAGTCATGAAAGCTATCTCATCAACGTGCGATTCGTGGTTTAAGATAGCTTGGTAGAGATGGGCAATGCTCCACCGCTGTGGAATGTTGAACTGAAACCGTTGTGTCAATTCCTCGGCAGCTTGTTCAGTCATATTGTTGCGCCACGTTCGAAAAGGAGTCAGCAAAGTACCACTCTTTGAAAAAACGAGATATCCATGCATCATAGCGCTTACCCCAATAGCGCTAATTTTAGTCAAAGTCATATGATATTTGCCTTGAACATCCGCAGCGATCTGCGCATAACTTCTTTGAATGCCTTGCCAAACCGCGTCTAAAGAGTATGTCCAAATTCCCTTTTCGAACTGGTTCTCCCAGACATAGTGTCCAGAGGCAATGACATTAAAGTCGTGCGTTACCAAGACAGCTTTAATCCGCGTGGAACCCAATTCGATGCCGAGTGAAACCGTTCCCTCTTGAATGGCCTTTGACGTTTCAACCCAATTCATGATGTCCCTACCTCCACTTCAGAGATAGCCTCAAAAGTCGTGAATTTTGCAGTTAGCAGTTCTCACCCACCCAAGGGATGATCCATAAAGGTGAAGTCGCATTCATCCGACAACAGGAGGCAATTATCATCAGAATATACTATACACCGCTAACCAGAGTTCTCAGACGGAGAATTTCCACCGTTGGCTCCGATGTGTGTCCCATCTTCATGGAGGAGACGTTCCGCATAATTGATTGTTGTCACCAATAAATGCCTGATCATTTAAACTCATGCCAACGACCTGTAATCAATAAATATGTGCCTCTGGTTAAAACCGAAGTCAAATGGGACAGGCTGCTCTTTCGGGCCACGCTGAGTGCCGCTGATATCTTTGCCTTCCCATTTGTCGTCAACGACTCCCGCTTACGCTTAGAAGTAAGGGACTCCTCTGCCCTCCTGCGTTGAAAATTGCTCCCAGCGGGGGTTTACCGCAGTTCTGAGGAAAGAACCCCGGATCCAGCACGCGGGGAAACTTACCTTTGCTGAAGATCGTCATCAGCCTGGACGTAATCCTGCCCATAACGCCCTTTTTGGTAAAGCATGCCAGGGGTTATCGGGTTGTCTGCTGGAGACGTCATCTTGACTATCTGATTGTCCATGACGTGCAGTTCGTAGCCAATCGTATTGCTGCCCGTCATCCGTTCTTCATCCCACTTGCCCTTTTGACTGAGGGTATATTCTTTTTTGTCCAACAAGGCTTCCGTAGGGCACACGGCAACACAGTTGCCGCAAAAGACTCAGTCTGATTCAGGAAGTGGTCGATCAAATACCGTATCGACGTGGGCATCAAACCCGCGTCCAGCCACGGTAATGGCAAACGTATTTTGCACGTCGCTGCCGCACACTTCCACGCGGCGATAGCAGAGAATGCAGGCATCATAGTTTCTTACATACCGTTCATTTCATGGGTCGATCGCGAACTGCTGAAGCCGCCAGCGCATGATTGCCTGAATGCTGGAGTACTTGCTGAAACAAATCGTCCGCCCTTCGTAAGGCTTCTTTCCAAGTCGCTTGCCGCCATTGGCCTTCCTTACACACCATGGGATAAGTCGGGCACGCGTTACATCTTTTTCCTGAATGAGGGTTGGCCTTCATCACCTATCATCCCCTCTAACAATTAATGATGCAAAACTAAGTGCATCTTGCGTAATCTCCGGGCGATCGATCGTGATCGAAATTACACACCCCCCAGATCTTCCTTTTGGAGTCGCCCTTTCGTCCAAACGAGCTCGCGAGCGATAAATCTGTCAAATCCCGGTCATTCACGACTCTACGGCCGTGTGTCAATGTTTGCCCATAAACTTCTTGGCATGAAGACACAAGCAACACAGTACTCACGCCCATATCGGCCGAGGCCGTATCAGGATAGTGGAGAGGTGGGAATTAATGGTACGATTGTCAAGGAACGAGAAGGTTACGATATCGTAATCCTATGGTGGTATTCCCAGGAGACCAGGCTTCTTGGATCCTGTTCCCGGGTCTCTATGCATGAGAAAGAAGGCGATAATCATAGCAACAGAAGTAAGGTCTTATGGGTCATGGACATCACCCATTTCTGCACACATGTTGACATCTCATGTGACGCGCATGGTTGATGTGTGGTTGACCCCAGACAATACATTATATTGGATTGAGGTCAAATCTCAAGAGAATGGTCGGTTCACGGTAATGCGGCTTGGCAAAGAAGACCCTGACCCGGTCGAGATCACGTCGGCTCCATACAATGTGCGAAGCCGTGTTCACGAATACGGCGGTGCCCCTCTGGCAATTGTCGGGGAAACGCTCTTCTTTTCTAACTATGGCGATCATCGACTCTATCGCCAACGTCCGGGCAAAAATCCTGAACCGGTTACGCCTCCAGGACCGATGCGGTATGCCGATCCGATATGGGATTCTCACCGAAGACGTCTCATGGCGATTTGCGAGGATCACACCACCTCTGACATTCAGGCGGTCAATACACTCGTTGCGATCGACCCCGAGACACGAGAAACCCCACGCGTTCTAACCCAGGGATATGATTTTTACCTATATCCTCGGCTCAGTCCGGATGGACGTCGCCTCGCGTGGGTTTGCTGGAACCATCCCCATATGCCGTGGGATGCCACCGAACTTTGGGTGGCCGACATCACCCCCGAGGGCGTTCTCGTCAATTCCACTCAGGTGGCGGGAGAATTGCAAGAATCTGTCATTCAACCGTCATGGGCTCCTGACGGCGAGTTGTATTGTGTCTCCGATCGAACCGGCTGGTGGAACCTCTATCACGTAACCGATCAGGGTCTGGAAGCAATAACCAATCAACTCGTTGAATATGGTCAGCCGAACTGGCAAATTGGGACGACCAATTACGCCTTTCATAGCGAAGACATCATCGCCTTTTATGGAAACAAGGGTTACAACCATGTAGTGGTGATTAACCCCAAAACACGCACGCAATCTCCCATCCCATTACCTTATACGGTCATCAGCCAAATTCGTGCCAACGACACACGGGCCGTCTTTTTGGGAGGGTCTTCAACCGCACCGTGGCAACTCATTTCACTGGACTTTGGCACAAAAGCCACAACGGTTGTCAAAGCCAGCAGTCCTCCCCTCTTAAACGTCCAAGACATCTCGGTTCCCGAAGCTATCGAATTTCCTACAGAACACGGGCGTACGGCACACGCGTTTTTCTATCCTCCGAAAAATCATGCATTTGTGGCGCCAAAAAATGAAAAACCGCCCCTCTTGGTATTCAGTCATGGCGGGCCAACGGCTCAGAGTATGGCTCTATTTAACCTCAGCATGCAATATTGGACGACCCGTGGATTCGCCGTGGTAGACGTTAACTATAACGGCAGTACAGGCTATGGCCGTGAATATCGCAATCGGTTATACGATTCCTGGGGATTGCTCGACATCGAGGATTGCACCAGTGCGGCTCTGTACTTGGCCAAGAACGGACAAGCTGACATTAACCGGCTGGGAATTCGCGGTGGCAGCGCGGGCGGTTATACCACCTTAGCATGTCTAACCTTCCGAGATGTCTTTCACGTTGGCGCCAGTTACTTTGGCGTCAGCGATGTGGGAGCACTAGCCCGCGAAACACACAAGTTTGAGTCTCGGTATATGGATAAACTGGTGGGACGTTGGCCCGAGGACGAAGCCGTGTATCAAGCACGTTCGCCTGTATGTCACGCTGAAAACCTGACGCGACCCGTTATTTTCTTCCAAGGATTGGACGACAAAGTGGTCCTCCCCAACCAAGCGGCACTCATGGTCCAATCCCTTCGGGAGCGCGGAATTCCCGTAGCCTATTTACCCTTCGAGGGAGAGGGACATGGATTTGTGCAGGCACAGAACATCATTCGCGCCCAAGAAGCGGAACTGTATTTCTACGCACAAATCCTCGGAATCTCTTTACCGGAACAGATCGAACCCGTCGCTATCGACAATTGGCCTGGGCCCCAAAAATGACTCACGGAGAGGAAGTCCTTCATGATTCCATGTCGGCTTCTCAGGCACATTGCGGTCTCGCCCAAGATGAATGACAATTTTGTTGGTGGCGTGAATCTTCCCATCATGTCATGGACTTTGTGGCGCGGAAACCCACGAATTGATTCGGATTCGAGGGAGGAAGCGCCTCCCTTTTCTACTTTATATTTTTTTGGATTGAATAGCATCTTTGAGGTTGGACGACATTGTGTCAACAACAAATCGCCTATAATGGTAATGAAAAAATCTGGCTTTTTGGCTTTCGTGAGAGGTAGATTTTATGACATTACGTATTCATCACCGGATCATTTCGGTTGCGTTGCTGACCCTTATCTGTATGGCACTGGAAAACTTCAACCCGCCTTTTAGAGTGGTTAATCTTGTATCCCTGAGGGGGTTTCCCGTCTTTAATTCGAGAGAAAAGCAGATTTTACGCACCCTTCCGAACAAAGACCAAATCTTGCTAAGAAAGATGATGGCAGCTAGCACTCCGCAAGAGATTATGGTGTTCGACCAACAACATGCTGGCCAAATCCATCAACTCACTACACAGTATGGCACGGCATTCGCACGGTTTTTAGCCGCATCCGATGCCAACCAATATCTTCACAGGCACCCGGCATTCAAATTCGGTCCCAATACCCATGTGCTTAAGCGGTTCCCGGACGGATCCACATTGGAATATGGCGAAAGCACCGTCAAAGGAAGTTCTTCCGCCAATCCCCTGCCAGAGCTTTGATCACAACGGCGATTCAGAAGGGATGCTGGCGCTAGTGCGCGAATTCTCGCACGCAATGATTTTTCTCCCTGTCCATCATAAGGAATTGGGTGAATTCAGGGTGGACTACGGCATGCCAACTATCCTAGCGGACTCCGCAATCAAGTTCAGAAAAGGAAGAAATGAACTCATGAAAAATGATGACTTGACTCCCCACCATTTTCTTCGTGGCCCTATTACACTCTTTGCCGTCGCTATTAGCTCTTTATTATTCACCGGATGGGGTCTTAACCACGGGGGCTTCACTACCGGCGGTCCAGCATTCTCCAAAATCGCCCTCAATCTTGGCTACAAGCCAAGTCGGTAATTTCCCACAAGTGCAAATTACGCCTGTTCAATCCCACCATAATTATTGATCGGATCTATTCTCCTGGTCATCATTACCGTATTAGCCTGACGATCACGCCGAAGACGATCAGCTGGGATAATGAGCAAATGGTTCCTTACCACCATTCTCCCGCGATTTACGGACCGTGGCTTCAGATGAGCGGGATCATCCAAAGTGTATCTAGGCACTCCATCGTTATACGCACCGTACGTCCGGCTATGGCATCACCCCACTCGCCGTTTCACGCCAAACGCGTTACTGTGATGTATAATCGCGCAACAACCTGGTTTATAGCCGCTCCCCGTAATCTGAAACGAGGGCGTCTTTTGTCTGGCAATTAGTAGGATTTTCTCCTGAGAAGCCGCTCGTGGTAAGTGCCTATCTTTACCCACAAAAAGAGCCTCATCAATGGTCACAAATTGGTTCAGGTGCTCCTAAAAGTTCGTAATAGAAATGGCTGCGCGAAAACGCGCGGATTTATAGCTCCGGTTCCTAGCCATTGAAACTTGGAAGGGGTGTCAACTTGTCCCAGAGGATTTTTCTCTCGGAAAGGCTCCAGAGAATCATTCCCGGCCGCTCTTCTGAACCCGCCGGGATATTTTTTCTACCTTTCCTCGTGTGGATAGGTTTACCGGAATCGACGATATAAAAAGCCTGCAACTCGTATTCCTCACGCAAAAATGCTAGACCACACAACTATTCCCGATGGATCATTGAAAAATAGGACCATCCAGTGGAGGGCCTCACCGATTCAAAACAATTGAAAGATGTTTGGACCGGGAACGGTACGCAAATCTAAGTCCACAATCCGGTGAAACCCTTTTCAATCCATGCCGGAAATCCCGCCGACAAGTCCAAAACATAATTCTCCACCACACGCAATTTTCCGTTGTTCCACCGTGCCGCGCCAGGCAAACGGGTAAAACCGAGTTGTGACAACAATCGATGATAGCGGTTTAAGGGCGTTGCCACGTAAAAAGCCGACGCAGTGCCAAAAAGACTTAACAGATCTTCTTCTAATAACGCCAGAACACTCGCCCGTCTTTGGGGTCCGTAAGCCACCATCCGCAAGACCCAGCCGTGGGAACTCTTCATCTGTTCGGCACTGCCCTCGAGAGATCGTGCCAGTACCTCAGTGGTACGGCTTTTACCCAGGAAGTCGAGAGAATCTTTGTTGAGTGGTATCGCAACACTGAATCCCAATACGTCCCCATGGTGGTCCTTTGCCACCCGGACCCGGTTATACGGATCCGATACAAGATGATTCCATTCCCCGAATATCTGTGATGAACTGGCTATTTGCTCGACTGTCAGGTAGTATTTGACTACGCGGTACATGGCGGGATAATCTTCTTCTCTCGCCGTCATAATGTCCAAATTCATGACAGGCAAAAGGTAGCCTTCAGGATTTATTCGCAGGTACTCTCTGATAGCCGTTATACATTCTCTGGCAATACGTTCTTTCTCCGCCTTTGACCGCACGTCCCAATCACAAACCAAAAGACGGATCACTTGTTGAAATATCCGGGCTGCTTCTAGGGGTTGCTGCGTTTGAAATTCCCGTGATATAACACGGCGGACTTCGCCACGCAGGGCTAAACCCTGGGCCGTCACGACAAATAGGCCTGATTCGGCAAGCCGACGATATTCGGCGTCAGACACAACCCTATGGCACAATTCTTCCAAGAGCCAGGGTTCAATATGTTGAATAAGCGAACAAATTTTCAATATTTGAGGATCCACCAACGCGTTTTTGGCCACCTCACGCATCGAATCGGCCATGTTTTGGGATATTCGGTGCCATTGCTCATTCGCTGACAGATTTCTGATCCCGTTCTTCCATAATCGAATAGCTTGATCAACGCCCCGGGGCAACCCTCCGGTCAAAGATATTATTTCTTCAACCCCTGTTGGGTTTTGAAATCCGCAGTCGTGATAAAACCAATCCAAAACAATTTCAGGGCTTATCGGTTCCAACGTGGCGGCGCGTGCCCATTTCGTCCAGTTTGTTGAAGGACCCCACAAAGTTCCAGGAGTCATGGTTCCACTCAGAACCATTCGCACATTGGGTGTCCAATTCTCAACAGGATTGCCATAACCGGCCCAGGACATAAAACGCTGTTCATTTTCATCCACAAAAAACATGTTTTTGCGGATGCGTCCATGGGACGGAAGAGAGCGGCGTGATGGTGGAGATTCAAAAGAGACATGCCATCCCTTCTCTGCGGCAATCTTGGACACAGCATGAAGCCAGGTGGTTTTTCCTGCTCCGGGGGGAGCCCAGAGATAGAAGACGGGAGTCCCGGAGGTGTGGATGATCCAGTCCACAAATGCCTCTGTTGCTAAATCGTCCTGTGGCGACCGGGGAACATAGAAATGCGGAACCGAAGGAGTCGGAGGTGTACGCAGGGTTTGTTTTTTTAATCCATCTACCGTTAATGATGTGCTTTCCAACGTTTTTTTGAGAGACTGAAACGTCTCAAACGTCTCTTTGGTCGGCTTTACTCCTAATTCTGTTTGAAAGAGCAGAACCATTTGGTCAAAGGCATTTTGAAGAGATGACAGATCGTTCCGCGAGCCATGCACTCTTAAACACAGACGACGGTATTCTTCATTAAACGGGTCGATTTCCACTAATTGCGAGCACAGCATTAATGCTTCTTCCTCTAACCCCTGAGAAAGATAGCGGGTTGCCAGCCTTTGCAGCACCTCCGCGTGCAGTCTGTGCAAGCGCTCCCTTTCAGGTTGAATCCATTCATCTTCCACCAAGGGGAGCAAAGGCCCACGATAAAGATGGCGGGCGTGTTCCAAAGCTTCGGTGCTATGGTGGAAAACACAGGCCTCGAAAAGCGCAATATCCAACGTCAAGTCAATCGCCGGGGCCCATCTGATTTCTTTTGTCCGTTCGTCTATAAGTATAGACAACGTGCGGTCCTGACGAATTTGATGCAGCACCTTCCTCAAATTAGCTCGAGATTGTTCCTCCTCAGTCAGAGGCCACAATTTGAGGGCAATTTCTCTGCGCGATACCCAACGCTCACGGTTTATGGCAAGGTATGCAAGAACCGACTGCATCTTGGGCAGGGGTTCAATAGGCCAATTTTGAGCATTCACGACAACCATCAGACTGCCTAGAAATGAAATACTGCCCGCCATTCTATGACGTTGTCCCAGCCCCAACACCTTATGGTGCGCCTCGGAAGCTTGTAAATGCCATGGGTTCATAGGAAGCGGGCGTCGGAATTTAGGTCCCACTCTGATTGGGACATACCGTTCTTTAGGGGAATCGCCCTCTAGTGCAGACGACCCCACAAGTTTGTTCATCGCTTTTCTGCTTTTGTGAGCTTCGGATCCGTCGTCCTTCGCCATGCCCAGTATTCCTTTCGCTGCCGCCACTTCCAAGGCTTGACAGACGATGAAAATGCCACGGAAACCTCAACCCGGCTTCTCCTCCAGCCTCTCTGCAGAGGAAGATTTGCTAAACCTACCAAAAATCAGTCTATCGGCAAGTACCCCTACTGTGACTGGCACTCCACACATAATAGACGCTCAATTTTTAATTATCTTGATTTTAATAGGTAGCAAGTCGGAATACAAGAGTTGACTCCGGATTAAGGCCAACTGATAAGTCTGGCGCGGGATTGACAACCGCTGCCGGGTCATTTGCTTCTGGCTTGGGTTCCAATCACGGTACGCAACCGGATCGGTTTAGGATCGCTCACGGTCTTACCATGATTACGGCGTGAGGAAGTGTTGCCGATCAGTGAACATTTCTCCCCATCACACTAAATGAACCAGGAGTGATGACGCGGTGAATCTTCCTTTGTCCCCTGATTCCCAGCCCAGACGGAACGGGTTCATTCGTAAACTCACCTGGTGGGTTTTGGCATTTCCGGCAGTTTTGTCTGTGGTCCTGATTCGTCGCAACGGGTACTGGCTAGACTTTACTCATGTCATAAGCGGTTCACTGTGGACAGGAACCGATATCTTCATGGGATTCATTTTTGGCCCCATTTTACGGCGTCTGGATCCCCCTCAACGCAAAGCCGTTATCGATTGGCTGACACCGAAAACACGGATGTATATTCCGGTATTAGCTATCACCACCGGACTCAGTGGATGGTACTTGGCCACATGGTCTCATCTTGATGCCCCTTACAATCCGGACCGTCCTTGGGTGTTCAGTGCTCTCCTTGTTCTGAGCATTTTGACTATCCAAGGCTTTGGGATCTTGTTGCCCAATTCCGCTAGAACGTACCGGGAACTACAAAAGAGCTCTCCCGATTCAAGGAATTCTCCAGGTCTGCATCACTTTGGTTATGGCACATTTGGCGGTGGGATAAAGGAGAGAAATGAGCCATGACGTAGTTTGGGGTTCCCTGTCGAAATCAAGAAAGGAGATAAAATTTGATGACAAAAATATGGAGAGTATGTCGAAGAGGCGGTCTATACGCCATAGTGAGTGCTCTATCCTGGGGATTAGTCCAGATATCGGGCAGTCCCTTTTTGAGTCTCAATGCCTCAAGGGCCTATGCCGCCAGCGTTAAAACTTGGCACGTAACTGTGGGTCAAGGAAGCCCTCATATGAGAGTCGACGGCATGATGTATTTTCCCGGTGTCATTACCATTGACGCCGGCGATACGGTAGAATGGACGCTGTCCGGCGCGGAACCGCACACGGTCAGTTTCTTAGGTGGAGCTCGACCCCCGGTTCCAGGCAGCCCCGCATTTGAACAACCTATCGGAGGCCATGTGTATAACGGCCAGGGTGAAGTCAGTTCAGGGCTGCTATTGCCTGTGCCCGGTCATCAATCATATTCTCTCACCTTTACGCAACCCGGAATATACCCCTACCGCTGTTTTTTGCATCCCAATCAGCAAGGGGTGGTTATCGTCAATGCGGCAGGAACCCCCTATCCCGAGACGCAAAGTCAGTATACCCGGGAAGGACAGGCCGAGTGGCACAATGATCTCGCGCTAGCCAACACCGCACAAAAAAATATTCGCCCCCTGACGACCATAGGAAGCTCCGGGCGGACAACAGTGCAGGCATTTATCGACGCGACCGAGCCTTCGAAAGTTGCCATCCCTCTTAATTCGGTGAATAACTCTACGGTTCATGGCGTTATGATTCTTTTCCCACTCGGCCCCTCTTCGGCCAAGGCGTTGGTGAGTTTAACGGGTCTGGCTCCCGAGAGCACTTACTCGGTAGAAATACGTCCCGGAGATCGCCAAAGTGTGGGTAACCCTCTGTATTCTCTGCCCGTAATGACGGCTAATACCCAGGGTAACGCCACCTTGACGACCACTCTGTCCCCCATGGACGGCATTGCCTCCGCCGGATGGGTCGTCGATGTCCGAAAAGGACATCCATCTCCCCCAAATCCCACGACATCGTTTCTCGCATTCGGCTCGGTGTCGCTTCCTGTGTATGCCTTAATGCGCTATGAGCCGAGTACGTTAATTGTGCATACGGGTGACGAAGTTGTGTGGACTCAGCTCAACGTGGATGAAATCCACACCGTCACTTTCCTGGCCGCCGGTCAAAAACCTCCAGAATTTCCTTCACCCGAAGCGATTAATCCGGCAGAGGGATCCACCTATGACGGTCAGGGGTATTTCAACTCGGGAATCTTGGGTCCTTTTCAATCTTACCACCTGGTCTTCGACCGCCCCGGCGTATATCCTTACCTCTGTACCTTGCATGATTACATGGGCCAGGTAGGCCGTGTTGAAGTGCGTCCGTCGGAAGTTCCCCTAAATCATGCCGCGTTTTATCTCAGCCATCACCCTGTCGGGTGGTATGGCAAGATGAACGTGGCGTTGCAGCGAGCCGCCACTACTTTATGGTTGGCTCACCCCTCGTACTCTATTATGAATCTGACCCATCATCCAATTGGATTTTTCGGCCCCCGCATGATTCCCGTACAACGTGCAGCAGATGTATTGTGGCAAAACGGAATTGATTGAAGACGATAACAAGCCTGGCTATGCAAGACCCTATCTCTATCATAGCCAGGCTGTTCTTGAGGGATATTTGACTCATGCAAGCAAAAACAGCTTAGCTAATACACCCGTATCATTGGGTAAAATGTGAATGTGGACGGCATCATGGAACAATGCGCCAGCTCGTCCCTCTTGGATCAAATCCGTGAATCCCGAACGGATTGACCGGTTTGTGTCCCTCAGCTCAAGGCCTTCTCATTCACGCGGATATCAACGGTGGAGAAGGAAGCACTGAAGAAGTTCAGCGTATGACGTTAACCATACCGCATATTACCACCGATCTTGACCATCCGAAGCGGTTTAGCCCCCATTTTATTAACACTAGCGATCTCTTCTGGGGTCCTACGCAGGATTTCATGTTTTTCAGCCTATGGGCTAAGACTCTTGGCGCCGTTCCAACAAACCCGAAACGCCGCCGGCGAGTGTGGCTTTACGCCCCCAGTGAGCCAGTCCCTGCCGAACGCACTCGGGCATGTCGCGCAGAGGCCAGAAATCACGACTTCCGTGCCGGTGGCGGTGGTTGTAGGTCTCAATCCCGTGGGTCACGGCTGCATAGACTTCGGCATATGTGGCAAATTCCGGCCCGAAACATTCCCGTTCCCACAGCGCGTGTCACGACTCAATAAACGCATTCATATTCGGTGTCGCCACGGGAATTCGTTCATGCTTCAGAGGGCTTCGAAGGCATGAGCGCATGGCCATGTCCTTATGGACTGCCGGAAATATAGCGAGGGCCATCTGTGTTCAGGCATTTGCGTATCCTGTTCCCATATTCTTGATCTTGATTACCCTCTGATTAGGTAGGTTTGTTCTAAAGAGCCTTGCCTGTTATTAGCACAATACGGGGGGAATATAGTACAAATGGCGGCCAATCCCTACTGAACACTCTGGAAGCGGATCCTCCGTCTCCTCTCTTCTCGCCTTAGCCCGCCTTCTTTTTGTCGAACGGGTGCGTCGCATTTCCCAAGACGAATTCCACCGTCTGAGTGCCGCTGTGTTTTTGGAGTGCGCCCCAGCACTTGTTCCGCAAGCCGGCAGTGCATCGCAAATATCCTGTCAGAGCAACTCTGTCGAAAGTTGTTAGGGAAATCTGTTACGAATTCCTGAAGCGGGGTTGCGTGAACAAAATTGTCTGTGAGACGATAAGAATGTCCGAGGTACCGAGAAGTATGCTGACAGGAAGGTGGGGCGTTCGTGTTCGCCCTGTGGTTGCGACAATATCGCTATGGTACTGGGATTTAAAAATCACCCTTAAGATCATGAGGAGCATTGTGCTTACAATCTTTTGCAGATCTTTGGGAATGAACCGTATCATACCGTCACTCGTAATGGCTATAACCGCAGCATCTCCCCCGGTAGTTTTTAATGCGTTGAACAAAATTCTTTAACGCCGGTATATCGTGAGAAAGGTGCATCTAATAATGGCAAACCGAGACAGATCCGTGGACTCGGGGGCGCATCCGTCCACGGGAGGACTCCGAGGAGGATTCGCCAACACGCGGCCCATGGTCCTTTATGTGGGGACGGCAGTGGCTGTGGTATGGGACATCGTCGCCTTTGTTCACTTGTTCCATTTTTCTCTCTCTGGCGCGTCCGTCAGTTTTTGGTGGCCGTGGGCGTGGTTGTTGCTGGCCACGATCGTGTTGGGATGGTCGAACTGGCATGGATGCACGGCGCCGTGGTGGGCCTGGGCACTTCTGGGTATTGGGGTCTTCACAGTCGCGGCCACGACTGAAGGCATCGCTCTGAGCATATGGGGTGCTCTCGCCCTAGCCGTGTGGCCGAAACACGGGCATCCGTGGTGGAATGCCCTCGGGGGTCTAGCCATAATCCATGCGGTGATCCAGTGGGGCCTATTGCTCACTGTGTGGCATCTTCCCACATTTATCAGCATCGACCTAATGTGGGCAACGGGTCTCGGAATGTTGATCAGTGCCCGGGGGTCCAATTGGCGTACCGCCCCTTAAGTTCCAATAGACGGTAACTGAGGAAAGAAAAAAGCGATTCGTGCTCTTTGGTCTTTCTTATGCAGTGTTCTACGGTCAACGAAATAAGTTCATCGAAACCCGGTCAAACACGGTCCGCTTCTGTTTTCCTCATTCTTTGGCCCATTTCGGATGGGTTCCTCCTCACTCTGTACCAACAACAAATTTCTTATGTAATCGCAAATTTATCATGAGAGGCATGGATACGTGGTTTGTATCTGTGCAGGAACCGGAAGAAAAGCTGCACCCATCGCCGCAAAATTCCCCAACACCCGTAATCTTAACCAAAAAGCAACACCCATCCTACCATAATCGCCACTAACTTAAGGGTTGCGCTGAAAGGAGTTCCCTGGCGATTGATCCTTTATGTCGAGGGGGCAGAGTATGTTTTCGTCAGCTTGTTCTTCGGGTAACCGAAGATTTCCGGACTATGGGTACCCTGATTGGAAGACCCTCTCTTATGCTTGTGAAGTTTCCCATACGGCGGATGCGTTACTCGCTCTCGGTATAACATTGAGTAGTTGCAAAATCGGTTCGTATCATGATTCGTTTCATCATCCCACATTTTGGTCTATAAGGCATTATCTGTAAATAAGGTGAACGGGAGAGCTCGCACAGTAGTCCCTCCTCGATCTCCCTGGGCTTCTCATACTCATAGCAAAGGAGGCCGTTTAGTACCCTCTATTGAGTTTGGAGATGTCAGCATCACCGTGCCAAGGAGTAGAATTGTAATCAATCGGGCATTGCGGATGCTGATCTTGCTAAAGACCGGTCGATCCTGCGGGGTGCTCTAAAAATCGATGATTCCTATTGGTGGATCGAGGCGTTGCGGAGTCTTGGGGCCTTCGTACGGATTGAGGACGATTATGTGGAGGTTCACGCGGAATTAATAGTGCTGGGCCAAATATGCACAGTACCCTGTATATAGGTTCCGCAGGCACTTTGGCCCGGTTTCTACGGACAATTAGCCGTAGCCCCGTCGGGAACATGGCAAATTGAAGCCAGTGAACACCTGTCGGCTCGTCCTATCGAAACACTTGTCACAGCGCTCGGACAGTTAGACACTCATATTGGCGGCAACCCCCAGAGGGGCAAGCGCATGGTCACGATGCAGCCTGTATAGCCAAATAAAAATGGCTCTCCCGCACTTTTGCTGCAAGCTGAATAGAGGTAGACGGCGAAGTTCAAAACCTCCGTCGAGCGTTGTCGAATCGTTGGGCCCACATCGCGGGGTGTCGCGGACGATCTGCGAATTCCGCGGACGTGGCCAGGATGACGTAGCGAGCCGCCGCTCGATATGACTGCGCTACGACTGGTTGTGCAAAATACGGGTTCGTAACAAATTAAAATGGGATCGACCATATAGCATCCGTTTGCGACACTTGATTTGGCTGTTGAAGCCTACCGTCATCCCTGGACTCCAACGCTCCGTCAAGCCCGCATGGACCGCGTCGATGTCGTCCGTCACCCTTTACGCACGAGTTCCGCAACACCACTCGCCTCCCGCGGCCTGGATCCAGACGGCTGGGGACTAACCCCGGAGACGTGTCAGCATGGTATGGAATTGGGGATGAGCTACGTGATCTCAACCAACGATTATCTTCATTATGACTGGTCAGCGCACGGCCGGAAGAACGAGCAGGATCAACTGGTTTTCGCGCTTCCGGCACATTTGGCTGTCTTCCACGCACAAGGTTTTTACGTTGACTTGTACCGGAAATTCTTAGACACCAATTCAATGTACATGCCCCGAAAACCTTGTCATGGCAAGGTTTTGAAGGTCGTTCAGCAGACCCGAAATTAGACTCTTAACTCAGCTTGTTTTCACCATCAAAATGGATGGTATCATGGAAATAATACATAGTGAAGCCAAAACAATCCACGTTATATGACCACCCCAATTGCTTAACAAAATACCAACCACCAGATATCCAACAGCTCCCATACCCTGAGTTGTTGACGACGTTACTGTGTACACTCGCCCAACAATGTCTTCCGGCATTCTACGTACTCTGACAGTTAGATAACACACCAAAAGAACACCCTCACCAAGGCCGAGGAGGGCCGAAGATATAAACACTGTTGGAAACCAAATGTTTGTGGAAAGCAGTGCCGAACCAAACAACATCAATCCCTGCCCCGACAGAGCGACCCCCATATTTTGTTGGATCTTCGACCCAAGTAGCGTTCCTACCAATGAGCCCACCGCATATAAACTTACTGCGATACCCACTTGTTCTGAGTTGCCATGTAAAGTTTTCAAAATATAGAAAGTGAGTGTAGGAATCAAAGCAGCAAAAACAAACCGATTGGTCCCCCATAACCAGGAAGCCGCCTTAATTACAGGGTCTTTTAATACTGCATCAATACCTGCCTGCATTTCAACAATGAAATTGCTTTTCGAAAAAGAAGGGATCGGAGGTATACCATGGTCTCTGAAACTTAAAATTGCTAGCCCTGATACAACAAACGACAATGCATCTAATCCAAGAGTGAGGGCCGGGCCAATTTTTATGGACAATATACCGGCAATCGATGGTCCCAGAGCATAGGCAACACTTTCAATGGCCTCAAAGTAACCATTGGCACTCCCCAGTTGTTCTTGGGGAACAATCCGTGAAATTGTTCCCGTGTATGCAGCTCCAAAAAACACGGATAAAATTCCACTCAAAATCGCTACCACAATAATTACAGGCATTATCGCTATATGGGCCATTGATGCGATGGGGATTAATGCTATTAATATCGCCCGTCCAAAATCCGCGGCAAGCATAACTTTGCTCCGATTCCATCGGTCAACCCATACACCCGCAGGTAATCCTACAACAATTAAAGAGGCTAACTCCAAGAAGCCCACTAAGCCCAGGAAAAATCCGGATCCGGTTATATGTAGCACAAGAATTGGTAACGCCACTGCTGCAATCGAGTCACCAAAATAAGAAATACCTTGCCCGCTTAATAGAGTTAAAAACCGAATATTAGTGAAGAGCGATTTTCTGAACTGCTCCGTTGAGTCTATTTGGCTCATAAATTTTCCCCGACCTTTTGTGGACTACTTAGACTGTTTAATCCAAGACGGATCACATGGATAATGTTCTTATAAAGCTCTATCACAGCGCTAGATTGTTAATGCTCATGGGAGCAAGCCGTCATGATTTAAAGATTCCATCCACCTATTCGATTGTTTGTCTTCTTCTTGTTCGTTTTAATCTCTCCGGTTCGACGGATAGTTTCACGTCATTGAATAGCCAAGCAACGCCAATCAATTCCGCACGGTCTTTGCTATGATCATGTTTATAACTCAGACTCTGCATGTGGGGGAGACCCAAAAAGTAGAGTAAGAAACAAGGCGTCGTCGTAGGATTTCCTTGCCTCTTCTCCCCGAACCGGACATGCACCGCTCCACACATCCAGCTCGCCATCATGGCCATACCGCGTCGGCAACGTTAGGATAATACCCAAAGAGCACAACGGCTGGGGGTGTCGGAATGCAGTCTCATTAGTCCGGTTCCCTCGACCGCTTTCATTCGCGGATCCCACGTCGCCAGCAGGGTCCGGCCGTAATCAGTTAGCTCCTCCAACATCCGACCCAAGGCATTGTCAGTAAACTGATGGCCCGAGTTGTCCTCGTCCCAGAGCAGAGCCCCGAGGCAAGGACTGTGCCCAGTATTCGACGATGATACCAGGGGTGTGTTGCGCCAACACATTGATGACGATCATCAAGAGAGAATCATTCCCCGGGAGATGCGGGAACGGACGGAATCCCGACGCAGTAAGGAGGCGAGCACGGTCAACCCATTGACGCGATCCACCCAGATCCGTGTGACCCCAGCAATGCCCGCCTGTGGAAACAGATTCGGGTCGCCCGTCGAATCAACAGTCGGTGGCATGTCTGATGTATTCATACGATAATTATTCGCGTGAGAGGGGGATGAAATAATTTGAGGCTAGTCCAACCTCCGTTATTTTTCCGTTTGATATGCGAGTCCGAAACGTAACCCCTCAGATGGGGATCCGGTAACCATGTTCCCAACGGCTTCATGTTCTTGACCGTAAGCCTTGGCCACGAATGTGTCCCTAGGATCTACCGGTCGCACCTTTCCCGGGTTTGCGATGCAGATCGAGCACGATCCGCGACTTTCTAACAAAACAGCTTGAAGTTTTTCAGGCCGGGCCCCTCCGTACCAAGGCAAAACTCATCGCATCAATCGGCATTCATCACAGAAACCGTTGACTCCGCTATGGCTATAGAGTGAGTCCCCCAAAAAACACGAACATGGCTCCGAACCCCACGATGTTAATAACGGTTGGTCGTGAGACTTTCGGATGCATTGCCCAATGACAGCGTATCCGAAGCATTGGCGGATGAACCGGAAATGTAGGTCAATGTCCAGTCATTCGCTGTTGGCTGCCACGTCGGCACGGACACCATGGACTGAGTGCTCCGGGAACCGCTACTGCTTATGGTAACTGTAAGATTTGGCAGAGAAAAATTTACCAGCGCGCCGGGCGCAATGGAATGGCCATAGAGTTGCGGAATGGCGGTCACGTGATACGTGGTGTGAGGTTCAACCCCCGTTACCGTCGCATTACCCGAGGAACTTGCAGTGGCATTGAGCACAGTACCGGATGAAGATTTCAGAGTCGTAATTTTTGCACTGACACTCGCCTTCCCCGGAAGAGCCGACAATATTTGCAACCCCGCTGCAGCGGGGTGAAATTTGAGAGGAAGATCCTGAGTACCCGACGACACCATCACATATTGCGTTCCCTCACCGGGAAAGTTTCCGCCGCCAAAATGAACCGCGTGGCCTAGATAATAGTCGGTCACCATAGATGGCGAGCTTTGGACTTCATAAGGACTCAAGACAGCCTTATCGGTATATTCGGCGTTAAGAGGTGTGCCATAGACATTAACAGGTTTTAAGCTCACAGGAATCAAAGGCGTCGATGACGAAGTTACAGAGCCCGTTACTAATAACGGATGAGCGGAAGAAATGCGCTGTCCAGCAAAGGTGAAAATGCCATATCCCACTTGGGCCGACGAACTGTCACTCACATCTTTTAAAGTTACGGTGGGGCTTGCAAAAGGTGCCGTAACTTTTATTGTGCCTGTCGTCCCCACAGTTCCGTCTCCGACCACAGTGAAAGTGGCACGACCGTGACTGGCGTCAACTGTGACGGTACCCGAACTGACAGTTCCCGTGGCGGTTTTAAGTGAAAAGGCATGGGAGGAACTCAAGGACAAAGTGACGGGGCCTGAGTACTGGCTGACCGCATTTCCGGCGACATTCAGCAGCGTGACTGTTAATTTTTTGCTTCCCTGAGCGGGGACATAAGGTAAAGCGCTGCCGAAAAGAACATGGGTGGCGGTCTGATCCGTGCTGGTACCGAAGCTGGCAGATACTTCGTCGCTCTTAGTAGCTGGCAATAAAGAGTCGCGAGCATAGATCACAAAATGGTACTGGCCCTGGGCAAGAGGCTTCCACACAAATTTGCTTGATTTTTGATATCCCCCCATGGCTGTCCACTGCCCGGAAGGATTTTGAACCCACAATTGGTACACAGGATGGGAGATGAACAAAGAGGAGGCCCTCAGGGTATAAGATGTTCCCACATTCGGGGCGGAAGGCACAGACATAGAGACCGAGGCGTTGATATTAGCCCATCGTGCGGCATAAACGGCTGCCTTGTAATCACGCGCGTGCCACTGAGACTCACTCAATGCATACACAGCAACCAAAGTGTCCGAGCTTTGGGCGGCGGGTAACTGGTAAGTATATTTCCGCGAGTAATTTTGCACCATCTTCCATCCATGCCCGTCATTAGTCCAAAACTGAAACACGGGGTGCCTACT
>JAKBWA010000091.1 GCA_021841025.1 Bacillota bacterium | reverse complement strand
ATTAACCTCTTGGCATGAGATACGTGACACGCCCATCATATACTTGATGCCCGAGATTGTGGTACAACGAAAATCCCTTCGGACTAGACCACAATACCGCGATTTTATAGCCGTCAGCAGCCGCCTGAACCATGAGCCTTGATATCAAATGTACGGCCATACCCCTTCCACCTATAATCGGGCTTAGTGGCCACGATGTAGATGCCAGCCACCCTTCTCGTACACCAAAGTTCCGGTTACAGTCGGTTCATCGCCTTCCCAGTTTAGATAGTGATGAATTGTGGGCCGTTCGACAAAGCTGGCAGACACATAGGCGTCTATGAAGGGGTTCCATACTTTCACAGGACCCGTGCTGGTTACAGGAACATCAAAGCCTTCCATCAAAACCGGTACGAAATGTGCTAGAAAATCGGACTGAGTTTCGACCTTTGCCCTCTGCGACTGAGTGTTGTCGCTATGCATGCTCTCCAGTTTGAGCAAATCACATGCCATGCTGGGTAAAGATTGGTCCTGTTTTTGAAATCCTCGTCTAAGCAGCCGGGATTCTAAATCTAAAGGAGTGTCTTCTGACCATAGAACCCAAGCAACCGGCTTCCCGGTTTGTGGCCAATACCTTAAATACCCTGTCAATCGTCTCTTCCACATTGTCCTCGGAACATTGGGTACGATGCACAGCATTGAAATCCGGACTTAGAAAGGAGCTTTCGCGCCATAGGACCTGATTATCTTTACCGATGTAACTTTAACCTCTGCTGTGTCGTTATTTGTGATGTAGGACACGAACACGGGAGGATTTACCATGGCTTACATAAAACTCTTAGCACCCGTAGCGGGAATGGCCGCATTGCTTCTTACGGGGTGTGGCACCTCATCACTCCCTGCTGCATCCGAGACATCTCAGTCCCATGCACCTGCCCCATCAAATACATCTACACCCCCGAGCAAGGCGTCGGCTTCTCCGGTGACGTCATCGGTTCCGTCCAACACCAAGTCCATGACAATGGATGCGGTCACACTCCGTGTTCCGAACAGTTGGAGTATCGGGCCCCCATCGTCTGCACTGGCGCCAGGAGCCAAGCAGATAACGGCTACGTCGAGCACAGGCGGGAAAGTTACCATTCACCGACTGACGCCCGTTGGGGGAAACACCTTCATACTGCTTCCCCAGTTGCCGAAACCACCGGGCTTGACCAACAATGTCGAGAATCACAGCCCATACTTTACGGAATCTGAACAGACCATCAGCCAAGTCATCGACGCCACATTTTCCGAACTCACCGCCACCGGAACCGAGTATATGGTGACAGTGCACCTACCATCGAGCCAGTCCCAAGTCGTGGAAAATATTTTGCGCTCGATCCAGGCCCCGTCCCCGGCAAACGTAACCGAGGCCGTCCATCTTCTACCCAGTCAGTCAAATTCTTCGGTCGCGATTCCCTTGGCTTCCGCCAAATCGGGAAGCCATCGATGGATCCTGGCCGGCGGCCAGCCTGCCACGGCCCAAGAAGGCTGGTTCCTCTTCCGCTCCGATGACCATGGCAACCACTGGTCTCTCATCAACAATACCAGTTGGTCAGCACCGGGACGGATCTTCCCGAACACCGTAGGAAGCCCGGCAATGCTGTTTTGGAACAGCCGGGACGGTGTGATTGCACAACCCGCCTATGCGTCCCCCGCGCTTTTAGTCTACTGGACACGAAATGGCGGCAACTCGTGGCAAAAAACCACCGTCCCCTTTCCTTATGCCGCCAACGTCTTTAAAGCACCTACGGTGAGCCGAGGGGCCAACGGTCAATTAACCCTTAAAGTCGTATCGAACTCGAAAAAGACCATGATATGGACCAGCCGTGACGGAGGTTCGACCTGGACGCAGTGAACGACACATTGGGCCGTCCCATAGGCATTCTTACGAGAAATACCGGGACGGAACAACCACAACCCCGCTTTCTCGGGTACAGCCAATATACAGCGCCAACGCAGGGAATCGCTGGGGCAAATACCATCATAAAAACAGGCGGGCACGAAGAGCTCGCCGCCATAGTCGTCTTTCAGCCTGTTTAACGCGGCGGGTAAGAATTAAGGGCGGTTCTTATGACACCAATGATATCCCCAATGTTCTGACAGATCATGATGTTGGCTGCGCGGACGGATTAGGGTCTTTTCAAGATAAGAGCCTTTTTGCGGGAGGATCCGCCCCTGTTATATCACGATATTCCAATAATTACTACAGACCGCTTTAGCCTTCGAAACAAAGCTGCGTTAGAGATATTTCGCCGGAATTGATGCCCGAATGAAATCCGGGTGCCTGGCTTTCCATCGGTGATGACCTGCCTTTAGCCTGCAATCGGCATGACCTAATGGCGTCTTCATCAAGGTGAAAACCGCTTCTTTGCGTTCGTCTTCGGTCACCATCGGCATCAGCTCATCGCACTGGTCACAACGAAAGAAGCATCATGACTGCCGCATGTTTGAGTCCGTTCCAATCCAGCGTAATGTCCTTCACGACTCGAAATCCGTTTCGCATCCAAAAATTTTGTACGTGCTCATCATAACCCGTGACAACGTCAATGCGAAGCACACGGCTGCCGCGTAATCGGATATAGTCTTCGAGCGCGTCATAGACTTGTTGACCGATTCCTTGATGGGCATAGCTTTGATGAATCATCATCAACGACAAATAGGTCTCGGTATCGACTCGAACGTCTATGAGTCCGAGCACTTGGTCTGAGAATTTCCCCACGACCTTGCAGGACCAAAAGCCCGCGGCTCTTGTCGCCGCCACTTCCTTAGCCATCCAGTCGGATGTCACAGCATGGCGATTGAGGTGGCACTCGATGAATGCGGGGTGAGAATTGTATATCCCAACGAGGTCGTCAATATCAGTGGGTTGTGTGAAATCCACGTACACATCCTCCGCTGCGAAAATCATAACTGTCCTTTCCCGTTCATTCAACAACAAACCCTGGTCAGCTCGATGCATCATTCCCTGCCAATCGAGAAGTCTTGGATGTGAAGCCCAATGCTTGTCCCGATGGGGAACACGCAGCCAAAACGGGAGTCCCATTTCAATATTGTACATTCTTGCCCTGTGCCGCGTACGTTCCACAGAAAAAACCTAACTGCAGGTCAAATCGGGGCAGGCGTGATAAATTTCAACGGATCCCTCTAAATAGTCATGGCGGAATGTGATCAGACATTGAGAAGACGTCGGCTTAAAGATGTAAAACTTATGTGTAAAGCGGAAGAAGCAAAGTGCCTAGTTTAGCGACGGGGATCAGCAGTACAACAGCCATGCGCGGACTTTCTGCGTGTCCTATGAGGCCAATGGCCGATAACCACGATGTACCTTGAGGTGCCCGCCTACGGATATAGACCTAATACACTAATTTTCCCTCTCTGCAGACCAATTCTTCCCTCTGGACCAAACAGCCGAATCACAACTCCAGCGGGGCAATTGATGCCATCTGTCCCCCAGGACAAAAACAAAGGAGAGTCCCCCGGCAGACAAGACCACTATCTATTGTCACCGCTGTGTCAACGAGATTAGATTCCCGGGCGATCTCAACCCTATCCTTCAACTTCCAGGCCTTGTTTACACGCATTGTGATGATGAAGAAGCGAAGAAGTTGGATGCCCGTCCCCTTCAATAGTCCTGTTATGAACCGGCTAATGGTGATCTTGCCCGCATTTTGTCTTGATGTATTTTTTTAGCGCCTTCCCCTATTTTTCTCTGAGGCGCCGCATTTGCGCCCGTTGCACGCCTACTGTCGCGGTGGCGGGTAGAACCAGATCTTGCGTAGCCTCGTCGGCCACAGTATATTGGAGCGCTCCATGAATCCCAAAATCCTGTCAGATCCTGGCCAACGCTCCAGTG
>JAKBWA010000040.1 GCA_021841025.1 Bacillota bacterium | reverse complement strand
CTGAAACCGTTCGGCATCCCGCTGATGCTGAAAGCACACGACGAAGTCATCGATATACCGAATCAGGTAGGCTTCCCCATCGAGGCGCGGCTTAATGGCTTTCTCAAACCATAAGTCGAGCACATAAGAAAGCCGTGAAGAGGTGGCTATACAGAACTGTGGTCCGATGGGATTGCCGCAACCGTTTGCCAGACAGCCTTATTCGCAGTTTGGACATCTAAACACGTGCAACTGTGGCCAATCTATGGCAAACTAGAAACGATTGGTATTATTCCCACGAGAGATTTGGGTGAACAGATGAGGACTACACGGATTGCAATTTTAGGGCTCGGTACGGTGGGCAAGGGTGTCGTCGAGATCTTATCCCATCAAAACAACGTAACCATTGACAAAATTTTAGTCCGGGACCCCAGCCGTCATAACCGCGACCTGCCATTGACCACTAATGTCTGGGAGATTATCGAAGATCCTGATATCGACATCATCGTCGAAGTCATGGGCGGCGTCGATCCCGCCTATGACTACCTGGCCTCTGCCATTCATTCCGGAAAATCGGTGGTGACGGCCAACAAAGAAGTCGTGGCCCGCCACGGACGGGAATTGATGGAACTAGCCCGTCAAAACCGTCAGGGATTCTTGTTCGAAGCGAGTGTGGGCGGGGGCATCCCCGTTCTTGATGCCTTGATGTGGCATCTTCGCACCACAGCCATCCATGCCATTGAAGGTGTCATTAATGGCACCACCAATTTCATTCTCAGTGAAATGGCACAAGGCATGGAATTCGATCAAGCTCTAAAACGAGCTCAAGCCCTCGGTATTGCGGAACAAGATCCTTCTGCAGATATCGAAGGATGGGACAGCGCCCGCAAACTGTCAATTTTGTCGGGACTCGCGTTTAATTCCTGGATTCAAGCCGAAGCAGAACGGGTTTCGGGCATAACGCATGTGAAATCCTCGCATTTGCACCGGTTGCGTGATATGGGCTTTGGATTGCGCCTCGTTGCCCGTGCCCAAAAAGATCCGACGTCGTTGGGATTTGTGGTAGCGCCCACAATCTATCCTTTGGACCACCGCTATCTTAAACTTTCCGGATCGCAAAATGCCATTGGAATTTTTTCTCAAGCTGGCACGACTTGGATCGAGGGGCCGGGAGCCGGAGGCATTGCTACCGCCAGCAGTATCGTATCCGACATCCAACGCATCCGGTTTACCATCCCCGATCGTGATCCGGTTTTGTTTGAAGATGTCCTTGTGACCGACATAGACGATCCCTACTTGATTTTTAGGGAGGATCCCAACCAAAATATTCCCGATATCCCTCACAGCTTGCAGCGAGGATTCGGATACGTGATCTCACCCTACAGCTTGCCCCCTGAAAAAGGATTGGTGCAATATCGATTTAGAGTCAAATAAAGGCGGCTTAAAGCCGCCTTTATTTCGGGGTCTTATTTCTGGTTCTGGAGCTCTTCTTCCGCCAAACGAATGGCTTCTCGCACGAGGTTCCCGCATTCTCTGGCGGGAACTCCGCCCCAACCTTCCCGGCGGACGATCTCATCGACTCCTAATCGTTCACCCAGCTTTATTTTTGTGGCCTCTGACAGGATTTTTGCCAAGATACCACCCCCCGCTTTATTATGTCCTTCCAGGCTCTCAACATGCTTCTAGACTCAGCGTGCCGGAGTACGGAAGGAAACCCTGGGAAGCGGCAGAAATCCATATAAAGCGCGATAAAGGGTCTTTAAAAACAAAACCCGGTGCACAAAATTTTTTGTTTCCGGAAACGGCACTTCCGTGGCGGACTGGGATGAAGAGGTTAACAGTCCACGGCTTAACCAAGACCCCACGTTGCGTGATCCCGCATTGTACGCGGCCAGTCCTAATACTTCGTTTCCCTGATAACTTTTGAGAAGCTGACTTAAATACCAGCTGCCCAAGTGAATATTCGTTGCAGGATCCAACAGTTCCCCCTTCTTCAAAACCTTTTTGTCGGCTTTCAGACTCGCCCACTCGGCCGTTGAAGGAATTAACTGCATGAGGCCCACTGCCCCTTTATCACTCACCGCATCGGGGCGATAACTGCTTTCCACGCGAATTACCGCGGCAACTAAATAGGGGCTCAGGTGATTAGCCTGCGCTTCTTGCCAAATGAGCGGCCGGTAAGGCAGGGGCGCAACGTAACGGTATAAAATCAATATTCCCAACCCACACAAAACCAGCCAGAAGAACACGACTCTGCGCGTTCTTAGTCGGTAGCGGTGTTTTGTTGCTTTTGCCATAAACGCGTCACCTGTTCTCTTAATCCTTCTAAAGATCCTTGGTTGTCAATGACATAGTGGGCATAGCGAATTTTCTCATCTACCGGAATTTGCGCCTGAATGCGGCGCAATGCTTCTTCTCGCCCTAGATGATCCCGGCGCATGATCCGTTCCAACTGGACTTCTAAAGGCGCATAGACCAGCCAGATTTGATCCACCTTCTGCCGCCAATCGCTTTCAATTAATAAAGGGATGTCGAGAATGACTACAGAATAGCCTTTTTGCGACATTTCCGCGACTTGTTGGGTGATCGCGCGTCTTACCAACGGATGAACGAGAGCGTTTAATTTCTGGCGCTCATCCGGATCGTGAAAGATTTGGTGACCCAGTTTTCGCCGCAACAATTGGCCGTCTGCCCCCAGCACACTCCATCCATAACGGGCCCAAATCGCTCGCCATAGGGGCTGGCCTCGTTTTTGGAGGCAATGAGTCAGTCTATCGGCATCAATGACGGGAGCTCCTAAATCCCGCAAGATGTCGCTCACCTCAGATTTTCCGGTTCCAATACTTCCTGTCAGTCCTATCAGCCGCAATTTGGATGTCCTCCCCCTCGTTTCCCCCTTTGGCTCATTTTTATGAATGCCTGTCAGGAAACAGAATGCCATGACAGCACCCCGGGTCCCATTAAGAGTGCATGGGGCTGGGGGGATGAAAACAACCAGAAGCTCACATCAGGAGCCAGAGGCACACTCACTCCGTGAGCATACCGGTTCACTGTTCCCACATAGGCTGCAATCTTTCCTGAACGCGCTAAGCGGCTGAGATTCGCGGCCGAAGTGGATGTGATGGTGAAAGTGCCGGGAGCTAAAGCGTGAAGACTTTGGGCCAGCTTTTCTGCTTCAGCATCCTTGGCATTGACCCCAATCGTGATGGATGCTCCTTTTCTGGTTGCGGGGCGCAGCGACGAAGGATATTGAGCAGACAAAGAGGATATGGTTCCCCGAAAAGCGGCATGCACCCATTTTCTCAATGATACCTTAGGAAATTTCTTCTTGGCAGCGGCACCACTAACGTATAAGGACACGTTGCCGGGAATCCTTAGCGGTTGAACTGCTTTAATTTCCGCCGAGTTCAGCTGTGCAAGCTGACTGGGTTGCAACGGCACGGCGTTGACGAGATGATTTTCATAGGCCAATAGCGCCTGACTAAACGTCTGGTATCTGACCAGGCTCACAGACGAAGCCCCTGAACCCCACACCTTTTTGAAACTGACCGAAGAGTCCAGTGTCCATGCTGTCAGCTTATAGCCCCCCGTTCCAATCAAATTGGTAAGCTGCCAATTGCTCCCGCCTTGAGACATCTCTATGGGAGGCACTATGGCCAAAGTCAGGTTGGCTAGGCTTTTTAAAAACCCAGGCCCCGCAGCCTTTTTTAGCGTCAACTGCAGTGTATTGGGGCTGGTTACCTGTACCCCCTGCAAAAACTTGGTTTTCCCTTTCTCAAAGCGCCGGATTCCCACCACTGGAGACAGCAATGACCGAGCCTTACGGGAATTCACCGGGGCAACAAGGGGCCGAACCAATGCTTGAGCCACCATATCCGCACTCACTCTTTGGCCATTCGTCAGCTGTTTATGCGGCAACTGGATGCTCACGACATGGCCGTGATAAGTGACGGAATTTGCCAAACCCGGGACAATCGCTCCTGAAGGAGACACCTGGAGCAAAGTTTGAAAAACATTGCCTGCCACTTCTTGTTCTGCCGCATTCGAAGCCGCCGCCGGATCTAGATTGCGGGGGTTTTGAAAAACTGCCTCGGTAAAGACATGACTGACAACCGGCTGCATCCTCAACTGGGGCTGATGAATCAAAAGAGCCGGAAAAAAGGCCAGCACAAGCAACATCCATGGCCATATTCGTCCTCGCATCAGACCAGCTTCCCCGGCAGCTTTTCTAATTGTGACGTAGTTAATGATATTTCCGATATGACGTTCACACGATATTTTTCATGTTCCTGAGAGATCAATTCGATTTCCCCCCGCACTCCGAACTGATCCCATATCATGTCCTTTAAAGCTATAGCCTGACTCCGTGAATCAACGGAAAATATGAGATGTTGCACAAATTCCCTGCCTCTCTAATCTGGCCGTCAAACCCTTACTGGCTTTTCCCTATTTCCCTACATGGCCCATGCCCGTGTTCGCTTTTCAACGCTGACAATATTGGCAAAAGTGAGCCGTTCTTCCCTGGATCACCTGAGACACAACGGGTTTGGTGCATACTGGGCAATGAGTGATATTTCGGCCGTAAATTTGTAGATAATCCTGATTTTTCCCTGGATGTCCTAAGGCATCAACATAGTCTGAAAATGACGTGCCTCCATGGATAATGGCCTCTTTCAAGACGGTGTGGATTGCCCGCACCAGTCTTTTCGTATCTTGTTCGCTTAAAGATCCCCCAGCACGGTGGGGCAGAATCCTGGCTCGAAACAACGACTCATCGACATAAATATTACCAAGACCGGCTACAATACTCTGATTCAACAAAAGACTCTTAATGGGAGCTGTGCGTCCCTCTAAACGCCGAGCTAACTCACGGGCCGTAAGCTTGCGGCTCAAAGGTTCGATGCCCAGATGCGGCAACAACTCTTCGCCTTTTTCGATCCATCCAATGCGTCCAAAACGGCGCGGATCAATCAGACGCAGATGATGCCCGCCAAAATCCAGTATCATATGGGTATGCACAGCCCACGGCTCATCTTCAAAGACCCACAGCAAGCGTCCCGACATACCTAAATGTAACAAAAGATGTTCTCTTGTGTCCCACTCTAAAAACAGAAACTTGCCGCGTCGCTTTAAGGATTTTACCATGTGTCCCGGTAATCGGCGAGAGATTTCTTCTGATGACACATGACCCTTCTTGACCATTCTGGAATCCAGATGCCGTACCTGCTGGACCTTTTTGCCCATCAGCACTTCATTCAAAAACATCCGGATAGTTTCGACTTCGGGTAATTCCGGCATTACGTTACACAAAAACCCCCCTTCTTGGAGAAATGGCACCAATGCCCAAGGCTAGAGGGCCCTGTCCCAGGGCTGCATATCCTCCCACGTGTGCCCTTTCTTAAACTCGACGACGAGTGGCACCGTTAAAGTCATCGCCTGGGTCATCGCTTTTTCTGCGAGTTCAGCCAACAAATTCATTTCCTGGTCCACCGCGTCCCAGATCAACTCGTCATGAACCTGAAGCACCAAACGACTCTGCAGGTGTTGGCTCAGGGAAAGCTCACGAATACTCACCATAGCAATTTTTATCAAATCGGCCGCACTGCCCTGAATTGCGGTATTCATGGCCATGCGTTCGGCATACATACGGCGGGCTCGGTTTTTGGCATGTATGTCTTGTAAAGGACGCATCCGCCCCATAATCGTTCGCACAATCCCCTCAGTGCGCGCTTTTTCAATGACGCCGTCAAAGTATTCTTTCAGCTTGGGATACCGGCTGAAATACCGGTTAATGTAGTCTTTGGCTTCACGCCGGCTGACTCCCGTGTCACGGGCTAGTCCGAAATCGGAAATACCATAAACAATGCCAAAATTTACAGCCTTGGCCCGGTTACGCCAAGTGCTGTCTACTTGATCAATGGGTATATTGAAAATTTCTGCGGCAGTGCGCCTGTGAATGTCCTCGCCATGCCAAAAAGCGTCAATCAAATGCTCATCTCCTGACAGATGGGCCAGAATACGCAGTTCAATCTGAGAATAGTCCGCAGCCAGGAAAGTGCGTCCAGGCCCCGGCACAAACACCCTTCTGACGCGGCGGCCGAGAGGCAGACGAACTGGAATATTTTGCATGTTGGGATCGCTGGATGACAATCGTCCGGTCGCCGTTCCCGTTTGGTGAAACGTCGTATGAACCCGGTTGTCGGACCCAATCAAGGGGAGCACTCCCTCAACATACGTCCCTTTAATTTTCATAAGTTGGCGGTAAAAAAGAATTTTTTCCACAATGGGATGCAGCGGCGCGATTTTTTCCAAAGTCTCGGCATCCGTTGAATACCCCCCGGTTTTGGTTTTCTTGGCACGAGGCAAATTCAATTTGACGAACAGAACATCTCCTAGCTGTTGGGGCGAGTTAATATTGAACTCCACAGAGGCTAAATCATAAATTTCCTGCTGTACACTGTGGATAGAAAGCTCCAATTCTTTTCCCAAAGCCTCGAGTTCACGGCGATCCACGTGTATTCCGTTCTCTTCCATTTCCGCTAAAACCAGGCTTAGAGGCAGCTCCACCTCGCGGTAGAGGCGGTCAAGTCCCCATTTTTCGATTTCCCCGGCTTGTTGTTTTATCAAGTGTTCGATGGTAATCAGGCACTCGGGAGGGCTTAAGGGGATACCCAGATGACAGCGCTGAGCCACAGAGTTCAAATCATAATGGCCATTTTCAGAGTCTAAAAGATAGGCTTGAAGCTTCCCGTCTTCTTTAACGGGTATCTCTTGTCTTCCTTCTTTAATCCACCAGTGGTAAAGACGCTTACTGTCCCATGCCCACAACGAAGACTGTGGCCATGCGCCATTTTCATATCGTGCAATCCGGGCTTGATCATCCATGACCCATAATTCTTCCGCTTCATTTAGCCAGACAACGAGGCGGGCAGAGCCTTGACCAAGATTCTCCCATGAAACAAGTTGATACTCCACGGATAGTTTCTGGGACACAGGCTCCGGTTCCGCTTTCTCGACGACTATTTCATTTACGCCGTGACCCGCGGCCTTTAAAATACGGCGTTGAATGGCCTTGAGTTCCCATTCATCCAGCAAAAGCAAGAGCGCGTCATCTACCTGAAAGGAAAAAGGCTCTGTCACGTTCGGCCACTCCAAAGGGACGTCTCGGACAACCGTCGCCAAATCCCGATAGGTTCGGGCATCCTCCGTGTGATGAGACAGTGCTTTAATCCATCTGTTGTTTTCGAGCTCCGGCAGACGGCGGATAATCTCTTCGATGTTTTCGTAACGGCGCAACAACTCTTTGGCCGACTGAGCGCCGATGCCTGGCACCCCGGGGATGTTGTCGGAGGAATCTCCCATGAGTCCTTTGAAATCGGGTACTTGAGCCGGCTCCACACCCATCTTTTCCCGGACCTTGGTCTGATCCATGCGGTCCAAATCACTGATTCCGGTCCGTGCGGTCAAAAGCACCAGCACATCGTCATCCACAAGCTGCAGCAAATCCCGGTCTCCTGTGACAATCAGCGTGCGGTACCCATGAGACTTTCCCATCATGGTCAGGCTCGCAATCACATCGTCGGCTTCAAAGCCTTCGACCATCACCGTGGGAATACCCAAGTGGCGTATAATGTCCAGGGCGACGGGAACTTGTTGCCGAAATTCATCCGGACTTTCGGCGCGGTTGGCTTTATATGCGAGATATTGGTCATGGCGGAAGGTTTTCTGGGGTCCATCATAAGCCACAATGACCCTGTCCGGATGTTCACCCTCTATGACTTTGATAACCATGGACAAAAATCCATGAATGGTTCCGGTAGGCCTGCCGTCCTGGGTTCTTAAATTCTGTTGCAGCAAAGCGTGATAGGCCCGGAACAATAAACTATGGCCATCAATTAAAAGTTGGGTTGGCATCCGCACTGATTACTCCTTCTCTGATATATACTATGGTCACAAACATTTTACCCCAATTGGGACCCAAAGGAGTGGATCGAGTGCCCTGGTTGTTTATTCATGGAGTTGGCTCCAATAGCCAAACCTGGTCCAAGCAACACCGCGTCTCTGTAACCTCTCAATTTTGTGACTTGCCGTTCAAAGCTCAAGTTTTACCGAATCATCTCATCCCATCTCTGGCCAAGTGGTGTCTGGACTTCATTCGCGAGCCTGTCGTGGTCGTAGGCCATTCCATGGGCGGAGCCATTGCCCAAAGCATGGCCATGTTAAGTCCCGAATCCGTCACGGCGCTCATACTCGTGGGGACAGGCCCTCGTTTGCCAGTTAACCCCGATTTACTGGAACAGTTAATTACAAATCCTGAACAAGCTTTGGAAAATATTGCGCGCTGGTCGTTGGCCAGACACTACGATCCGGCTCTATATGAAGCAAATCTCAAGGTGTTGCACACCGTGTCTACGGACCGAATTTTACAGGAACTCACCGCTTGCAACTTTTTTGACAGCCGGCCACTCTTAGGTCAGTATAGGGGTCCCCTGTTTCTGATCCGCGGCGCCGAAGACCGGATGACTCCTCAGGCTTTATCCGACGAATTTCTTGCCATACGGCCGGATATGCCCATCTATACGATCCCCGACAGCGGGCATTTAGTCATGTTGGAGCAGCCGGAATTATTTAATAAGGCTCTTTTGGACATCTCCGACACCATTTCCAAAACCGTATCACCCGAAACTCACGGATAAAAAAAACGGCCTTCAGGCCGCTTAAAATTTTGGTGCCGAAGGCCGGACTTGAACCGGCACGAGGGTGACCTCATACGATTTTGAGTCGTACGCGTCTGCCAATTCCGCCACTCCGGCAACACCGGATTGATTATAGCACAGACTTTGGATGAGCTCAAGTCACAAAAAGTTTACCGCTCGCTGGATATTGCATCAAGCCCCTGAGCTTTCGCGTCAAATCCCCACGGCATAGCGAGTTTGGTTGAAAGAAACAGGGCCGGATCAACAAGAGGATACCAATAGGAGTTGTTCCCACTCACGCCTATTGGCATCCTGGCATTGTTATCTCACGACTTTTTAGCTGTTAAAATATAATTCGAATTCCATCGGATGCGGCCTCAAGTTGACGGCATTGACTTCGTTAATCCGTTTGTACTCAATCCAGGTCTCAATAAGATCTTCGGAAAACACCCCGCCCTCGAGCAAAAACGCATGATCTTTCTCCAGTGCCTCTAACGATTCTGCCAAAGAACCCGGAACGCTTTGAATCTCAGCCAGCTCCGATTTGCTCAAGGCGTAAATATTTTTGTCTAAAGGTCCGAATCCTTCTTTAACAGGGTCCAGTCCTTGACGGATACCGTCGATACCCGCCATTAGCATAGCGGCAAATGCCAGGTAAGGATTTGACGTCGAATCCGGTGTGCGGAATTCAATGCGGCTGGCTTGAGGCTGGTTGTTTACGGGAATGCGCACCGCTGCGGACCGATTGCCATGGGAGAACACGATGTTCACAGGAGCCTCAAAGCCTGGGACCAAGCGGCGGTAACTGTTTGTAGACGGATTGCTAAATGCCAATATAGCCCGCGCGTGTTTGAGAATGCCCGCGATGTAACCGAGGGCTATGGGTGACATATGGGCATATCCATCTTCCGAATAAAACAAGGGTTTGTTTTCTTTCCATAAAGATTGGTGGACATGCATTCCGTTGCCATTATCGCCAAATATTGGTTTGGGCATAAACGTCACAGTTTTTCCGTGCTGATGAGCTACATTGCGCAGAATATATTTGTACATCATGACAGTGTCGGCCTGTTTGGTCAATGAGTTGAATCTCAGATCGATTTCTCCCTGCCCCGCTGTGGCCACCTCATGATGATGCATTTCCACGCGGATACCGGCATTTTGCAAAGTCTTGACCATTTCGGCGCGCAATGCTGCCGTACTGTCTAAAGGCGGAACAGGAAAATATCCCTCTTTATTCCGGATAGTGTGTCCCAGACTCCCGGGTTCGTTAGAATTCCAGAATCCCTCCGACGATTCCACGAAGTACGAGGAATGATGCCCTTGATTAATGAAACGAACCGAATCAAAGATGAAAAATTCAAGCTCAGGTCCCCAATACGAGATGTCGGCAATTCCCGTAGCTTGAAGGAATTCTTCGGCATTGTGGGCAATGCGCCGGGGGTCACGCTGATAAGGAACGTGTTGAGGATCGGAGATGTCTGCCACCAAACTTAATGTCGGGACAGCAGCAAAAGGATCTATGACAGCGGTTTGCGGGTCCGGAATCATTAACATGTCACTCTCTTCAATTCCCCGAAATCCGCGAAGGCTTGACCCATCGAAAGGGACCCCATTAGTAAAAGTATCCTCGTCGACTTCCGTGACGGGAATACTGACATGTTGCCAGGTTCCTGGCAGATCAATAATATGCACATCAATCATTTCTATGTTTTGTTCTCTGATTGTCCGTAACACGTCCTCAGCTTTCACCTTGAAATCCTCCTCGTAAGTTTACAAACAGCGTACGCTTTGACGAAAATCCGTCAATACGTTGTTAAGTATATGAACAAATCTATCACAATGTCAATATGGCTTGTTAGCTTTTCTTCAAAATCTCACAGCAACATGAATTTAAGAAAAACAGCCCGAGGCTTCCCTGGGGCTGTTTTTGATATTTCTCCCGTTATCCGTGTTTTTAGATGTGATACTTCTGAAGGCGCTGATTGACTTCATTCCAGTCGACATTCTTCATAAACGCCTCTATGTAAGGAGCGCGCTTGACTCCGTAATCGATCCCATACGCGTGCTCGTAGACGTCCAGCACGAAAAGAGGATAAGCCCCCCAAGGCACACCGACATTGTGCGCATCCTGCCCAAAAATATGCAACTTCTCATCATCCATATCATAGGCGAGAACAACCCAGCCGCGGACAGCCAAACCCGTAGCCTTGAATTCCGCCAAAAACTTGTCGTACGAGCCGAAGTCGCGGTTAATCAATTCCAAAGCCCGACCTGTGGGCTCGCCGCCTTTTCCGCCCAAATTGTCAAAGTACCATTCATGGAGTTTGGCGCCGTTTAAACAAAAGGTTTCTTCCGTTTTCAGTCCTCGCAGTTCGCTATAGGACTGATTAGCCTTGGACAGATCCACACTTCCCATTTTTGAGCGGATTTCGTTAAGTTTATTAACGTAACCCTTATAGAGAATGCCGTAGTGCTGATCAATTTCCTCTTTGCTGATGCCATCCATGGTCAAGCAGCTCTCTTTAAGCGAACGAATTGCGCGTTCTTCCGCCATTGAACATCCTCCTGTTCTCAATTGAAATTTACTTTGGGCCTGCGCCTATCCGATAAAACCAAAAACCAATTGGGCATAGGCCATTCTTACCAAATTTAGTATAACAGAAGTTGAGGTTGCTCCAAATACGCAAATCAGCCTATGCTGACGGTAAGATATAGCTCAATTCCTGACAAGGTGGTATGCGATGTGATTGATCCTAAATCGAGTCTGCAATCCCTGACTCCATATATTCCTGGCCGGTCTTTGGAATCTGTGTATCAAAAGACTGGCCTTCATGCTATAAAACTGGCCTCCAATGAAAGCCTATGGGGTCCTTCGCCCAGGGCAGTCGAGGCCGCAAAGGACTCTTTAGACCGACTAGCTATCTATCCGGAAGCCCACTTTACCCCGGTATACGAACTTTTAGCCCAAATTCACGGTCTCTCTGCAGATAACATCATTGCCGGCAATGGTGCCGATGAGCTGCTTCAAGTTATTGCCTTAACGTATGCCGGCCAAGGAGATGAGATCATCTACCCTTCCCCGAGCTTTTCGGAATATCGCCACAACACTCTCTTGACGGGGGCAATTCCCGTGGAAGTGGGACTCAATAGCGAAGGGGCACCGGATTTGCACGATGTTCTTGCCAAAATTACCCCCAACACCCGTCTCATCTTCCTATGCAGCCCCAATAACCCCACCGGGGGAATCCTTCACCAAGATGAATGGCAGTCTTTTCTCAATACTCTGCCTGACTCGGTTCTGATCGTGGTGGATCAAGCTTATTATGAATTCGTGGAAGATGCCTCTTATGCTGAAATTACTCAGGATATTCTGGCCGAACGCTCGGTAATCATGATCAGAACGCTTTCTAAAATTTACGGTCTGGCCTCGCTTCGCATTGGCTGGGCCGCAGCTCCTCCCCCTATTATTTCAACCTTGCGCCGAGTCAGAGCGCCTTTTTCCCTGAGCCAGACGGCCTGGGCGGCCGCCCAGGCCGCGCTGTTGGATCAGCCCTATATTGCCCAAGTGCGAAAAGCTACCCTTGAGGCCAGAAAATACATGATGCAGGAATTTCGCCGTCGCAATTACCGGTTTTGGCCGTCTCAGGCCAATTTTGTCACCGTCGAGTTAAAATCGCAGGCGAAAAGCGTAGCCAACCAATTGGAAGCCAAAGGATATATTACCCGCCCTGCAACCAGTTTTGGCCTGCCTTCTTCTCACCTGCGCGTTACCGTGGCCCCCATTCCCATACTGGAAGGCTTCTTCCGGGCTTTCGACCTGGTCACTTAGTTGAGAGAGATGAACCCCAATGGGGGAAGAAAAAAGAGTATGACTGTGGTTGACAATCGTACGTCGGTACGATATTGTAGTCATATTCTTTAGTTCGCTGAATCGCTAATGTAGTGTAGTGAGGTGTGTTCATGGACGAATGGCTTAACCAAAACCATCGAGAATATGAATTAATGATGATGGTCATCAACCAATTTTTGGAACAGGGATTTTATCCCGTGCCCACCGCTCCCGCGCAGGCTGGCCATTACCGTGAAGACCACACCCAGTCCATCTTGGAACTGTTGTCATCATTTCCCGAAAGCCACATCCAGTTCCCTTTGCAAGTCTTTTCACTGGGACCGGTGTATGATCCGGGCTATGGGCGCTGGGCAGAAACCATTGATGTGGAAATACTGGGTTCAGGAGGGTCCCGGCACGACCTCCTCGCCTTGGAATTAATTATGCGACTGGTGGCCACCTGGCCAAATCTCGCGTCTCATACCCTCATGGTGATGGGGCATGTAGGTTTGCTGAACCAAGTACTGGTGACAGAGTCCGTGCCCGAAATCACGATCAATCAAATTTTGGCCTACTTACGGGCCGGAAACCTCGTGGCGGCAGAAAGCCTTATGACACATCTGAGTCAAGCCAGCCGGCAATTGCTATTATCTGAACCCTTTGGCGATTTTCTGGAGAATTTGCGCAAAAGTCTCCCCCAAGCAGATTTCGAGCATCTTTCACAACTCGAGCAAATCGTTCATCAACATGTTGAAACCCGCTGGGATTTATCGTTAACAGGAAATTGGTCTTATTATACCGATTTGGTCTTCTCGCTATACTTAAAGGATGTAGGGCAGCCAGTCTTAAACGGCGGGCGATTTGCCCTGGATATTCACGGGCGGTCTTGGCAGGGTATTGGCTTTACTCTCTACCTGGACCCTCTATATCAGGCAGTTCGCCAGGAAATGGGGTCTTTGATGCCATGAGCTACCACAATGTGACCATAGCCATTGCCAAAGGACGGATTATGGAAGGCACGAGATCCTTGTGGCAGCAAAAGGGATTGCCATGGCCCGTAGATGAGGACAGCCGGCAACTGTGGTTTGCACCCGAAAACGAACGTCCCGGTGTTTTAATAGCCAGGGCACGCGATATTCCCACCTTAGTGGGACTCGGAATCGCAGATTTGGGAATTGTCGGGCTGGACGTGTTGGAAGAATATCCGAATACCCATGTTCTGCAGGTCGCCGATTTAAATTTTGCCCATTGCCGGGTGGTCTTAGCGGGTCAAAAAAACCAATGGCCCGTAGGACCTACTCGCATCGCGACAAAATATCAGCGCATTGCCCAAAACTATTTCAATGTGCACCGCCATCCCGTCGAAATACTCCCCTTGTCTGGAAGCTTGGAACTAGCCCCGGTCATTGGGCTCGCACCTTATATTGTCGACATTGTCGATACGGGCAACACTCTGCGTCAGCATCATCTGATTGAAATCACAACCATCCTCAAATCGAGTGCGCGTCTCATCGCCAACCAATCCCATTGGCGCACCAAACCGGAAGTGGAACAGGTGCGGCGCACACTCAAGAATGACGATAGCCCAATGGATTCGTCTGCAAATTTTGGTCCGAAAGGAAGCATCTTATGAGTTCTGTGCAAGAGACGGTTAACCGGATTCTGAACGACGTAAAGCGTGAAGGCGTCTCCCAGATTCTAGCCTATACGAAAAAGTTTGATGGCATCGAGCTGGAAGCTGAACAAATCGTTGTGGACGTGGATACTTTGCCCCTCCCCACTTGGCCTTCTCATGCCCAAGAAGCCTTTAAAATTAAAGAAGCGATCGATTTTGCCTGTGAGCAAATCCGATGCTTTCACGAAACGACTTTGCCTCAAAAGACAATCTCTTTTGATCCTGTGAGTGGCCTTCATTTGGAAGAACGTCTCATTCCTTTGGAGCGAGTGGGAATCTATGTGCCCAATGGCCAATATCCCCTAATATCCAGTCTGTTAATGACAGCTATCCCCGCCCAGGTGGCAGGCGTACAGGAACTTGTCGCAGCGATTGCGCCGAAGGCTCCACTGACTTTGGACCCTTTATGGATCTATGCCCTAAAAGCCGCCCGGGTGAAAACCGTCTTAAGAATCGGCGGCGCACAAGCTATCGCGGCCATGGCTTATGGATTTGAAGGATTTAATCCTGTGGAATTGATTGCCGGTCCCGGCAATCAATTCGTGGCCGAAGCCAAAGCCGAAGTATTCCGCCGGGGCATAGCAGGCCTGGATGTCATTGCGGGGCCTTCGGAAGTGCTGGTCTTAGCTGGCCATCTCGACACTTTCGAGGCGGAGACTGCCGCGCTCGATTTACTGGCACAAGCCGAACACGCTCCCGACACCCACGCCTATTTTGTGTCCTGGAATCAAAACTCGGTTTCACAAGTCCAAAACCGGGTGAAAGAGTGGACCAAAGAATCTGACAGGCCCTTGGGCCCCATTGACTGGATGAGTGTATCTAATCCTCAAGAAGCCCTCATGTTAGCCAACAGAATTGCTCCGGAACATATGGGTTTGATGGGAGCCGAGGCACAAACTTTGGCTCCGTCGGTCAAAACGGCGGGAGCTCTATTTATTGGCCGCATGGCCGGACAGGCCCTGGGAGATTATGTAGCCGGTCCCAGTCACGTCTTGCCAACCGGAGGAACCGGACGGTTTTTAGGAGGACTGGGCACGAGGACTTTTATGCGCCGAATGTCGGTCATTGCAGCTGACGATCGCCTGCCCCGGGAATATCTCGAGGCAGGCCAGATCCTCGCCCAATTGGAAGGGCTAAAATTTCACGAACAGTCGCTGAAAACACGTCTACAGCAAAAAACTTCCCGGGAGGACTATAGGCCATGAGACAACACGAAATCCACCGGAAAACCAAGGAAACCGAAGTGCGGGCAACCGTTAATTTAGATTCCAATGAGCCCTTGGAAATCTATACGCAACTGCCCTTGTTCACACATTTTCTCACGGCACTGGGCAAACACAGTCATCTGTCCTGGCAAGTTTCGGCCGAAGGGGATATTGAAGTCGACCCGCACCACTTAGTTGAAGATACGGGAATTGTCATGGGTCAGGCCCTTCGTGGCGCATTGGGGGACATGCACTCCATTCAGCGCTTCGGGCAACGGCTGTTGCCCATGGATGACGCGTTGCTTCTTTGTGCCTTAGATATTTCCGGTCGAGGACAATTGTATTGGTCAGGATCATTTCCTGATCGGCCTATTAATGGTATCAACGCAGAAATATGGCCTGAATTTTTCCATGCCTTTGCCTCTCACGCGGGCATTACACTCCACCTGGTCTGCCAATCCGGAGTCAATGCGCACCACACTTACGAAGCCGCTTTTAAGGCGCTAGGACAAGCTCTTTATGAAGCCGTGCAAATTTCCGGTTCAGACGGCGTGCCATCCACCAAAGGAGTGCTGTAATATGGAAATCGCCGTCATTGACTATGGAAACGGGAATTTGGGCAGTCTTTTAGCTGCTTTAAGACGGCTGGGACAAGAACCGAATGTGGTTCGCACTTCAAAGGATATACGTCATGCCGATGCTTTGATTTTTCCTGGCGTAGGGTCTATGAATGCCGTTGTTAACCGGCTTAAAGAGCACGACCTTTTGGGATGGCTCAACGAAATGCACCAGGCTCGCACACCCATTTTAGGCATATGTCTCGGTCTGCAGCTGTTTTTCGATGAGAGTGAAGAAGGCGGGGAGGGCTTGCATTGGTTGTCTGGAACCGCGTCCAAAATTAATGCGCCGATTCTGCCTCACATCGGGTGGAATACGGTCGACACGACGCCCCATCCTTTCTTATGGCGCAATTTGGCTCCGCCTTATACTTTCTATTTTGTGCACACATACCGCATACTGCCGGACGATCCAAAGATTGTACGCGGTTTTGCGGATTATTATGAAAGGTTTCCGGCAGCTGTGTTGGCTCCCCCTCTGTATGGTATTCAGTTTCACCCTGAGTTGAGCGGGCCAAACGGTACACGGCTCTTAAGCAATTTTTTGGAAATGGTGGGAAATCATGATGGAAATTTGGCCGGCCGTTGACTGGCTTGAAGGCCAGATGGTGCGTTTGCATAAAGGGCAGTATGATGCCGTGACCCAATATGGGACAGATCCTCTGGAAGTGTTTAACACCCGTTATCAGCGTCTCCCCAAACGGATTCACCTGGTTGATCTGCAAGGAGCCCGCACCGGACATTTCGAAGCCTGGTCCCTGTTGTCGCGCCTCTATCATGAAGGCGTCGAAGTCGAAGCCGGAGGCGGCTTCCGCGATGCGTCTTCCATTGACCGCGCATTAAATCTGGGAGCGCGGCGAGTCGTTCTGGGGACCCGACTCTTGACAGATCCAAAATGGGCCCGTGAATTATTATCCCAGTTTCAGGCCGATCAGCTCGTGGCAGGAATTGACATGGCGCAAGGCCGCATCAGGGTCCAAGGCTGGCTTCAAGAAGGCGAAGACGGCCACGTGATATGGCAAGCCTTGTCCCAGATGGGTTACCGCTTGTGCAATATTACCGACATTTCGCGTGACGGCACCTTAGCCGGTATTAATGTCCCGTTCTGGGAAAATGTCGTGGCCAGATTTCCGGGAGATATCGGTGCGGGCGGTGGAATTCTTTGTGCTGATGATGTTAAGACACTCGAACAATTGGGAATCCACCGCTGTGTCATTGGCAAAGCGTGGCTCAGTCAAAACATTGACCTGGCCCAGTGGAAAGGAGTTTTTTAAGATGGTCAAACCCCGCATTATCCCTTGCCTCGATGTAAAGAACGGGCGAGTGGTTAAAGGCGTCAACTTCGACGACCTAAAAGACACCGGGGATCCCGTCCAGATGGCCGTTCAGTATTGTGAGGACAGTGCCGATGAAATTGTCTGGCTCGACATCATCGCCACCATCGAAGATCAGGAATTAAGCCTCGATCTGATTCAAAAGGCCCGCAATGCGCTGTCAATACCTTTGACCGTGGGTGGCGGCATCCGTTCCATTCACCATGTGGAACAATTATTGGAACATGGAGCAGATAAAGTGTCTATCAATACCTACGGGCTTGAAAATCCCGCCATTCTCGGCCAAGTTGCGCAAAGATGGGGAGAACAGTGTTTGGTCGTCGCCGTGGACGCCAAACGCGAAGGAGATCACTACCAGGTTTATAGCCACGGCGGCCGAGTCAGGACCGATCATGACCTGGGAGAATGGCTCAAATTGGCCCAAGATTTGGGTGCCGGCGAGTTTCTTTTGACCAGTATTGACGCGGACGGTACCCAACAGGGATATGATTTGCCCATGTTGCGCTATGCTCGGCAAACCGTACAGCGTCCGGTCATTGCCTCAGGGGGTGCAGGCAGCATCGATCACCTGGCTGAGGCTATTCAAGAAGGCCAACAGGCCGTCTTGCTAGCGTCTCTATTGCATCAAAAACGCTTGAGCATTACCGAGATCAAGAAACGGTTATGGGAGAAAGGTGTGGATATTCGGTGGCCATAATCCAAGAGCGCGGAAGGAATTTATATCCTGTAGTCGTACAACATGCCTCGACCTTGCAGGTTTTAATGAGTGCGTTTGCCGACGATGAAGCGTTGGCATTGACGAAAAAAACCGGTCATGCTCATTTTTACAGCCGATCCCGTCAAGAACTGTGGGAAAAGGGAAAAACCTCGGGAAATTACCTCATGGTATCTCGCATCCTCCCTGATTGCGACAATGACAGCTTCATCTATGTCATCACCAATGACAAGCCGGCGTGCCACGTAGGAAGCGTCTCATGTTTTGCTGATTCACCCCGGCAAGAGGAGGTTCCCAATCCCTTGGCCCGCCTCCAACATTATATCGAGGCGCGTTTGGACCACGATCCCGCCACATCTTATACGGCTCGGCTTTTACGAGGCTCTTTGGAAAAGCTCTTGAAAAAAATTGGCGAAGAAGCCATCGAAGTGATAGTGGCGGCGGCGACAAACTCCCAAACTCCCGGGGCGGATCTCATCTGGGAATCCAGTGATTTGCTGTATCACTTGAGCGTCTTGCTGGCTCGATTTGACATATCACTGGAAGCTTTGGATCGTGAGCTTATTCGGCGCCACCAAGAGTCAATCTCCGAGATTCATGAATCATAACCCGCAAAGGCGCGGGAACCCAGGGACTGGCAAACGGTTTTTCCCCAAGCCACGGTTTGAATGCCCAGACTAAACGCAAAGGCGCTCGGGAGGGGCTGACCAACGCCTCGTCCTCGACGTCCTGCCACAATTGAGTCACATCCCCAATTTTGTTGGCCAGGAAAAGAACCGAGGCTTCGTCATTTGCCGAATAAGCCTGCCACAATTTTTCTTCGTCGCCGTTCTCGGCCACACCGCTTGACTCTCGGATGACGGTTCCATTTCCCGGAGCCAAGAAAGCCAGAACGGTTGCCAAGAACCATCCCCAGGCTCCCCAAATGGTCTGGCGCTCATCATGACTCGACTCCGCCAGCCTCGACATCCATAACCAGTCTGAGATGGCCGCGAGATGTTTGGACAACTGATCCGGATCCAGGACATCGGGGCTGACTTGCAATAGATGGGCCATCACCTCCACCAACAAGGCAATAAGCCGTCTATTGCTGAGCTCCGAGGTACATGAAGCAATCCTGTTCATTACCGCCCCGGCAATGTCCGGATGGTAACAAGCCGCGAGATTGCCAAACATCTCCGGAGTCCGCGGAAATTGCTGGATGGCATCCAGGACATAATGCACCAGTTCCCAAGCGCGGAGATTTGCCGATTCCTTAGGCATTGCCAAAGGAATGATGCGAGTCGAAGACGTCGTCCACTGGACATAGCTGCGGATAGCCAGACGAAAATCAGCTTTCTCGCCTATTGGCGGCCACCATTGTCCCAGACGCGCACTCACAGTCCACAAAGACGGTATTAAAGTTAGGACAGGTTGAGGCATGTTGGGAGGCAAAGTGGATGCCAGTAAAGACTGAAACCCATGCATCCGGATTTGCCGATCCGCATGCCATAAAATCGTCCGCAGGGATCCCGTCTGCCACGCCGTTGACGAGTCCGTTTCGCTATCGGCTTTCAGGATGTCAGGAATGCGTTCGCGACCAAAAATCGTCAGCGATCTCTTGATGAGATTGGCGATGACAGCCCACCCCGTGACGGACGTGCTGTGATGAATACTGAGTAATGCTCTGCCCATATCCGCCCGTTCATAAATTAACTCATGGGTATCCCTGACTCTGGGCGCCATGATAAAATACCACAAAGCGCGGGATAATTCCGTCAATGGAAGATTGTGAATTCGCCAATGCGCAATCCATTCATTCACTTCATAAGGGGATAGTTCCTCAATTTGTTCCATTAACGGTATGCCAATAGACCTCCAGCTTTGAAGGGGTTCCATTGCATTGCCTCCTCACTGGTTTTCCCACATCAAAAAGCACATGTTATAATTAATTGTAATCGCATGGTCGGCGAGAAGGGAAATTTCTAGAATGAAATTGCAAGACTTTTCTTCCGACAAGGCATACTAGTACCACCAAATATCCTGAGTCCAGAAAAAGGGTGAGGAAGCATGTCATTCCTGCGTTCTTGGGGATACGCCAAAGATCGGCCGCTCACATCCTATCAAGAACAGCGTCTCAACGAGTTATTAGACCAATATCATGAAGTACAACATACGAATTTTGTTGATGAGTTGGATATTACTGAAGCGATCATCCACCGGGCGGTGCCGTTCACTGAACTCACCGTAGATGAAGCCAATAAAATCGCTGCTCATCTTAATGTGCGCATTGCTCTTCATACCCATTTCCATGATCAGATCCCTTCTCCCCCACCAAGCTTCGCGGAGGAAACACAATGGCTTAATGCCGACAGATCATTGCTCAATCGAGTGATTGCTCGAGCCGGATGGGACACCGGGGAATATTTTTTGTCGCCTCATCCCCTCGACCAAGAATAGATCCGACTTTTATTCTGTACCACACCTTTAAGGCTTGGGGAACTCCTCAAGCCTTTTCCAGGGCAACATGGGATATCGCTTCCCCAAATCCCAACCCCTCATTGGGGATCTAATCATTATCCATATCTAGGCCTGAAATATCACGT
>JAKBWA010000053.1 GCA_021841025.1 Bacillota bacterium | reverse complement strand
TCCTATTGTCAAAGAGCGAACACACAGTTAGTTTATCACGACACGACCCGGGCATGGCCTTGCAGGGAAAAACTTTCGCCTGACGGCGAGCGCCTTCTATCCCCGCCCTAAACAGCAGGGTTTTACGACGCACTGGATAAATTCCCCCTGCTATACTCCCCGTCTTCCACGGCGACATCTCTTGTCTTTTAGCTATGCGCCCTGTGAATAAAACAATAATCGCAATCCCCATGTCGAATATGATGCTAAGCCAGGGTGGTTCCGAGCTATGATCTACTATTATCACCAAACTGATAATGGCTCCCATAATAGCCCAAGCGGCAGCAATGAGATACATACGAAAGACGCCCGTTTTCATCGTAACTCCTCCTATTCTATATTCTATACTTTACGGTCTATTGGCTCTTCGTGTCGGGTTTTCTAATGAGCATTTTGTCAACCTTTGCCTGATCTTTCATAGTGGGAAAGATGCGAATTCAATAGTGAAGGATGCGGGTCAATATAATTTTGGTCCGCATCTCACTCTCATTTGTACAATTTCATCAATCTTACTTGTTATGAAACTCGGTCGATAACACTCTATTACTCCGTACCCATGACGGGCGCAAAGTTTGCTTTAAAACACCTTGGATTTCTTCCGCCAGCAGACCTCCTAACCCAAATGGACAGCCGCCAGGGGTTGTCAGTCTTTTAACCCCTCGCCATTCTTATCATAGATTGTCGCCTACACATCCTGCTACAGAATGAGAATGGGTCTCAGACCATCATCTCTTACCCATGCTGTATCCATTAAATTGCCCGGATTCATTCTGGGAAAAAGACTAGTTCGGGTCGCGTCCGCATGGTAGCATTAACATGATCGGATTCCATTCAATGGTGAGAAGCGGAACAGGAAAGAGGGACACTATCTATGGCAGAAGAAGATCGGAACCGTTGGAATATCCGGTACCGAGAAGGAGTCGTCCACTTTGCTAAGGTGGACTCTGGAATCATCAGTGTCCTTAGCCAACTTCATACGCCTGGGGTTGCCGTGGACGTCGCCTGCGGATCTGGCCGTCATGCCGTGTGGCTAGCCAGAAGAGGATGGCAAGTTGATGCCCTCGATGTGTCAGATGCCGCACTGGAGCAGTTGCACAATGTGATAGAGCGAGAAAATATTCCCGGAATCGAGCCATTACAGGTAGATCTTGACCAGTGGCATCCAGAGGAAAACTATTACGACTTGGCGTTGATGGCCTATTTCTGGGATGAACAAGTCTGTGCCAGGGCACAACGTGCGTTAAAACCCGGAGGACATATGGTTTTGCGAACATTCATGCTTCTAAATAATTTGACGGAATCAAAGAGTCATTATGTGGATTTACATTCTCAGCTGGTTACGACATTGAAAGCAGAATGGAAAATATGGATCTGGGACATCGAGCAATCAACGGGGATAATCACCCTCGCAGCCAAGAAACCCGACTAAATTCGAAACGGCATACGCGCACACATGAACCTATCATAACGACAATGTGGCAACAGAATACGAAACCGAGAGATCTCACAGACGTGTATGGAATCGAAACCGCCAACTGCCGTCATGAACGGATCAAGTCAACTACCGTGCGCCCTAAATGACTGCCTTGCAACAACTGCTCTAAGACGTGGGGGAGTTCGTGCAACCTTACAGTGTTCTGCGCAATGCGGTGCAATTGGGAGGGTTTCCAATCACTGCCCAACCGCCGCCAGATCTCCTGCCGATAATCGTAGGGACAGTAAACAGAATCAATCCCCAAGAGATGAACGCCCCGTAAAATAAAGGGGAAGACTGAGGTGGAGATTTGGGTTCCGCCCCTCATTCCGAATGCCGCGATAGCACCGCCGTAGCGTGTTGTACGCAACAAATATTCCAATGTTGTTCCGCCAATAGAGTCAATGCCTCCTGCCCATTTCTCGTGATCCAAAGGACGTTTGCTAGGCACGGATACCTCATCACGGTAAAGAATCTGAGACGCTCCCAACGCTGCTAAATAATCCAAAGCTGTCTTCCCCGTGCTTGCAGCAACCTCATAGTGCTGATCGGCCAGCATATTGACAGCCATGCTTCCGGCTCCTCCGCTTGCCCCTGTCACCAGGACCGCGCCCGACTCCGGGCGCACCCCATGCATTTGCAGTGCATCCATTGCCAGAGCCGCCGTAAATCCCGCCGTGCCCAAGGCCATAGCGTCCCACAAACTTAAACCTTTCGGCAAAGGCACAACCCAGTCTGCAGGAACTCGTGCATAGCGGCTCAATCCCCCAAAATGCGCTGTTCCCAAATCATAGCCGGTAACCAACACTTGGTCTCCTTCCCGAAATCGCGGATTGCGACTTTCTATTATTACGCCGGACAAATCGATTCCAGGGATTATCGGATAATGCTGGACTACGCGGCTTGAGGGTTGTGTTGCCAAGGCATCTTTATAGTTGACATCCGAATAATGGACTTCAATGAGTACATCATCTGGCGGAAGGTCATCTATGGTGATTTCTCTGATTTCTACCGTCGGATTTCCTGTGTGAGCATCCTCTTTGACATATAGTGCTGGAAATTTGCTGGTCAAATTATACCCTCCTGCCTCTACTTTAAGAATGGTGTCGCCGGTTGCCAAAATATCACCCACGTATCACCCACCATTATTCATCGTTGACTGATCTTCATCCGTTGTGAATCGAGAGGCAGTCGGAGATCCTTCTTGGATTGCTACAGCCCCTCATCTGGCAAGCCAAAAAATCTTCTGATTCTGCCAATAAAACTTCCTCTGCCGCAGAACCTTGGCCCTGCTTATGCGCATATCCCTATTTAACCATATTCGGTGGGATGGTGAGAGCACAAAATTTTCTCTCTTAAGCGAAGATCAGATAGTGCAAAAGATTTCTACGGTTTTCCCCAGACTGTCCCAAATCCGCCATCACAAGGCGTCTTGCAGGTTGCGAAGGCACGACCTTAAGAAAGAGATTGGGGGCTTTCCCCCCACACACAGTGATGCTTGTTGGTTATGGCAATGTCGTTTCGTCCCATCTTTGCCAATGAATCAACCTACGCAAAGACTCCGGTTTGGCCCAACCGACTGTTTTTAGTTGAGGCTCGGTGGGATAATGCTCTGTGTAACCTAAACACAGTACGGCTACGGGTTCGATGTGACTGGGCATGCCCAACACACGACGCAGGTGACGTTTTTCGAACAAGCTAACCCACCCCACGGCGATGCCCTCGGCGCGCGCACACAGCCAGAGATTTTCCACAGCGCAAGCGACGGAATACAAGGTCGTTTCCTCCATTGTGTGCCGCCCAATTATTTCAGGGCCGCCTCGTTCCATATTGGCGGTGATAACCAACACCACCGGAGCTTCAGTGAGTCCTTCCAATTTCAATCGAAGATAAAAGGCCGAGTTCTCATCATCGAAGTAAAAGCTTTGAACCTGCCGTTCCCTATCGGCCAATTCTTTTAGCCTCTGCTTCATTTCCGGGTCCGTCACAATAGTAAAATCCCAGGGCTGGGAGTAACCTACAGAGGGTGCATGATGCGCTGCCTGAAGCAATCGCTCCAACGTGTCGGATGGCAGGGGATCGGGAAGAAAATGACGAATATCACGCCGACTTTCGATGGCGCGATATACTGCCATACGTTCTGGCAACGAAAAAGGGTAGGGTTCTTTGACCGGTGCACAATGCATCTGCACACCCGTATCATCGGAAGAATTGACTCCCGCCCGCTGAAACGTGGCCATTTCGGTTGACACGGCACAACTTTGCCTTAACAATGGTAAAACCATGGCGGCTCCACTAGCCTCCCCCAACCGTAAATTCCACTCCAGCAGTGGACAAAGGCCTAAGGCGGCGAGGACCCGGTGATGTCCCGGCTCGTGCGATTGATGGGAGGCCACAAGATAGCCAACTGTAGCCGGCGCCATACGCACAGCAAGCAGTGCAGCCACGCCGGTGATATATCCATCCAATACGGTCACGACACCCAGGCGGGCTGCTTCTAGTATTGTGCCAACCATGGCCGCTACCTCAAAGCCGCCTAAACGGCTTAATAGCTCAAAAGGATCGAGATCAGATTCCAAATGCCGTGCAAGTGCTTGATCTATCGCGAAAATCTTTCGTTCCCATCCGGCATGATCCACCCCACTCCCCCGGCCTGTCATGTTCCTGGGTGATTCTTGCAATAGTGCCGCAGCCAGGGCTGCTGCTACCGTGGTATTGCCGATTCCAATCTCCCCTAGCAAAACAGTTCGGTAGCCATCATGAACAGCTTGAGCCACCCTCTTTATTCCGACTTGCAGTGCTTGCACGCATTCCTCATGTGTCATAGCGGATTCTTTGACAAAATTCCGAGTGCCCGGGCGAACCTTGCGAGATATTACGGTTTGATCGTCACTCCAGTGTTTCCACGGTCCTTGGACACCGACATCAATGATTTCTACAGAACACCCCGCCTGGCGTGCCAACACAGATATTGCCGCCCAACCTCTTTGGTACGCATCCATCATTTGTGCTGTGATTTCACGGGGATATTGCGAGACATTTTCGTCGACAACACCATGATCCCCCGCATATACCAGTGCAATTGCTGGATCTATGTTAATATTTGTAGTCTTTTGAATGCCAGCTACTTGGCAGGCTAATCGTTCCATGCGTCCCAGACTTCCTACGGGCTTGATCAATTGGTCCAAGTGTTCTTGCATTTTTCGTTGGAAGGTTCCATCTATGGAACGGATATCCTCAAACGGTTTAATGATTTCTTGTTGAATTCTGTGCACACAAATTCCCCCTTAAACAGAAAAAATGTCCAACTCACAAGGAGCCGGACATTTTACCATCATGCCGTCATTCTCTTCGTTATCTGGCAGGTCTCCTGGCTTGGGTCATCAGGGCATCGTCTTCCCGCTTAAGGCAGTGACTTAATGATGCTCCTCATCCATCACAGTGGCGGGACCGCTCCGGATTTCCACCGGATTCCCTATTCTCCCCGTTGGGGCACCAGATAAATCTTTATCATCAATTTTAGTTCATTTTAGCAAATAACCAATCGCCGGTACAGAGCCGTCTTGAGCAAGCTTGCGTCTTTTTCTTTCGTTGCCGGATTTTGTTGTTTGGCCAGAACAAACCCTATCTACAAGACTTACGCACCATGTGACGTTTCTCTATTTGGTGGTAGTCCAATAATTGGGATAATTTAAGTCGGTAATAGGATTAAACGTTGATTTAACATGATGCACCGTGTTTGCTGTTTCGTTAAATTGCGAGGGCCACGGAAACCAAAGATAAGGAATGTCATGAACTGCCCAGGATTCGTAGGCAAACAAAGTCTTTCGCGTTTGGGCCCGTGTCCCCGGGGCATAGGAGGCCTGAATCAGTTTGTCCATCGTTCTTGAATTGTAATGCCCCGCATTAGCTGCGGATCCCGTTGCAAAGAGTTCTCCTCCCGTAGGATAGTAATCCGGTTGATACGTCCAACCGCCACCCCAAAACGCAGCATCCCATTTGGCTGGATTAGCATGCATCGTCTGGATTACGTTATCGTAAGGTTCCGGAACTAAGCTGACCTGAATGCCTTCTCTAGCCCATCCTGCTTTAACCAATTGGACAATGTCATTAATGGTGGTGCTGCCGGACGCATAAATCAAAGGGAAAGACAACTTAACACCTTGCTTGGTCATAACCCCGTGTACAGACGTCCAGCCATGTGATTCAAGTAATTTCTTGCCTTGAGCGGGATTAAAGGGATATGGAGCTTTAGCCAATGCCGCGTCATAAAAAGGGGTTGACGGCTGAGAAGGCACGGGGCTATCCTCCATGACGCCTTGCCCGTGATAGAAACTCTGGATAATGCCTCTTTGGTTGATCCCCATTTCTAAAGCGGCCCGAATATACTGCTGGCTGAATATTGGACCTAGGCCTCCCAAAGCTTTAGGACTTTGATTGACACGTGCCATGTTGAATCCAAATACATAGCCACTCCAAAAGCGGTCGATACTGGATAACTTGCTTTTCGAACTCCATAATGACGGAGGTAAGTAGCCGACGTCGACAACGCCAGTTTTCAATCCCGCGAATTCATTAGACGATGACGTTTCATATTGAAACCGAATCTTCTTGATGGTGGCTTTGTGTCCTCCGTAATGAGGATTAGGTGTAAAATCCCAATAGTTGCTCGGTTGCATTTGAGCGAATTGAAATGGCCCATCCACAACATGATAGGGCTTAGCTGACGGAACATTGGCAAGACTTTTGATATAAGATAGCTCTTGTGTCATGTTGTGTGGATATTTGTCCCATTGCTTCTGGGGCACAGGAATAATTTGAGCCAGCCCATTGTGAATAAACCATGACTGATTAGCGGGATGCGCCAAAGTCACGACAACTTCGTGCGTTCCCACGGCCTTGACACTGGTCCAGTCGGCCGGGATCCCTCCCCCACCCGCGCCACCGTAGGACCAAATGGCGTTGCTTTGGCTGGCTGCCTTCATGATATTCCAGGTAAAGACGACATCTTGTGCTGTTACCGGATGCCCGTTAGACCATTTGTAGCGGGATCCAATTTTAATAACGTAGCGTGTTCCCGCTTTGTTATAAAGAATGCGTGATGCAATTGACTTATGGTAGTTGATTGTGTCCGTTCGGCTAATATGGACCAACGGTTCATACATCATGAAATTCATCTGGCTATTAGTATCGGTAAACCCCGTAGATGCCAAAACGGGAAAGAACCAATTGGGGGCAGTCTGAATGGGCAACGCCACGACAACTGTAGAAGATGCCGGCGACCGGCTTGCCTGGTTGGAGGTTTGACCGCATCCTGCTGTGAGCAAACCCACCAGAGCGGTACCCACTAAAACGGGTTTAGCTTTGATCATATAAATCTCCCTTTCATCGAAATCCAGCACAATTGCCAGCTAAATCTACCAGCAAGCACGGCATAGTTTCGTAAAGCACTAACGACCTTTGGTAACGAAATGAATTAAGACTGTGATTCGAGGGGAAAGAATGATAATTGTGAACCTTAATGGTGAATTATGTCACACATGGGTAGACTGTGCAAATCACGGAATCTGCATAGCTATATTGATGAAGCCTGGTAAAAGCCATGACCCATTTGCTGTATATTGCGTCACCAGAGCTGAATAGATGAATTTCGCCAGAAAAAATTCTCGTACCAGCACTAATGAGAGATCGTTCCCGACTTGAGTTCACAGTTGTTGCAGCCAAATGGGACCACGTTGATCTTTGAGTCGGGTAAAGGGGGGGAAAGCAGACCTTATGTTCAAAGCGGGCACCAGATCCCCTACCGCACCGGGGAACTCATATAGGCAAGGGAAGGGGTCCTTGACAGATCCTGAATGACAGGTGCACACTTCAATGAACTAGATGAATAGTCATTGTATTCAACCACGGCACACGGGGTTCATCACCCCGACAAGGGTACGTCGGGCGCGAGGAGGATCAATCTCGATGATTATTGTCGAACTCATTGGGGTCGCTTTGTTTGGTTTAGCCGTGTGGGATGTGACAGAGCAAACGGGCAACTATAACCGCAGACTACGCAAAGATTTTCTTCAAGCCCAAAAGCTCGCCCACATTCGTGGCCAAATCCCGCCTCAGTGGGATGCATTTCTTGAAGAAACCGTGAACAATAATGTCCGATTACTCACGGAAGGCACCACTTTTTCCTCAACCAACGAATAGCCGTACGCAGCAAAAAAGAATTTCACCCTTCCACACCTTCCAAGGTATGCTGAAGCAAAGGGGTTATGCGCCCGGCAAGCCACCCATTTAGCAAAGCGGTAATCATTAGCCAATTAGAAGAGTGCCCTGCAACGAAACTGGCCAAGAACACCACCAATGCCTGAACTAGAACGACATGAGCAATGTGTTTCCCGCCGCCTCTCTGAGAGCCTACGAAACCAACAACCACATCGGCAAGAAATCCCAAGGCCAAGCGATTGCCATCCACACGTCTGAATGCGTTTCTTCCATGACTCGCCATACAAGGATAACCGACCATGCCGATTGAACAAAATAACTCACGCCTACGGCCCCTAAAAATCTGTTTTCACGCAAAAGACGGGAAACCGATGAGTCCACCACCTTGGCAACTAAGTCCACGAGTATAACCCACCGCCTTGGATGGTACAAATTTTCAAGAAATAGACGATCACTCAAAACAACGTGGATTGTGCTATCGGCTTCTTAAAACTTCCTAATAGGCGCGAGGCCAGCTGCTCATCTTTATATTGCGCATCATTGATGCCCACAGCTTCGCACTCGATAGATAGACAATTATCATTGCGCGTCAACCCTACATTGCTTCTCGACTTTCTTCTTGCGACCAATTTTATTAGCCGGTCTTATGATATATTTATTTGTACTAACAAGTTCATGCGATGGGCAAGGCAAACCCCGTGTTCCTGTGGCCCCTCAAAGCCACGAGCCTAATAATCGGAAGTGTGATGCGGAGTGATTCGATGAAAAAACTATTGAATGTGTTACGTCCCTCTTGGCTGCCGGTGTCTTTAATAATTGTCCTCACCTTTCTACAATCCTTGTCTACCTTGTATCTCCCGCGGCTGATGGCTGACATTGTTGACTTCGGTGTAATCAAGTCGAACATTCATTACATTTTTGTTATGGGCGGTATCATGTTAAGTATTACTGTGTTGGGGGTCGGCTTTTCCGTTGCATCCGGATATCTGGCATCCAAAGTTTCCGCGGAATTTGGAAGGATAGTGCGTAGCAGTGTATTCCGTCATGTGCAGTCCCTCATGCCTCATGAATTTGACCAGATCGGGACTTCCTCGCTCATTGTGCGTTCAACTAATGACGTGATGCAAGTCCAGCAATTCATGAATATGCTTTTGCGTATGATGATTACTGCCCCTTTGATGGCTCTCGGAGGTATCATGATGGCCATTTCTACCAATGCACAACTTTCGTCCGCTCTCTTGGTCATTCTGCCGCTCTTAGCTCTGACAGCGTATACCATTCTAAAGCGGGGGACCATACTGTTTCAGTGGATGCAAGACCGAGTCGATGTTCTCAACGGTGTGATCCGTGACACCTTAACCGGCATTCGCATCATTCGCGCCTTTGGACGCGACCAACATGAAGAAGCAAGATTCGAAAAGGCCAACCAAAGTTTGACCGATGTCTCAATCAAGATCAACACCCTGATGGCTCTGCTGTTTCCCATGGTCATGCTTATTATCAATCTTTCCACGATCGCCATCTTATGGTACGGAAGTCAAGAAGTCGGATCCCACACGCTTGCGATTGGTAAACTTATGGCCTTTATCCAATACATCACCCAAATTATGTTTTCCACCATGATGGTTTCAGCCGTGTTCTTCATGATACCGCGGGCACAGGCCTCCGCACGACGCATCAACGAAATTTTCCATATCACCCCTCAGGTGCGAGACAAAGAAAACGCGTTGTCAACGGCGAAAAATTCGACCTCACATTCCCTTCTCATATTTGACGATGTCTCTTTTCACTATCCAGGGGCCCGATCCCCCGTACTCACCCACATTTCTTTTAGTGTTCTGCGAGGCAAAGTTACCGCGATCACTGGGGGAACCGGCTCTGGTAAAACCACGTTGCTCAACCTGATGCTACGGTTTTTTGATGTCACCAGTGGTCGGATACTCCTGGATAACATAAACATTCGAGATCTCGCCCAAAGTGCCGTCCGGTCCCAAATAGCGTACGTTCCACAACGCGCCGTGGTGTTCTCCGGGACGATTGCCGAAAATATTCGGTTTGGCAATCCATCTGCCGGCGCTACGGAAATACAAAATGCGGCCCGCATTGCCCAAGCTGCGTCATTCATTCGGGAATTGCCGGGTCAATGGGATTTTCGGGTTAATCAGGATGGCACCAACTTATCCGGGGGACAAAAACAACGTCTAGCCGTGGCACGGGCCCTGGTCAAACCTACCGAATTTTACTTATTCGATGATAGTTTTTCCGCCCTCGATTATCAAACCGGCCAAGGTATGCGGGCGGCATTAAAGGATGCTTTGAAAGAAGCCGCCATCGTTTTTGTGTCCCAAAGAGTCCATACCGTAATGGATGCCGATTATATTATGGTTCTTGACGAAGGGAGATTGGCTGGGGCGGGCAGCCACGAGGAACTCATGGAAACTTGTGAGGTGTATCAGGAGATCGTTCGCACCCAATTGGGAAAGGAGGTCAGTGCATGAAGCCTTCACAACCCCAGCATCCTTTGATACCCATGATGAACGCTGGATGGGGGCGCAACGTCGGCATGGGCGAAAAACCCAAAAAATTTAAATCTACAACTTATCGACTGTTGCGCTATTTCTTGCCGTATAAGTGGTCCCTCATCTTCGTTGTGGCGAGTACAATTCTTGGTACGGGATTTGGCATCCTAGGTCCCCGGATCATGGGCAATATCACCACTCAACTATACCAGGGACTCGTCCGTCAAAGGCGGGGAATTGGCAGCATTGACTTTGCTGCTGTTGCCCATGGACTTTTGATCCTGGCGGCACTGTATATTTTAAGCGCGGCCTTCACTTATTTTCCGCGATATATCATGGCTTATGTATCCCAAAACTCTATTTACGATTTGCGCCAACAACTGGACCATAAATTAACTTCCCTACCCGTCAGCTATTTTGACACACATGCCCATGGCGATATTCTCAGCCGATTTGTCAATGATTTCGACAATATTAGCAGCACCGTGCAACAGTCTCTGACACAAATTATTCAGGCGATTGTCACATTTTTCGGCGTTTTGGTGATGATGCTTTTGATCAGTCCGATCATGACCATTACTGTCATTTTGATTCTTCCTTTAAGCTTTTATTTCACTAAAATAATCGCCAGACACTCACAAAGGTTCTTCTTGTGGCGGCAAACTGTGCTAGGAGAATTGAACGGGCACATCGAAGAAATGTATACCGGGCACCAGGTCGTTAAGGCGTTCAATAGGGAACCGGAAGCAATCCAGCGCTTTAGCGAAATCAATGACAGGCTATATTCGGCGACCTGGAAAGCTCAGTTTGCCACCAGCATTATTATGCCAGTCATGAATTTTCTCAGTAATTTGAGTTATGTGTTTGTGAGCGTTGTGGGGGCAATCCTTGTCACAATGGGCCGCATTCAAATTGGTGCCATTCTAGCCTTTATTCAATATTCCCGGCAATTTTCCCAACCTATTACCCAACTCTCTAGCATATCCAACGTAATTCAATCAGCGATAGCCTCGGCAGAGCGTGTTTTTGAAGTGTTAGACGCCCCTGAAGAACCTCAAATCTTGGACCCTCACCACTTATGCCAAGTTCAAGGAGCCATTGAGTTTGACCATGTCTCCTTTGGCTATGTTTCCGGTCATCCAGTTATCCGTGATATGACGCTAAATATCAAGCCCGGGCAGAGAATCGCCGTTGTTGGGGAAAGCGGGGCAGGCAAAACGACCCTAGTGAATCTTTTAATGCATTTTTATAACGTCATCACAGGAAGCATTCGTATCGACGGTGTCGATATTCGATTTATTCCCCGTCCTGAACTGCACCACGTGTTGGGAATGATACTGCAAGACACATGGCTATTTCATGGCACCATTCGTGACAATATTGCTTATGGACAGCCCGAGGCGACCAATGAAAAAATCCTGGCGGCTGCCAAAACAGCTCAAGTCCATCATTTCATTCAAACGCTGCCCCAAGGTTATGATACCGTCTTGAATGAAGAGGCCATCAACATTTCGTCGGGGCAAAAGCAACTCTTGACCATTGCCCGCGCGATTATGGTTAATCCTCCCATTTTGATTTTGGACGAAGCGACAAGTAGTGTGGATACCAGGGCCGAAGTCTTAATACAATTGGCTATGGACCATCTTATGCAAGGGCGGACGAGTCTTATCATAGCGCACCGTCTCTCTACTATTCAAGACGCCGACCACATTGTGGTCATGGAAAAAGGACGCATCCGCGAACAAGGGACACATTTAGAATTGTGCCAGCTTCGAGGATATTATTGGCAGTTATACCGCAGTCAGTATGCTCATCCAGAAGACCTTTCCAAATCTGGTCGTCTCAAAACGCTGGATTTGACTTCACGATGAAATGAGGGCCGGGGAAGGCTGACCCCGGCCCTGCCTATGCGCACAACTACTTTTTTGACGGCCCAGACTTCAGTTGGTCCACAAGTGTGTCCACGATCTCGGGGTTTTCCATGCCCGTAATATCGCCTTGTACTGTACCTGTTTTGACAATTTCCTTTAGAAGACGCCGCACAATCTTTCCGCTGCGAGTTTTTGGCATAGCGTCCACTACGTAAACTTGAGAGGGACGAGCAATAGTGCCAATTTGACGGCTCAGCTGTTCTTGGATCTTCTGTGTCCAGTCTTCTTGCTTTAATGATTCTTCGCGCAATGTTACAAAAACTATGGGAACTTGGCCTTTAATGTTGTCGTCAAAACCGATGACGGCGGCTTCCGCGACGCCAGGAAGTTCCAAAATGGCACTTTCCATTTCCATCGTAGACAAACGGTGAGCTGACACATTAATCACATCATCAATGCGCCCCAAAACCCAGATATGGCCATCTAGGTCATGAAGCGCCGTGTCAAAAGTGTTATATTGGCCCGGAAATTGTGTAAAATACTGAGAATCATATCGTTCCGGGTCATTCCAAATCGTACGCGCTAAAGTAGGGAATGGCTTGGTTATAACGAGCGTGCCGGGAATATTGGCTTCTAGCGCTCTTCCCTTGTCATCGACGACTTGATATGCATGTCCTGGCAGTGCCGGACCACAGGATCCGGGTTTCATTGCGCTGACGCCGGCGATTCCAGATGCCCAAGCGCTCCCCGTCTCCGTTTGCCCGTAGGTATTGTTAATGTCAACTTGTCCAGACCCAATATGCTCGCGAATCCAATACCAAGTGCTTGCATCCAACGGCTCACCCACTAAACCAATAAGCTTTAAGTCGGGAAGAGGATAATCTCGCGTCAATGATTCACCAAATCGCGCAAGCATTCTGAGCCATGTCGGGGCTGTAAAAATTTTGGTCACATGATGCTGGGTCAAAATCTCATAAAAATGAGCCGGCGTAGGATGGTCCATGGCGCCTTCGTAAACAATAGCACTCACACCATGAGCCAAAGCCCCGACGATCTCAAAGATCGGAAAAGTTAGCCACCCTGTATCGGCAGTGCACCAATAGACATCGCCTTCTCCCAAGTCCAAACTCATTTTAACATTGTGATAGGCGCCGACTAAGAAGCCTGCAGCACTATGCACTAACCCTTTAGGTTTAGAAGTGGTGCCCGAGGTATAGATTATAAATCCTGGCTCATTGGCTTCCATGTACACGGGATCCCGGCGGGTTTTAACATCCATCAGTATTTCATCCCAGAAACGGTCGCGAGGGGCTTTCATTTGCACTCCATTGTTGGCTCGCCTAACCACGACAACATGTTTTACTGATGGCACCCGATCCAAAACCTGGTCCAATGTTTGCTTCAAAGGAATTAAACGGCCTCTACGGTACGTTGCATCAGCCGTTATGACTACGCTGGGACGGGTATTCACCAAACGGTCATAAAGGGCTTCGGGAGAAAAGCCTGAAAAAATAATATTATAGATGGCTCCCAGTCGATAACAAGCGTGAACCGCTGCAAAAGTTTCTAGAAGGTTAGGAAGAAAAATTCCTACCACATCTCCTGCCTGAACGCCTTGTTGATGCAGAAAAGATGCCATGCGAGCGGTTTGATCTAAAAGCTCTTCATATGTCCATATTCGTTCTTCGCCAGTTTCACTAATCCATATCAAAGCCCTCCGATGAGGATTACGGCGGGCATGTCGGTCAATGCAGTTGACGCTCACATTGATCCGGCCGTCCTTAAAAAATTGAAAACGAGGAAGGTCTCCTGTCAACGTCGTGGTCCACGGTGCATTCCATTCTAATTCGCCAGCAACGTCTGCCCAATACTTGCCAATATCCGCAATAGATTCTTGATAAAAGGCAGGATAGTCGTTTTCCGAGGAAATCGGCAAACGGCTTGAGGGTGTATAAGCAGGTGAAATGCGAGGAACATCACCCAAGGTAAATGAAGATGCCATCAAACATCCTCCTCAATGATTTCACATTTTTAATTATTCTAACAGAAATCTCTCTTTATCAGACGGACAAGAGGGGAGTTTATGGCCTAAAGGGTGGAAATGCTTTGGAGCTTCGCTCGCATGACAATCAGGCGAGTTATCCTTTAAACGGATCGTCCAGTTCTTGGTAGAGAATCCATGACTGGGCTCGTTGTGCATACAACTCAAAGTAGCGTCCATTATCTGTACGTACCACTAACCGCCTTTGATGTCGTCTAAGCCACCATCGAGAGTTGAAATCAACACGCCGGTAATCACTTAGCACATCATCGATGTGGTAAACTTCATCGCGCCACCGGAAGGCAATCGGCGATCCTTCCGAATCACGTTGTATAGTCACCGGCTCACTAATAAATCGCGGCATAACGAATAGAAGGCTCCTTTGGTAAATGCTCCATCCGTGGCAGTCAACTAGCCAGGAAACCATGCGTTTTATTCCCATCGCTCAGCATATGTTAACCATCCCCGAGAATAACCCGGCGATCTCCTAACTTCTATCAATGCGAGCTTTCGTCAGTACTGATCGACTCCGGCCACTGATATTTGATGTAAGACTACAGTGATGTCGGCAACCGCGGCATCGACTGGTTTTCTTCCCAAGTTAGGCCGATCTTGAGGCACCTTTCTTGTCACTGTCGTTGAGATGCTCCGTTAACTTTCACCTTGGGAGTCATGGTCCAGGATACCCCACTCTTTCAGAACTTGTAATGTATGTTGTCCTAACTGAGGAGGCGCCTTAAAATTCTTGGGATCGAACGGGTGAGTGATAAATTTGACACAAGATGCCACTTGGGACACTTTTGTTCCTGAAGAGTGTTCCAGAGAGAACACCATCTTCCGGTCCGTAACATAAGGGTCATGATACAAGTCGGAAAAGTGATAAACGGGACCCACCGGCACGTGAGATCCCTTGAGTATCCTTAGCCAGTGGGACATGGGCTGAGTAGCGAACAGTTCCTCCAATATCGGAATTAAAATGTTTCGGTTTCCAACTCGGTCCTGGTTGGTCCGAAATCTTAAATCTGTAGCCCACTTGTCGCGGTCGACCGCATGACAAAATTCCGCCCACAAACGATCATTGCCGATTGCGAGAATGAAATAACCGTCTTGAGCTAAAAACGCCTGGTAAGGACAAATATTGGGATGGGCGCTTCCCAAGGGTTGTGGATTGCTGCCTGTAGCAAAGTAGTTTCCCGCTGCGTAAGTGTGAAAAGACATCATGGATTCTAATAAGGATATGTCAATCCACTGCGGATGGGGGTCGCGCTGACGACGGTGAAGAGCGCTGAGAATACCAACAATGGCCCACATCCCGGCGCTGATGTCTGCTAGCGATAAACCTGGCTTAACCGGTGGACCCTCCGGTTCGCCGGTTATAGACATAATTCCTCCCATTCCCTGGGCAATGACATCGTAGCCGGGATCGTCTCGGTAAGGGCCTGTTTGTCCAAATCCCGAGATTGACGCCAGAATAATGTCAGGATTCAGACCGACAAGAGTGTCAAATCCTAAGCCCAAGCGATCTAACGTGCCCGGGCGGAAGTTTTCAACAACAACATCGGCCTCGCCAATCAACTGCTTGACAATCTCCCGATCTGCACCAGTCTTCAAATCGAGTACCACACTCTTTTTATTGCGATTCACACTTAAAAAATATGCACTTTCGTCCCCAACATAAGGCGGACCCCATTTTCGTGTGTCATCACCTTGTGGAGGTTCAATTTTGACGACTTCGGCGCCCATATCTCCAAAATACATCGTGCAATAAGGTCCACTCAAAACACGCGTCATATCAATAATCCGAAGTCCTTCAAAAGGCGCTGCCATGCTAATATCCCCCCGTATGCGCAACTGCGCCATCTTCATCAATTTATTCACCGGGATCCAAGATGAATGGTTGGTCGCTCTGATTCCTTTTTGCGAAGTCGGGATTCGTCCGTCGGCTGGCGGTTGAGGTCCCGTGTAATATTATGCTTTATCGAACGAGAGATGGTGGCGTTACCAATACCCCTCCCGTTCTTCTCTCCTTCATACTTCAACAAACAGGACACTGTCAAGAAATGGGCTCAGACGAAGAGATAAGCCCAGGTGAACACGTGAACACCACAATCGGCACCATCCTTCTTTCATAAGAGAAGAGGGTTTAAATCAACATTGCCCTTCAGGAGAAAAACAAATGAGACATTGAGGATCTTAGTATCTCGTCGGGATATAAGGAAAGATTGGCATCTATCATCATTAGCAATTAAATAGATCCCTTCTGCGGCCTAACAAGGTTGAGGATAAAAGACTGTGATATCGGGATTTTACTGTGTCTGGTAATATTCTTGATTTAACATAATTTTATGCAATAATTTCTATGCCATGTCCAAAGCGCTGTTTAATCCCGAGGCTTGTGTTAACACAACTCCTTCGGAATAACTTCTCATGACATACAAATAAAATAGTCTCATTCTTAAGGAGGCACACAATTGAAATCATCAATTCCTGAAGCCGAATTCATTATAGGCAGGCTCGATCGCTTGCCTCAATGGCCTTATTCCCAGTCCTTGCTTTGGATCATTGGAGCTGGATATTTCTTTGGATTCTTCGATATAGTCAACATTGGGTTCGCCCTCCCTGTTATTTCCAAACAATTTCATGTCACCGCCCAAATGGCTGCGTCGGCAATAAGCGTGGGATTAGTGGGCTATATTATCGGTTCATATTTAGATTCCACCATTTCCGATCTCTATGGCCGGCGGATAAGCTTGATGCTGTCAGTATCCTTGTTTACTATCGGTTCTCTTTTGTGCACATTTAGCCCCACCTTGATTTGGCTAGACGTATTTCGTTTCATAACGGGTATGGGCATTGGTGCTGAAATCGCGTCCGTCACCACGTATTTAGGCGAGATTTCACCAGCGCCGCTACGAGGCCGGTACACCGGATGGGCAACGACTTTTGCTTACGCGGGTTTTTCTGTGGTTCCCTTTATTGCTTTAGCTTTGGTTCCGCATTTTCGCTGGGGGTGGCGAGCGCTGCTCTTTATAGGAGCCATCGGAGGACTAACAATTGCTATTCTTCGTCGGCATATCCCCGAATCTCCCCACTGGCTATTAAGCAAAGGCCGTACTGACGACGCCAATAAAGTGGTCGGAGATGCCGAACGCTATCTACAAGACTGTCAGGTAGCATTGCCTCCGGTAATCCCTACAAAACATGCCGCTCCCTCCCAAGAATATCCAACGCGAACATTGCTGTCTCCCCCCTATGTGTCACGGCTTGTTCTTTTCGCAGTCATTTGGTTTGTCTACTATGTCGCTAATTATGGATGGCTAACTTTGGCACCTAGCCTTTTCGTGACTCGTGGATACACTCTGACCAGCACGATTGGCTATCTGGTGGTAAGCGGCATCGGCTTCTTTGTGGGGGCTATAGGTAGTGCCGTGTTTGGTGACAGATTCGAACGAAAATGGTTCATTTTATGGGTCACGGTTGGCTTTGGACTTAGCCTTTTGATTATCGGATTGGCACCCTCACCCACGGTCATTATGGCGTTGGGATTTGTGGCGTCGATAACGATAGGGCTGATGGTCCCATTGCTCTACGCACTCACAGCGGAACACTTTCCGACTCGCGCTCGGGCCACAGGAGTTTCATTAACTGACGGTTTGGGACACATTGGTGGAGCTTTGGCTCCTGTGTTTATACTGACGGCGGCCCACGTCGGGGGATTCACCGAGGGCTTTGTTGTTATGGCCGCGGCTGCGGGCATAACGGCCTTGTTGTTGCCATTGGCCATTAAGGCGACCAAGCGGAGTTTAGAAACCGTTACAGAAGAATAAAGCAGAACGACATGCATGCCAGCAAACTTCGATCCATTCACGTAAATCCAGAGACCTGCATTGGCGCAGGTCTCTTATCTAGCAATCCTGGGCTACGAAGTCTGGTTCCGCAGTGCATTAACAGCAGGAAGCCAAGCGTGCGGCAAGCTTTCTCCCCCGTCTACCGTCAAAGTGGACCCAGTGATGAAGTTTGCTTCATTTGAAACCAGAAAGAGAACGGCTTGGGCAATTTCTTCAACGCGCCCAAAACGGTTTAGGGGGATTTCCGTCAACAGCCTTCTTCTCTCGTCCGGATCAGCCCATAGCTGCCGGGAAGCCCCTTCGGTTTCAACGGGTCCCGGCGCCACAGCATTAACACGGATGCCAAACTGGGCCCATTCTACCGCTAATGTTTTGGTCATGGCCAGAACCCCAGCCTTGGCACTGGCTGAATGAACGGTTCCTGCTCCTCCTGTCCACGCATAGGCCGCGATAATATTAACAATAGACCCATGCCGATCTTGTTGAATGAGTCTGCGGCCCACTTCTCTCGAACAGAAAAAGGTTCCGTTCAGCACTGTCTCTACAACGCTTGTCCAACCATGAGCAGAAAGCTTCTCCGCGGGAACCACAAAGTTTCCGGCAGCGTTGTTGATGAGTATGTCAACTGGACCAAAATGAGCTTCTACACTATCGACAGTCTTAGCTACTTCATTAGCGTCCCGAACATCAGTCTGTACGGCTAGCGCTTCAATATTTTTAGAACGAAGATGGGTTAAACCGCAATTTAAATTGCTCTCTTTTCTGCTTGCAATGGCGACTTTGGCCCCCATTAACCCTAACTCTGTTGCAATACCTAATCCAAGACCCGTACCGCCTCCTGTGATTAGTGCAACTCGTCCCTGCAAATCATGGCTCATTAGTTTCCTCCTCTCTGTACTCTTCTTCAGAATACCGGATCGCGGAGTTTCACGAACCCTTATGTTCCATGTATTTTCTTGTATCTTTCTCTTCGGTCCGCCAGTTTTTTGCCGTGTCTTCCCCGTTATTGCTTCATGATTTACCCTAAGTCTTGTTCTTCTTTCCTGCTTATCCTGCCTTCTCTTGATAAAAGCTATCCGGTCCATACACCACGGCCGGCGCAAAACACCCCGCATAACCAAAGAGAAACCAGCTCATTGCCATGCATCCCATTTCAAAGACTTTCATTGCCATTTCCGATTTTTTCTGGAAACGATACACCCCCCACACGCTGGAGCGGTGTCAATTTTATTCTGGTATAATTTTATAATCTATACTATCCATTACAAAACGCTCGTCACTTCAACATTATTGACATATGGGAAAAGTATTATATATAATTCAGTTACTGTTACATTTGACTTATGTTCAACAATACTAGTCCCCGAGGCTAGTCATAGATGCTGGCTGTGATCCCCTTCCAGGGCATCAAACCATGATTTTATTTCACGATAAGGAGGATGTTGATGAGCGTGACAACTGTTAGTGCCAAGGTAGTTTTTGATGAACTGGAACGAGGAAAGTTTTTGGTCATTTTAGATTTAAGGGCACCATCGGAGTTTGACGAATGGCGTATTACGGGTCCCAATCCCATCACATTTTATAATGTCTTTTATGGTGATTTTTTTGAAGATGAGAACGCAGCGGCAGCTCAATTGCCCAAAGATCAAGAAATCACTGTAATCTGTGCAAAAGGCGGAGCTTCTGCTGCCGTCGCCGAGATTTTAGACGAGTTAGGATATCAGGTTCGTCACATGGAAGGCGGCATGCTCTCTTGGAGTCAGTTACACGTAGCGCGTCCTATCCCCGTGCAGTCACAAGAGTTTAGAATTTGGCAAATCAACCGCATAGGCAAAGGATGTTTGTCTTATGTCGTCGCGGCGCAAGGAGAAGGGCTGGTGGTCGACCCATCGCGGATGACTCATGTCTACGAAGAATTGGCTCACAAGGAGGGTTTTCGGATTCGTTACGTAGTAGACACCCATATTCATGCCGATCACATTTCAGGAGCCAGAGATTTGGCTCGTGCCGTGGGAGCATCCTACCGTCTAGCTCAAACGCATCAGAATGCCCCTCTTCGCTATGAGCCTTTACGCGACCAAGAAATCCTGCGCTTGCGAAATGTTCAGGTTGAAACCCTTAGTATTCATACGCCAGGACATACACCGGAAAGTACGTCACTTCTAATTAATAAGCAGTACCTCATAAGCGGAGATACGGTGTTTGTTCAGGGGGTGGGCCGGCCAGATTTGGGCGGGAAAACTGCTCAGTGGGCACACGATCTGTTTGAAAGCATTTACGGGCGACTCGCCAATCTTGGCAACGACACTTGGGTCCTACCCGCCCATTATCAAACTATAGATGAGATAAAAGAGCACCATTTAGTCTTCACCACATTTGGCCGTCTCAGAAAATCCCAAAAGATTAAAACGGATTTAGGAGTCCAGCAGTTTGTGCATGATATTATGCAAAACGAGACTCCGACTCCGCCCAATTACGAGAAAATTGTTGATGTCAACATGGGACGAATTGCACTCGATACAGAAACGGCAGACTTTCTTGAAATTGGGCCCAATCGATGTGCTGTAGTTCACTAGTCAATGTGGCATTGTCGCGGTCCTTCTGTGAGGGGGCCGCGATTTTTTTGGCATACATCTCTTATGGATCAGAAAGG
>JAKBWA010000029.1 GCA_021841025.1 Bacillota bacterium | reverse complement strand
ATAGCCTTCCCAAACCAACCGGACCGCCATAATCCGCAAGCGCACGCGAGACAAATGGATCCGTTTTTCCCTTTAGCGTAAGGTCTTCAACGTATCGCCGTGGGTGTTCGTGATCTTGACCATGAGGCTCATCCCCCTGGGCAGATCTATTCGCCGTCGCCTCAAGGATCTCCTTTACGACCCCAAAAAAATGGAAAAGTTTCCGGAGATTTATATAGACGGATTGGGCCGAGTCCGTACAAGTGACCTCAGTCTTCGCTCCCACCGTTTTCCAGTGGTGCCATTCCCACAAAAACGGGCGACCCACTGGCAAAATAAATGTGTTTATGCATCACTTACCCGAGGAGTCGACATCCCCCGTTCTATTTGCTGTTTCTGACTAGCATTACCATGGTCGTCCTTGGAAGTCTTTTGCTCCTAACAACAGGACCCAATACATACTGCCATTGATTCTGCCGGGATGTTCTGGCCCTCAGCGGTTGGTGGTAATCCGAAAGGAGGCGCTGACCATATAAGGTATGGCAACGATTCTCTTCCAGGACTATTACTAACCGCGTCTCGGCAATACCGAGCTTTTAGGAAGGTCTTTCAGCTTGGCGATCCCAAGTATGAGGTATCACTAAATGAGCGACAAGGCCCCACTCGGACGAAAATGGGGTGTCCCAATGTCCAGTTCGAGTTTACTGCAACTCCGCAGCACTTAAAGAAGAAAAATACCAAAACTCGGTTTGGTGGGGAAGTAACGAATTGTTGTTTTGTTGTCATATTCCGCCTCATGAGAGTCCTAAGGATCACTCAATGAATAAATGATGAACTTGCCGTCGGGCTTCTTCAGGCACAACAAGGTTGGAACGACATCCCTTTGTCTCTCGAATGCCAGGTAGCCAGGGGTATCATAAACGGGTAGACCGATGAAGGTCTGTCCCGTCGGGATAAACTTTTCTCCTTGGCCGTGTGTCTGTTCTGATTTGGCGCGACTGACTGGCTGAGTGGGATCGACAGACGTTCGGTGGCAGTACCATACTCCGGTTATGACCATAGACCATCCAGTGCATCATTTTCTGATTCAGGTTTCCATGGTGGCTGAAGCGAATGAAAATAGCCTGGAGTCCCAGCACACTCGCGTCAATCCCGGCAAAAGCGACAAGAAATACCACGAGAAGATTGCTTCGTCGGCTCACATGCAATTCATTCCTTCAAAAGACTCAACCTCTTTTCGGACATCCATCGGCCCACATTATTCAACGATTGCAACCCCTTCAATATTACTTATGCGCTTGGGCTGGATTGCACCCCGAAACGCGAGGGTGACGCACCAACCGTATAGTCTATATATCCGGGCACAAAGAGCCCTAAGACAGCAGTGCGGCGTCAACAGAAATAATTCTCCAGAAATTGCGTTCCCAAGGGGCGTTTATGCATCGTCAAGACTATTTTGCTCTTGGTTTCTTGGTGAAAGAACTTGGGATCTAACGCGATTTGGAACGACTGCAATGGTTCTGAGGATCCAACTCGACGAAGATGTTATGCTGCGGACATTAGATACAGCCTTAGACCGGGGCAAGACGACTATCCGGTGCGCGTCATTAACTTCCGTGTTGGCCGACGTAGTTCTTTAACATCCCAGCATCAAAAGTTTATGCCCACAGTTACCCTCAAGCTGAGTTTATTTTCAGTGGGCGGCAACAATTCTGGCTAGAGGGTCAGAGACAGGTCTTGGGAAAGTTGCGGCCATCAACTTTTGACAGTAAGGCACTCGGACGCATTGACAGGCGCTATTCCGGCATTTTTCTGCTGGTGCGCATCAGCCAGCAGTTGATTACGGCAATTCAAGCAGCCGTTGGCCGCCCGCAGGGGCCATGTTTTCATCGGGGGCTGGAAGACGTGTTTGGTCTTCTTACGAGGTGTAATAACTAACCGTTGCCCAATGCGGCGCCGAGGACACTTGGTGACGCGGTCCAGAATGCTTGCAAGCGGACATTACGGCGCTTCGTGTTCACCAACTAGAAATTGGTTGCGAACCACGATAGGCTTGGACATGTCAATGACAAAAAGTCCCAACCGGATAATTGAATTTCTCTGAAAATGATAATGGAACTTCTTCAATGCCGCTAAATTTTTACATAAAATCTGTCACATCAAACAAGGAATAGCACAATAAGCAGCGAATGCTATTATAGACAAAATATTAAGCTTATTCGATGTTATTGCGGTATTCTTGCGCAATTTTTTCGTAAATAAGGAGAGTGATTTTTATGCATTGCAGGCAATGCGGCCATGAACTGACTGCCAATCAAGCGTTTTGTCCCGCGTGTGGGCAAGCTGTGAACTCTTCGTCGTCTTCACGTTCCGCAACAGTTTCTGCCTCTTCGTCGACGGATACGGTTTCATCGACTTCCCAGGTATCTTTGACTGTCCCTTTATCTTTCACGACGCAGCGTCAAGATTTCTACCGGTTGGGAGCCTTAGCCGTGCTTTTACTGAGTATGTTCTTTCCGGTCATTGGTGTCAGATCCCATGGCATTCGTTTCATCCAAATGGGCGGCATTGGATGGATTTTGGTCATCATTGTGCTGGCTATGAGTGCGTTAGTAGCCATACCGTCTTGGCGTCCCAAATTTTGGACGACGGGAGAACGGTTTTTATCGGCTGCGGCTGTGGGCTGTGCTTTAACCGTATTCCTTATTCTCGAAGGTTTGCAGGTCAGCCTAGCTAGGCTGATGAATTCATTTGGAGGTTCATTGCTGGGAGGAGCATTGTCAAGCGGTGTGGGCCTGCATTTGGGATTCGGCATGCTGCTGTTGATAGCTGGGAGCTTTGGCTGGGCCTTTCTAACCTGGATTCCTACCCGCAACATAGGAGCTTCAGCCTCCGGATCGAATTCGGTCAGCCCGCCTATGTAGTCATGTCTCTTGCGGTTCCCGAGGCCGTCGAAGGTGGGGCCGTGTTTGGGTGACGAGTGTCGCCGAAACCGTGTAAGCACATCATCGGCTTCTACGGAAGGTTCCGCCGTGAAGTTGCAGCGATGAAAAATATGGCAGAGTATTTGCGTCGCCATGAATCTGAAGAAACTGATTTCTCCGCATGTTGGGGGCAGTGGGGGAGTGACCATACCGTTTAAGTCGGTCGGGTGAATGGGTCATTGATCTGCAGCCGACGAAGCATCCGCACCAAAATATCCTCAGTATTCACAATGGCAACCAAAAAGGTGGTCCTCCGGCAAAAGGGAAAACCTAGAGAGCCTAACAGAAAGTTGTCCATTATCCGCAATACCAAAAGAAAACGCCGAGAGCGGTCTCGGAAGATCCTTCCTTCTACCCATCAATGTAGCGAGTCAACGGTCGCATTGGAAAAGGTATCCTCCATGTGCGGGCGGAAGAGGCAGTCGCCGTGATGCCTAGCAATGCCTCCCGCCCATTACAAACAGAATGACTTAGCGACGGAATTCTCGTTTCGTTTTGTGAGTAAAAATGGGCTTAAAGCCAAGTATGCAGCATTAAGCGAACGCGAAAGCCTTGTTTTACGTGCGACTGCCTCTAATCCTATCATCGCCCTTCGAGTCTCGGGCAATATTTCTCCCCAATTCAGCCGAACTTGCCGGTTGCCTTCGGACAGTTTATCTTTCTCCATGGAAATGTCCCCCCTCTTTTCTTAGTGAAGAACTCTCTTGAGTCATTGTGCCTTACCGGAACTGCGTCATGCGGTAATGAGGATCACACGCCAACATTCTTTTGTTATTGATTCTCTTCCTAGCCGAGAACGTAAATTTTTTGGATAAAGGGATCTTTGTTGATATTGCTGTTTGTGTGCAAACCACTCATAAGGGGCGGGGGTACCACAGGTTAGTCAGAGGCGTCTTGTTTTCTGGAGATAGGGACAATGACCGTGGGCTATGGGTCTGCTGTTCGCATAATAGGAGGGATCTTGAACATTGCCAGACTTAGGAAGAATTTCTTTGGTGACAGGTACGAAGAGGAAGAAAGGCCAAAAGGAATATAGGAGGAGGAAGGCCAGGGGGAACACGGTTTCTAGAGATGACGAGTGATCTCGACAGCCGCAGGCGATTCTGGATAAAAGTCTCCGTTGGAGAGCTTTGTCCAATAACTCCAGATCAGCCGATTATTCGCACGGCGGATACCGAATCGGTAATTGCCACGCCGTCGATTTCGCTTCCTTTCTGGCTCGTTTTCAACCCAATAAACTTCGCAATTGACTAAATTTCCGCCTTCTTGTTGGGCGTAATGTTCTAGTTGATTGCGAAAGGTTTGAGGGATAAGTCCTTCATTGGGGCAAGGTTGCCAATGGCTGCGTTGAATGAGAAAAAGATACGCAGCAATTATAGCTCCTAATAGTAAGAAGCCCGATAAGAACACGAAGGCAAACCACATAAGAGTGCGCCAGAATTTGTACCAAAACCAATATCGGCTCACGTGTATTTTCTGACCAGTAACCCTGACAACGTGGATTGCCCAATTTGCCAAGGGCTTCCTGGCCAGATTTTCCTCCTTTCTATTCTATTGGTTCCCGTTGTTGGATGGATGGACACAGCCGACAATAAGAACAATAAAAGGTTCACAAATTCGAGTTCCTCGCGGCCATGGGCCTCATGAGGTATCGGTACTGGGCGTTTTTGGAAAGACCACAAAAAGATACTCCGCTAACGGGGCCCCCGGTCGCAATAGCTTTCACTGTTTTCGCTTCGTCACAAAAGCTGTGGTACATGCACCGACTGGTGTTTTGGGAACCTGTCGGTTTTCCCATTACCGAGTAGGTATCGTTTCTGCGTCACTGATGTTCGTGACCATCGTTATTATCCATCAGTGGCCGTGATATTTCCACATGGGATATGAAGGCATTGCTCGTCAAAAACTAAAAATGGAACAATGGGGTCCACCTCAATAATGGCATCATAGAATCCTCCGGGATTTGATGCCTGGCCTTTCGATCTGCCATCACGGCACTCCTTTGCGAGAACATTTTTTTATGGGTCAAATCGGTGTTTGGAGTACTTTTTTTATGAGTCAAATCGGGTCTTGCATTTTTTCGTTCAGGTCCTTACAATAGGAAAGGCAAAAGTGAAGCTTGGTGTGCGACAAGTGAATAGTTGAGGATGGGTGCCCGAGAGGTTAAAGGGGGCGGTCTGTAAAATCGCTGGCTAGCGCCTACGTTGGTTCGAATCCAACCCCATCCACCATCGCGGGGTAGAGCAGCTAGGTAGCTCGTCGGGCTCATAACCCGGAGGTCGCAGGTTCAAATCCTGTCCCCGCAACCAACGCTCACGTAGCTCAGCAGGTAGAGCACGTCCTTGGTAAGGACGAGGTCACCGGTTCAATCCCGGTCGTGAGCTCCATTTTTTTTACGAAATTCCGGATGTTTTCATGAGATATATAAAAACCCCGGCACCCATGATAATCATCACAATGCCAGTCCATAATGGTAATAGGAGATTTGATAGTGGCTTCCCTTGGTGCATACGGATATAATTGCGACGGAATTGCCAAGTGCCAAAGGCATTGATGATTACACCGCCGGCGACCAGGAGAAGACCTAGTATACTATGTTGAATTCGTCTATGAACAACAATCTGCATAAACAGATTAAATTTCGACACGACAAAGCCAAAGGCCATCAACGATATTCCTGTGCGAAGCCACGACAAAAATGTTCGTTCGTTCGCCAAGATTTCCCGCGGATCCGGATTCTTACCAATAAGAAATCATCCTCTCCATCTCATGTTCCCTGTATTATCATACAGAATACTGCACTAGACCAACTGATCTGGTTAAGCCAAAAAGGGCTTACGGGGCGATTCCAACTTATTTATTGGGATCCTCCTTTCTTTTCTGGAAAGCAGCGTACCGCGATAAACGGCTCCTTTAATGATCAATGGTCTTCATTACAAGAATATTTAAATTTTATCAAGGAACATCTTGTGCAATTTGTGCCATTTCTTGCTCCGACGGGATTTTTCGTGCTCCATTGTGACTATCATGCCAGTCATTACCTCAAAATATTGGGTGACGAATTGTTGGGCTATGATAATTTCCGTAATGACATTATTTGGCATTACTCAGGACGTCGTCAAAAAGCGGTCGTGCGGGTTAATAGCAAGCATGACTCCTTATTAATTTGGGCGAAATCGGATGAAGCACGGATGAATCCCATCTTTGACAAGTGGGACCGCGACTATTACGTGCGTATGAAAAAACAGCCTGTCCATCGTGATGAAGAGGGCCGGGAGTGGATTTGGGGCCATAAGGGAAAGGGGCAGTCTAAGGCGTACCGTATCTATCTAGAAGAGGTGGTTGCCCAGGGGCGCGCGATAGATAGCGTGTGGGATATTCCCATCATTAATACTTCGGCTCGAGAGCGCGTCGGATATCCGACGCAAAAACCTTTAAAACTGATGGAACGTGTGGTGTCACTACTTACGCAACCTGGGGATTGGGTTTTAGATGTCATGGCAGGTTCTGGCACCACTGGGGTGGCGGCATGGTCTTTGAAACGTCCCGTGTGTTTGGGAGACAGCAATCCCGAAGCCGTGGCCATAACCTTAGCACGGTTAAAACAACTGATAACTTAAGAAAATACCTGACGGCCGAGGAAAACCGCGCAAGCGGTTTTTTTTATTGGCAAGCATAAAATTTGTCAGTTTTACACATACCAGGTCGTAATGGGGGCGAAAAGGCAATCCGCCGGCATAACGACCGGTCCAAGCATAGTTGGATCGACATCGACTTATTAAATGGACCGTGAGGGAAGGGGGGTGAAGAGCGTGATGTACGCGAGATTTATCAAGCGCGCTACAGTGCTGATTGTCGGGACCGGGTTAGGCATGAGCTGGACAATTCCTGCCGCAGCGCAAGTGATGTCGCCAATCGACCGAATGTCAGAATCACGGATTGTCGTCCGTGCAGACAGTGCTGCCACCTATGCTGTCCAAGGAGGACGCGTCGTGCGGTTGGTTCCCTCGACTAACGCCCAAGGACGAACCGTATTCACAATTGATGTGCAAAAAGGACGTCATCTCTTTCAAGTGGTAGTGGATCCCGTCACCGACGAAGTGCTGGCTGTAGCCAAAAAACATTAGGACTCGGGAATGCGGGAACGATTTTGCAAAAGAAAGGCGATGAAAGATGGACAACCAGGAACCCTCTGGCATGGTGGAACAAAGGTGGAGCAGGCGACAGCTAATTTGGGGTGGAGTGGGTCTGGGGGCCACAGCCTTACTTTCATTGTTCGCCAAACCCGATATCGTAGGATTGACGCGCAGATTGGTCGGGTCCCCCGTGAGTTCGGGAAAAATTCATTTATATCAGCTCGATTACTACTTTATTCCGAACTACATGACCTGGAGAGTCGGTGATCGGCTCCAGGTTGTCTTACAAAATCAAAGTCACACCCATTGGCATGAATGGACAATTGGCCGAAAACTTAATCTGGCCTATTTTCAAGGGTTTGGGTACATGAACGCGGATGCATGGGCGATTGATTTTTGGGATGGCGTCGATGTCACCTTAAGCAATCCTTACCAAATTGACAATTTTGTTCCTCATAAGGCTCATGTTACCTATACCGGGCCTAAAGGCCCCTACAAAATTGCTACAGGCGGTGATTTTAGTCCTACGCTGAAGCCTGGCGGCAGTTTGACATTAACGTTTACCGTCCCCAACAAGCCTGGAATATGGCAATTTGGCTGTTTTGTTCAGGAATTTATCCATTACCGGGACGGAATGAAGGGCGTTATCAATATTTTGCCGGCGTGACAACACGAAGGCGCGATAAAGGAGGGAAATACAGGTGGCAGAAGCCCTTGTTTTTGCGGTTATTTGGCTTATCGCGGTGATAGTGGCGGAAATTGGGTTCCACAGAATTCAAGCGCATTCAATGTATTACACCATATCTAATCAGGGGCATATTGCGTTGAATGCTTTTAATTTTTTGTCATCGTGGCTCCTTCCCATCTTTATATTTGTTGTGCTATTGCTCATTTTCGTGTTGATCCGTTTTCGTGCGCCGGACAACAGCCCGAAACCAAGCTCTGTACAGACGATGCGCAACAAATGGTACATACTCCTGTGGGTAGGCACTAGTTTCGTGCTAAATATCGTGTTTTGGCTTCATCCGACGGCAGTGGACCTGGAAACGATGTTTGCTAATTGGAACCACGAACAAAAGCAACACCCCCTTATTGTTAACGTCACGGCCAGACAGTGGGAATGGATTTTCAGTTATCCGCAATACGGGATTCAACAGGCGGTGAATGCCCGAGGACAGGACGAGTTGGAATTGCCCGTGGGCCGCCCCGTGAAGTTCTTTTTACGCAGTGAAGATCCATTTCATCGGTACGACGTCTATGCGGATGTGATCCATAGTTTTTGGATTCCTGCATTTGGCATTAAAGAAGATGTGATTCCCGGTGAAACGCGTACGGAGTTTCTTATTCCACAGCGCGTAGCTAGTTACAAAACAAGCCCCTTAGTCCGGGTGCAGTGTGCGGAGGTATGCGGGCCCGGACATCCTTACATGGAAGCGCCCCTCTACATCGTGAAGGCGAAGCAATTTCATACGTGGATTGCGCATCAAAAATCCCTCCAGGCGCATGGGGCCTAGATAGGGTCGGACGTCCGTGAATATTTGTGGGAGGCGAACTGAAATATGAGAGATATGACACAGGCTGAACCGCGTAATGATCCCCAGCCGAAAATTCTACATATGGCACCCATTTGGCGGGGATTTATTTGGGCCGCAGCGGGATTTATCATCGGCGATCTCTTGACAGTAGCCGTCGATCCTTTCCGGGGGAATCCTTTGGTCACAGAACCCTCGGCAGTCGTAGGTTGGGTGGGAGCTCTTGTCGGGTGGCTTTTAGGGATCGGAGGTTATGAGGAAGTGGTGTTGCCCCTATTCGGGTTTCCGAGTACTTGGGTAGAGCCTAAAAATTGGCGCCGGTATTTTGGACTAAGTACCAGCCACAAGGTCATCGGCATACAATATCTGTTCTCGTCCAGTTCCATTTTTCTCGTGGCAGGGTTGGACGCGATGGCCATCCGCTATGAACTGATGCAGCCTTCTTTGCATTTTTTCACCTATTCCGGCCAATATCTCGCTGCAGTAGGAGTTCATGGATCGCTTATGATGTTTGGGGTCGGCACTGTCGCCATGATTTCCGGACTGGGCAACTATTTTGTGCCTCTGATGATTGGAGCCAAACGAACCGTTTTCTCTCGGCTGTCCGGATTGGGACACTGGCTCTTGCCCTTCGGAGCACTGACTTTGATAGCCAGTCCCCTGTTGGGGTACTGGGATACAGGTTGGCGGGGATATGAGCCTTTGGCCATGCAAGATCCAGGTGGTATGGTTTACTACTATCTCGGCATTTTTGCCATGACTTTGTCGACCATCTTGACGTCTTTGAATCTTGCTGCGACGATCATTTTTTACCGGACTCGGGGCATGACATGGGCACGGATACCATTGTTCGTGTGGGGAATTTTAACGGTGTCCTTGCTCAATTTGATTTGGCAGCCGGAAATCGAAATGACCTTTGTCATGGCGTTATTATCGAAACTGGTACCGTGGAACTTTTTTGATGCCTTAGGCAGTGTCGAAACCTATCTGAGTATGTTCTGGCTGTTCGGTCATCCGGAAGTGTATATCATCGTGTTGCCCGCTATCGCCATGTGGAACGAAATGATTCCCGTGATGGCGCAAAAAAATCTGTTTGCCCGAGACTGGGCCATTATCGGCCTGATCTTTGTCATGATGCTAAGCGGATTGGTATGGGCTCATCATATGTTCACCAATATGCGCAATAGTGAGATGTTTCCCTTTGCCTTCTTCACGGAAATGATCTCCATTCCCACGGGATTTTCTTTTATGGCAGCAATTGGCACATTATGGAAGGCGAGATTGCGTTTAACAACACCCTCTCTTCTCATCTTGATGAGTTTATTTAATTTTTTGATTGGAGGGCTGACCGGTGTGTATTTAGCTGATCCGCCTGTGAACCTCCAAGTGCACGATACTTTCTTCGTCATCGCTCATTTTCACTACACGATTATTGGCGGCATGATCTTTACATGGATTGCCTCCATGTATTATTGGCTGCCCAAATTGTCCGGGAGAATGTACAACGAAACGTGGGGCATGATATTGGCAGTCTGGATATTTATCGGTTTCAACGGCACATTTAGTCAAATGTTTCTTGTGGGATTGGAGGGGATGAATCGATGGGTTCCGGCCTATCCCCCCTATCTAAAGGCCTTGAACTACGATGTGTCTTTGTTTGCTTTCTTCCTAGGGGCTGGGTTTGTTGGACATGCTATCCATATTATTTGGGCTTGGCGAAAGGGACCATCGGCTCCTGAGAACCCATGGCACGCGAAAACCTTGGAATGGTTGGCTTCTTCGCCCCCTTCGGAGGAAAACTTTCCGGGTGAGGTCGAAGTTGTGCGGGGATTCTACCGCTACGACCACGATAAGCCCTCGGCTTATATTGTGAAAGATCAACCGGAATCGAATTAGATGAACTGACATTTAGGGGGAAAAATCAGTGGCGTCGACTTATCCCAAAGACAGGGAAATGGCAGCTTATCGTTGGGGATTCCGTATTTTTCTTGTTAGCCAGTGTGTGCCTTTTGTTCTCATCTTCAGCGACTGGTATATGTTTAACGGCGATTATGTGAGCCCTTGGGTCAATCACTGGCTAGGGGCTGGCGAAGCCTTATTCGACATCGCATCGGGGTGGGTTGCCTGGCGAGCCCTTTTGAGCATCAGGCGGGGCAAGCTCATGGATATGGTTCAGGGATTTCGCCGAGCGGCCGTGTTGGGCACTGTTCAACTGATTCTTCTCGCTTATCAATGGGGCACTCGGTTTGTTTTCCCAGGCACACGCTACGGAGAAGTGTATTATACCCTGACAGGCGTGTCGGGATTTTATGAGCTTGTCGGTGTTTTCATCATGGTCGCTATCAGCTTTCGTGCAGTCAGGGTGGCTTTTACGGCGGAATATCATTGGGATGCTGATGCGGCCGTGTATTTCTGGATCTTTCAGTTAGTAGCCGGGTTATTAGTGTATCTGCTGCTTTATTGGATTTGATAGCCTTACAGTTTGCTAGGAGGTGGGATGATGAGTTTTTTTCCGCATTTGCCGGTTCGTATTCCGTTTAGTCCAGGCATAGCCCATTGGTGGGATCCTTTTTGGTGGTTTTTTCAGATTGTAGTCATGACGGTTTTATTGATTACTTTTCGCAAAGTGGCCTTACGCGTTGATGAGCAATTTGACGACAAAGCGCATGACCTTCAACAAAAGAACTCTCGGAAAGCCAAGCCGTGAATCTGAGTCAAGGTCGCCATATTTCCCGCGCTCGCGCCAAAATTAGGTCGCCTCGGGCGCATATGGGCAGCACCGGAACGAAAATCCCGTTACGATTTATTTTGGTGTTGTTATACGTCACCAGTATTCTGTGTGCCATGCATAATTCAGCACACTTCTTGCAGCTCATACCACTGTTATGGGCATGGAGTGAAGCGTGGGTGAGCATGTTCATCATGATGCACGGCATTTTTACGCCGCTGCCGAAAAAAACCTGGGTTGTGGCTTTTTTTGGCCAGGCTGCGTCGTGGCTGATGTTGCGGCTCCAGCAGCCAGACTTGACGTGGGTCACATTTGATGCCTTTAACGTCCTTCTTGCTGCGCGTTTTCTGGGAAATCGAGGGGGCGGTCTTGCAGTCGCGAGTCTGTTGGGCATTATGAGCCCGGTAGCAGGTTTGTTAATCGGCCGCCAGCACGTTGTCGGAAAGGACGAGGTGCTGGCTGCTATTGCGTTGTTGTGGGCCCAAGCCTATATTTGGAATGTGTATTTGCTCTGGCACACTCAGTACAGCCAAAAAGTTCAGATGTCCTTTCCGGCTCAGGAAGAACGACTCAAAACCCGTGTATTGATCTGTTCCGTCCTGACAACGTTAGTGAGCTTGGTTCCCTATTACCTCGATACTTCAAGCGGAGTCTATCTATTGGGAAGCTTTGTCATGGGTGTCGGTTATCTTGGCACGGCAGGTCTTAGTATCATTTCTTCGCCCTCTCAAAGAACAAAATATCTCACCTGGCAACAATATATTTCGGAAGTCTATTTAATGGGAATCTTCACGCTGTTTGTGTGCCAATACGGATAAAAACCGCACGTTCGTGTGTGCATGAATCAAGCCAGATCGAACGAGAATCTGATCCAAAGGATTATATGGTCTCGTGCCGTGAGCAGCTAAGAGGGATGCGCGCAAGGATTTCTGTGACTTGAAAGAATAAAGAAAGCATGAACGAGTCACACTAGCAACAGCTCAAGAAAACACGAGTTAGGTACTGAGATTCGAGACTAACCAGCCTAAAGGAAGGGAAAGCGATGAATTGGAGGGGGGCCATCATACGATTTGTGGCCGTGTGGGTTCTGTTGGAGGTGTTTCGCTACACCTTAACTCAGTTTCCCGCAGTTTCTTGGTCCCAAGCGATAGTCCTGGCAGTGCTATGTGCGGGAATCGGGTATTTAGCGGATGAGTTGTTTGGGGGGTATCTTTCGCCCCCGGGGCGAGGTCTGGTAGGATTTATCGTCTCGACTTCCATACTGATTCTTGGTTTTATTCAATATGTGTCTCCTGCGGTTCATAGTCCTGTCTATGTGTTTGACGCGATTGTGATTGGGGCTATTGTAGGGGTGGCGGACGCGGTTGTAGGCAGAGTCTATGCTCGGCACAGAGACCCGCAAGTGGGTCAGGAATGAACAATAATGCCGCCGACAGTAGCTGTGGCGATGATGAGAAGACTGGCTGCAATCCAAATTACGGTCGTCAAGGAGGGTTCGACGTCGTGATCTTGCACCATGCTCAAATATAAAACGCATCCCATCCACAAAGAGGCTAGACGAAGATGCCATGTAAGGAGGCTGTCCAGTTTAACGATGTGCGGTTGGGCTGCTATCAGACCCGAGAAGAGTGCCAAAAATCCCATGCCGATACTCATCCACAGCCCGAGACGGATTAACCACGAGGGGGCTTTGTCACTGAACGCACGAGCCAAGGCGGTTAGTAAAAACAACACTATGGGAAAATGAACGATGCCCGGATGCAAATGATTCTGGAGGTTTTGCATGATAATCCCCAACACGGGTACCGCCCTCCTATGGCAGAATAATAAGGAGCAGGAACGAGAAAAGCCATGGCTTTTCTCCCCGGGAAACCGAGAAGCGTTCCCGGGAGATTCTGATCATATATACGGGACAATCATGGTGATTAGACATGTGTTCACCAAAGTGGGTATTGATATGGCTGATTAAGGCGATTGACCCGGCAACTCTTGACAAGAGAACAGTCATCATGAATAATTAGTAATTAGTGAGAAAATTCACAAGGTTGAAGCGTGTTAGGCTTTTGCCTGGAAAGGGGGATACAATGAGAAATCTGGTGATTGCCCCGTCTATTCTATCCGCGAATTTTGCTCATTTGGGCCATGAGGTGCAAGATGTTTTAGAGGGCGGCGCCGATTGGATTCATGTGGATGTGATGGATGGTCAATTTGTGCCCAACATTACCATTGGTCCTGTTGTTGTCGAGTCCGTGCGTAAGGATACCCCAGCACACTTGGATGTCCATCTCATGATCGTTAAGCCTGAGCAGTACATCCCGGATTTTTTGAAGGCAGGAGCAGACAGCATATCGATACATTATGAGGCAACTCCGCATGTACAGCGTGCGTTGGATATGATACGCAGTGCGGGTAAAAAGGCGGGGTTGGCACTCACGCCTTCCACTCCGATTCAGGTTGTCGAGAATGTGTTGCCTGATTTGGACTACATCTTGGTCATGACGGTTAACCCCGGTTTTGGCGGGCAGAAATTTATCCCCTTGATGATGGAGAAGGTTTTGAGTCTCAGGCGATTGTTGGATGCATCTGAATATTCGCAGGTGGCCATTGAAGTGGATGGCGGAATTAACCCTGATACGGCCTTCAAAATAAGCCAAAAAGGGGCCGAAATATTTGTTGTGGGCAGTGCCATTTTTGGAAAACAGAACCGAAAAGCGGCCATTAAACAAATCCGTGAACAAGCCGAACTCGGGATGCAGCAGCTATATACGGGTTAAGGTTTTCGGAAATAACGAGACAAATGTTAAGGAGGGAAGGCGCCTTTATAGCGGGCGGTGAAAACAATGACACAAGATGCGACCCATATTGAAGACACGAACTTTTTAGATTTTGATACCGTGCTGAAAGAATCCAAAGTCATGGACATTTTGGCCCAGTTAGACCGTGAATTAGTCGGTCTAAAACCTGTGAAGACCCGCATTCGCGAAATTGCCGCGTTGCTGATCGTAGACAAGATGCGAAGACAGCTGGAATTAGCCTCACAAACTCCGTCCTTGCACATGTCATTCACGGGAAACCCCGGGACCGGCAAGACTACGGTTGCCCTGCGGATGGCTGAAATACTTAATCGTCTAGGATACGTTCGTAAGGGTCATTTGGTGGCCGTGACCCGTGATGACCTGGTGGGCCAGTATATTGGCCACACGGCTCCCAAAACGAAAGAGGTTTTAAAAAGGGCAATGGGCGGGGTATTGTTTATTGACGAAGCCTATTATCTTTATCGTGAAGAAAACGAACGCGACTATGGTCAGGAAACCATCGAAATCTTGCTGCAGGTCATGGAAAATCAGCGGGACGATCTGGTCGTGATTTTGGCGGGCTATAAAGACCGGATGGACAGGTTTTTCAGATCCAACCCCGGGATGCGCTCGCGTATTGCCCATCACATTGACTTCCCCGATTATAATGCAGAGGAGCTTTTGTTAATTGCGGAATTGATGCTAGCCGAACAGCATTATCGCTTTAGTCCGGACGCTCGGCAAGCATTTAGGACATATTTGGACCGAAGAATGGCCATGTCGAATTTTGCCAATGCCCGCAGTGTGCGTAATGCCCTCGACCGTGCACGGTTAAGACAGGCAAACAGGCTGTTTGCTAAGGGAGGGCGTCTCGGAAAAGAGGACTTGATGACGATCGAAGATGAAGACATCTTAGCCAGCCGAGTATTCCAAGGCTCGCCGGATCGGGACCAAGAATCCCATGAAGCGTAAATTCCACGGGATTTTTTGAAAATTTCGGGATTACCCCCGTTTTTTTGCATGGCGGTAATGGTTTTCCTCTTTACGGTTTAACTCGGGCGTTTCATCTATGATACGATGCTTTTGGTATGGGAAAACTCAAAGGCTACCGACAAGTGAACCACAAACCGGATCGGGCCTCATGGAAGGTGGCCTTGATGACAGAGAAATATCCCGGCGTCAATGAAGACGTGATGATGGGAAAAAGAGGGATCCGATTCTCATCGTTCATGGGCATCTTCCTGGGGCCGCATGATCCGCAAGAAAGAGATAAGCAAACAGTTGAAGAACTTATGACGGTCGTTGTTATTTTTTTTGGTTGCGGTCTTGTGTTTCTTACACCGGCGTTCTTTGGTCTCCTCATGATTGACAGGCAATGATCGATATGATAAAATCCATCCGCATGAGTAGGAGGTAACAGCATGCGGACAATTATTACTTTAGCGTGTTCTGATTGCAAACGCCGAAATTACACGACAACCAAAAACAAGAAAAACGATCCCAACCGGTTAGAGCGGCGCAAATATTGCCGGTGGTGTCGAATCCATACCATTCATCGTGAGACTCGATAGGGTTTTGGTTTCACAGAAATGGGGAAAATGATGGAAGCCAAGGGAAAAGTAACAGCAGCCAATCGCGATCGGCCTCGCAAGTACTTGCGGGAAGTGCGATCCGAACTGAAAAAGGTGGTGTGGCCTACACCACGGCAAACGTTGTCTTATACGGGATTCGTGGTGTCCTTTTCGTTGGTAGTGGCACTGATTATTTCAGGGCTGGACGCGGTGTTTAATTTTGGGCTCAATTTTATTCGCTAGTACAAGCGCCTTGGAGTCCTTACCTTGACGCCAGCTTGGCGCATTTTTTGTTTTGGAAGGCGGCTGGTACGGTGGAGAAAAACTGGTATGTGATTCACACGTACTCGGGCTACGAAAATAAAGTCAAAGCGAATCTCGAAAAGCGTGTGGAATCGATGAACATGGAGGACAAGATATTTCGAGTCATTGTGCCCATGGAAGAAGAACTTGAAGTAAAAGACGGGAAGAAAAAACTTGTCAAGAAAAAAGTTTTTCCGGGCTACGTTATGGTTGAGATGATCATGACCGATGATTCGTGGTATGTGGTGCGGAATACGCCCGGGGTAACAGGGTTTGTCGGTTCCGGGGCCAGACCGATTCCTCTGCTCGACCATGAAGTGCATATGATTTTGGGCAGCGACCTCTCGGGAGTCCCCGAGTTGCCCAAAGTTAACTTGTCGATTGGACAGGAGGTATTGGTTCGTGAAGGGCCATTTGAGGGCTTTTCCGGCCGTATCGAGGAAATATTTCAAGATCGAGGGAAAGTTCGACTGACCGTGTCCATGTTTGGACGAGAAACGCCGTTGGAGGTGGACTTTGGTCAAGTCGCGGAAATGGATTAAGAAATGAGGGGAAACAGTGCCAAAGAAAGTTAGTGCTGTGATTAAGCTTCAAATTCCTGCAGGCAAGGCGACACCAGCTCCGCCGGTGGGTCCGGCTCTAGGGCAGCATGGAGTCAACATCATGGCTTTCGTGAAGGATTACAATGAGCGGACCCAGGGCCAAGTTGGGATGATTGTTCCTGTAGAAATCACCGTATATGAGGATCGGTCATTTACCTTTGTTACGAAGACCCCGCCGGCTTCAGTCTTAATTAAGAAGGCGCTGGGAATAGAAACGGCGTCGTCTCACCCCAACACGAATAAAGTGGGAAAATTGACGCGTGCCCAGGTTCGGGAAATTGCCGAAACAAAAATGCCTGATTTAAATACCACCACAATTGAAGCGGCAATACGAATGATCGAGGGTACGGCACGGAGCATGGGCGTTGACGTTGTAGAGTAAAAGATTGGTGGGAGGCAATGGCCGCGTAACCACAAGGAGGTTTTTTAGATGCACAAAGGAAAGCGTTACCAGGAGTTGGCAGCAAAAATTGATAGAGGACGTCTGTATGATGCCCAGGAGGCTTTGGAACTCGTCAAGTCGACTGCACGTGCCAAGTTTGATGAGACCGTAGAAGTGGCCATCCGGTTGGGCGTTGATCCCCGCCATTCCGATCAGGTAGTGCGAGGCGCTGTTGTGTTGCCGCGAGGCATCGGGAAAACGCAGACGGTTGCCGTTTTTGCTAAAGGAGATAAGGCGCGTGAAGCAGAAGAGGCTGGGGCTGATTTTGTTGGTGATGAAGACTTGGCCCAACGTGTCCAATCCGGATGGACTGAATTCGATGTGGCAGTAGCTACGCCGGACGTGATGGCACTGGTCGGGCGATTAGGAAAAATTTTGGGCCCAAAGGGTTTGATGCCTAACCCTAAGACGGGCACCGTAACTTTTGATGTGGCCAACGCCGTAAAGGAAATAAAGGCAGGTAAAATCGAATTTCGGACGGAAAAAGCCGGCATTATCCATGGCCCTATCGGTAAAGCGAGTTTTTCCATTGATGCTCTGCAAGAAAATTTGGCAGTCTTGGTGGACGCATTAAATAAGGCGCGCCCATCGGCTGCTAAAGGTGTTTATTTAAAGTCCATAACGCTTTCAACGACAATGGGACCAGGAATTCGCGTTAACCCCCTCTCGGTGCAACGGAGCGTTCAAGCGGTTTAAAGAACGCGCGTTCTTGGTGAGCTGCAACATCCGGGTGATGTTGCAGCTTTTGCATGCCACCAAGGCGTTTGGTATAATATTGCATGCACCACAGATTTGAAGAGGTTATTGTCAAAATTGTCAAGCGAAATTGGCGAAAGAATAGCACGAATATTCTTTACTATTAGACGCGAAGTTCTAACGCGGTAGTTCTAAGGAGGCGGTCCACGTGCGCAGTCTCGTAAAACTTTTTCTTTCGTTAGCCTCTATTTTGGCTATAGTTGCCGGAGGCAAGATGGAACATCTGCACAACTTGACGATAGGAATGTTGCTGGTGTCTATCGGGATCATTGTTTTAAGTATTGCTACGGGTGCAAATACCGTAGTGGACCGTCCAGAAATCTGAATACTGCCGAGGCGATGCGCGGTTCACATGAAAGAGGCTGCAAATTTTATGCGGCCTCTTTCTTGCGAAATTGGGTGCATGCGAAAAATCTATAAACCCAAGGTTGCTTTTCTTTAAACTCCATGCTAAATTGAAACACGAACCCAAGACAGTGGGGGCTGTTATGGCTTAAACATCCCACTATAGGTAGAATTTTGGATAAGTTTTTTAAAACAAGTCCTTGATCCTCGCACCATTGTTCTTGGGTGGAGGTATTTTTTTTGGAATTCTTTGCTCAAGGAGGTGATGGAATGCCAACACCGCAAAAAGCCCGTATTATTGAACAGACTCGTGAAGAACTCGAAAAGGCACCTTCGGCCGTACTGGCCGATTACCGCGGCCTCACTGTTCAGCAATTGAACCAGCTGCGAGAGAATCTGCGACAGGGCGGAGTCACTTTCCGCGTGATTAAAAATACGCTCATAAAGCGTGCGGCTGATGAAATCGGTATCAAAGGTTTAGACCCATATCTAGAAGGCCCCACAGCTGTGGCGTTTTCTCATGATGATCCTGTGGCGGCAGCTAAATTGTTGTCGCAAGCTATCCGCGAATTTCGTAAAATTGAGATCAAAGCGGGGATTCTGGGTTCACACGCAATCTCGGCAAACGAAGTGCGGGAACTTGCGGATTTGCCTTCCCGCGAGGTCATGCTCGGAAAATTGGCGGGAACATTAAACGCCCCTATACAGCAATTGGTGTGGGTGTTAACGGCTCCCATGACAAATTTGGCGCGCGCTTTGGATCAGATACGTCAACAACGAGAAGCCCAAACGGGACATTGACAACACTGATGATATGATGATATAAGGAGGAAAAATTGTGGCGAAGGTAGAAGAAATCATTGCAAGCGTAAAAGAGATGAATGTGCTAGAATTATCTCAGTTGGTTAAGGCGTTGGAGGAAGAATTCGGAGTGACGGCACAGGCACCGGTGGCTGTTGCGGCGGCTCCGGCAAGTGGCGGAGGGGCGGCAGCGGCTCCTGAAGAAGTTGAGCAAACCGAGTTTGATGTTATTCTGACCAGTACCGGTGATAAGAAGGTTCAGGTCATTAAGGCAGTCCGCGAACTGACTGGATTGTCGCTTACGGAAGCCAAAGCCCTGGTAGATGGGGCACCGAAGCCCGTTAAGGAGAAGATTGCTAAAGCGGATGCCGAAGCAGCCAAAGCGAAATTGGAGGAAGCAGGAGCTACTGCTCAGATTAAATAAGGTGACGCGAGTCTAACCTAGAATAGCCCTCCCTAAGGTGAAGAAATAACTGTTGACCTTAGGGTGGGCTTGTGGTATTATTTTTAATTGCCATATTTTATAAGCCAATTCATACCAACAACCACGACGCAAGGTAGTACTCGCGCCACCTTTTGGGACTTAAATCAGGAACAAGGAGCTGACTGTGAATGGCTTATTCTCTCCAAACCGAGCACCCAGGGCGGGTGTCATTTGCGCGAATTGACGAAGTGCTCGACATGCCCAACCTGATTGAGATACAGCAAAATTCGTATCAATGGTTTTTGCGCGAAGGGTTGCGCGAAATGTTTCGGGACATTTCTCCCATCCAGGATTTTACCGGCAATCTCATTTTAGAGTTTGTAGATTACAATTTGAAGACCCCAAAATATTCTGTGGAAGAATGTAAAGCGCGCGATGTAACCTATGCAGCGCCGTTGCACGTGCGTGTGCGGCTCATCAACAAAGAGACCGGTGAAGTGAAGGAACAAGACGTCTTTATGGGGGATTTTCCCCTGATGACCAACAAAGGCACCTTTATCATCAATGGTGCCGAACGAGTCATTGTCAGTCAGTTGGTTCGTTCGCCGGGAGTTTATTTTGGCGAACAGATCGATCCCACAGGTAAGAAGCTGTACTTTGCCACCATGATTCCTAACCGCGGAGCCTGGTTGGAATTTGAATCAGACTCTAACGATGTGTTGTCCGTGCGTATAGACAGGACGCGAAAATTGCCGGCAACGGTCCTGATGCGGGCGTTGGGACTAGGAACCGATGCGCAAATTCTTGATGCGGTTGGAGATGACGAACGCATTCGTACCACGTTGTCCAAAGACGTGGCGAAGACGCAAGAAGACGCTCTTATTGAAATATATAAGCGCCTGAGGCCGGGGGAGCCTCCTACCGTAGAAAGTGCACAGAACCTTTTAGAGTCTCTGTTTTTTGATGCCAAACGATATGATTTGGCGAGTGTGGGACGTTACAAATTTAACAAAAAACTTTCTCTGCGGCGTCGGATTGTCGGAACTATAGCGCTCGAGACCATTGTCCACCCGGAAACGGGAGAGCTTCTTGTTCATGAAGGCGATCATATTGACCGAGAACAGGCCCTAGCATTAGATGAGGCCCAAGTCAAAACCATGCGAGTGCAGCTAGCTAACGGTGAAGAAGTGATGGTTGTCTCCAATGGCCAGCCTGATATGGCTCTCAAAACCGTGACACGAGAAGATGTTATTGCGTGCTTCAATTATCTGACCAATTTATTCGAGGGTGTTGGTATCACCGATGACATCGACCATTTGGGCAATCGCCGTCTTCGTTCGGTAGGTGAATTATTACAAAACCAGTTTCGTGTGGGATTAAGCCGAATGGAACGAGTTGTGCGAGAACGCATGACGATTCAAGACATTGAAGCCATTACCCCTCAAGCCTTGATTAATATTCGTCCAGTGGTGGCTGCTGTCAAAGAGTTTTTCGGCTCATCACAACTCTCGCAGTTTATGGACCAGACTAATCCTTTGGCGGAACTCACGCACAAAAGGCGCCTATCGGCTTTAGGGCCTGGGGGGCTATCGCGCGAGCGCGCAGGATTTGAGGTAAGAGATGTTCACCACTCCCACTATGGCAGAATGTGTCCTATTGAAACCCCTGAAGGACCCAATATTGGATTGATCGGGTCGTTGTCGACTTTTGCGCGAATTAATCCTTACGGCTTTATTGAAACACCCTATCGGCGGGTGGATAAGGAACAGGGCATAGTGACCAACGAAATTGTCTATCTGACCGCTGATGAAGAAGATGATATTGTCATTGCCCAGGCGAATGAACCCTTGAGTGACGATGGACATTTCCTGGCTACCCGGGTGACGGCACGATCCCGGCACGAGATTGGTGAAGAAAGTCCGGACCGGGTCGATTTTATGGACGTGTCTCCAAAGCAAGTGGTGTCGATTGCGACAGCATTGATTCCCTTTCTTGAGCACGACGATGCGAACAGAGCCTTAATGGGTGCCAACATGCAGCGACAAGCTGTGCCATTGTTGGTGACGGATTCTCCGATTGTCGGAACGGGAATGGAGGCCAAAGCGGCCAGGGATTCCGGGGTTGTCAGCATTAGTGAAAAAGACGGCGTTGTAGACCGAGTCCAAGCTAACAAGATTGTCATTCGCAACGACGATCACACAGTCTCGACCTATGACTTGTTAAAGTTCACGCGGTCCAACCAAGGAACGTGCATTAACCAAAAACCGATTGTACACAAGGGAGAACGGGTTAAGGCCAATCAAATTATTGCTGACGGCCCGTCCACTGACCATGGCGAACTGGCATTAGGCCGCAATGTTTTGGTAGCTTTCATGCCATGGGAAGGATTCAACTACGAGGACGCCATCTTGCTGAGCGAAAAGCTTGTCAAAGAAGATGTGTTTACCTCCATTCATATTGAAGAATATGAATGCGATGCCAGGGACACAAAACTTGGTCCTGAGGAAATTACGCGGGATATTCCCAACGTTGGTGAAGAAGTGCTCAAGGACTTGGATGACCGGGGAATCATTCGCATTGGCGCCGAAGTCCGTCCTGGGGATGTGTTAGTTGGTAAAGTCACGCCCAAAGGTGAAACCGAACTCACTGCCGAAGAACGGTTACTTCGGGCCATTTTCGGGGAGAAAGCGCGTGAGGTTCGCGACACATCCCTGCGGGTGCCCCATGGTGAATCCGGCATTGTGGTGGATGTGAAGGTGTTTACACGGGACCAGGGTGACGAATTGTCCCCGGGTGTTAATGAGTTGGTTCAGGTGTACATCGCCCAAAAAAGAAAGATATCTGAAGGTGACAAAATGGCCGGCCGCCACGGCAACAAGGGAGTTATTTCTCGCATCCTTCCGGAAGAGGATATGCCTTTTCTCCCTGACGGCACACCCGTGGAAATTGTGCTGAATCCCTTAGGGGTTCCCAGCCGAATGAACATTGGCCAGGTGCTGGAGACCCATCTGGGCTGGGCTGCAAAGGCTCTGGGAATGAAAGTCGCGACGCCCGTATTTGACGGCGTGAAAGAGGACGACTTGCAGGAGCTGTTCCGAAAGGCTAACTTGCCAGCTTCCGGCAAGACGGTGCTATATGACGGAAGAACTGGCGAGCCTTTTGACAACGAAATTACTGTCGGGATTGTCTATATGTTGAAATTGGCCCACTTGGTAGACGACAAGATTCATGCACGGTCGACCGGTCCTTATTCGTTAGTAACCCAACAGCCTTTGGGTGGTAAGGCGCAGTTTGGCGGACAGCGTTTCGGAGAAATGGAAGTGTGGGCCTTGGAAGCTTATGGAGCGGCCTATACTCTGCAAGAACTCTTGACAGTGAAGTCCGATGATGTGGTCGGCCGGGTTAAGACCTATGAGGCGATTGTAAAGGGAGAAAATGTTCCAGAACCGGGAGTACCCGAGTCGTTCAAGGTGTTAATCAAAGAACTGCAATCCCTGGGACTGGACGTCAAGATTCTGAACGAACTCGAAGAAGAAATTGAGATTCGTGAACTTGACGATGAGCCAATCAATGAAGCCAAAGCCTTTGATCTGCTCCCCGAGGGAATTGACGAAACAGAAGGTCAGGAACTTCATCGCTTAATGGAGGACTCAGAAGGAGCGTCCAAAGAATTTGAGCCTGGTGGCGGCATGAATTTCGACAAAGAAGCAGAAAATGCTTACGCCATTCTGCGACGTGGCTCAGAAGACACGTCTTTCGATGAGCCCCTTGACGAGGATCAAGATGAGGATTCTGATGATTTGGATGACGGCGATGACAATGACGGCGAGGACTACTAATCCGGGAGGGATCCAACTCGATGCTAGACGTTAACCATTTTGACTCCATGCGGATTGCTCTGGCCTCTCCGGAACAAATCCGGGAATGGTCCAAGGGCGAAGTGAAAAAACCGGAAACAATCAATTATCGCACTTTGAAGCCAGAGCGCGAGGGTCTCTTTTGCGAGAAGATCTTTGGTCCGACCAAGGATTGGGAATGTCACTGCGGTAAATACAAACGGGTCCGTTATAAAGGAGTGGTGTGCGACCGTTGCGGGGTTGAGGTCACACGCTCCAAGGTGCGGCGGGAACGCATGGGGCATATTGAGCTGGCCGCGCCGGTGTCTCATATCTGGTATTTCAAAGGGATTCCTTCGCGCATGGGGTTAATTCTTGACATGTCCCCCCGTGCTTTGGAAAAGGTTCTTTATTTCGCGGCATATGTCGTTATTGAGCCGGGAACCACTCCATTGATGAAGAAACAGTTGCTGATCGAATCGGAATACCGCGAGTACCGAGAGAAATACGGCAGTCATTTCCGGGCCGGAATGGGAGCTGAAGCAATCAAGGAGTTGCTGTTGGAGCTGGATCTGGAAGAATTGTCAAGTGATCTGCGAGGAGAACTCAACAGCTCTTCAGGGCAGCGCCGAATCCGGGCTATCCGCCGGCTTGAAGTTGTCGAAGCATTTAGGCAATCGGGCAATCGTCCAGAATGGATGATTTTGGACGTAATTCCTGTAATCCCTCCCGACTTACGTCCTATGGTGCAACTTGATGGAGGACGGTTTGCGACCTCAGATCTTAACGATCTGTACCGACGCGTCATTAACCGCAACAATCGCCTCAAGAGACTATTAGACCTCGGAGCTCCGGATATTATCGTCCGCAACGAGAAGCGTATGTTGCAAGAAGCGGTTGATGCTTTGATTGACAACGGCCGTCGGGGGCGTCCTGTAACGGGACCGGGGAATAGACCGTTAAAGTCACTGTCAGATATGCTGAAAGGAAAGCAAGGACGTTTTCGCCAGAACTTGCTGGGAAAACGTGTTGACTATTCGGGACGGTCGGTGATTGTGGTAGGCCCTAAACTGAAAATGCATCAGTGCGGACTACCCAAGGAAATGGCGCTTGAACTGTTTAAGCCATTTGTTATGAAGAGACTCGTCAACGAGGGATATGCTCACAATATTAAATCGGCCAAGCGTATGGTGGAGCGCGTGCGCCCCGAAGTTTGGGATGTCTTGGAAGATGTCATTAAAGAGCATCCGGTGTTGTTAAACCGGGCACCTACATTGCACCGGTTGGGGATTCAGGCGTTCGAACCAGTGCTGGTGGAGGGGCGAGCTATTCAAATTCACCCTCTCGTGTGTACAGCCTACAATGCAGACTTCGATGGAGATCAAATGGCCGTGCATGTGCCTTTGTCCACTGAAGCGCAATCTGAGGCTAGAGTACTCATGCTGTCGACCCAGAACATTCTTAATCCCAAGGACGGTCAACCTGTCGTGACTCCGACTCAAGACATGGTATTGGGATCGTACTATTTGACGATGGATAAAGAAAACGCTAAGGGAGAAGGAATGGTCCTCTCGGATCTCCAAGAGGGCGAGATGGCTTATGCCCAAGGATTTTTGGATCTACACGCGCGAATCACCATGCGCTATGACGGGCAACGCCGCACGTCCACTTTAGGGCGGTTTTTATACAACGATGCACTGCCTGTGGAACTACGATTTATCGACCAAACCATTGGCCGTAAACAGCTGGCCGTTATCGTCGCAGACATGTTCCGCATGTATGGAAATGATGTCACCGCCAAAACGCTTGACCGGATTAAAGCCTTAGGATTCCAGTATGCGACTAAAGCCGGAGTGACGATTTCGGTATCCGATATTGTTATTCCGGAATCCAAGAAGAAAATTCTTGAAGAAGCTGAGGAAGAGGTATTGCAGGTGACGCGGCAATACCGACGTGGTCTGATCACAGCTGACGAGCGTTATGAACGGGTCATCGGTATTTGGACGCGAGCTAAAGAGCGTGTGACTCAGGCCTTGATGGAGACTTTAGATCGTAACAACTCGGTATATATGATGGCTACCTCGGGAGCTCGCGGTAACGTGCAGCAGATATCGCAACTTGCGGGAATGAGAGGATTAATGGCGGATCCTTCGGGCCGGATTATCGAGTTGCCGATTCGTGCTAACTTTCGAGAAGGGCTTACAGTGCTGGAGTATTTCACATCAACACACGGCGCGAGGAAGGGGTTAGCCGACACGGCCTTGCGGACGGCGGACTCCGGTTACCTAACCAGACGCCTAGTTGATGTGGCTCAGGATGTTATTGTGCGAGAAGTGGATTGCGGCACCACGCAGGGGACCGTAGTCCGGGAAATTCGGGACGGCGGACAGGTTATCGAAAGTTTTTATGATCGGCTGGTTGGACGAGTAGTTCCTGAGGATGTCAACCATCCGGAAACGGGTGAGGTTCTTGCTCATAGTAATGAACTGCTTGTTGAAGATACGGCGCAAGCTATTATTGACGCGGGTATAAAGGAACTGCGAGTGCGTTCGGTTTTAACTTGTCAGTCTCGTTTCGGAGTTTGTGTGGCTTGTTATGGAAGGAATTTGGCTAAGGGCGGCATTGTTGAAGTCGGAGAAGCTGTGGGTATTATTGCAGCGCAAAGTATCGGAGAGCCGGGAACACAGCTTACCATGCGGACTTTCCACATGGGCGGCGTGGCCGGAGACGATATTACTCAGGGTCTTCCTCGAGTCGAAGAACTTTTCGAAGCCCGCAAGCCGAAAGGTCAAGCGATTATTGCGGAGATTGCCGGAATTGTGCGCATGGGTGAAAACAAAGGGCGCCGCGAAATCACGGTGGTCAATGACGATGAACACGAATCCCAGTCGTATACGGTACCTTTTGGCTCACGGATTCGGGTTCACGAAGGTGATCATGTCCATGTCGGTGAGGAATTGACGGAAGGATCGGTCAATCCGCATGACTTATTGCGAGTCATGGGCTTAAACGGGGTACAAAATTACCTTTTGCAGGAAGTCCAGCGTGTTTACCGGGTGCAAGGTGTCGATATTAACGATAAGCACATCGAAGTGATGGTTCGTCAAATGATGCGCAAGGTCAAGCTAGAGGAAGCGGGCGATACCGCACTGTTGCCAGGTGCCTTAGTTGACCGCTTTGACTTTGAGGATCAGAACGCCGAGGTTCTGATGCGAGGAGGCACTCCGGCCGTGGCGAAACCGGTGGTCCTAGGAATTACCAAGGCTTCTTTGGCTACGGACTCTTTCCTGTCAGCGGCGTCCTTCCAGGAAACAACGCGTGTGTTAACGGAAGCGTCCATCAAGGCTAAGAGAGATCCCCTGCTAGGCCTCAAAGAAAACGTGATTATTGGAAAATTGGTCCCAGCAGGAACGGGTATGTCCCGCTACCGCAATGTGATTATTCATGGTGCAGAAGACACAGCGGATAAAGCGATGGAGAACGAGTTAATCAAATAAGCCCGGAAATGGGCGTGATAATTGACACGCCCATTTCCTGGTGATAAAATACGCAAGTGTGTCTAAAGCCTGTGAGGGCCGGGAGGACAGACCAGTGGATGTTGACGAATTAAAAAATCGTCGCCGGCGTGTTGTGGGTATGCGCGAGACCTTGAAACGTATGACTCAGGGAATGGCAGTGGGGGTTTTTGTGGCTAAGGACGCAGAACCCCGCGTCATTGAAGAAGTCGTTGCCCAGAGTCAGGCCCGCGGTGTACCGCTGGAATATGTGGATTCGATGGATGAATTGGGTCGGCTTTGCGGAATAGAAGTCGGTGCTGCGTGTGCGGCCCTACTACTACCCGAGACCCCCCCAGATAAGTGAAAGGAGGTGGGCGTGAATGCCGACGATTAACCAGTTGGTACGGCATGGACGAAAAAAAGCCAAGAAGAAGTCCGCCGCTCCGGCATTAAAAGGTAATCCGCAAAAGCGGGGAGTCTGCATTAGCGTGAAGACCGTGACGCCCAAGAAACCCAACTCGGCGCTCAGAAAAGTCGCCCGGGTGCGTTTAACAAACGGTGAAGAGGTTACGGCCTACATTCCAGGAGTTGGCCACAATCTTCAGGAGCACTCGGTTGTGTTGGTGCGCGGAGGCCGTGTTCGGGATTTGCCGGGCGTCCGCTACCACGTCATTAGAGGTACTTTGGATGCGGGTGGCGTGCAGAAACGGTCGCAAGGACGATCGAAATATGGTGCTAAAAAGAATCAGCCCGCAGGCAAGAAATAAGAGGGTCGTTTAAGGAGGAAAAATATGCCCAGACGTGGGACGGCTGGGGTTCGCGAATTGGCTCCGGATGCCGTGTACAACAGCCCGCAAGTGGCTGCGCTGATTAATAAAGTGATGATGAGCGGCAAAAAAAGTTTATCCGAGCACATAGTATATCGTGCTTTCGATATTGTCGTCGAAAAGAGTCAAAAAGATGTGATGGAAGTATTTGAAGAGGCTATAAAAAACGTAACGCCTCTGTTAGAGGTAAGACCCAGGCGAGTCGGTGGTGCCACCTATCAGGTACCTATAGAGGTGCGGCCTCAAAGGCGTATGTCGTTGGCCGTTCGCTGGCTAGTACACTATGCGAGAGCGCGACATGAACGCACGATGGAAGAGCGGCTAGCCAATGAAATTTTAGATGCTTCTCAGAACAGCGGCGGTGCAGTGAAAAAGCGGGATGAAACACACCGTATGGCGGAAGCCAACAAAGCTTTTGCGCATTACCGCTGGTAAAGAGCTTGCGGTAATTCCGCAGGATAGTTAGGTAGGAAGGGAGTTCCCAGTTATGGCGCGAGCGTTTCCTTTAGAACGAACCCGAAACATCGGGATCATGGCCCATATTGATGCGGGGAAAACCACGACGACCGAGCGCATCTTGTTCTATACGCATCGGACCTATAAGATCGGTGAGGTTCATGAAGGAACGGCCACGATGGACTGGATGGTACAAGAGCAGGAGCGGGGTATTACCATTACCTCTGCTGCTACCACAACCACATGGCGTGATCACCGTATCAACATCATAGATACGCCCGGCCACGTGGACTTCACTGTCGAAGTGGAGCGTTCCTTGCGAGTCTTGGATGGAGCCATTGCTGTTTTTGATGCAAAAGGTGGTGTGGAACCCCAGTCCGAAACGGTTTGGCGACAGGCTGATAAATACCATGTCCCGCGAATCGCTTATGTTAATAAGATGGATATTGTCGGGGCTGATTTTGGCAATACAATCTGGCAAATCCACACGCGTCTTGGTGCCAATCCTGTGGCAATCCAATGGCCGTGGGGCAGTGAGGACCAATTCAAGGGCATCATCGATCTCGTTAAGATGCAAGCGTACCTTTATGAAGATGAGTTGGGTACCCGAGGAGAGTACGTCGATATCCCGGAAGAATGGAAAGACACTGCTCAAGAGCGGCGGCAAATGTTATTGGAGGCCGTGGCTGACGTCGATGATGTTTTGATGGAAAAATATCTAGAAGGCGAAGAGTTGTCCGAGGAGGAAATTCGGAAGGCTTTGCGCCAGGGCACCCTACGTAGTCAACTCGTGCCGGTTCTGTGTGGATCCTCTTACCGAAATAAGGGAGTTCAGCCCCTTTTGGACGCTGTGGTTGATTATCTGCCATCGCCCTTGGATGTGGGTGCCGTGCTGGGACATGATCCAGCCACCGGTGAGTCCGCGTCTCGTGAGGTGTCAGACGAAGCACCTTTTTCAGGGTTAGCCTTTAAGATTATGTCCGATCCGTTTGTTGGCAAACTGGCATTCTTTCGTGTTTACTCCGGCACTCTCTCTTCAGGATCCTATGTTTTCAACGTAACTAAAGGCCGCAGAGAACGTATTGGACGCATACTGCAAATGCATGCCAATCACCGGGAGGAAATTGATACGGTGTACGCCGGCGATATTGCGGCGGCTGTTGGCTTGAAGGATACGACTACAGGGGATACCTTAAGCAATGAGCAACAGCCTATTTTACTGGAATCTATGGTGTTTCCTGAGCCGGTTATTTCTGTAGCAATCGAACCAAAGACAAAAGCCGACCAGGATAAGATGGGCACCGCGCTGGCTAAATTAGCCGAAGAAGATCCGACATTTCGGATGTATACGGACCCGGATACCGGTCAGACGATTATTGCCGGAATGGGAGAATTGCACCTGGAAATTATTGTGGACCGGCTACTTCGCGAATTCAAGGTGCAAGCGAATGTGGGCAAGCCGCAAGTTGCTTACAAAGAGACCTTGCGCAAGACTGTTGAAGCTGAAGGTAAATTCATTCGGCAAAGCGGTGGCCGTGGACAATATGGTCATGTTTGGTTACGAGTTGAACCTCTAGAACCAGGGCAAGGCTTTGAGTTTGTGAACAAAATTGTGGGAGGAGTTGTTCCCCGCGAATATATTCCCGCTGTAGAGGCGGGAGTAAAAGAAGCCATGGAAACTGGAGTGTTGGCCGATTACCCGGTATTGGACGTTCGTGTTACACTATTTGACGGATCCTACCACGAGGTCGATTCCAGTGAGATGGCGTTTAAGATAGCGGGGTCAATGGGCTTCAAAGCTGCTGCACAAAAAGCCAATCCTGTACTGCTGGAACCGATCATGGCCGTTGAGGTCTTGGTTCCGGATGAGTACATGGGTGAAGTGATAGGCGATCTAAATGCCCGAAGGGGAAGGATCGAAGGAATGGAACCGCGTCCGGGTGGAGCACAAGCTATCCGGGGATTTGTTCCACTGGCTGAAATGTTTGGGTATGCGACCGATTTGCGTTCCCGGTCGCAAGGGCGGGGCACGTATACGATGCAATTTGCCCACTATGAGGAAGCGCCTAAACACGTTACCGAACAGGTTATAAAGGCTCGGCGTTGATGCCGGCAAACTTTAGATATGTCAAGGAGGATTTAAGCAATGGCGAAGAAGAAGTATGAGCGAACAAAGCCCCACGTGAACGTGGGAACAATCGGTCACGTTGACCATGGTAAGACAACCTTGACTGCAGCCATCACCAGGGTACTGGCGTCACGTGGGCAGGCTGAATTTACAGCTTATGACCAAATTGATCGGGCGCCTGAGGAGCGTGAGCGGGGAATTACTATTGCCACGGCTCATGTGGAGTATGAGACCGACAAGCGTCACTACGCTCACGTTGACTGCCCAGGCCACGCTGACTATGTCAAGAACATGATCACTGGCGCAGCACAGATGGATGGAGCTATTTTAGTGGTGTCCGCGGCGGACGGACCAATGCCGCAGACGCGAGAGCACATTCTTTTGGCGCGGCAGGTGGGTGTTCCCAATATTGTCGTTTTCTTGAACAAGAGTGATATGGTGGATGACCCCGAGTTAATGGAACTTGTCGAGATCGAGGTTCGTGAACTTCTTAGCAGCTATGAATTCCCCGGCGATGACATCCCGGTAGTGGCTGGCTCAGCCTTGAAGGCACTCGAATGTGGTTGCGGCAAGCGGGATTGTGAATGGTGTGGAAAGATTTGGGAACTTATGGATGCCGTTGACGATTACATTCCAACTCCAGAGCGAGACACCAATCGCCCATTTTTGATGCCGGTTGAGGACACGATGTCCATTACGGGTCGTGGGACCGTGGTAACAGGGCGTGTTGAACGCGGTACAATCAAGGTTGGTGAAGAAATAGAAATTGTCGGCTTGGTTGAAACGGCTAAGAAGACAGTCGTTACCGGTGTGGAAATGTTTCGGAAGACGCTCGATCAGGCAGTGGCCGGGGACAATATAGGATGTCTGTTGCGTGGGGTCGATAAGGACGAAGTAGAACGGGGACAGGTGCTGGCAAAACCCGGAAGCATTCACCCGCACACGAAATATAAGGCTGAGGTGTATGTGCTGACCAAAGACGAAGGAGGACGGCACACCCCGTTTTTTAACGGCTATAGGCCGCAATTCTATTTCCGTACCACAGATGTTACGGGTGTTGTCAAACTGCCGGAAGGCGTGGAAATGGTTATGCCCGGAGACAACATTCAGATGGAAGTGGAACTGATTGCACCGATTGCTATGGAAGAAGGTCTTCGCTTCGCTATTCGCGAAGGAGGGCGTACTGTGGGCGCTGGCGTAGTGACCCAAATATTAGCATAAAGGCAAGGGGGAACTAACAGTGGCCCAGCAAAAAATTAGGATACGGCTAAAGGGTTATGATTATGAGATTGTTGACAAATCCGCGGCGACAATAGTGGAGACGGCGCGGCGCAATGGCGCCGCGGTCTCCGGTCCGGTACCGTTGCCTACGGAGAAAAAGGTGTATACCGTTCTAACCGCTCCAAACGGCGAGAAAGACATTCGCGAGCAGTTTGAGCGCAGGATTCACAAACGTTTAATTGACATTATGGATCCCAGTCAAAAAACCGTGAATGCGCTCATGCGTCTGGATCTCCCGGCCGGAGTGGATGTCGAGATTAAGATGTAGGCGGGAGGAAATTATGAAGGGGATTATTGGCATTAAGGTGGGCATGACCCAGGTGTTTGATGACCAAGGCCGTGCTGTGCCTGTTACCGTAATTCATACCGAGCCTAATAGGGTGCTGCGGATTAGGACCATGGACAAGGACGGATATGAAGCAGTTCAACTGGGGATGGGTTTTATTAAACCCCACAAAGTGGCTCGTCCTCAACTCAAAGACTTCGAGAAAATTGGAGTGGCGCCCGTACGGTACGTGCGAGAATTTCGAATTCCGGGAGCGACAGACTTACAGCCGGGATCAGAAGTTCGGGTAGAGGAAGCGTTTGTTGCTGGAGATATTGTAGATGTGACCGGGACCAGCAAGGGCAAGGGATTTGCCGGTGTGATCAAGCGTTGGGGATTTCGCCGGGGGCCTACGACTCATGGCTCCAAATATCATCGGCGTGTCGGCTCTTTGGGAGCGCGTACGTCTGGAGGCGGAGGCCGTGTTCATCCTGGGCGTAAAATGCCGGGACACAAAGGGCATGCTCGCGTAACGACACTTAGACTCCGGGTCGAGAGAGTGGATGCCGAGCGCAACCTGTTGCTCGTGCGCGGTGCAGTGCCAGGTCCACGGGGGTCGTTGGTCATGGTACGCGACTCCGTTAGAAATCGGAAAGGAGCGATGTAGATATGCCGACCGTCAGTATATATGATCTGGAAGGGCAGGTTGCAGGTGAATTGCAACTTTCCGACACTGTATTTGGCGCCCCGGTAAATCATGCGTTGCTTCACCAGGCCATTGTTGCTTTTGAGGCAAATCAAAGGAGTGGCAGGGCTGACACTAAGACCCGATCGGAAGTTCGTGGCGGTGGACGTAAGCCCTGGCGGCAAAAGGGCACAGGTCGGGCTCGGGCAGGGACAACACGGGCTCCTCATTGGCGTCATGGAGGAGTAGTGTTTGGTCCGCATCCTCGTGATTACTCATTGAAGTTTCCGCGTAAAATGCGCCGTGCTGCGCTGCGACAAGCCCTCAGTGCAAAACTTGCATCGGATGAATTGCGTGTGGTGACGGAGCTTATGGTGCCCGAGATCAAGACTAAACATGTCCTCAAAGCTCTAGATACCTTGGGTTTAGGTCGTAATGTGTTGTTTATCACGGCTCGACCCAATGAGAACTGGAAGCTTGCATCCAGGAACTTCGCCCAGGTCCATACCATTACAACGGACAATTTAAATGCTTACAGCCTTCTTCGGTATCATCAGATAGTACTTGATGCAGAGGCGGTAGCACGAGTGGAAGAGGTGTTTGGTCGATGAAAACGGCGTACGACATTATTATCCGGCCTATTGTCACAGAAGAAAGCACTGACCAAATGAGCCTGAACAAGTACACCTTTGAGGTCTCACCGAGGGCGAATAAGATTGAAATACGCCACGCTGTAGAAGAGATCTTTAAGGTGCACGTGGTCAAGGTGAACACCTTGTGGCGTCCTAGCAAAGAGAAACGTCGCGGAATGATTGTCGGGCGCACAACCCGGCGCAAGAAGGCTGTCGTAACCTTAGCTCCTGGTGAAAGCATCGACATTTTTGAAAGTGTCTGACATTTAAGGAGGCCTGAACGTGGCAGTAAGGAAAATGAAACCAACGTCTCCTGGGGTGCGGCACATGACAGTGTCGACGTTCGAGGAGATCACCAAGACGGAGCCGGAGAAAACCCTGGTGGAGGGCAGGCCCCGCAAGGCCGGCCGCAACAACCACGGTCGTATTACGACCCGTCATCGTGGCGGTGGCACTAAGCGTCTGTACCGGAAAATTGATTTTAAGCGGACCAAAGAAGGTATCGTGGCCACCGTCCAGGCGATCGAATATGATCCTTTTCGGACTGCCCGGATTGCTTTGTTGAAATACGAAGACGATACCCTGGCTTACATTCTGGCTCCTGTTGGATTGAAGGTGGGAGATAGCGTGATGTCAGGCCCCACCGCAGACATCAAGCCTGGAAACTCGTTAAAGCTGCAGGATGTGCCAGTGGGAACCGTGGTGCACAATGTGGAGCTAACACCTGGTAAGGGCGCGCAATTGGCGCGGTCGGCTGGAACTTCGGCGCAATTGGCGGCGAAGGAAGGCAAATATGCCTTGTTAAGACTCCCTTCTGGAGAACTCAGACGAGTGCCCGTAAGTGCGCGCGCTACAATTGGGCAGGTCGGAAATGTGGAGCACGAAAATATTGTATTAGGGAAAGCCGGGCGTAAGCGGCACTTGGGATGGAGGCCGACCGTGCGGGGCAGTGCCATGAACCCAGTGGACCACCCCCATGGAGGCGGTGAGGGTAAGGCGCCGGTAGGACACAAACACCCAATGACACCATGGGGTAAACCTGCTCTTGGCAAGAAGACGCGAAAGAAGCGCAAACCGTCTGATCGATTGATAGTGCGACGGCGAAAGGCAGGGAGGTAGAGTATGAGTCGTTCAACCAAGAAAGGGCCTTACATTGATGCAAAAGTGTTGAAAAAGGTGGAGGCTCTAAATGCCAGGAACGAGAAGCGAGTAATTAGAACTTGGGCTCGGGCCTGCACGGTGGTCCCCACAATGGTAGGACACACGATTGCCATCCATGACGGCAGGCGGCACGTGCCAATTTATATTAGTGAAGAGATGGTGGGACACAAGCTCGGTGAATTTGCTCCAACCCGGACATTTAAGGGTCATGGGAATAAGACTGAGCGGTCCACTGCTCTGAAATAAGGAGATGGCATCTATATGGCAGACATAGCGGAGGCTCGGGCTCATGTGCGCCATGTTCGCATTGCGCCGCGCAAAGTGCGGGTTGTAGTGGACCTGATACGAGGAAAAGACATTCGAGACGCTAAGGCAATTTTGCGTCACACTCCCAAGAGGGCATCAGTGGTGGTTGCGAAGTTGATCGATAGCGCAGTGGCCAATGCGCAACACAATTACGACATGGATCCCAGAGAACTGTATGTTCACGCGGTCTGGGTCGACGGAGGCCCGACTCTAAAGAGAATTCATCCGCGAAGCCGAGGCCAGGCCTTTTCGATTTTGAAGCGGACGAGTCACATTTCCGTCGTGCTGCGACCTAGAGAGAATAGCTAGGAGGGAATTATGGGGCAAAAAATTCATCCAAAGGGTCTGCGACTCGGAATTGTCAAAGACTGGGATTCAAAATGGTATGGCGGTCGCAAGGAGACGCCAGCACTGTTGGGCGAGGATTTGGCCATCCGTCGGTTTATTAAAAAGCGTCATCGCTCTGCGGGCATTGCACGAGTGGAGATTGAGCGGGGATCGGCGAAGAAGCTCAAGATCAGTGTGCACACAGGAAAGCCCGGAATGGTGATTGGTAAGGGTGGCGTTGGGGTCGATGCGTTGCGCAAGGACCTTGAGAAGCTGACGGGTAGGAACGTGAATCTCAATATTCTTGAGGTAAAGGCCCCGGATGCTGACGCACAACTGGTCGCGGAAAACGTGGCAAATCAGTTGGAGCGGCGGATTGCGTTTAAGCGAGCTATGAAGCAGTCTATCACGCGAACTATGCGGGCTAGTGCTGTAAAAGGCATCAAGATTATGGTTAGCGGACGTTTGGGTGGAGCTGAAATTGCACGGCGTGAATGGTCGTGGGATGGATCGATTCCTTTGCATACATTGCGGGCTGATATCGACTACGGATTTGCAGAAGCCCGGACGACGTACGGCATAATTGGTGTGAAGGTCTGGATCTTTAAAGGACAGGTGCTGCCCGCTGCGAAGAAACAGGTCCGGGTGGCTCAAGAGGGAGGTCGGTAAAATTGTTGCAGCCGAAGCGTACCAAGTACCGCAAAATGCATCGGGGCCGAATGAAAGGCACGGCTCATCGAGGCAATCGGGTGGTTTTCGGCGAGTATGGACTTCAGGCTTTAGAACCGGCGTGGATTACCGATCGGCAAATTGAAGCTGCTCGTGTAGCGTTAACGCGTTATATCCGTCGCGGAGGTAAAGTCTGGATTACCATTTTCCCCGACAAACCCGTGACCAAGAAACCTGCGGAAACCCGGCAGGGTAGCGGGAAAGGTAACGTTGAATTTTGGGTTGCCGTGGTTAAACCGCAGCGGATTATGTTCGAGCTGGCAGGAGTTCCTGAGGTTGTAGCTCGTGAGGCAATGCGGCTAGCGGCTCATAAGTTGCCAATCAGAACGCGGTTCGTAAAACGCGAAGAGTCGGAGGGGAGTGCGCATGAAGCCTAAAGAGATTCGGGAGCTCGATCATGAAGAGCTTCAAGCTAAATTGCGGGCGTTAAAAGAAGAGCTTTTCCGACTGAGATTTCAACTTGCTACGGCCCAATTAGAGAACCCGATGCGTGTTCGCCAGGTGCGCAAGGATATAGCCCGGGTGCACACAATCATCCGTGAGCGAGAGCTCCGGCAAAACGCAAAGTAGGGAGGGCAGTGCGAGATGGAACAGGTACCAGGTAAAAGAAAAATCCGTGAAGGTACGGTTGTCAGCGACAAAATGAATAAAACCGTTGTGGTAGCTGTGGAATCGTTGGTGCGTCATCCGATTTACGGGCGAACCATGCGGCGGACGAAACGGTTTAAAGCTCATGATGAAGAAAACGAGTGCCGGACGGGTGATGTGGTCCGTATTGAAGAAACACGTCCGTTGTCGAAGGAAAAGCATTGGCGCGTGATAAAGGTCATTCGGCGCAGCGAGATCTAGAGGATTCGGATAGTGCGTGAAAAAGCAGAGAGTGAAAGGAAAGGAGGGAAACCTTGTGATTCAACCACAAACACGGCTCGGTGTGGCGGATAATACCGGAGCTAAAGAGATTATGTGCATCCGCGTTCTGGGTGGATCCTTTAGACGGTACGGGAATATTGGCGATATTATTGTAGCGTCTGTAAAGCAGGCAACGCCCGGGGGCGTGGTCAAGAAAGGTGACGTTGTGAAGGCGGTCATTGTCCGCACAAAAACTGGCCGGAGAAGGGTTGACGGGTCTTACATTAAGTTTGATGAAAACGCAGCAGTCATTCTTCGGGGCGACGAAAAGGAACCACGGGGCACGCGTATTTTTGGACCGGTGGCCCGTGAATTGCGCGAGCATGATTTTATGAAAATCATTTCTTTGGCACCTGAAGTGCTATAAGGCAAGAAACGACGTCAAATAGCAGGAACTGTACGGAAGGAGGGACTGGGGTGCACGTCAAAAAAGGCGATTTGGTCAAGGTTCTTGCTGGCAAAGACAAAGGCAAGCAAGGCAAGATCATCCGATCCCTGCCTAAGGAAAGTCGGGTTGTGGTCGAAAAGGTTAATTTGATTAAAAAGCACCAAAAGCCTACACAAAAATATCCGCAGGGTGGAATTATCGCAATGGAAGCCCCGTTGCACGTGTCCAATGTCATGGTGATTTGTCCATCTTGCAAAAAGCCAACACGAACAGGTCACAAGTTTTTGGACAACGGCAAGAAAGTGCGTCAATGCAAGCGATGCGGGGCGGCAATCGAGTAATTCCAAGAGAGGAACAGGGGGTTAACAATGGCTGTGGTGTCGGAGCTGAGGGATAGGTACCACAAAGACGTGGTGCCGAAACTTCAGGAACGTTTCAAATACAAGAATCCGATGGTTGTGCCCAAAGTGGTGAAGGTTGTCATTAATATGGGTGTAGGAGATTCCATCGGGAATCCAAAATTGTTGGAAGCGGCCGTTAGTGACTTAGCCACAATAACGGGGCAACGTCCGATGGTGACGAGAGCCAAGAAGTCTATTGCCTCGTTCAAGGTGCGCGAAGGCATGCCTATTGGAGTGAAAGTGACACTCAGAGGACAACGGATGTATGATTTTGTGGAAAAGCTCTTTTTTATGGCATTGCCGCGGGTTCGTGATTTTCGCGGGGTATCCACTAGCGGTTTTGACGGACGGGGAAATTACACGTTGGGAATTCGGGAGCAAATTATTTTTCCTGAGATTGAGTATGACAAAGTCGAGAAGGTCCGGGGTATGGATGTCACACTTGTTACGAGTGCCGAAACTGATGAAGAGGCTAAGGAACTGTTAGCAATGTTGGGCATGCCGTTTACACCACAACGCTAGGAGGGATTGTATGGCAAAGAAGTCGCTTATTGCGAAAGCCAAAAGGAAACCAAAGTACAAAGTGCGACAATATCATCGTTGTCAGATTTGCGGCCGCCCTCATGGATACATTCGGGATTTCGGACTATGCCGTTTGTGTTTTCGGCAGTTAGCTCATCAAGGCGAAATCCCGGGTGTCCGGAAGGCCAGCTGGTAAGGGAGAGGAGGATCTGAGTGACTGATCCCATTGCAGATATGTTAACCCGCATTCGGAACGCAAATGTGGTATATCGAGATCACGTGGATGTTCCGGACTCGAAAATAAAGCGTGCTCTGGCACACATTTTGAAACAAGAAGGATTCATACGTGACTACGATTTTGTAGAGAACGGCAAACATGGGCTAATTCGGCTGCAATTAAAATACGGGCCCAACCGTGAACGTGTCATTTCTGGCCTGAAACGCATTAGCCGGCCCGGATTGCGAGTGTACGCAGGGCATGACGAATTGCCCCGTGTGCTTGGGGGGTTAGGAATAGCGGTATTGTCCACTTCACGCGGCGTTATGACTGAAAAGCAGGCCCGGGAAATCCATGTTGGCGGAGAAGTACTGTGCTACGTGTGGTAGGAAGATAACAAGGAGGAGTATCCCATCATGTCACGGATAGGTAAAAGATCGATACCCATTCCTGGGAGTGTAAATGTGAATATTGATGGGCATTCGGTACGTGTGGTGGGGCCTAAAGGAGAGCTCCAGCGGACGTTGAGGCCCGAAGTCACATTGTCTATGGAGGGCAACCAAATTCTGGTGCGTCCCGTTGATGACAGTCCTTTAGCCCGAGCGCAGTGGGGCTTGTCCCGAACCTTGGTAGCCAATATGGTTGAAGGAGTGTCCAATGGTTTTGAGCGACATTTGGAGATGTCAGGTGTTGGATACCGTGCTTCGAAACAAGGCCAGAATTTGGTATTGGCGGTTGGGTTCTCGCATTCGGTGACGATCGAACCGCCTTCGGGTATAGTTTTTGAAGTACCGAACCCTACCAACATTTTTGTCAAGGGATATGACAAAGAGGCTGTGGGGGCTGTAGCAGCAAGGATTCGGAGTGTACGCCCACCCGAGCCCTATAAAGGGAAGGGCATCCGCTACGCCGGTGAACGAATCGTTCGCAAGGTAGGCAAGACTGGAAAGAAATGAGGGGGTAGAACGTGTATACGCGTTTTGACAGGAACGCGGCCCGCAAACGCCGGCACTTACGACTGCGGCACAAAATTAAAGGGACGCCGGAAAGGCCGCGCCTTAATGTCTATCGGTCCAATTTGAACATTTATGCGCAGGTGATCGATGATACTAAGGGACACACCATTGCATCAGCTTCGACCTTAGAAAAGGTTTTTGACAATATGGAAGGCCGTTTAACAGTGGCCAAGTCTAGAGAAGTGGGACGGTTAGTGGCAGAAAGGGCTATTGCCCGAGGAGTTAAAAAGGTTGTGTTTGACCGTGGCGGATATCGTTATCATGGGCGTGTACAGGCCCTGGCGAATGCAGCCCGGGAAGCCGGACTTGAATTTTAGGATATAGGGGGTAAGTCATGGCGAGACCAGCAGCCCAAACTCAAGATTCACGGGGCACGAGTGAGTTTAAGGAAAAAGTTGTCGCAATTAACCGTGTGGCCAAGGTGGTTAAAGGAGGACGCAGGTTCAGCTTTAGTGCCTTGGTTGTGGTCGGTGATGAAAATGGACGTGTGGGCGTAGGATTGGGAAAAGCTGCAGAAATTCCCGATGCCATCCGTAAGGGTGTGGAGGATGCTAAGAAATCCATGATCACCGTTCCCAGACTGGGGAGTACCATACCACATCAAGTCACCGGGGTATTTGGTGCAGGCCGCGTATTGTTGAAGCCAGCGGGGCCCGGGACGGGTGTAATCGCTGGCGGAGCGGTGAGGGCAATTTTAGAAGCCGCCGGTGTCAGGGACGTCTTAACCAAGTCTCTGGGCACAGCCAATCCCAATAACGTCGTGGCTGCGACTATGGACGGATTGAAACAATTAAAAAAGGCAGAGCACGTTGCAAAACTTCGCGGGCGTTCCGTACGGGAAATATTGTGGGGGGCACACCATGGCTAAACTGCGTATTACTTTGGTAAAAAGCGCCATTGGATACGCCCAGGAACAAAAAGATACCGCCAGTCGGTTGGGTCTTCGGAAAATGTGGCGTACAGTGGAATTTGAGGATAACCCGTCCATTCGGGGAATGGTTCACAAGATTCGTCATCTTGTTCGTGTGGAGGAAATTCCCGAGGGGAAGGAGGGTCATCAATGAGGCTGCACGAGATCAAGGCTAGTCCAGGGAGTCGAAGCAAAAAAACTCGAAGGGGACGCGGACTAGGATCCGGTCTCGGCAAAACAGCCGGCCGAGGTCATAAAGGACAAAAGGCAAGGTCAGGTGGCAGTATTCGTCCCGGCTTTGAAGGAGGGCAGATGCCCTTACAGCGTCGATTGCCTAAAAGGGGGTTTGTGAATCCTTTTCGGGTGGAGTATGAGATTGTCAACATTGGCGACCTTAATCAGTTCGAAGCCAACACCGTGGTTACGGTGGGACTTTTGAAAGAGCATCGGTTGGTGCGACGCAACAAACCTGTAAAAGTCTTAGGGGAAGGAGAATTGGACCGTCCTTTGACAGTGCAGGTGAATGCGTTTTCTAAGTCGGCAAAAGAAAAGATTGAGGCGGTTTCCGGGCGAGCCGAGGTGATTTAACGTGGCACAAAATATGATGAATGCGTTCCGGTCATCTGAGTTAAACAAACGAATACTTTTTACGCTCTTGATGCTGGTCGTATTTCGTGTGGGCGCCCACATACCCATTCCGGGCGTCCACGCATCTGTGATTCAAAGTCTGTTCGTTCATGGCGCAACAATTTTTGCGCTGCTTAATTTGTTTTCTGGTGGTGCCACGGCAACTTTATCGATTTTCGCGTTGAGCATTATTCCCTACATCAACGCCAGCATTATTATGCAGTTGATGACCGTAGTCATTCCGACTGTGGAAGAATGGTCCAAAGAAGGAGAAGAAGGCCAAAAGAAAATGACTAAGGTGACCAGGTGGTTATCACTTGGCCTAGGCGCGCTACAGTCTTTAGGGATTGCCTATTATCTCTACAATTACTCGTCTCATGGTGTCTTTGCGTATGTTCATCATACGGTTGGCAGTTTGCTTCTGACAGCGCTCTTGCTATTGACTGGGTCCACCATTTTGATGTGGGTGGGTGAAGAAATAACTGACAAAGGCATTGGTAATGGTATCTCTTTGTTGGTGTTTTTCGGAATTATATCGCGGTTGCCGTTTGGTGTTGAAGAACTGTTTAAGTACATCCAGGCTGGAATCATTAGTTGGCCTAAGATTATCATCTTTCTCATTATCGCAGTGTTGATCATTGCGGCGGTTGTGTTTGTCAATGAAGGCCAGAGAAAGATTCCGGTTCAGTACCCTAAACGTGTGGTGGGGCGACGGATGTATCAAGGACAGTCGACGCATTTGCCTATACGCGTTAACCAGGCGGGTGTCATTCCGGTCATATTTGCTATTTCCCTGTTAATTCTGCCCTATACCATTGGCCAGTTTTTTAAAGGCGGATGGGTAACGATTCTGAAGAACTATTTTGGGTTTACATCGCCACTTTACATCATTGCAGAATTTGTTCTGGTGGTCTTATTTACCTTTTTCTACACACAAGTGGTGTTTAAGGTAGATGACGTTGCAGACAACCTGAAAAAAGGCGGAGGGTATATCCCCGGAATTAGGCCGGGACGTCCAACGGCCGAATACCTAGGGCGTGTGAGCAGTCGTTTGACACTGGTGGGCGCGTTATTCTTAGGCTTAGTGGCTATCCTTCCTAGTTTCGTCACGATGGGCATGGGGGTTAATGGCCTGTATTTTGGCGGGACTTCGCTCCTCATTATCGTGGGAGTGGCACTGGATACCCTTAAACAGATGCAGGCACAGATGCTCATGAAGCAATATCAAGGATTTATGAAATGAGGGGGGCACGTTAATGGACCTAGTTTTATTGGGTGCCCCTGGTGCGGGAAAAGGTACGCAGGCCAAATATATTGCAGAGTACTATAGTATTCCCCATATTTCCACGGGAGATCTGTTCCGGGGTCATTTAAAAGAAGGCACTCGATTAGGAGAAAGGGCTCAAGCCTTTATGTCTGAGGGAAAACTGGTGCCGGATGATATTACGGAAGCCATGGTCAACGACAGGCTAGGTCTTCCGGATGCAGGTCCTGGATTCGTTTTGGATGGGTTTCCCAGGAATATCAATCAGGGGAAAGCTCTTGACGCAATGTTAAGGGCTCGGGGACGTCTTCTTGACGAGGTCATTCATATTAATGTGCCCCATGACGCCTTAGTCGAACGTCTGGTGGGACGCCGGATATGTCCCGAGTGCGGAGCAACGTATCATATCCGGTTTGATCCGCCCCAAGTAGCGGGAATTTGCAATGTGTGCGGCAAGGAATTGGTGCAGCGATCAGATGATCGTCCTGAGACGGTTGGGACGCGACTGTCCGTTTATAATGAAGAGACGGCGCCATTGATCGCTTTTTATCGAGACCGGGAAATTCTTTTGGAGATTGACGGGACACAGTCGGTTGAAAAGGTTTCCCAGGCCATCATTCAGCAGTTGGGGGCTCGGCATGGTTGAATTGAAAAGTGCACGTGACAAAGAGAAAATGCAAAGGGCGGGCCTCATCGTGGCAGAGGTGCTCCAAATTCTCAAAAAAGCCGTGAAGCCGCGGATGATGACTAAAGATCTTGATCACATTGCCGACTTCGAGATACGAGATCGTGGCGCTGTTCCAGTTTTCAAAGGATACCATGGGTACCCAGCCAGCGTATGTGTGTCCGTTAACCATGAGGTCGTTCACGGCATACCCGGTTCCCGCCGGTTAAAGGAACATGATTTGGTTAGCCTGGATTTGGGCGCTGTTCTTGACTCTTTTGTGGGTGACGCTGCACTGTCTTTTTTTGTTGGAGGTCCCCCTGATGAGACAGCTCAGTTATTGCTGGAAGTCACGGAGGATTCCTTGTACAAGGGGATTGAAATGGCCCAACCGGGTGGTCATCTCGGCGACATTTCCTATGCGATTCAACAATACGTGGAAAGTCATGGATTTTCTGTCATCCGCGATTATGTGGGGCATGGGATAGGACATCAAATGCATGAGGATCCTCAGGTACCCAACTATGGCTCTCCAGGGCGTGGCATATTATTGAAGCCGGGTTTGGCTCTGGCCATCGAACCAATGGTTAATCAGGGAGATTATGAAGTCGACGTATTGGATGATGGATGGACTGTGGTGACGCGGGACGGGTCATTGTCGGCCCATTTTGAACACACCATCTTTATAACGGAATCGGGTCCGGAAATATTGACTCGAATTGGTTGACAAATTCCGTTATAATTGATCGGATGTATCCCATAGGTTTGTTTCCCTTAGAACGGGGGAAACATAGGGCAACGAGCTAGAAATTGTCTGGAAAGGAGGGAAAGCTGTGGCAAAAGAAGACGCGATTGAGGTCGAAGGTACGGTGATTGAACCCCTGCCGAATGCGATGTTTCGGGTAGAGTTAGCGAATGGTCACAGAGTACTGGCGCATATCTCGGGAAAAATTCGCATGCATTTTATTAAAATCCTGCCGGGAGATAAGGTTACGGTTCAGTTATCACCTTATGATCTAACTCGCGGACGGATTACCTATCGATATAAATAATGGGCGTCTCGAAAGGAGGAGCAGGCAGTGAAGGTTAGAGCGTCAGTGAAGCCCATTTGCGAAAAATGTAAAGTGATCAAACGTCACGGGCGAGTTTTAGTCATTTGCCAGAATCCTAAGCACAAGCAAGCGCAGGGATAAAAACCATCACTAAAGGAAGAAGGGAGTTAAGAGCGTGGCGCGTATTGCAGGAATTGATTTACCCCGCGATAAGAGAATAGAGGCAGCTTTGCCATACATTTATGGGATTGGCTTGTCTGCGTCTCAGAGAATTTTGGCCAAAACTCAAGTCGATCCCGACACGCGAGTGCGAGACTTAACAGAGGATGAAGTCGCTCGCATTCGCGAGGTGGTCGATCGTGACTATCGTGTTGAAGGAGATCTGCGGCGAGAAGTTCAGATGAACATTAAGCGGCTGATCGATATCGGAACGTATCGCGGTCTGCGTCATCGACGGGGATTGCCGGTTCGCGGCCAAAGAACTAAAACCAATGCACGCACCCGTAAGGGACCCAGACGAACCGTCGGAGCCAAGCGCAAGAGGTAAGATCGTGTTTACATTATTTCTTTAGGAGGGACCGGAAGCACAGATGCCAAGCAGTCGTCGTAGAACCAGAACCCGTCGCCGTGACAAGCGCCACGTAGATCGTGGAACCGCGCATATTCGGTCGACTTTTAATAACACTATCGTTACGATTACAGATACACAGGGAAATGCCTTGTCCTGGGCGTCATCTGGCCAGGCTGGATTTAAAGGATCTCGAAAGAGCACACCGTTTGCTGCGCAAATGGCCGCTGAAACAGCTGCCAAATCTGCGATGGAGTACGGCTTAAAAGAAGTCGAAGTCCTGGTGAAAGGACCGGGTTCTGGCCGGGAAGCCGCAATTCGGGCACTTCAGGCAGCGGGCCTGGAAGTTAGTATGATCAAAGATGTTACACCTATTCCTCATAATGGTTGCCGTCCACCAAAAAGACGGAGAGTATAAGACAGAAAGGAAGGAGGCGGCCAAATGGCACGTTATACAGGACCTGTTTGCCGGTTGTGCCGGCGTGAAGGGGTACAATTATATCTTAAAGGAGACAAGTGCTTTACAGACAAGTGTCCGGTTAGGCGACGCGCCTATGCTCCGGGGCAGCATGGCCAGAGCCAAGGACGCCGTAAACTTTCAGAGTACGGGGTGCAGTTGCGGGAAAAACAAAAGGCCCGCAGGACCTACGGCATCATGGAAGGTCAATTCTCGCGGTACTTCGGGAAGGCTTCGGCGAAAAAGGGTGTCACCGGTGAGCTTTTGCTTCAACTTTTAGAGCGTCGCTTGGACAATGTGGTCTATCGCATGGGGTTTGCCTCTTCTCGAGCAGAGGCACGGCAACTGGTGCGCCACAATCACTTTGCGGTGAATGGCCGTCGAGTGAATATACCGTCATTTTCGGTCAAACCCGGTGACGTCGTCGAAGTGCGTGAAGTGAGTCGTCAAAAGCCGCGATTTAAAGCGATGTTGGAGGCTCCGCTTCGTACAGTTCCAGCTTGGCTAGATGTTCAGCGGGAGCAGTGGCGGGGTACCATGGTGAGGATGCCGAGCCGTGATGAGATTGACACACCCGTTCAGGAACAGCTCATTATTGAGTACTACTCTCGTTAATCCTTAAGTCTGTGAAAGGGGGGAAGCCTGCTTTAAGAGCGGGCGCGGATAACATGACCGAGGTTGAGAAGCCGGAAATTCGACGGGTTGATGATGGAACCGATCCTAAGTATGGCGCGTTTACCGTCGAGCCATTAAACCGAGGATATGGTATTACTCTGGGTAACTCCTTGCGAAGAATTCTGTTATCCTCATTGCCAGGCACGGCCGTAACTTCCGTCCGTATTGACGGAGTGTTACACGAGTTTTCCGTTATTCCGGGAGTCGAGGAAGACACGGCGGACATTATCCTGAACCTAAAGCGTATGGCATTGCGATTATGGTCGGACGAACCCCACATCTTGCGTATTGAGAAAGACGGACCAGCGGAAGTGGTGGCAGGAGATGTCATCGCCGATGCGGACGTTGATGTCCTTGAGCCAGAACAGCACATTGCTTATGTGGATGAAGGACATTCATTACGGATGGAACTGACCATCGAACGGGGAAGAGGATACGTTTCCGCAGAAAAAAACAAGCGGAGCGATCAGGCTATTGGCGTGATACCAGTAGATTCTATCTTTAGCCCCGTCACGAAGGTTAATTGGCGCGTCGAAGACACCCGTGTGGGTCACATTACCGATTATGATCGGTTGACCATTGAAGTGTGGACAGACGGGTCCCTAAGCCCGGAAGAGGCAATATCCCGTGGTGCCAAAATCCTGTCGGACCACCTTCGCTTATTTATCGAATTGACAGATGCTGTGTCCGGTGTAGAGATTGGTGTACAGCGTGATGAGGATTCGCGAGACCGTTTGTTAGAAATGCCTATTGAAGAACTGGACTTGTCAGTGCGGTCCTTTAATTGTCTCAAACGAGCTGGAATTAACACCGTTGGGGAACTTACGAACAAGTCAGATGAAGATATGATGAAGGTTCGCAATCTGGGTAAAAAATCGTTAGAAGAGGTCAAAGAGAAGTTGGTCGCATTAGGCTTAGGCTTGCGCCCAGCGGAAGAGTAATCTAGGGGGTTGGAGGGAGATTCATGCCGGGAATGCATCGGAAATTGGGACGCATTGGCGGACATCGCCGGTCCATGTTGCGTAATTTAGTTACGTCAACATTGCGTGAGGAACGAATTGAAACGACAGTGACGCGGGCGAAGGAAGTGAACCGCGTTGTAGAGCATATGATTACCCTGGCTAAACGGGGCGATTTGGCCGCACGTCGGCAAGCACTAGCATATGTATGGGACGAAGATGTGGTAACGAAATTGTTTACCAATCTTGGGCCCCGGTACGAAAACCGGACCGGAGGTTATACTCGGATTATGCGAACAGGATTTCGCCGGGGAGATGCCGCACCTATGGCAATATTGGAACTGGTCTGAGCGAATGAATATCATATTCAACCACGTCGTGGTTCAGTATGATACAGCACCTACTCCCGCACTCGGCCCCGTGAACTTGATCATTCACGGGGGCGAGTGTGTTTTGATCTCGGGGCCGAATGGCGGCGGAAAGACCACTTTTGCGCGCGTTTTGGCAGGAGTTCTGTTGCCGTCCTCGGGGGATTTGCAGTTGTCGGACGGTCGAATGCGTGAAGAATGGACGGAAAATTTAGTCGGGTGGCTTCAACAGGAGCCTGAGCATCAGATTGTGGGAACGAGTGTGGAGGAGGACATCATGCTTAGCTCCATATGGCATGCAAAGTCTCACCAGGAAGTGCTACAACGCACAGATGAAGCTCTCTTCAGGACACGGCTGGAAGGAATGAAACGCAGGGCTTGGGACAGCCTTTCGGGTGGCGAACTCCACTTAGCGGCAGTGGCTGCGATTTTAGCGCAACGTGCACAAGTTCTTGTGGTGGACGAGCCGGAAACCATGTTGGATAGCTCCGCGCAAGAACACATAGTGGAGATATTGGATCAACAAAAGCGTGACGGAAGAACCCTGATCATCATCAGCCATGATTCCCGCTGGATTGAATTGGCGGACCGGTATCTATGGATTGCCCAAGGGGAGGTCTGTGAACTCGCCAAACATGCCATGTTCGAGGCCTTGCATGATGACTGGTGGCGTTTTTGTCAGGGATTGGCTGAACTGAAAGGTGCAGCTGAATGGACGAAGGATAGCGATTGGTGTAAACCGCGCGAGTTGGGGCAGCATCTATGGCCATTTTAATTGAAAATGTCACATTGCCTTTCTCTGAGCTGCGGATTCCTTTCTGGCAGGCTCCAGAAAAGGGACTGTATGGGGTAGTGGGCCCCAATGGCTCTGGAAAGAGTCAATTTTTTTCTTTGTTATACCAAGAACTCAAGGTACGCCATGGAACCGTAGTCATTAATGAGCGTGTAGGATGCGTTATGCAGCATCCGGAGCATCAATTAACTGAGTCAACTGTTGCCAATGAACTGCTTTGGGCTTTTAGGGGAAAAAAACAAAGTGACTCTCGTTGGCAGCAAAGAGTCGACCAGATTGTGGCACGATGGCAGTTGGGATCCCTCTGGAATCAGTCACCGTGGACCTTGAGCACAGGTCAGAAACGTCGCGTGGTATTGGCCGCCTATGATCTGCTTAACCCCGATGTCTTGTTGTTAGATGAACCGACGGAAGGACTTGATGGGTTTTGGCGTGAGGAGTTAAAACGATGGCTGATTTCACAAGAATTATCCCGTCTAACCTTGGTCATCAGCCACGACTGGCCATGGTTGTTGTCTTTTATGGAAACGGGGTTTTGGTGCGAGAAGACATTAGACAGTAGTGCTACCGATTTGGGCAAGTTATGGCATCATCATACCCTGTCTGCACAGAGTCCCTTGGAAGAACTTTGGCGTGATCTGCTTAACCGAAATGCGCCAGTATCTTTCCGAGGATGGATTGATGCTGAGCGAGCCTTGCAACAGGTGGTGAAATTGTGGAATCAAGTGCGGCACCAATAAATCCGTTGGTCATACTGCAAATTCTCTTTTTAGGCTTAATTATTCTGTTTGCGACCAATGAGGCGTGGCTTGCAGGGGCAGAAATCGTCATATTATTCGGCATTCAGTACCGTTATCATATCCGCATGACGCGAACTGAGCTGTTTGGTCTTATATTGGGACCGGGGCTGTGGGCTTTGTTAGCCATTGTGAATCATCAAGATCATAACTTTTCCCGGGCCCTATGGGACGGCTTGCATTTTGGCTGCGCCTTGTGGCTCAGTATCCTTATCGTGCATCTCTCTGCGCCTCGGGAAATGATTCATCAAGTGGAAAAAGTGCTGAAAAAGTGGTTGGGGCCACGAGCCATTATTGGACAAATATCGTTGATGGCATTATTGGTGATGCGCTATATTCCGGAATTGCGAATTACCGCCAAGAGAGTGACTACCGATGTGCGGATGAGACGCCAATTGGCCGGGCACAAAGGATATTGGAAGGATCGCCTGCGGTTTTTGACGCCGCTGGTTATGATCAGCATATTGCGCAGTGAGCTGATTGCGGAATCAATCTGGGCACGGGGTTGGCGTGCACAAATCGTCCCTGTTGTATCTAAATGGAATCCAAGGGATACATGGATTACGATTGCGTCGTGGGTTGTTTTTCTACTAACTTGGAAAGTGTTGATTTAAGATGTACTTGCGTTTGTTGGTGGCATATGACGGAACAGATTTTTCAGGATTTCAAAAACAACCCGGCCAGCGTACGGTGCAAGGAGAATTAGAACGCCACTTAAGCCAATTGCTGGGTCCGGGCAAAGTGAAGGGTGCTAGTCGAACAGATGCCGGTGTTCATGCCTGGGGTCAGGTCGTCGTGTGGACGGGATCCGTTCCCATACCTCTAGATAAGTTGACGACGGTGCTTAATCACCGCCTTCCTTCCGATTTGTCCGTACGTGCAGTAAGGTGGGTTCCCGAAACATTTCGGCCTATTCAAGATGCGCAAGCAAAATATTACAGCTACCGTGTGTGGATCGCTGACTTTGTTCCCTGGCCGGGACAAGCGAGGTATGTCGCTGTGATGGAGCAACCGTTGTCATGGGGCATATTGACCCGCGCGGCAGATACCATACGAGGTCGGCATGACTTTAGGGCTTTTCGGTCGGAGGGATCTTCAGCCCAAACGACTACCCGGCATGTGTTTCAAAGCCGATGGGTTATGGAGCAGCATGGCCTGATTTGGCGTTACGATATTGGTGCGGACGGATTTTTATACCGTATGGTGCGACATCTCGTCGGCGCTATGATGTTTTGCGCGAAAACGGGTGATTTGTCTATATTGTATGAAGGACTTGAAAATCCCCACGGTGATAAAATCGGATTGGTTGCGCCTGCTAAGGGATTAATATTGAAACGGATCGATTATGGAGATATGGGGACAGAATGAGGAGGAGTTTTGGTGTTCAGGCAGCTTATTTTAGGGGTAGGGAACAACTGGTTGGTGGCACACACCATGCAGCAATATGGAATGCAGTTAGGAGCCAAGAGGTTCGTCGCCGGTGCGACCTTAGACGAAGCGATTCAAGTGGTGCTGAACCTCAACGAGAAGGGAATAGGGGTCACGCTTGACCATTTGGGAGAATCGGTTACGCAGTTGGCTGAGGCTGATCTAGCCCGGGAAAGCTATCTGCGCATGCTGGATGTCATTCATCAAGAAGGTGTCAACTCACATGTTTCGCTGAAATTGACTATGATGGGTCTTGGTTTGTCCAAAGACGTGGCGCGTAATAATCTCAAGCAGATTGTGGAAAGAGCTCGCGAGTATGGGAATTTTGTCCGCATCGACATGGAAGACTCGCATGTTACAACCGACACGCTGAACTTATTTCTAGAGACCTGGGCTCAGTATCCGCAACATGTGGGCATTGTTTTGCAAGCCTATCTTTACCGGAGCATGGACGATTTGAAAATGCTCTCTGAAACACCGAAGAATATCCGAATTGTCAAGGGAGCCTACATGGAACCCCAATCCATCGCCTTTCCCTCAAAACCGGATGTCGATGACAACTACGTGCGTTTGGTTAAATACAGCATGTCCCGGGGAAATTTTACGGCAGTCGCTACTCATGATGAAGTGATCATCGGACAGATCTTGCGGTACGTAAAAGAACATAACATTCCCCGAGACGCGTTTGAATTTCAAATGCTTTACGGGGTAAAACAATCAGTTTTAGAAGAACTGGCGAAAGACGGATACCGTGCGCGCGTTTATGTCCCTTGGGGGCGTGACTGGTATTCCTATTACTTGCGCCGGATTGCGGAACGTCCTGCTAACCTACTCTTTTTTGCGCGTAATCTGACGAAAAAGTAGACCTGTCCTAAGACGGTGTTAGTGGTATAAAAGTTTGTAACAGTTTCTTTAGGCATAGCGGCATCCTGACAAGACAAAATGACACAGCACATAAAAATATCCTGCAATGAGTGCACGCATTCGATGGTCTTGACTTTTTTATTTGCTAGTAATAAGATTAATTTACGTTAATAGTTAATGATGTGTATTATCAAGAAGGTGAATTATTTGGACGAACGGGACACGTATATCGAGACGTTGGATCGGAGTTTTTCCCGGATCGGTCGTAAAATGCGTCAGCGGATGGCGCAAGAAACTCTTACCATGGACCAGTACTCTCTGCTCAAACTCTTGAGTGATTTAGGATCCATGACGGTGAGTGACGTGGCCGATCAGCTCGGGTTATCTCTAGCCAGTGCCAGTGCTATGATTGACCGCTTAGCAAATCAAAAGTTCATTGATCGATTCCGCCAAGACTCCGACCGCCGTGTGGTTCTGGTCCAATTGTCGTCTTTGGGATGCATACAGATTGCAGAACTGCAAAAACAGAGGCGGGAATTTCTCGATCATCTTTTTTCGCGAATGACAGAATCCGATTTGAAGACTTTAGTAACACTCATTGAGAAGATAGAGGAATCCAGTGAACCGGACGAATGATGTTTGGGCATGAACTATGGTCATGGGACGTTGGCTGGATGGATCGCCAAAGTTAAGGACGTGCAACGGTAGGGCGACCTCTTCTGCTGTCTTTTGTCGTTCTCATCTTTGCCTTCAGCAAATCAGGATGTGCCAAGGAAGTCCAGGATAATGCAAAGGGAGCCGATTTTTAATGGGATTATTGATTGCCGGTATTATCGAAGCCATAGGGGGTGTGGGATTAGGACTGTATTTGCTGATCAGTCAACCATCTCTGGGTGCGATTTGGGGGTGGGGGCTAATTAGTCTCGGTATCCTCACGGGGGTCATATCGGTGTTATTAGGAAAGAGAGAGCGAGAAGAGTCTTTGTTGGAGGAAGGAATGTCACCTGCGAACGCCAAAACATCCCAGACCGATACGCCTTCGCCACAGGTTTATTCCCTACCGGAAGAGACGTCTGGGTCGCCGGGAAAGAATGTTATGAAGACAACACTTCGAGGTCGGGTTGACTCTCTTCACGGTGAAATCTCACGAACTCGCTGGCGCTATAAAGCCAGGGATATCCACAGTCGCGCCGTGATGGTGGCAGAGGTCGTGATGAAAAATCACCCTGAAGACGAATCGCAAGCTTATGATGAAAGGCCTCGTCAATTGCGCCGGCTCTTAGAGCTATTTATTTTGTCACAAGGTTACGAGGCATGGGCCAATGGAGTTGAACCGGTATTTCACTTAGATCGCTATGGAACCATGCTAAGTAAAGAAGATATTGCAGAACGCATGGAGGACCTTTCCCAAGAAGCCGATCTGTTGTGGCAGGAAATTGATAAGGACAGTTGCTGGGCTCATCTTTCGGATGATGATTTATATCGCCAGGCGGTTGGTATGAGAATCCGGCTCGAACGCATGACCCAAGCGCAAGAGCGTTTCGAGGAAATAGAAATTTTGCAAATGGGTTACACGAGTTTATTAGACCACTGGGAGCACGAAGCCCAGGGTTCGGAAACAACAGAAGGAAGGTGAACCAATGCCCCGGTGGGTTTTTGGTTTGGTGGCAATCCTGGGCGTGATGATACTGGGGGGCATTGCGGGATTTTATACGTGGAATCAAGCGCATTACGTAGAGTCGCCCTACGCATTCGTGACGGCTCCTTATGTCTGGGTTTCCGCTTCAAACTCCGGAACTGTGAACCAGGTGCTGGTGCACACTGGCGAACATGTGAAAACGGGCCAGAGCCTCGCTCAGATCACGACCGTTGCCGGAAAAACCCTGACTGTTGCCGCACCTAGGGAGGGAACAGTGGGGTCTTTGGGGGTGTCAACTGGGGCCGACGTCATGGACGGGACGGATTTGATGGCGATTGTCCAGCAGGGAAAGAGTCAGATCGTGGCTGAAATCCCGGAATCCCGTGCTGGCAAGGTGGCGGTGGGGCAAGTGGCTAACGTCACATTAAGTGCGTTTCCCGGTACAACCTTTACCGGACGGGTGTCGCATGTTGGATCAACGACATTGCGAACATTGTCCCCCTTGCTCCCAGTTGGCAGTTTCTCTAAAAAACAAGAATGGGTGCCGGTAACCATATCGGTAAATCCAGGCGGAAAGGTATTCATCGCAGGAGAAAATGCGTCTGTACGCATCCATTTCTAAAAAGCGGTTCGTAACCAGGAAGCAGGAGGAAGGTATTTGAGAATGGCACGAGAGGATTCATCAACTATCGCTAACAATTGGGGTGTGGCGTTGGCCGTCCTTATTGCAGGTGGGTTTATGGCCATTTTGGACACCTCCATCGTCAATATTGCCATACCGAAATTGGAAAGTGTGTTCTCCGTGAATACGGCGCAGGTACAATGGGTTGTCACTATTTACATGCTGACTTTGGGTGTCGTTGTGCCCTTGGCTGGATATTTGGGTGAACGCTTTGGATATCGCCGCATTTATGTCCTGTCATTAGTGGTTTTTACGGTAGGGTCAGCCTTGTCCGGGTTGTCGTGGAGCCTCTCCGTGCTCACAATGTTCCGGGTGTTGCAAGCCTTGGGCGGCGGGCTGATCATGCCTATTACGATGGCTATGGTATACCGTATGGTGCCCAGGCACCGGATTGGAACAGCCATGGGATTCTGGGGATTGGGCATAATTGTAGCCCCTGCTATTGGCCCGGCCTTGGGAGGGTGGTTGGTGCAATATGTGGACTGGCGTCTGATTTTCTACATTAACGTGCCAATAGGCATCATCGGTTCGGTCTTGGCGTTGGCCTATGTCCCAAAATTTCCCAAAGGAGTGACAGGACCCTTCGATTTCGTGGGGTTTGCTTTATCGGCGATGGGTCTTTTCGGGCTGCTTTTGGCATTGTCGGAAGGACAAACTTGGGGATGGGGCTCTGAAGCCATTGTCATGCTCTTTGGCGTTTCGATTCTTCTCCTCATCTTATTTACATTATGGGAACTCATGGTGAAGCATCCTTTGCTTAACCTCCGGGTGTTTGCCCGTGGATCTTTTGCCATGGCCAACCTTTTGGTCATAGTGATAACCGTGTCCATGTATTCCGGCGTTTTCTATGTTCCGCTTTTTTTGCAGACCGTAGCAGGTTATGGCGCCATGCAAACGGGCTTTATGATGATGCCGGCGGCCCTAGCTTCAGCTATCATGATGCCCTTGTCCGGACGTTTGTATGACCGTATTGGTGCGAGATGGGTGGTCTTGACCGGATTATTAATTTTGGCTTACACAACATTTTTGTTGCATGGGTTATCGACCACGACGCCGGTTTTCCAGGTGGTATGGTGGCTAACATTGCGGGGATTGGGAATGGGCATGGCGATGATGCCTGCCACTACGGCCGGCATGTCGGCTATACCTACGCCCTTGGTCGGTAGCGGATCAGCCATTAACAATATTATGCAGCGTGTTGCCGGATCATTTGGACTGGCATTTATGACAGCAGTTTTGCAATCGCAGTCAGCGCTTCATGCGAGCACTTTGGCATCCGCATATACCCCTGACTCTCAGCCGGGCATGCAGTTTATCCATCACCTGTCCGTGTATCTTGGGCACGGGGTATTACCAGGTCAAAGGATTCTCAGCATCAATGGACTGTACCATTTGATTCAACAAGAGGCTTTTGTGATGGGAATAGACGACATTTTCGTCTTGGGTGCAGCTATTACCTTGTTGGGGGCCGTGTTGTCTTTGTTTCTTAGGACATATCGTCAAGGGGCTCAGGGATAACGAGAGAGCCCCAGCATTTTGGAAGAAAATTTATTGTGCACTGTATAGGGTCATTAAAAGGAGCGAACACTGGTGAAACAAAGTCGAGTGATTCTTATCAACATCCTCATTATCGTAGCCTTGATTTTGATTGGCGGCATTATTGCCTACTACTGGACGCAAAGCTATGATTATGTATCCACGCAAGATGCGTCAATTTCCGCCCCCAGCATTCCTGTGTCGGCCGCACAGACGGGGACGATAGAATCGTTAGGACTTCATATCGGACAGCACATTACCAAAGGACAGGTCGTCGGAAAAGAATTGGTTCCAGGGGCTGTGAGTTCCCTTGCCACCAGCAAAACTAAATCGGCTGCCAGCTCCTCGTCTTCTCCATCAACCGTCAAGATAGTGGCACCCCAAAGTGGTACCGTGGCAAAAATTTCAGTACGCAATGGGCAAGCTGTTTCTGCGGGAACGCCGGTGTTTACGTTGGTTCAGTTATCTCACGTGAGTGTTGTGGCGAATATTCCCGAGAGTAAAATTCGAAAAGTTGCGGTCGGTCAAAGTGCGACTATTTATGTGGACGCGCATCCCGGTGTAGCGTTTTCGGGAACGGTAAAGGCCATTTCTCCCACGACTCAATCCTTCTTTTCCCTTATTCCCACAGCAGCTACCTCTGGAACCTATACCAAAGTGACCCAAAGGATCCCGGTAACGCTGTCCATAGTCGCTGCAGGATATATCTTGCTGCCCGGAGAAAATTCCGAAGTGAAGATTACGGTGCACTAATTCTCGGCGAGATCAATTCTTGTGTATAATCAAAGAAAAAGGGGGCGTCAGGATGCGGGTTTTGCTGACAGGCGGCACCGGTTATGTGGGACAGGCGGTTCAAAAAGCACTGGTTTTGCACGGTCATGATGTGAGTGTCTTGGCCCGTCATAAACGTAACCTAATTCCCGAAGTTCTCTTTGAGCCGGGAGATATCCGTTCGGTCGACCTAAACCCTTTGATGGCCAGGACTGACACCGTGATCAATTTAGTGGGAATTATTGAGGAACACCCGGCAACGGGTCAAACCTTCGATACCATGCACTATAAGGTGACAAAACGGCTGGTTGAATCCATGGTCCAAAACGGGGTGAAGAGACTGATCCACATGTCTGCATTAGGAACCCGGCCGGGAGCTCAAAGCCGTTACCACCGCACGAAATGGAAAGCCGAAGAGTGTATTCACGATATGAACGTCGAGTCGATAATATTGCGTCCCTCTTTGTTGTTTGGGGGAGGGTCGTCTTTCTTTATCATGATCAAAAATCAGTGCCGTCTGCCCGTTGTACCTATTCCAGGCGATGGGTCCACTCTCTTTCAGCCCGTAGCGCGCAGTGATGTGGCCGAACTTATTGCGCGTCTTGTCACGACTGAGCAGTCCTGGGGGCAAACTTGGGAAATTGGCGGACCCAAAAGGTTCTCACTGAACGCTTTGTACCGTCATGTAGCGGCTAGCATGGGGCGTCAGCATCTTCCCTTGTTCCACGTTCCCTTGGCTCTCATGTTTACAGCAGCCAGATTTGGTGAAAATCTGCCCGGATTTCCCGTTACCATTGATCAACTGACTATGCTCAACGAACCTAACGTGACCGACGATACCAGATGGCATGAAATTATTGCCGAGCCTACCCCCCTAGCCAATGACTTTTAACGAGGACGATAGCCCATAATCTGAAACTGAGAAACGCTTTGAAACAGCCATTGGCCTTCGGTAGCGAGTAAATCCCGGAGAGCTGCTTGCCACTGTGATTCAGTCAACAAGTGGCGTGTGAAGAGTTCCGGCAACACTTGTTCAATTCTTTCACGCTCAAACTGATGCGCGATGTCGTGGGGATTTTGCTCAGAGAATTGGGCCAGAGGACGAATGCCGATTCCTTCGACAGCCAAGTGGGCTTGATGCATGTATGAGGGAATTTTTCTGCCGATAAAGCGATCGCCTCCTTGAAGGGACTGCAATTTTCGAAAGGCTTGAATGACGATTTGCCACGAATGCGGCAGGGCAGGAAATTCCATGGTGAAACCGTCGTCGATGTCTTCGATGAAAACACGAGCTCCGGGTTTTAGCACGCGAAAAATTTCGCGTGCTAAAAGAAGGGGGTTGTTGAGATGCTGAAACAGAAACCGAGCAGTGATCCCGTCGAGCGATTGGTCGGCAAAGGGTAGATGATAGACATCGGTTTCGATGAATTGCACCGGCGCTTGAAGGCCGTAGATTGACTCCGTCAACACTCTGGCATAGGCAAGGACATTGGTGTCGATGTCGACGCCTATCACCTGTACTTTAAGCGTCTCGGCCATTTCCACAGCCATGACGCCGTACCCTGTGCCTAAGTCAGCTACCAGATCTCCGGGGTGGAAGGGCAAGGCGGCAACCAATTGTCGGCGTAATGGTGCTGTGTATAGGGTTTGCTTGAGAAGCCATTGGTTTTGGGAGGGGATATGGCTTAACAAATCCCAACACAGAGAATCTATTTGCTCTAACAAGGAAACATTCATCGCCTATCCCTCAACCGGTGGGATCCCGGATGAACTCTCCGGTATCCGACCGTCTTTTTTCTCGCTGAACAAATACGGCATATTGTGGCTAAGTATAGCGTCTTTGGAACCCGTTTTACAAGAATCAAGCGTTAAATAGCCTGATCTTGGTTGTCTAAGAGATGGTCGAGCTGGTAATGCCCATAATAGTCCAGCCACGAGTGAAAGCGTTGGCCGCAGTGAGGGCAAGTGCGAAATGCCCGGTTGGGAAATAGCTTTCTGGCTCGCTCCTCATCCGCGGGAGCAACTAATGCGCCATTGACAGCAATGGCTAGTAATGCCAATCCTTGTTGGTACAACGTGTCTGTATAGCCATGAGCGTCAATGACGCTTAACTCCCAATAGACTTCACGCGAGTCAAAGATACGGTATTGTGACAGCCGACGATCTCGAATCCATTCAACCTGCAAATGCTGGTGAACCATTTCGGCTAAACTGGGACTCGTTAAGGATTCGTCAACGAGCGTGTTGATGAGTCTTCGCAGATAATAGGTTTGCACTGGCTTACGCATGTCTTTGGCTCCCTTCACACGATTTGCCGGAAACCGGCCAAGGCGAGGTGATCGTATCTCCTCTCCTGACTGTGCGAAATTGGCATGTCGTTAATGCAGGGCATGCTCCTACGAATGGGGTTATAAAGGAAATTTAGATTATTGTCATGATACGTGGCATTTACGTATATCCGGTATTCCGGCATATTTTTGAGATCTGGTGTGTCATTGGCATCTCGTTCACCTAAGGCAGGTGCCTTGCGATACTGTAGAAGACGTCACGTCTTGATAATCTTTATTAAAAGCCAAAACCATTGCCGTGACTAGCCGTAGTTTCGGGTGATTATTTTTATTATATTGCAATTAATTCTTTGGTTCCACAATATTTTACTGATAAGGAGGTTGGACATGGCAAAGAAAAAGCGTCTCCCAATCAAAGCACATGGCCAGTACAGGAGGTCAAGCGGCAACGGGGAAATCGCATTTATCAGTAGGGCTTGGGGTTGTCAGACAGGTATCGCATTGTGATCGAGGAACTCGCCTAAGGGGTGTATAGGAGTCCTCTTGTTGCCATACAGTATAACAACCATTGGCAGATGCCTTCCAGCTTCCGCCAAAGAAATGACCTACAGAGGTTTTCCTTTTCACATTCACGTGGACTTCATGTTCTCGCCGAATCGCGGGGGGCGGTGAAAAAATCGGCGCCAGGCACCGGACTGTTAATGTAGTCACCAGGCGCTTGCTTCCCCTGGGCACGGCCCCGGTTAGACCCTACCGGGACGAACCACACGACTTTGATTGGGCAGATTATGCCACGAAAAAGTTATCCACAACCATAATGTTCCGCACAACGCAAAAAGACCCTTTAACACTTTCTCTGGACACATGGGCAACAAGCTAACTGCTCTTTTCTTCGTCTAAAGTGGTATCGTTGTGCTGTGTTCTTGTTTAATGCCCCGATCCCGCCCTCGCAATTGCAAATTGACTCCATTTTACCCCGTACGTTCTTGCCCGGTGCACATTTACCCGATACTTCGTGCCCTGTGCCGTGCGTGGACTGTTAAAATCATATGGTATTCTCCATCAGGCCAGTTGACCTTCAGAAAGAACGGGAGTCTCATTGATAATTGCTACCGTCTTGATTAAGGTTCTCTCTTTAACTATGTTACTGAAAACGACGTGTCATTCTATCAAATCATGCGTCCAGCCGGCTTCTTGAATGGCCAAATCCAGTTTGAGACGTTCCGCCGTCAGCATGTCTATCTGTTGTTGTAGCGGCGCCAGGGAAATTGCGGGGACTAAGGATACCATTTCCCTAGGAATCATGCCGTGAAACTCCCGCTCCCCGGTTGCCGAGGATAAAAGTGTCTGGTAGACGCCGATATGGCGAACCAAGGCGTCGCGTTTGGCTATGGCCTCCATGAGGTTCATCCCATTTGGCAAGATGGTCGCAAGGTTGGTTTGGTTAATTTTCACCACCAATTGTTCCCAATTGTTTAAAGTTCTGTCAATGTCCTTGAGCAATTGTTCTACAGACTCCGTGGGACTTCGCCCCTCAATGACCATAAGAGCCTTGCGTGCCCTGGAGGTCAGTGTAGAGAGACGATCTTGGAGGGATTTGCGTTCTGCTAGCGCCTCTGCCAATTTCATGAAACCCTTCCTTTCGTCACGTCAGGATTGATATTCATATTACCATGGGTTCTGAATTGTTAAAACCTTATAAACATGACAACCAGTCAGCGTTCGCAAAATTTTGGAGGGATTGAGAGATTCCAAGGTGAGTTCAACGCTTGGTGTCAGGCGCTCGTCTTGTCTCGTTCACTAGAACCCACCCAGCAATGACCTCGCAATGACCTCAAAGAACTGGGGATGGTTCAGAGGGGTGCCCAGGCGGTGTCGGGCCAAAAGAGTTTTGCAATTCTCGTGAGAAAGACGTACTCCTGTGCATTACTAGAGCCATCTCAGTTTGTCAAAAATGCTACAATGCCAGAGAAAGATTGTTACGACCAATAGTGAAAGTTGAGGTGTTGACTATGGATGAGGACGTGGTTTCAGAGTCTGAAAATTCTGTTCGCGTACACTCTGTAGAACGCGTGTTCCGTATTTTGGAAGAATTGGTCTTGCATACGGACATGTCTCTCAAGCAATTGGCTCAGGCCGCTGAGTTGCACAAGAGCACGACTTACCGGTTGCTCCACACTCTCATTGATTTGGGCTACGTGGAACAGGACGAAACCCAGGGAGCCTACCGGGTTGGCTTGCGGCTGATTGAAATGAGCGGAAAAGCCAACCGGGCTTGGCCGATTAATCGAGCAGCCGAGCCGATTATGGACCGTCTGGCTGCGGAACTGGGCGAATCTGTCAATGTGGCGGTCGAAGATGGTCTGGACATGGTATACGTCGCGACGGTTGACGCGCATCAACCTTTGCGTATGCAGCTAAATGTCGGACGGCGCGCTCCCATTCATTGCACCGCTGTCGGCAAGGCGGTGTTGGCATATCGTAGCGAATTGATTGACCAGTTTCGCGGGCAAAAACGTTCTTTGGAACGATTTACAGATCACACCATCACTGATTGGCGCCAATTGGAGCAGGAACTGAGCGTCATAAGAGAGCGAGGGTTTGCCATTGACAATGAAGAACAAGTTGCGGGCGCCTTGTGTGTGGCCGCACCCATTGTAGATTACCGTCAACGGGTTGTTGCCGCTATCGGAATTTCCGCCCCGGGTGCTCATTTGTCATGGGAACGGGCGAACGAAGTGGGACCTTTGATCGCGCAAGCTGCTCGGCAGATATCAGAACGGCTAGGATACATGGGTTAATGGCTCATGGCTTTCTGGAGGCCGCGCCGCATTTCTTGATTCGCATAGCATATCCCAGTTAAGACTCGTCCACTTTCACGAGAATAATCGTATCCCCGGGAAGAATGAGTTCGTCGGCTCTTGGGGCCATGTGCCAATGGTTTTCGCGCCAGTATCCGATTAACGTCACCCGTTGCCCGTAAATTTGCCGCACCTTTTGAATCGGTTGATGGGCCAGAGGATCTCCAGTCGTGATGGAGGCTTCTTCAACATGAACGCCTTCCTCGTTTAACAGGGCCATTAACAAATCTTGTGCCACGGGTTTGGCCAACATTCGGGCAATTCGGTGTCCTGTCAAGAGATCCGGCAAGATAATACGGGTGACTCCTAAATTTCTCAAATAATGAGCGGATTCTTGCGTTTGGGCTCGTGCCACGACTAATAAATCGGGGTTTAGATCTCGTGCTGTAAGATATGCGTACAGGTTTTGCGCATCGTCAGGCATAGCTAGGGCAATGCCGCGAGCTTTAGGCAAGTTGGCCACCTTTAAGGCATCCGCGTTAAATCCCGGGATTACCAGAGACGGAAAATCGAGTGCTCTAATGCGATCGACACGCTGGGCATCAGGATCTAATACGACGACTTCTTCCCCAAGTTCTCTGAGTTCCAAGGCAATACTTTCTCCCACGCGACCAGCCCCGATGATGACAAAATGGTTTATCATTTGTGCAATGTTTCGCATTGTTCGACGCTCCCTGAAATATCCTAAATCGGATTCCAAAAAATATGACACAATGATCGATAACCCGAAGATCCACACGCCCGTCCCAACGATAATCACCAGGGTATTAAATGCCATCTCAAGGTTGCCGTGTGGAGTGATACGCGGATCGCTTACGGTAGACATGATAGCAATAGTAAAATAAAAGGCTTCGAACCATTTCGTATGATAGATGAGATGAAAGCCTATGGATCCGAGAGCCAGTACAAGAAGCATCAAAGCTACGGCCCATTTAACCCGGGTAACAAATATTTGCATGACCTTGTCTTTCGTATCAGTATTTGTTTCATTGTAGTCGACACCAGAAATTTTGGCCATCAGTCGGGGAAGTCTGTGGGGAAAGATTAACACCCCAAAAGGGTGTGGGTAAAAATTCAGGAATTGTGGGCGGTTATATCGTTATGCTGAAAGCCTTAAAGGATTCCTGTCACGGGTATTCCCTTCTTTGGCTGCGTCTTAACGAAACAAGAACCAAATGGCCACCGGGTTATAGGTACGCTCAGAACGTGCGGCGCCTTTAAAATATTTGCCAGATTTTCTCGCGACGACCTGTGATCCTTCTATAATAAAAGACAGTATTGAGTCAGTTCAACTGAAGGCCATAAGCACCATCCTGCTGCGATAATTTGTAATACCATGGCAATTGGTAAAAGTAAAGAGAAGAATAGTCTCTCAAATTTTTTCGAAAAAAATGTGTTTTAAATGGATATTTTCCCGTATAATCATAATTACAACCACAATACAAAACACAGTTTCGTATTATGAAACGATGACGTGAGGGGGGATGGGTATGGACACTGGGCAGTGTGTACATTGTGGTCTTTGCCTGTCTTCCTGTCCTACCTACATGACGACGGGTCTGGAGTCTGAATCGCCGCGGGGGAGGGTGTTCCTGTTGGAGCGTCTTCGAGAGGATCCCTCCCTACTCAACAGCCATGCCGCCAAAGCCTTGGATGATTGCTTAGATTGCCGGGCCTGCGAGGCCGTCTGTCCCTCGCATGTGCCGACCGGCCATTTGGTCGAAGCCTGGCGGGCCGAGTCCGCCAAGTCTGAGTTTTCTGACCTTCAACCCGAAGCATTCAGGATTTTTCGCACAGTGTCCCGTCCTTTGCAATTGTTCTTTGGGTCGCCTAAAGGACTAAGATGGTTTCAACGCTTGGCGCGCTTAAGTAAAAAGCCCATGGTGGGATCCTGGCTTACCCGAATCAAATGGATACCCCAAAGGCTAGAAGGATTGACTTTAGGTCTTCCTGATACCATCCCGAGACATCTCAGTCGGGTCTACCACGTCAAAGGCCATTCTAATTTGTCGCAACGCGCGATGCTCTTTGTGGGATGTGTGATGGACACAGTCTATGCAGACACCAACCGTCATACCGCTGATCTGTTGTCACTGGGGAAAGTCGATGTCATCATCCCCCAGAATCAACGCTGCTGTGGGGCTTTGCACATGCACGGCGGTCAGCCTGACATAGCGAGAGAGTGGGCCAGGAAAAACATCGAGGCCTTTGAAACCTCAGGTGCATCCATAGTTGTGGTGACGGCGGCAGGGTGTAGCGCGATGTTAAAGGAATATCAGGAGTTATTCGGCCCCAGTGACCCGTTTCGAGTACGGGCTGAGCGATTTCAGAATGCGGTAGTTGACATCACGGCACTACTTCCTGAATTGCCTTTGCCTAAAGTGGATAAGCCTCAGGAACAGGTGCAGATATCGGTCCACGACCCGTGTCACTTGGCACATGCACAAGGGATTAAACCCGAGGTGCGGCAGATGTTGCAGAAAGCCGGCTATACGATCTGTGAAATGACGGATTCCGATCGTTGTTGCGGGGCAGCTGGCATTTATAGTTTGACGCACCCTGAAATGGCTCAACAGTTGTTAGAGCGCAAAGTGTCCACGATTCCCCAACAAGTGCAGTGGGTGGCAGCTGCTAATCCGGGTTGCATATTGCAGATTCAATCCGGGCTTAAAGCGCAGTCCCAAACGCCCCGGGCCATGCATCCCGTCGACTTAATTTGGACGGCTTATCAACGTCACGGTTTCTTGTCTGAGTAGCGAATCAACATTTTGAGATGAGGGTGGGATTTCTTATGCCAAAAATGTCCGCCATGGAGGCGGCTGTCTCCGTACTTATCGATGAGGGCGTTAACGCGGTCTTTGGCATTCCTGGGGCTGCCATATTGCCCTTATACCAGGCGCTGTCTAAAGTGCCTGACCGCATTTTGTCCATTACCGCCCGCCACGAAGAAGGCGCGACCCATATGGCCGACGGCTGGTCACGGATTACGGGAAAAGTGGGAGTCGCTATTGGCACTTCTGGACCCGCCGGCACGAACATGGTGACCGGATTATACACAGCCTGGGCCGATTCGATTCCGATGATAACGATTACGGGACAAGTGCCGCGATCGCAACTGCACCGCGAGGGATTTCAAGCCGTGGACATTGTCGATATCGTGAAGCCCGTCGTGAAGAAAAGTTTTTTGGTTATGGAACCTGCACAAGTGCCCTGGGTATTTCGCGAGGCTTTTCGCATTGCCAAAGAAGGACGGCCCGGGCCGGTTCATATTGACTTGCCGCTGGATGTGCAAAAGGCGGAGATTTCCTATGACCCGGAAGTGGACTGTTCGTTGCCGGTATTTTCTATACCCCCTAATCCCTTGGCGATTACACGGGTCTTATCCATGCTGCAAGAGGCTAAGAAACCCTTGATTTTGGCAGGGGGAGGCGTGGTCAATGCACAAGCCGAAGATCTATTGCGCCAATTTGCCGAATACTTGCAAATCCCGGTGTCCCCAACGTTGATGGCGTGGGGCGTGATTGGGGCTGACCATCCCCTTTATGTGGGCACCGTGGGGATTCAAACGCAGACTCGGGCCGCCAACCGAATTTTTCTCGAGTCCGATCTGGTTTTAGCCATTGGTGCCAGGTTCGCGGAACGGCACACCGGAGATTTGCAAGTCTATACTAAAGGGCGGAAATTTATTCATATTGATGTGGAGCCTACGCAAATCGGCCGGATCATTGAACCGGATTTAGGAATTGTTGGTGATGCGCGTTTGGCTTTGGAAGAGTTGGTGTCGCAAGCCAAACTCCTTACTCCTCCCAAGGCGCCTACCAACTGGGTCGAACGCGTAGCGGATATTAAAGAACGTGTTGATAGGGTCATGGATATTACCACGATTCCCATTCATCCGGCTCGTGTCTTCAAAGCCATCAATGATACCTTTGGGCCAGATACCATCTTTACTACCGCTATTGGCCTTTATCAGATTTGGTCAGGGCAATTTCAACGCACGTATCGTCCCCGGCACTATCTTGTCTGTGGACAAGCCGGACCCTTGGGATGGGAAATTCCCGCCGCCATCGGCGTTAAGCTGGCCGTTCCGGACAAGGAAATTGTGGCGGTCGTAGGCGATTATTCTTTTGAATTTCTCGTGGAAGAAATTGCCGTGGCAGTGCAATATCACATCCCCCTAGTCATGGTCATGCTAAACAACGGCTATTTGGGTCTCATCCGTCAGCCCTCCAAGTACCAGTATCAAATGAATTACGGCGTCGACATCAGCTACGATCACAATGACGGTATGGGGATGAATAACGTGGCGGTCGTGGAAGCCATGGGAGGAATCGGACGCCGGGTGGTTGAACCGGGTGAGCTCGAACAGGCGCTGGATTGGGCTCGAAACCAAGCGAAAGAAAGGTCGTTACCCGTATTAGTCGAAGTCTTTATCGAAAGGGAAGCCGATGCGGCCATGGGCCCTAGCATAGATAAGGTGCAAGAATTTAGTCCGGTGATTGACAAAGAGCCTCAAAGTGTTTCGAGTCCTCTCACGTAGTTCATAGGGAGGGGAGAAATTAGACTTAATCGGCAAAAGAAGGAGGATTTAGTGAGCATGTTGAAATTTGCCGCCAACTTGTCCATGTTATATTCCGAAGTCCCCTTTTTAGAACGTTTTGAAAGGGCCCAAGATGCGGGGTTTACCAGTGTTGAATTCTTGTTTCCCTATGCCTTTGGTTTAAAAGACGTGCGACAAACCAAAAACCTTCACCGCTTGGATATCGTATTGTTTAATTTGCCGGCAGGGGACTGGGAGAAAGGGGAGCGCGGCATTGCTATTCTCCCAGACCGTGTTCAGGATTTTCAAGATGGTGTGGCGGAAGCTATTCACTATGCCCAGGCCTTAGGCACACCGAGGCTTAATTGCCTTGCGGGAAAGAAACCTGATGACTTGTCTAAAGAAGATGCGTGGCGCACATTGTTAAACAATGTGCGGTATGCGGCTGATGAATTGAATAAGGCCGGACTCACATTGGTCATAGAGCCTATCAATCCCTTCGATATCCCCGGATTCTTTCTTAATACGACGAATCAAGTGCTGAGGCTGATTGAAGAAGCCCAAAGACCCTCGGTTAAAATTCAATACGACATCTACCATATGCAACGTACGCAAGGGGATATCCTCAATACTTACACGGCGTTAAGACAGCACATCGATCATATTCAAATTGCGGATAATCCCGGCCGCCACCAGCCCGGTACGGGTGAATTGCACTATGGCCGTATTTTCCAAGCCTTGGAGAAAGCCGGGTACGAGGGTTATATTGGCTTGGAATATATCCCCTTAGGGTCAACAGATGAAAGTTTGAGTTTCTGGCACCGTTACCGCAAGGGAGAATCTGTCGACTGAATTGCGAAGGACCCTTCGTGTCTTTCCCAGAGCACTCAACGGGGAAAGATCCTGTTCAACCCACAGTCGGCCTTTGTTCGAAAGACCGGAGGCCTTTCGAACAATGCGGATGGGCCAGAGGATATCATCTCATCTGATTTCCAAACTGTGCTTTTCCCATCGCAATCGTAAAGGAGTGTGTGAGTGTGACAGTTGACAATGTAAAACCGACGGTTGGATTCATTGGGCTTGGCATTATGGGGCGTCCTATGGCAGAAAATTTGATAAGGGCAGGATATCCCCTCATCGTCTATAATCGCACCCCTCAAAAAATGGAAGCTGTCGTGAAGCTGGGTGCGAAAAGCACTAATCATCCCGCCCAAGTATGTGATGACTCAGATATTGTGATTACAATGTTGCCGGATACACCTGACGTGGATCAGGTCTATTTTGGGGATCACGGCATTATGAACCGGGTGCGTGCGGGACAGATTTTGATCGACATGTCGACGGTCAGCCCCCGGATTGCCCGCAAAATTGCGGAAGAAGCTCAAGCCAAAGGGGCTGAAAGCTTGGATGCGCCTGTATCAGGGGGAGACATTGGGGCGAAAGAAGGAACCTTGTCAATTATGGTAGGGGGAAGTGTCCACGCTTTTGAGCGGGCCTACCCTCTATTTCAGGTCATGGGCAAAAACATTGTTCACATCGGTCCCAGCGGGGCAGGGCAAGTCACCAAAACCTGCAATCAAATCGTTGTGGCCATCACCATTGAAGCCATTGGTGAAGCTCTCGTGTTGGCCGAAAAATCGGGTGTGGATCCGGCTAAGGTACGTTCGGCTTTGTTAGGCGGCTTTGCATCCAGCCGGATCCTCGAAATTCATGGCCAAAGGGTGTTGGACCGCCGGTTCGAACCGGGTTTTAAAATGCGTCTTCATCGCAAGGATTTGAATATTGCCTTGGACACAGCTCAAGACATGGAGGTGTCAACACCTCTGACCGCGTTAGTGCATGATATGATGAACTCACTGCTAGCCCAGGGCAAAGGCGAATTAGATCATTCGTATTTGGTGGCCGAGATTGCCAAACGGGCCAACTTGGCCATGGAGTAATAAAAGGGAAAGGCGGTTCCCGATGAGTGCGGCGGCAAGTATTTCCTGGAAGAAAGAGCAAACTCTCTTAGATCTGTTTCGACAAACGGAACAGCAAGGAGGAAAGCTGCGAATCGAGGGTCTGGGCCACCGGCTTTTGATACCCAATTCTGAGTCTGGCGCCGAGAAATATTCTTTGGCGTCATGGGATTCCCTGTTGTCTTACCATCCAGCAGATTTGGTAGTGAGTGTCGAGGCCGGCATGCGTGTAAAAACCCTCAATGCTATACTCCGAGAACATGACCAATGGATTCCCCTTACGGTTGCCGATGGCCAAGATGATACGCTTGGCGGTGCCTTATCCGCGGGAGTGGATGGAATTTGGCGCGGAGGCTATGGCCCTCTTCGGGATAGGGTGCTGGGTCTGGTGGTGGTGAGCCCGGGATTTGGGGTGATCCGTGCCGGGGCGGGTGTTGTAAAGAATGTGGCGGGCTACAATCTGCCCCGTTTGTTTCTGGGATCCAGGGGGAATTTGGGCGTCATAACACAAATTACACTGAAAGTGAGCCCGATTTTACCCGAACAAAGAAGCTGGATGTGGACAGACAGCCCAGCGAACTTAACGGCTAAGGCCCGGCAACTGATATCGCAAGCGCGTCCTTGGGCCGCGATTATGCTAGTGCGAGAACCAAACCCGGGGGAAGAGCGCTATAAGTTATGGGCTGCATGGCATGGAATGGCTATGGACCATGTGGTATCTGCAGCGACCAAAGAGGAGGCCCAGGAAGAGAAGAATCCTCCCGTTCTGCCACAGCCACAAGATCCTTCGTCCTGGGCAACGCTTAAAGGGGCCGTCCCCTTAACCCGGATTGAGGATTTGGTTGCGACATGGAAGGATGGAGAATTCGCTGTGGAATGTCAATCAGGGGATTTTTTCGGGTTTGTGCCACGAAGCTCAGTGAAATCGCTCGTTGAATGGATTCGGTTCAATGGAGGCGGCGTCAGAGTATTACAAGGCTCCCGGTTGGACCAACCACCAAAGTTGCCGGATTATTGGGCTCGGTTAAAGACCGCTTATGATCCCATGGGAATTCTAGAAGGGGGCTAAGATGATGACAGACGGCTGGATAGACCAGATCAGAGAGGTGGTAGGGGCGGATTACGTGCTTACTGATCCCATGGATCTCCTGGCGTACTCCGAAGACGCCTACACCTTATATAGAGCTAATCCCCGTGCCGTTGTCTTGCCGACCTCTACGGACCAAGTCCGCCGTGTGGTGAGTATTTTGTCCACTCACAACATTCCTTTTTTGCCTAGAGGGGCCGGGACTAGTCTTTCCGGAGGAGCCACGCCTTTGGAAAATTCTGTGATTATTCACCTCTCACGCATGAACCGGATCGTAGAAATTGATGTAAACAATCAAATTGCGGTCGTTGAACCCGGTGTCATCAATCAAGCAATCACGAAGGCCGTTTCGCCTTTAGGGTATTTTTATGCCCCAGATCCGTCATCGCAGCAAAGTTGCACTATTGGCGGAAATTTTGCTGAAAACTCGGGAGGCCCGCATTGCCTCAAGTACGGAGTCACTCTCAACCATGTGGTGATGGCAGAAGTGATCTTGGCTAATGGAGAGAAGACCATATTGGGAAATTTGGCAGGTGAGCCGGATGATGTTGATTGGCTGGGGGTGATGATTGGATCAGAGGGGACTTTTGGCATTGCCACCAAGCTGTGGATCAAACTGACGCCCAGACCCAGGAGTACGGAAACTGTGCTCGCGTTATTTGATGACATCACCGAAGCCAGTCAGGCGGTGTCGGATATTGTTGCCCAGGGGATTATTCCGGCAGCGTTGGAAATGATGGATACTCTGGCCATAAAGGCTGTGGAATTAGGTCCTTACCGGGTGGGTTATCCAAAGAATTTAGCGGCGGTACTCTTAATTGAAGTGGATGGGGAAGCCCAGGAAGTTTCGGCAATGGCACAGCGAGTGCAAAAGGTTTTGCAAAACCACCAAGTTCGTGAGGTGAGACTGCCTTCTTGTGACGAGGAAAAAGCCCGGTGGTGGGCTAACCGCAAAACAGCATTTGGTGCGATGGGCTTGATTTCTCCCCAGTATTACGTCCAGGATGGCGTTATTCCGAGAAGCCGTCTTCCGGAAGCACTCGCCAAAATTCGTGATATCGCTGAAACGTACGACGTGGCCATCGCCAACGTCTTTCATGCGGGTGACGGGAATCTTCATCCCCTCTTGCTATATGACGGACACGACTCAGATATGGTGAAGCGAGTGGTTCAAGCGGGGTCAGATATTTTATCGGTCTGTGTGAACTTAGGCGGCAGTATCACCGGGGAGCATGGGGTGGGTATTGAGAAACGCGACGACATGCTGCGGCAGTTTACGGCTCAAGAAATTGCCGCACAAGAAGCCTTGAAGCAGGCCTTTGATCCCGCCGGGCTTCTCAATCCAGGAAAATTACTGCCTAGTGCACCGACTTGCCATGAATTGTCGGCGACTCCTTCCGCCACTGTTGAACCGAAAAGAGGGGCATAAATGCGGATTTTGGTAGCTCCCGATTCTTTCAAAGGTTCTGTGAAGTCGTTGGAAGTTGCTGAGTATTTGCGCGAAGGGCTCTTACGCTCGGAAGGAATTGACGTGGACATGTGCCCTTTAGCTGACGGAGGTGAAGGCACAGGAGATATTCTTGTGAAGTACTTGCAAGGCAAAAAAGTGCCTGGCTTGACCGTGGACACTTACGGACGCTCCCAAGATGGATGGTGGATCCGCTGGGGGCGGACTGCCTTGGTGGAATCCTCTGTGGGCACGCCTTTTGTTCCTGTCGACAAGAGACGGGAATCGGTGTGGGCTAGTACGAGTCAAGGCACTGGGCTATTGGTGGATCAAGCGTTCCAAGACCCTGATATTGATGAAGTGGTGGTAAGCCTGGGTGGCACGGGATCAGTCGATGGGGGACTGGGATTTCTCCATGCATTAGGAACTAAGTTTTATGACGCTCATAACCAACTCTTGCCCCCACAGGCCCGGAGCCTCGGGGAAGTCGCGCATATTGTCTGGCCTCAATTGCCCAAGCCCCTAACAGGTTTGTATGATACCTTTGTTCCCCTTTTGGGCCCGCAAGGGGCAGTTTTGCTTTATGGACCTCAAAAGGGAATTGATGAAGATATGAAATCTGCGTTTGAAAGTGCCATGGCTCATTTTGCTTCCATGCTCCAGGGATCACAAGACTATGTTAATCATTTGGGGAGTGGAGCCGCTGGAGGACTGGGATTTGGTATCTTAGCAGCAGGGGGGAAATTGGAGCCGGGAGCCGTGAGGGTGGCAGAATGGATGAAACTGGAGGAGAGGGTACAACGTGCAGATGTCGTCCTCACGGGAGAAGGACAATTGGATGCCCAAAGCCTCTTGGGCAAGGTGGTGGGCATGGTCATAAATGCGGCTCACACTCTCTCCAAGCCTGTTTTAGCTGTAGTGGGCTCCTATCCGCCGGATTTATCCTCGTTTTATGCAGCGGGACTGACGGGTGTCTTCACTTTGGTACCTGGCCCTTTGTCCCTTGAAGTGGCGATACAAAAAACTCCTGGGTTGCTGGTCACAACGGGTGAAAATATCGGGAGGATCTTCCAAGCCGCAACCATAGGTCGTTAGAGGCCAGATTCTTGAACCGTGTCTTGATTCTGTCAATGAGATCGTCTTCCCGCTCTTTGAGGGACAACTCCTCGCTTTTCTTAAATTCGCCCATAGGCGCTCTAAACATAGAAGGCATCTTATTAAACCGACATTGATGAATTCTCTTTGCGCCTCCCCCTGGTTAGTAGGGATCCCAAAAGTTTCTGGCGTCCGATGCTTTGTGCTCCGAGTCCTTTGGCGCCATTTGCCCCCATCTTATATTCGGACTTTCGACGCAATTTTCCTTGCGGCATGTGCTGGTGTTCGAGGGTTGAAGGCATTCCAGAAAGCGATTGTCTTATCTTTCGGTGTGAAATAAAAGAGCCGCCGCTGGCCTTGTTCACAGGGGAGGCAGATGAATTCGGCTCGGTTGAGATCTGTCTGTATTTTTTGGAGCGGGAAGGCACAAATCTGCCTGGTTACATTGTGTTTGGCTAGCGAGCCTTGGGTGGTGTTTGGGATTGTGAGAACTAGAAAGGATGTACTCATGAGCGGTCAGAACTGCAACCAAAGCACGGGCAGTTTGGTTGCATGCGTTCAGAGATTCAATGCGTAGGGGACGAAGGATATTAATAGAGCACAGTGGCAGTTTATTCAAGCTCTCGAATCAGTCCTTGTCTAACTCACCTGACAGCTTTTTCGTTACTGCACTCCATCAGGATATTTTAATGCCATCGAGTTCCATAAGCAAAGAATTATTAATCTGCATATTTAATCAAATTTTATTTTATTTAGAAAAAAG
>JAKBWA010000044.1 GCA_021841025.1 Bacillota bacterium | reverse complement strand
GTTTTAACATGGCTTCGAGATGTGAGATGGACGAAGCCCCAGAAATACACCCGGATAAAGAGTTCATATCCTCTTTAATTTCCGTCGGCAACTCTGCAGTGGTGACGATATCCGAAATGGCTAACCGGCCACCCGGTTGCAGGACCCGGAATGCCTCGCGAAACACTTGTGGCTTGTCTGGAGACAAGTTGATCACACAATTGGAAATGATGCAGTCGACACTGCTATCGGCAACTGGCAAATTCTCAATTTCCCCTAACCGAAATTCAACATGGCGGTATTCTCCTTGTCTAACATTGTGACGAGCTTTGGCAATCATTTCGGGTGTCATATCCACGCCGATGACTTTGCCTCTGGGCCCAACCTGCCGCGCGGCCAGAAAGCAGTCAAAGCCTCCGCCGCTTCCCAGATCGAGTACGGTTTCACCGTCCTTTAGTGCCGCAATGGCTTGCGGATTACCGCATCCAAGCCCCAAATTTGCTCCCTCTGGAACGACCGATAGTTCTGCTTGCGAATACCCCATTTGTGCCGCAATTTGATTGTGATCGACCGGTGTTTCGAGGCATCCGCATCCCGAATCACAACAACCATCTTGCCCTGCAGGCAGCGTAGCAATTTGTTTATACCGATCACGAACATATTGGCGAATTTCATCACTTGGGATCAGCTTCATATTTTTCCTCTCCTTCTCTAACGGGAATTTCAGGTTGAAGAACTCACATTAGACCCAAAAACATCTATGATTAAGGAAATGTTTGCTTCAGACTCGGCACTTTCGAACGGCAACAGTTCATTGTAGAGCCACTGCGTGAGATTTCGGATGGCTTGTTCATTCGGAAAGAAACACTTCCAAATCCCCCGTGCTTCCCGGCGAACCAATCCTTGTTGCTCCAGTACTTTTAAGTGATGGGATACGGTTGGTTGAGACAGCCCCGTCAACGCCACCACATCGCTGACGCAACAGCCATTTTCAAAAGCTTCAATCCGATCACAGCATGTGGCAATACATCCCTTTGCCATCATTTGCAGAATCGAAAATCGCGTTTTATCCGCCAATACCAAAAGTTGTTGAAACATTTCTTCACTCATATCGACCACCATAAATATTTAGATTTGTCGATATAATAGACGAACCCGTTAGCCTCGTCAATGCACGCCGGGACACCAGGCCACATTGCTTCGACATCTACGCCCTCTTGTTATGGCATACGATTCGGATGCCTCCGAGTGGACGAAGGCCGGAACCATTTCCCAGCCCATTTTGCATTTGAACAGGAGGAAACGGGTATGACGAAAGGAAGGTGAGAGAAGATAGGCCCCTTCAGTAAAAATGAGACCGACATGTTGCGATTAGTGGAGCGTCTTCTTTGGGCCCGAAGATTCTTTGGCGGGCCGTGAGACTAGCAACCCTCGGTTTTTTCCAGGCGCACATGCGATATCACTCCCTGCTGATCGATCACCTTAAATCCCGCTTTAAGATACATCGTTAAGGGCCCATGATGAGCCAGTTGATCAGACCCCAAGTCTTTTTCCGTCTCGGCAAGACCTTTGGGGTCAACAATTACATAGGCATCCACCGCGTTAACTCCTTTTTCCCATAAAGCTTTTACGGCTGCATCCAGCAGTTGAGCGGCAATTCCCCTTCGACGAAAGCCAGGAGCAACAAGAAAACACGCTACAATTCCGGTCTTTGGATCGGCTTTTACGCCCCGCTCTGCATAGCGCCTGAAAGCTGAGCTGATATCGGCGTTAACCCAGCCGACGATACGGTTTTCCCGATAGGCCACAATCCAGAGTCCTCGTTTTTCCGCCACCATTTGAGTCAACGTCATACGGTTATCGGCGCCTGTACGCATGCCCCAATTACCGTCTTGACGGTCAGAAAGATAATGAAATACGCAGTAACAGGTTCTCCACTGCGGATTATCAGAAAAAGCATCGGTTTCCATAAAGTTCAACAAGTCATCTAAATTTGCTTCGGTTAAAGGCTGGCAACCTAGGGTACTTGCATCCACAATAATCAGCTCCACTCCTGGGACAGAATTATAATACTATTTGTATCAAATCTCCCGTACCCGCAATGTGAAACTCGATGGGCAATCTCTGGTCTTCGAGCACTCTTGCTCGGAAAGTTGGCGACTTTGTCTGTCAATCCTTCCCACCGTGATGGGAATCGCATCCCGAATGAGACAGAAGAGTCTTAGAATACTTTTACGACGCCAATGTTTTCAGAACTGCCTGTCATTCCCTAAAATTATCCTCATTCCCTGCAAGTCGCGTCAAGAATTTTGCCTGTCAATTTGCGTAAATCAACATAAACACCCCATTCGTTATGTCCCCGATCCTGAGTCTCATAGGCGTAAGACGTACCGATGGCGGAACGACCAGTTTGTTGATAATAATAACCACAAAGCCTACCATATGATGCAATCGGTGGTCCAAGCCGTCCAACAAGAAGACCTCGTTCCTCGTCTTGGGCCGCAGCGCCAAACTCGCACATGAGTGGGGATCCGCACTTGGCGTCGCCGCCAAATGCTCTCCACTGCAAAGGACATGGACTTCATCCACCCAGGCCTTGTTTCGGAACATTTGAAATACACATCCCGTCAAGGTTTAGTAACGGCACTGGCCAAGACTTTTCATGAGAACACTCGCATTAAATAGCGTAGTGATAGAGGATTGGCGAACGGTTAAGCAAACCTAAAAGGGGAACCTAAAAATATCTCACAGGATTTTCGTAGTTCTCCCGCACTATAATTTATCTGTGTTAAGAATTCCTGGTAGTCAACCCCAGCAAAATCAGCATCAAGGTGTTTGGGGATGTGAATCTCATTAAATCGCAGGGTCTGCACCAAAGGAAGCCAATACGACTCTCCTTCAGGCCACCTTTCAAAAAAAGTATCAACCATTTCATCAAGGTAGCCCATAAAAATCTTAGCATTATCCATCAAATCATAGGTACGGGAATAGTCGCTCATGCTATTCGCACCGTCTTCTTCATGATACCAAGCGAGCTTCGTATCCCTCTCGTCCTGGTCCATCGTGTCATCACCCTTCAGTTATTGGAATGCTCGTTCCTTGTCATCATACCCGACATTATGAAAGAGAAATCCAGGTGGAATCCGTAATGCTCACTCCCTGATATTATTTTATAATGCAAACCCCATGCAATTCATTCGGATCCCCAGACCTTGCCTTCCAAGCCGGAACAATGTGCAAGGCGAAGACCTCCTGAATCCCGAACGCCTCTGCGAGTATTGGGTCCCTGGGCTATGCAAATCCTGCAAGCACTTGCTGAATGGTCTGCACCGCCTGTTGTTCTTCCAGCGAAAAGACCCTCCCGCCGTTCTTGAGATATTGGGGGGCGGACACCAAGGCCGGATTGGCCTGGGGCGCCATGATCCGGACGGTATCCACCAAGGTATTGATCGAATTCGTCACGATCTGCGCATCCGGTTGACGTCTGAGAATTCCGAGATACTTGAGATGGTCGAAAGTCTGATGTTCCGCCCGCAGACTGACTTGTTTCGTCGCTCTAAAGATTCTTCCTTTTTCTTCAATGTATCCCATGCATACCAAGACTACGTCCATGAGTGACACGCGAGAGTGGGCAAGAGATTTTAACCCGTGTTTCCGTTTTCTCTCTTCTAGGGGATTGGGTGAGAGAGGTTTAAGTCCCGCAGTCCTGTCGGATGGGGAAAGGTGGAACCCGGAGTTGGGGCGACAGTCCCACTATTCTATGTTTGAATGAGTTAGCTGGGAGTAGCGCTGGCAACAGGGATGAATCCCGTTTCCGTATTGACGTACACGGCACCCTGCGGCCATTTTCCGAAGAGTTCGAAATCTGTACTATGAAAGGTCACTTTCCATAAATAAGGCGGAAGCCCAGGCTGCGCTCCAGCTTTTCGTTCCACGGCACTCCGTGACATAAGGCTCACACCCGTGATGACCGGTGGAACAATCTTTTTAGTGGGTCGATGGAACTCAATCCATTGAATAGCGAGAGCCCGCGCCCGGCCTGGAGATATAGTCACACTAGAAGGAAGCGCCCCGTGTGGTACCGGTCGCGATAGCGTCGGAATAGGTAAATGATTCGTGTGAAAGGTCTTGGGTTCTGGAATCCCCGCATGATGCGGATTTGCTAAGGTGGCAGCCGATTCCGCCATCACAGGGGACGAAGCGGAGGTCATAATCAAATCCATTCCGACTACCGCAATACCCACGCTAATTCCCGCCATTTTGTAAGTCCGGTTTCTCATTGTGACTCCTCTTCATTAGCATAGTCGTGGGCATATTGCGCCCTAAACGGTCCTTTTATGAACCAACGTCCCTTCATACCAATCATACCACGACCCATTGGAGAGGTATTCCAGGGATTGATTGGTTTGATTACTAAAAGTGCCGATAGCATTACCTAAGCTCGGATCATTCGATCTCGCAAAAGCCGAATAACTACCTTCTTCAGCAATTTAATGGATCAGGGTCTTACGGCTCCAAATGTGGTGCATAAGGCTAAATACCCCGTTTAAAGAAAATCCCTGTCGCACTCACCTGGGGTTATCCATTTCTTTCACTGCATCCCACTCGAGTTCGGTACATTCAAATATTTGTCGGTACAAATCCTCGCCATAACTGGTTTCTAGCGGTTCTCCCTCGACCAGTTTGAAAGTTCTTATCCCGTCTTGCTTTCTTTCCGCACAAAGAAAGAGCATAGTATCCCGTCTTTGGTCATAATAGCCATGGGTTAGTGTGTAAGAATGAGTCACAAAAAATACTTTTACCTGCTTTTCCACCAATGCATCAAGAATTTGCCGCGCAATCTCTGCTCCTTCGCGTTCGTTAGTCGCGGCAAATGACTCATTGAAAAGCATTAGAGAATGGGGCGTAAGCTCATCAGTGATCTGACTCATCCGGTGCAATTCTTCGTCAAATTTTCCGTGTGTCATCGAAGCATCTTCTTCTCGTCCATAATGCGTAAACATCTTGCGGCAGACACTGGCACGATATGCCTTGGCTGGCACAAACATGCCACATTGCATCATGAGTTGAGCTAGCCCCACACTACGAAGGAATGTCGATTTGCCTCCTTGGTTGGCGCCGGTTATGAAGACCAGCATCTTTCCGTCTGCATTAATTGTGTTGCCCGTAACGGGCCCTGGAAGGTGTAATGCCAAAGACACGTCATATAAGTCTCGGCAGGCAAAGAGGCTCGAATCCTCATTCAAAGCGTCAGGAAAGCAAATGGGTTCGTCTTTTCTCATTAGCGCGTTATGCAAATGTATGCATCCCATGTAGAATGCTAATTCTGTTCGCATCCGCACAAAGAAACTCAGCACATGGTCTACGGCCTGCGCCAGAGCATTGGCCACTAGATTCGTGCCCCGGTCTTGCAACTCCGCTAGCGCTCTGAATCCCTGATCATCACGCTCTGCAATAACTATGGTATATCCCGGCTCGGATTTTTGCGTCAGCCTCTGAAACCATGTTCGATGCTCCCCGAGAGATTTATGCAACACATAGCGCGCCCCTTTGTTACCTTTGCCTAATTGCGCGCTCAGCCGAATTCCATGACGAAACTGCAATTCTTGGAGTTGTTCTTCCACGTCAGCAAAATATTCTTCGCTCAAATCCTCTGCAATCATGGCAAAAAAACGGTGAAATCCGGACGAGGCAAAGAGATGGCTATTATCGTCCGCAGTTTTCTTGAGTTTTTTCAACAGCTCTACAAAAATCTGCATGACTTTTAACGATCGGTGCAAGATGGTCGTGGGTGAATGGCTAAAAAGGCCAAAGTATTCGCGTTTTTCGCGTTCAATTGCCTCAACTGCGATGCTGTACAGTGTTTCGATAACCGATACGTTGTTTAAACAATCCCGCAAAATATCTTGTCGATACGCAATCTTGGCGGGGTCATTCATAATATTCAACGTGGCATGTTGTACCACATCCCTCGTAAATGCATCTCCTTGCGCCATGGCATTCCACACGGTATCCAGCCCCAGATCATTTGTCAGATCCTCGCTATGGGGCCCCAACCGGCCCTTTTCATCAAAGTCTCGATCCGCATACATGAGTAAGACCTTCATAAAATTCGCTCCTTCAACCACCTATACGTCACGTGGTGTTTCTCGGCAATGGCTAAGGCATAAGCCAGTCCGTCCGGCGGTCTTCGCACGAGTTTATAAGTGCGTAAGGCGGGGTGGCCGGCAACACTACTCGCCACCACGCTTACGGTTTTCTCGCTGAATGATGCCAATTCATCAATAAAGGTCACCCAGACACACAAGGCATCTTGGTCAATGATTCGTTGCAGAATGCGGTAACTTAGAAAACTCGCATCTTGGAGAGTGGTAGACGTAAAGATTTCATTGAGAATGATCAAGCTGTTGCCAGTCGCTTCCGACAGTATATCCCGGATGCGGACAAGGTCGTCCTGCAGTTTTCCGCGCAGGCTCTGGGTTTGTTCTCTTTTCCCAAAATGCGTTAAAATTTTGTCCCACAAAAACAGGCGAGCATTACGCCCTGGCACGGGACATCCTAGTGACGCCAAATATTCGAGTTGGCCGATCATGCGGGAAAACGTCGTCTTCCCTCCCTGGTTGGGGCCTGTCACAATCAACACACGTTCCGGACCCTTAAGCAGCACGTCATTACTGACTACCTCTGCTTGTTCCTCACAAAGCTTGGAGGCCAGAGCCACGTCAAATGCGTCTTGAACCGAAAGGGTTTTTCGTGATACGGAAAGGACGGGATAACACAACGGCAGTCCTTTTTGTCGTAAGGGCTCTATAAATTCCAATGTGGCCAAATAGAATTGAATTTCACGGTCAAAAACCGCCAGGGTCTCATCTACGTAGTCCTGATGTTTGATACAGTACTGATCCAAATTCCCAAAAACGTCAGGGTAGAGTTGAGCGACTCGCTCGAGAATCCTCGCTTCAAGCTGATTTAAATCAGGGCCTTGGGAAAATCGCACCAAATAGCTTTTGGCTGCTCCTTGACGAAACTTCTCAAAAGTTTGGCGAACCTCCTCACTATAATCCTTTTCTTCAGAGTAGGGCCTGACGTCGACATGATTGCCTTTGATTCGCAAGGAATAGCGCACTTCCGCCAACTCTTGTTTCATCTTTTCGGTATCGGTGCACAATGTTTCGTAGGAGGCGGAAGCTACATAATTTTCCACATAGTCTTGAAACGCCAACAACCCTTTTGCTGTCCATTGACAGCCCCTTAAGTTTTGACGCAGCTCTTCCACCGCATCTTTGTACAATTTCACGGCATCTAAAAACCAGGCCTTTTGCTGATACGGATAATACATTTTATCAAGGCGGGATAAATGTTCCCGCATGGCCTTCATAGACTGGGCAAAAGCACGGAACACTGCCGCACATTGTGTATGCTCCAAATTCTGCATGATTTCCTGGCGGTAATAGATGGGATCAATCTCTTTTAAAGGCATGTAAAACACCGAATTCAGATGATAGGGAGCTTTATAGGCTGTTATCCTCTGAACAATCTGATCAAGATTCAAATCCGGAAAAATTTCCGGCGATTGCAGTGGCTCATAACCAGGACGCTCATAACCTTCGGGGTAGAGAATGCTGAATATATTCACGGAATCCTCACCTCAAGGTGACGGTTTTGCATTCGTAAACTCTTTAGTGCATTTTCGCCATTGATCTGACCATCGACCAAAGTCATAGACTCTGCTTGACTTGTAGAAGAACCCGACAGCACGACAGGGGAAGAAATATTCCATCGGGACACCGAAAGGATACCATAGTCACACGCTTGTCTTAAGTAATAAAACATGAACACCCACCCTTTCCTGTGATCCAAGTTGAGTAGGTGTTATTAGCATGGCCCCTCGGCCAGCGCTTTCGTTGGATTTCGGCCAACACCATGACCCGTAGCAATTTGCTAAGAGATTCTGTATTGATTATCTCAAAACCGCTAATCTCTGACAACAAGGATCCAAAAGACGTTCTCACCTCTCTGTCATTGCAGGCAACGAACCCCATGAGGAAAATCTTTTTGACAGGCTTGTTCGCCCTCATTCCGCAGTTTCGATCCTGAAGAAAAGAGAACAGGTAAAGCGAATTATTTCACTCCTTGGTACCTTTGTCATTTTAGAGCCTATGCTGCGACAAAGTCTAAGATGGACGGCAAGCTCTTTCTGTGCTGAATTTTCGGATCTTCTAATGCGCACAATAACTGCTCACGCTCTTGGCGAACGCCTTTAATTAATTCCGTCAACGCCCCGGGACAGAACAACCCAAACACATCCACAATTTTCACCGCGTCAGCCATAATGTGCCACCGCCATGAGATTGATGGGACATGGCGGCGGTGCAATGCATGAGCCAAGATCTCATCTTCGTCGAACATTACCCAGCACCGGCTATTTCGGATCTTCGGTCAAAAAGTTACCATAAATATAAATAGTCTGTTGAATGCTGTAATTTTGACACAAAGTAAAATGGTGTGTGATATGTGCGCATCATGACTAAAAAGAGCAGGAGATGAATTCCATGTTTCTGAAAGAACTCCGGGTGGTAGATTGGCCCCAAGGCACCTCTCAGTATCCATATAACCTTCCCGCGCTTCACAAACTGTCAGAAATTCATTTTAATGGCGCGGTAACCTATTTTGTCGGTGAAAATGGATCGGGCAAGTCCACCGTTCTCGAGGCCATTGCCCGCTGTGCCGGATTCAATTCTGAAGGCGGCAGCCGCGACAATACATTTTCCACCAGAGACGTGGAATTGTCTCTATCCCGCCATTTTCGTTTGTCGTGGCTGCCCAAAGTCACTAATGGATTTTTCCTACGGGCTGAAAGCTTCTTTAACTTTTCGTCATATATCGACGAACTTGCAGAAGATCCTTACAACGACAAGAAAAAAGTTTATGCCGCCTACGGCGGCCGTTCGCTGCATGAACAGTCCCATGGAGAATCTTTTCTATCCCTATTCTCACACCGGTTTCATAACAAAGGCAAAGCTATATATCTCTTGGATGAACCGGAGGCGGCTTTAAGCCCGACACGCCAGCTTGCGCTCTTACGCATTTTCTGGGAGCACGAACACTCAGGGCAGTCGCAATTCATCGTAGCCACGCACTCTCCGATTCTCTTGGGATATCCTGGGGCACTAATTTATAATTTCGATACTTCGCCCCTCTCTGTGGTCAAATACGAAGAAACCGATCATTACTCTATAACCAAACAGTTTTTGCTAAACCGTGACAGGCTATTAAGGGAATTGTTCAAACCTTGAACGGATACGGGTTTGTCCATTTTAGTGTTTAGAATGATTTAGCGGTTTATCTCCAAGGGATTGGACATTCATTTCTTCACGGCGAGAGCGAACCCAAAACCATTCCCAAGCATTCTTCACTGACTATTCCAGATGTATTTCGAAACGACATCCACGGTCTGAATTCCATAAGATTCGGAAGGATTATTACGTGATAAGATAGCCACCACATAATTTCTTCCATTCCCCGTAACATGACCGATGCTATTAATTTCCCAACCACTGGAACCAATGGGAAGCCAGCCATTTTTCAAAGCTACTGTCGTGCCGGGAGTGGGTCCTGATGACACACCCCAGGCTTCCCAGCCAATGACATGGGTCATGAGGTTCTGAGCGTAGCTTTGGGAAGCTGATGACAGGATCTGATTGGGGTAGCTCAAGAGCTTGAGCAAGGCCACCTGATTTAATGCCGTCGTCTGGGTCAAACCCCAAAAGCCCTGTTTCCCGGGAACGGTTTGAGTCATGCCGGCAGCCGTCAAAAAGACGCCAATGCCCTGCGATCTGCCGGCATCATCCCACAACGCCGTTGCAGCCGCATTGCTGCTATCTTCAATCATCGGAATCATGAGAGATTGTTCAGATGACGTCAAAGGGGTGCCGGATTTTTGTGATTGCCAGAGTAGGGTCGCCATTATCGAAACTTTGACAATACTGGCCGTATCGAAACTTAACCCGGGGTTAAACGTGTAAGTCGCGCCAGTATTGGCGTTATAGACGGCCACAGACACTTGGCTTTGGCGTGTGGCTAGATATTCTTGAAATGCTGACCCGAAAGGATTGCCCAAAGTGGTGGGAATATTTGGCTTAAGCCCCGTGATTGCACCATTCAATTCTGTCAGCATTTGCTGGTGCTGATTAATTTGATTTAACGTAGAACTGGCAAGATAGGATGCTCCGTTGTTCACGGCGCTTTGGGCTTCAGTATATCCACTCCATCCGCTGTTAGCTTTACTTAAGCGTGCCTTCAATGTCGACACGGACTGGACAATATCCGCCGGTTGATTATTCTCCAGCCCTTGACTCATACTCCCTAGGATTTTTAGAAGCTGCCTTTGCGTAGGAGGTCTAAGACCTTGGTAAGCCTGATTGAGCGCGGTGATAACGGACGTATACTGAGCCAGTTCTTGCAAGGGATTTTCCTGCAAATAATGTTGGGAGCGGCTCAAAGCCGCCTCGGCATCCTTCACTCCCTGCCAATATTCTCCTTTGGACTGTAAGTGCGTCTTGAGATTGTCAACCGCCGTAAGTACACGCTTGGGCTGATTGTGACTGAGTCCTGCTCCCAGGGAGCCCAGACGCGTAAGCGCCTGATGCCAAGTGTCGTATTGCGTTTCCCAGGACTTGATCTGACTAGGCAGTTGTTTTAAGGAGAGCAGCTTCACTTTTTGTGATACCTGCATATCATTCATTGTCGCAAAAGAACCTTGTTCTCTCACAAGCTTTTCTCCCCAGCGTACCGCTAAACGGCGGGCATTTAGGACATCATGGGCGGGCAAATGCGATGCCTCAGTTTGAAGAGTGCGAAGTTTCTGAGGAACGCCACCGACTCTTCCCAAAAACCGGAGCGGAACAAATACAAAAGATTTACTGCGCATTTGAGACAGTTTTTGATCTATTTCCGTAATTTGACGTGACGGCACGCCCATTCGCTGATCATTGTGAAGAGTGGTGTTCACCTCATTTACCATATAAGCCGTGTATTTCGCATTTTCTGCCATCCAATATCCCGAGGCTATGGATATCGCCGCGATCCCCATTATCATCACCAGTGCAACAACGTTTTTCTTCTTTGTCCTGCGTTTATGCGACAGCGACCGTGCCGCGCGCTCGATAACCATAGCCGTTGCCTCCTCATATCTAAGACAACGACAAACCAGCTTGTTTGGTCACAAGATCTTGATTAAAAAAGAACAATGGCCTTCTGAATCTGTTTCCATCCCTCCAGCTATCATGGCCCTATAATATTGAAGCAAAAAGAACCAACCCCAACATTCTCCCTCGTCTCAAGTATTGCAGTAATGCTGTTTTTTGTTTACGGCGAGGCCACAAGAGCTTAGGGCCCATGCATCCACAAAAGAGCAGGCCACGAGCGTAATCCATGGTCTGCTTTTTTACCTGATTGGGTAAATACTAGGAATCAGAGTGATTAATCAAAAGAAAGAAAGGGATTTTTCATTTCCATCAACAATAACAGTTTTCGTCTCTAAGTACGCCTCCAAGGCGTCAGGGCCCAGCTCCCGTCCAATCCCACTCTGTTTATAGCCGCCAAACGGTGCCGTTGGCGACAAAATCTGATAGGTGTTGAGCCACACCGTTCCCGCCTTGACCCGGCGTGTCATCCGCATAGCCCGCTTGACATCTCGCGTCCAAATTCCCGCGGCTAGTCCATAACGGGTACCATTTGCCATCTCCAACGCCTTTTCTTCATCATGGAAGGGAATGACACTGAGAACGGGTCCGAAGATTTCTTCCTGGGCAATAGACATGCTCGGCTTCACATCGCTGAAAACCGTTGGTTCGACGAAAAATCCGGGCCGGTCTAACGCTTTTCCTCCTGTCATCAACACCGCCCCCTCCTTTCTGCCCTGTTCAATGTAGGAGAGAATCCGTTTTTGCTGGCTTAAAGAGATAATAGGTCCTACATCAGTGCTAAAGTCCTTACCGCTTCCCAAGGTTAAACCCTTCACCCGCTCTGTCAACTTCTTGACAAATGGCGCATATATTGTGTCTTGGACCAATACCCGGCTTCCCGCCTGGCAAACTTGTCCAGAGTAGAGATAGACGCCAAACAAGGCTCCTGATACGACTTCATCCGAATCCACATCATCAAATACGATCTGAGGCGACTTCCCTCCCAGTTCTAACGTGATCCGTTTCAAAAAAGGAGCGGCCTGGGTCATCACTTCGATACCAGACTCGGTTTGACCGGTAAACGCAATTTTTGGTACTTGCGGATGGCGCACCAACGCCCGTCCCGCCTCATCTCCTCCAGGCACCACATTGATGACCCCCGGGGGAATACCCGCCTGTTGAGACAAATCCGCCAGAGCTAAAGCCGTTAAAGGAGTTTCTGGAGCCGGCTTCAAAACCACGGAACATCCAGCCGCCAAAGCCGGCGCCACTTTCCAGGAAGGCATCAGCAACGGGAAATTCCAAGGAGTAATGACACCGGCCACACCTATAGGTTCTTTGAGTGTCATCAAGAGATATTCTCCCTGCGGTCCTGGCAAAGAAAAAGGCAGTGTACGGCCGCCAGTCACGGGTATCAAGGACGCAAAATAATCAAAGACATCTGCTGCCATGGGAATTTCCAACCACTGGGCAAAATTTACCGGCATGCCGTTTTCTTCCACCATAACCTCAGCCAACTCGTCGCGGTGGTCGCGAAGGAGTTGTGCGAGTCTTCCCAGGGTTCTCCCGCGTTCCAATGGGTCCATGCCCAGCCACTCCCGCTCCTTCATGGTCCAATTCGCCCTATCGACGGCGCGAGCAATATCCTCCGCTCCCCCAAAGGCGGATCTCGCAAAGACTTCTCCGGTGGCAGGATTAATATCATCAAGCATTTCATTGAGCTGAGGCCTCACCCATTCTCCACCAATAAAACACACTTCTTCATGCTTCAATGTCATTGATCATCCCTCCTGTCTTTGAACCGCCAGGACTTCCTCTCTGTCCCTGGTTTATGCCCAATCACTATGGCCAGACAGCCTTTAAAACTCAATAATTCCTCTGCCGACAGTTCCCTCGGTTAATTCATGGAAGGCGTCATTGATATGTTCTAAGGAATAACTTTGTGTCACCAGATCATCGAGATTCAATTTCCCTCTTTGATACAGTCCTAAAATGCGCGGGATGTCCAGTCTAGGAATGGATTGGCCGTACCACGAACCGGTCAGGATTTTACTTTGCGAAGGAAAAGAGAAGGCATTAAACGACACATCCATGTGAGGCGGCGCTACGCCGACAATGACGGCCATGCCCGCCTTGCGTACCATTCCATAAGCCGCTTCAATTGTCTCTTTGCGTCCAATGACTTCGAAGGCGAAATCCGCTCCTCGTCCCTTTGTTAAATCAATGACGGGAGTAATCAAATCGTCCGTCTCGGCGGCGTCGACAAAATCGGTCGCGCCAAATTTTTCAGCGAGGCCCCTCTTTTTACCATTGGCATCCATGGCGATAATAGGATCGGCCCCGGCTAGCTTAGCTGCTTGGATTACATTAAGGCCTACCCCTCCGCACCCAATCACGCTCACGGAATCCCCTGGACCCACTTGGGCACTATGAACCACGGCACCGAATCCTGTGGTGACAGCACATCCCACCAAAGCGGCTTTATTCAAAGGAATCGCAGCGTCAATAGGAATTACACCCGTGTCAGGCACTACCGTGTTTTCGGCAAAACATGATGTGCCCAGATAATGATAAAGGGGACCTTGGGCCCAGTGAAGACGCATAGCATGGCCCGGCAAACTGCCTGACAACTGAATATTAAAGGCTTCGTCGCACATGTCAGGCCGCCCTTTCAGGCAATAAAAGCAATGGCCGCAACTGGGTATCCAGGATAGGACCACGTGATCACCCGGTTTAACCCCAACAACCTCTGCTCCCACTTCCTGAACGATACCTGCTCCTTCATGCCCTAAGATGGCTGGCAAGGGGACCGGCAAATCGCCTTGCATCACATGCCAGTCACTATGACAGACTCCCGCGGCCGCCATTTTCACCAACACTTCTTTGGGCCCAGGCTTGTCTAAATTCACGTCTACAATTTGAAGCGCTTCATTAGCGTCAACGAGTACTGCTGCTTGCACTTCCGTCCTCCCCCTTCTCCAATATGATCGAACCATATCTTCTTCCTTGACTCTCCAAGCAAAGTTTCTCTTGGCGAATCTTCTTTGATCCTAAGGCTAATCAGTTAAGACCTCTCTTTTGGCGGACCTGATTGTAGACGTCATATAATGGGGGCAAAAGTGGGATGAGTTTCAGGGCTTTGGTAATGGCGCCTTTTGCCTTCACTTGTCCACGGGCCAAAGCATTGGGAATGTCCATATGCCCCGACCAGAACTGATGGCCGACATCAGCTGAAGACTCAAAACTGACATCGGCCTCAGGCAAATCTTGATGAAATGTCATGGACATGTAGCTGCCGTCATGAGTAGGGCTTCTTCCGTCCATCAGCACGACGAAATCAGGATGACGATAAACAAAGGCGACCACAAGAGAAGCTTCCTGCAAGCTTTTCGCAGCGGGGGAATTCTTTACCTGATCTGCCACTTCACTTAGTACCTCAATGAATTCTTCAGCACTTTGATAGGTTGCCATCAATCATCTTTCCTTTCGTTTATGATTGAACTATCTTGGAACGTTCGGAATGAGAATGAAAATCTCACAGGTTTTTGACAACTACAACAATCTGGGAATTTCAGGATCCACTTGTACATCAAGCAAATAGGGGTCTTTCGAAGCCCATGCCGTGTGCAATTCCATTTCCAAATCAAAAGGATTATCCACTTTTACCGCCTTGACTCCCATGCTTTCGGCTAAATGGGTAAAATCCACATGCTCCACACTTAACCCAGGCGTCTTGGCCAAGTGTCCCGGGTACAAACTTTGGGTCAGGCTTTTCAAAATGTTATAGCCGTGATTGTTTAAAATCACGATGACGATCGGCAGATGCCACTCCCGCATTGTCCACAAAGACTGCATGCCATACAAGGAAGCTCCATCGCCCAAAACCGCCAACACCCGCCTTTGTCTCTGGGCCAATTGGATTCCCGCCGCGGCCGCAAGGCCCCAGCCCAAAGCTCCGTTAGAAGCCGTATAATAACTGCCTTGACGGGAAAAGTTCAAGATTTTGCGCAAAAGCAAACTGTGTGATACCGATTCATCGACAACGATCGCATCGGCCGGCATGCTTTGCCCGATGGTGTAAATAACATAGTCAGATCCCATGGCCGCGCGCTCGCGCGCGGCAGTGGACTTTTGCTCCGCTTCTTGCAGTGTGATTTCCGACAATTCCGGTTCTTTAGGAGCAATTTTGGCAAGCAATGCCTTCATCGCCAACCGAACGGAACCATAATACCCCTTAGAGGCCATTGAACGGGCAAGGTACTCGGGATCCGAGGAAATATGATGGACTATTGTCTTGGCCCATTCCCGGGATCCCGGAACATACGGATAGGTCAAAAAAGCGGGGGCGCCAATCACCAGCACCTGATCATAGGGTGACAGGATTTGAATGATGGTGCTCATGACCGGATTCAAGTGGCCTTGAAAAAGAGGATGGCGGTTGGGAAATCCGGTACGCATGGATAAGGGGGCGCCATATACCGGACAGTCAATGGCTTCGGCTAAACTCACAGCCTCCCCCCACGCATCTTCCTTATCGACTTCATCGCCTATCACTAACGCGGGAAACTTGGACGCCTTTAACAATTGACTCAACTCGTTTATACCTTGGGGCACCGTGTGATAATCGACTTCCCGGCGGGGATTCCAGTTAGCCTTTCCATTGAGGTAGTCCATGGGCAAAATCACCGCAGCCGGTCCTCCCGGAGGCCGTCTGGCTTCATGATAGGCACGCTCCAAAGCCGGCACAACGTCTTCTGAGGATGTGGGTTGGTAACTCCATTGCGCAATGCTCGAGGCCCATGGAGCCAAATTTCCGTAAAGCAGTGGCTCCACAATGTGATGGCGGCTGTCTTCTTGTCCTATGGTCACGACCAAAGGGCTCCGGTTGCGCCGAGCAGTCATTAAGGCACCCATCGCATGACCCAGTCCCGGCTGGGAATGCAAATTTACCACCGCAGGCTGTCCCAAAGCTTGAGCATATCCATCGGCCATGGCCACCACTTGACTTTCCTGAAGTCCCAAAACATAGGATATGCTCTCAGGCCAGTCAACCAAAAACGGGATTTCCGTAGAACCCGGATTTCCGAACACGACGGAAATATGATGATATTGCAACCATTCTTTAATGGCCTCACGCACGTTCATGACGATTCCCCCACATAGACATTGTCAACGGGACGGTTGTCGAGAAACCGGAGAACATTCTGAATGGCGTCTTGAGCTATCCGGTTTTGAGCCTGAATGGTTACCCCCGCGCCATGAGGCGTCAACAGCACATTAGGCAGTTTGAGCAGCGGATCCTCCGCAGACGGGGGTTCAGAGTTCAGCACGTCAATGGCCGCTCCCAGTAATTTAGTCTGAAGCGCAGAAATGAGAGCATCCTCATCTACTAGTTCAGCGCGGGCGGTGTTGATAAAGATACTGCCGTCTTTCATAGCCAAGAATTCTTGCGGCCCGATAACGTGGTAAAGATCCGGAGTAAATGGCAAGTGCACGGAAATAATGTCACTGGCCTTGAATAAGACATCCTTGGAGACGAAGCTGAGTCCCCATAAACGTTCTTCCTCCGGTGACAGTGGCCGCAAGTCGTGATAAAGCAAAGTCACACCAAATGGCAAGAGACGTTTCGCCAGTTCCTGGCCGATGCGTCCCATGCCATAAATACCGAAGGTCTTCCCCGCTAATTCCTGGGCTTGCCCCATCCAACCCGGCAAATTCCATTTCCCTTCTTTCAAATCATGGTGTGACAATATAAGAGGGCGAAGCAAGGCGAATGTTGACATGATCACGTGTTCCGCCACACTTTGCGCATTACTTCCGGCTACACCCGCCACGATAACGCCTTTTTCGCGGGCGGCTTCCAGGTCCACATGATCCACGCCCACTCCCGCTACTTGAATGAATCTTAGCCGTGACGCACAGAAAATATCTTCCCGGGTTACGGGAACAAAGGCCGTTGATACCAGCACATCTGTAGATTCTAAGGCTTTGGCCTGCTCAGCGTGCGTAAAGGCCAGATCGATATGATGACCGGCAAACAGTTGCTGAAGTAATCCCGCCTGCTCCCCCACCCGGCTCGAAGGCGGCAAAACTACCGTGAAGTTCATAAACACAACCCTCCTCGTAGCCACACTAACAAAACCTTGTCTATATTTAGAAGGCAACTAGTTGTCATTTTATTGAAAATACTGAACAGAAACCGTATTATAAAAGGGGAGAGTGACGGGGCATATGTGATCCGCGTAGGTTGGAGGATCTGGCGTGATGAAAGTTGTCAAGACCGAGCCCAAAACATTAGCCGATTATTTGGCTGATTGTCGACACGATAGAAATCTTTCCCAAGAGACGCTGGCAGAACTGGCGGGCTGCACACGGCAGTACATCGGTCAATTGGAGGCGGGTTCACGGTCGAGACCTTCTTACCGTATTGCAGCAGGACTGGCTAACGCTCTGAATCTCCATGGGCAAAACCGGCTAGAATTTTTGGAATTGGCAGGATATGGCGGAGCTGAGGAATCTACGGCAGACTGGACTCAATTAACGAAAGCCGCACAAAGCGTTATCACTTCCTTCACGTACCCTGCCTACATTCATGACAACCTCTGGCGACTATACGGTTGGAACCAGGCGGCTGAACACCTTTTTGGCGTCTCCCCCAGTCAAGTGGTTCTGTATTCTACGTCATTGATGGAGTTCGTGTTCGATCCTGACTTCCGCCGTCATATCGTGCCCTGGGGTGCCTGGGCACAAGTTGCGCTTCGACAATTTCGCCACGATTGCCGAGGCCTATTGCAATTGCCCGGCAGCCGTGACGTGATGAAACGTTTAAGGCAATTGCCCGACTTCCGCCGAATGTGGAATAGTTGTGATCCCGTCACCGAGGCCGCTCCTTTGTTACCTCTGACTTTTTGCAATGAACACTACGCCATTAAACTGACGATCGTCCGAATGCAGTTTCCGGGCCCTCCCGATTTATGGGTGAACGTCTTTGTGCCTCTACATCCCCAATCGCCATGTGATACACCCTCAACGCTCAAAGAATGCCTGCAAAAGAGTCATCCGTCACCCTTTTTGTTGTGATACTCTCATAATCCCAGTGACTGAGAGAAAAGAGGAGGGTTCTTTACGGTTGGGGCTTCTCAATCCAAGATCCCAAGACGCCTGACGTCTCTATCATCTTGTCAAATCCCGTCTTTTCGGTTACATTTGCGGTTACAAGGTCAACAGCGCTCTCTTTAGCATATGCCCTTAACATCTACAACGCGGCCGTCTGACGACCCAAGGAGGCCATCTTATGAATGAGCAGCCATCTACGGTGACATACCGCGGTGTGATCTATTCCCGCTACATCGACCACATGGGACACATGAACGTCCAGTACTACGTTCATTTATTTGATCAAGCCACGTGGGTGTTGTTCGACATGGCAGGGTTGACGGGGTCATACTTTTCGGCAACAGGTTGCGGCATGGCCGCACTGGAACAGCATTTGAGCTACAAACGCGAAGTATTTGCTGGTACGATTGTCACCATTGCCACTCAAGTGTTGGATGTGGGAAATAAGACAGTGCGTTTCCTGCATACCATGCGTGATGGCGAAAAAGATGTGGCCAGTTCCGAGATTTTAGGGACTCACTTTAATCGCCCAACGCATAAATCAGTACCCTTCCCACTAGCGGTTCACACCGCCTTCAGAAAGTTGCAAACGACAAGCGGCACAGAATCGTTACCTTCAGGTTAGTTAAATCCTGTAAAAATCAGCGCCTCTGACGTATTTTTTGGCAAACAAGAAACATCAGTTATCGTGACAACACCAGAAATTTTTATGCTCAAAGATATATGACCACTTCCCAAGCTCGAATGTGGCTGAAGCCCTTATGCCAAGAAGAACGGACGACCGTAGGCCTTTTTACTGCCTAATCAATTGGGGTGTCGCCACCCTCACCGCAGAGTGCCATGCTCTGCCGATGGAAATTGTCTTCAAGCGAGGTCTGCCTACAGAATCTTCTGGTCTCTTGACTTTTATGGCTTTGTCCCGTCAAGCACTTGCCGAATTGCCTTAATGCAGCTATGGGGATTCTCGACAAACATGTTATGTCCTGCACCTGCAATCTGGTAAATCGGAACAGATCCCGTTAACGATAGTTTAACGTGAATTCCCTCAATGCTTCTTTCGCCCACAAAGCTCGCGTTCACGCACGTATTATACGCCTTCCAGACATCAAATTCATTGAGATCCAATAGAGCCTGCGAGACACGGTACATCGCTACAGGCGATGCTTGCTGCAAGGTGTCCCAATACAAGCGACTCGAAATACTGCCGTTTTTATTTGGCTCAAAGTCCGAGAAAATCTCCGGAAAGCGGCTGACATAGTCCCCTTCGGAGATTTTGTCAGCCCTGGCTGAGATGCTTGGTGTGGCTAGTGCCCGGGTCGGTATCAAATTGGGCTCGGCCACGATTAATTTTTCAACACGTGCCATATCCATGTGTGCCACGGCCATAGCTACACAGCCGCCCATACTATGCCCTAGAAGGGATAGGGTGTCCAGATTCAGATGATCCAATAATTGCAACACCGACTGAGCCTGGTCTAAGAAGCTATAGGAAAATGTTCCGGAGACGGTGCTGCGGCCAAAGCCCAAAAGGTCGGGAACAACCAGGTTATAGTCTTGCAAGTCAGGCCAAATTTTCGCGAAGGTTGTCCCTGCACTGCCGAGCCCGTGCAACATCACCAGAGTTCTCTTTCCTGTTCCTGTCTTGTGGACAAAAAAGGTTCCGTATTGCGTCTCCACTAGCATGGCAATGTCTCCCTTTTTAGATTAATGCCGTGCTCACATTGTTCTTACAGCCGACTCTTTCTCTCCTATCCCGCGGCCTCGCGCATTGGGCAATCGATAAATATCTAGTAACCATGACAACCCTTGTCCACCGGTATTTAGAGGAAAAGGTGTTAAGTTGAAATGGGGGATGACCATATATTAGGATAAAATCACTAAAGGGTCATGGCCTTGCGACTCAAAGGAGGTGAGATGGTGGACAAGAAAGACTTGCGTGCTCGCCTGACCCCGCTTCAATTTGCTGTCACCCAAGAAGCTGCAACGGAACCACCTTTTGAGAATCCATACTGGAACAACCAGGAGAAAGGCATTTACGTCGATATTGTTTCCGGCATCCCGCTGTTTTCTTCGACTGATCAATATGACAGCGGGTGCGGCTGGCCTAGTTTCACCAAGCCTTTGAACGTTCAAGAAATTACCGAGCGCACTGATCTCAGTTATAGCATGATCCGAACTGAGGTGCGCAGTCAAAAGGCCAATTCCCATTTAGGCCACGTTTTCAACGACGGTCCCGCCGAAAAAGGCGGGCTGCGTTATTGCATCAATTCAGCCGCGCTGCGCTTTGTGCCCATATCTGAAATGGAGAGCCAAGGCTATGGCGAATACCTCTATCTATTTGACCGCACCCATTCATCGTAAAAAATTGTCTTGAGTTTTCCCACGGTGTCTAACATCTTGCGACAGAAAGCCTATTCGGACCCTTGTAGCTTTCCGGATAGGCTTAAATGCAAGTGCAGCTCAAGACTTATAGATCAGCCCATTTTCTTTAGGTCCACGGGGTTACCACTATCAGGCCATTGGCTGGGTCGCACACTGCCTCCATTCTCGTGATGCCCTTGGTGTATAATGATATTTAATGAACTCTCCCTCCACCTGGCCTCTACGAGGTCGAGGCGGGGGGGTTCGAGGTCACCCTCAGAAGTTCCTGGTTCTGCGACGTATGCGTGCGAGCCTTTGGCTTCGCATGTCTGATGTCGGTCTCC
>JAKBWA010000022.1 GCA_021841025.1 Bacillota bacterium | reverse complement strand
CTATCTAAGAACACACCCTAGCGTGGCAAAAAAATATGGCGAATTAAAAAGAAAATGGGCTCAGGAGTTTCCATATGACATCGAATCATACATTCAGGGAAAAGAACGCCTCGTCGTAAAAATTGAGCAACAAGCATTGGAATGGTATAGACAGTACCATCAAGACTGAGCATATAGTCTATTTCTATCTCCTTGAACCACGATTGCTCAGAACAGAGGATTGCGCAATGGTAGGCATGTACAGAAAACGTGACTTCAACCATAATCACTGATATAATCCGTCAGAAGAATCGGGAGCCTAGACAGATGGCAGCCGCATGGCCAACGAGTGGGAGAAAGATGGTTCGATAACTGGGGTTGTGTGGGCTTCTTATCTCTTGGTTGGAAAGGGAAATAACAAAAGCACAGGGTTTGGGAGTAAGCCCGGCTGCCATCAGTTCTTGGTGGTGAGGCGGGCGTCATCCTGATGACGGAGTTTTTTGAGACGGACAAAGAGAAAACTTATCTGAAAGGAGCCAAGTCTTGGTTCCAGGAAAGGCGGAGAAAGCTTGGTATGATTTTGTCCACTGCCTGAAATCAGGGAAAACACGTGAGTGATACTTTACGCTTAAAGCCGGGATCTCACCGGATATTGGAAGGTGCACCATGGGCATACCGTGGAGAGATGTTTCATTCGAACATCACGCCGGGGCGAGTGGTGACTTTGCTGGAAGCCAATGGCCGTTTCGTGGGCCAAGGATTCTTCAACCCCGCGTCGTTAATTGCATTTCGCTTACTTACGCGCAATATTCATGACACGATTAACGGTGCGTGGTTTCGAGATCGGCTGGTGGAAGCACAGCGAATTCGGCGTGAATTTTTACCGGGCAGGGAGGCTTACCGAGTTGTCAATTCGGAAGCGGACCAGATTCCGGGTCTTATTGTGGACAAATATGGGCCAATGCTGGTCATGGAAATTTTGAGTTTGGGCCTTGAGTCTTTTAAATCGGGTATTATTGAAGATCTTGCCGATATTTACCATCCCGAAGGAATTTATGAGCGCGGAGATTTAGCCGTTCGCACCAAAGAAGGATTGCCTCGTGAGGACCGTTTAGTTTATGGCCGCATGGGAAATCCTTTAACTATTACGGAAAACGGTGTGTTATTGACTATCGATATTGCCGGGGGACAAAAAACAGGACATTTCTTGGATCAGTTTGATAATCGGCGGCGAGTGGGGGAACTGTCCACTGGGAAAGACGTATTTGATGCTTTTTGTCACACCGGAGGTTTTGCTTTGAGTTGCGCGAGACACGGAGCTGGCCATGTCGTCGGCATTGACATAAACGCCGACGCAATAGCCAGGGCCATAGACAATGCAGCACAAAATGGACTCAGCGCCCAGACTGATTTTATTGAAGCCAATGCTTTCGATTGGTTGCGTACCGAAAGCGAACGTGGGGCTCATTATGACTTAGGGATTTTGGATCCGCCGGCTTTTACAAAATCGAAAGAGAGCGTGCCAGGCGCACTGCGGGGATATAAAGAAATAAATTTGCGCGGTCTCAAGCTTATTAGGCCCGGAGGGCTGTTGGTAACGTCTAGTTGTTCCTATCATGTTTCGGAAACGCAGTTCATTCAGGTGCTACAGGACGCCGCCAAAGATGCGAAACGTCCGGTGCGAATTTTGGAGATACGCGGCCAGGGACTCGATCATCCTATTCTTCCGGGCCTTCCCGAATCACGCTATCTCAAATGTCTGGTATGTTACGTGAATTAATAATTGTTAATAATCAGGACATTATTAACGCAAAGTTAACAGTAGGTTAAACTGTCCATAATGTGTTGGTGGGATCCTATAAACAGAAATAGAAATGAATATGAGAGATGGCGCAATGCTAGATTGCGGGGGGATAAAAATGCCATCTGAGCTTACGGAATTCCAAACGGCTTTAGACGATGCGAAATTAAAACGTGTGCATTGGAAGATATGGTTTTTGTCGGCAATGGGTGTTTTTTTAGATGGATTTGACCTATTCATCATTGGGGTCGCGTTACCTTTGATTGTGCATCAAATGAATGTGACGAAAACAGGAATCGGGCTAATCGGAGCGGCTGCACCGTTAGGAGCCATGGTAGGAGCTTTTACACTAGGACGTTTCACCGACAAGTTGGGTCGAAAAGCCATGTATCTTTTTGACCTGATTTTTTTTGTGGTATTTGCGGGATTGTCGGCCCTGGCTTGGAACTGGATATCGCTGCTGGTTTTTCGCTTGCTGTTGGGAATTGGCATTGGGGCCGATTATCCCATCAGTTCTACGTATGTTTCTGAACTCATGCCGAAAAAAATCCGGGGCCGGATGCTTTCCGGGGCATTTAGTTTTCAGGCATTAGGAGCACTATTTGGTGCGGCGGTGGGATTGGGTATCTTGAGTTTGGATCCCAAGCCCTGGGCGTGGAGGGTTATGCTGGCTATTGGTGTGATTCCGGCAATTATCGTGATGGTTATGAGGACGACTGTGCCAGAAAGTCCACGCTGGACGATGGAACACGGAGATTCAGAGGCAGCAAAAGCCTTAGCGGAAGAGATTACCGGAGAAAAAATTGCCTTGCAAAATGTTACGCCCGGCAAAATGATTTATAAGGATCTATTCGGGGCTCGTTATCTTGCGCGAACCATTTTTGTGACGGTGCCATGGTTTTTGATGGATATTGGCCTATATGGAATTGGCATTTTTACCCCCACTATTCTTTCGGCAATGGCCTTCGCGGGACACGGCAGTCTAATCCATACGGACATTCTCTCCACTCAAGGAGCCATTTTTCTCGATTTATTCCTGGTTATAGGATTTGCTCTAAATATTGCTTTCATCGAAAAAATCGGCCGTATCCGTCTACAACTGATCGGATTTGGCGGAATGACGGTTGCCATGACAGTGCTGGCGTTCTGTGGGGTGCCCCAAGGCGCCGCCGGTATTCTCACGGTTGTCATATTTTTTGGTTTCGCCTTGTTCAATCTTTCTGTGAATATTGGACCCAACGCAACCACGTGGATTTTGCCCACGGAGGTATTTCCAACGAGCTTGAGGGCCTCGGGGCACGGGTTGGCATCGGCTTCCGGCAAATTTGGCGCCGCTTTGGGAATATTCCTGTTGCCCGTAATTGAGCAACTTTGGGGACTCGGAATCACTTTGGGCATGATTGCCGTCGCATCCTTTTTGGGGATAGTTGTAACATGGATTCTCGGTCATGAGACTGCTGGAAAGTCTCTGGAAGAGGCAGATGGAAGTGCGCATGATGGCGCCTCATCTAGCCAAGTCACGGCATAAGACTTGACCGGGCCTTCGCAAGGGACTTGAGCGACGTACTGACTTTCTTAGGTTCCCGAGTGGGACTATGCGTTGAAGAGGAACGGGAATGCCAGACCCTCTTGGATGAGTGCCGGGTAGCATGGCCCTTTTTCTTCCCTTGGAGGTACACCTGGCCCTTTCCGTTTGGACTGTGATTGTGGCGAAGCATCCCAGCAAAAATTTGTTGCAAATGCCTCCTCTCCCCTTGTGTGATGTCGCTCATACCCCAGACAATAAAATCGAAGCGGGTAATTCCTTCGAACGTGTCCAAAAAAAGCGGGCAGGGAGTTTTTCCATTACCCGTTGGCCCGGTATGGCCACGGCTTTTGAGCTAGACTATTTTTGCAAGCGGTTCCTTCGGGAATCGGAAGGGGAGTCACTTCTGCAGACGGGCTTGCGAGCACGAAGAAGCCGCGAGAGTCTTGCGCCGCAAGAACACCCGAGAGGGTCGGAGCGGTTCATCTGCGACCGGGATGGTAGGCATTCGATGCCGACGAATGTTGTGTGAGGCCCAGGATGGTGTAGGGGGAACCCGAGAGCCTGGGAGAGCCAACAGGAGACCGGAACCCCCCGGATTTATCCGTGGGGAGACTCAGGGCTATTCTCTTATTGTCGCTTTCGCGATAGGGATCTATAAAACTTGGAGTAAATGGTGTTGGCATACAAACGAAAAGAAACCCCTCGCAAGGGGTCTCTTTTCCCAGAACCAACAAAAGACATCCGGTATCCGTACCTGGCATCCCGTTGGAAATTAGCGTCAAAAAATTAAATAGCTTAGTGGCTGCAAGAATTTGCAGCTCCGGCTTCGTCTTTGGTCCGGAAGGAATGGCCACAACCGCACGAAGATACGGCATTCGGATTAGTAATGGAAAATCCGCCACCCATCATGGAGTTGACATAATCAATTTCAATTCCTTCGAGATAAGGGGCACTTTGCGAATCGATAAGAACCTTGATCCCGTCGAACTCATAGACATTGTCATCGTCTTGAGCGGCATCTAAGGCCATTCCATAACTAAACCCACTGCATCCGCCTTTACTGACATAAATTCTTAGGGCTAACTCCGGTTGGTCTTTCGAAGCCATAAATTCTTTGACCTTGTCCGTAGCTGTCTCCGTAAGTGTAATCATTCAAGTCACCTCCAGACCTAAATTGCAAATTACGATAGTCATACTGTACCATATTACAGGCTTTTATGTCATCGTACACATGGCAAAGTTTCGTGGTTGATTGCATGTTACAGAAGAAACACATTTGTCGCTCAACAGAGGATTCACAAACCCGTTTTATAGGCCTAGGGCGAGCAGATCTTGGTTGCGTCTTCAGAGTGACGAAGGATAATGGGGAATTATTTATTGCCAAAGTTTTCCTTGCGGCCAATTAATTAAAGGCAGAGGATTTGGCCACAAATGCCTAATTGCGGTTGACCAAAAGAAAAACCCTGCTTAACTCATGATATCTTGCCATCAAAACCGATGGACCAGCCAGCTTTGTCTTTCATTACAGAATTATTTCTTTTGGGACTTTGCTTCTTGTTCCAGGGCTTGAAACACTTTCAACAGATGCGACAATCCATAGATCAGGGAATCGCGGGCTGGTTGCTCTAATCGCTCGGCAAAACGGGCAACCTGTTGCTGTCGGCGTTCAAACACCAGTTCCGCCAGTTGTCTGCCGTATGTGGAAAGACGCACACGCACGACGCGGCGATCTTGGTCATCGCGACCTCGCCTGACGAGGTTCATATTGATCAGACGGTCTACAAGACGGGTTGCTGCGCTTTCCGTCAGTCCCATTTGATCGGCCAGTTCTCCCATGGGCAAGTCATCCACTCCATATAAGGCAAACAACGCGTTCATTTGCGAGGGCGTCACTTCCAGACCTATCAACTCGCGACTTGCCTCGTCTTCCAGATAGCGCATGATGAGCGGGAATAGTTTTTGAATTTCATCGACAAATTGTCGAAGATCATTGTCTTCCATGATAAGGTCCTCCTCTGCCATTTATTTCATCATAACAAAGATTGCGTGATATGATAATAAACTTGTTGTTGACAAATATTGCACAGTGTCGATATGCTGATCGTGGTATTGGGTTCTCAACACGCATCCTTATGTTATGGTTAATTAAACACACAGGGATAGCGGCTATTGTAGAGATTTGCCAGAGGGTTTTGTCAAACGTGTTCAGTCTAGGACGCCCTTTTTTTCGGCATGCCGGGGAGACCATCTCTGTGGGATTACGGCTGAGAGAGGACATGAACAAAATCAGGCCGTGAAGAGACAGGAGGGATTTGATGTATGTGAAAAAGGTGGCTGTGGTGGGGGCAGGAACCATGGGGGCGGATATCGCCTATAATTTTGCGATAGCCAATATTCCTGTGGTTCTGCGCGACATCGACAGCAAGATTTTAGCCAAGGCTCAGGAACATATTCGTGATGTTATGAAAGGAAGGGTCGCAAAGGGGAGGCTCAGTACGGCCGAGATGGAGAAACGGCTGGAAAAAATACAGTTTAGTACGCAAGATGAAGATCTTCTGGATGTGTCCTTAGCTATTGAAGCGGTTCCGGAATCACTTCCTTTGAAACAAAAGGTGTTTCAGGAGCTTGATCGTTTACTGCCGCCTTTAGCGATATTGGCTAGCAATACGTCGGCTCTTTCGATCACAGAGATGGCTAATGTGACAATCAGGCCAGAACGAGTGGCCGGCATGCACTTTTTTTATCCGGCTCATACCATGAGACTTGTTGAAGTGATTGCCGGAACCGAGACCGATAAAGACGTCACGGCAACATTAGTCCGCTTGAGCGAAGAACTAAGAAAAATTCCGGTGGTGGTCCATGAATGTCCCGGCTTTGTCGTGAACCGGGTTCTTATGGCTTCCTTGGCCGAGGTCCTGCGCTTTAAAGAGGAGCAGCATCTTAGCCCCCAAGACATTGACGGGGTCGTCACGACTCGCAAGCTGAGTCCCATGGGTCCATTCGTTTTGGCCGACGCTTTAGGCCTAGATGTGGCATGGGATGTCTCTCAAATATTACAAAAGGCATACGGTGAACGGTTTAATCCAGGGGATGAACTAGGCGCATTGGTGCGACAGCATCATTTAGGGGTGAAAACCGGCCAGGGATTCTATTCCTATCAATCATCCTCCAAAGAGCCATCTCTGAATGCTGAACCTATGAACTCGGAACAGCAAGATGAGCTGGTAAATCGCTTTAGCTTGGCCATGTTTATGGAAGCGTCCAGGCTTTTGGAAGAAGGGCGGGCTGATCAACAGTCTATCGATATCGCTATGCGAGCAGGGGCGGGTTTAGCGATGGGGCCTTTTGCCGCAGCGGATAAGATGGGGCTGGATGTCATTTACGACAAACTTCAAGGGATGAGTCAACGATTCGGGGATCGTTTTACACCCCCTTCTTCGCTAGCGCAACGAGTGGCCCGAGGACAACGTGGCGAAAAAACAGGCCGCGGTTATTTTCACTATAAAATCTGAACTGTCTAGTTGAAAGGGGTGGCTGTATCATGGCGCTGATATCGGAAGAACAGCGGGGATCAATTACGCTGTTGACATTGGAACATCCGCCGGTAAATTCTCTGAGTTTTCCGCTCTTACAAGAGTTGTCTGAGTCTTTGAACCGCGCTTTGGCGACAAGTGAAACGCGCGCCATCGTCATAACGGGATCGGGTGCCTTTTTTGCTGCCGGAGCGGACATTCCCAGTTTTCTGCAACTAGGTGCCGGAGTCAAAGATTTTCTGGCATATGGCGTGAAAGTGTTTGATGAAATCGCACGTAGTCCAAAGCCGGTAGTGGCAGCGGTTAATGGTCCCGCTCTGGGAGGGGGCAATGAATTGGCCATGGCTTGTGATTTGCGAATTGCTTGCCCTGAGGCCCGTTTCGGGCAACCGGAGGTCAACCTCGGCATAATTCCGGGCTGGGGCGGTACTGTACGGATGCCAAAACTCATCGGCCGCTCCCGAGCAGCACAACTGCTCTTGACGGGAGATGCAGTGGATGCTGAGGAAGCCCGGAACATCGGTTTGGTACACCAGATTGTGGCATCTCACCTCTTGGTAGATTACGCCCTGAACCAAGCAGAAAGGCTTGCCAGCCTTCCTCCTTTAGCGTTGCAGGCTATTAAGGAACTCCTGGCTAACCCCGATTTAGGACAATCCGGGGAGAGTGAGAGGATGGCTCGGTTGATGGCAACGGCTGATGCTACCGAAGGCATCACAGCCTTTTTGCAGAAGAGACGACCGCAATTTGAGGGGCGATAGAATGTCAGTATACGACCAAAAACCATGGCTCAAGCATTACGGATCGGTGCCAAAGGAGTTAACGGCCAAGCCTCAGCCTTTGTACGATATCATCTGTCGCTGGACAAATCAAACCAAACGCGTTGCCGTGGTTACAGAAAAGGAACAAATTACGTATCCGCATCTGTGGGACTTAATCCGACGCGTAGCAGAAGGGATGCGTCAACAAGGGGTTATGGCGGGAGATCGGGTTGCCTTATTGCTGCCCAACAGTGTAGCATTCCTGGAAGCGTACTTTGGCGCACTGTTGTTAAATGCTGCCGTGGTGCCGCTTAATCCCTTGTATACGATGACGGAATTAGCTACTTTGTTGCAAGATTCTGAGCCTCAAGTTTTAATTGCCCCGCCAGAACTGGTCCGTGTCGTTCCACCCAATTTGTTGCCGCTTCCATGGCCGGTTGTCATTGCTTCCTCAGACAATGACGAAGAGAAAGAACTGGATGCCAAAAAATTGTATCCCCAGGCCGGATTATTTACGGAGTGGCTGAAGCTCTCACCCATTAAGGAAGAGAAAATTGCGCCCGTAGACCCGATCAAGGATACGGCGCTGATCCAATACACCGGTGGTACAACCGGTGTGCCCAAAGGGGCGATGCTGACTCATTGGAATCTTCTGGCCAATGCCGAACAGTCCCGTTTGTGGATTGAGGGTTTATTGTCGTCAGAGCAGGATGTGACGTTGATTGCGTTGCCTTTGTTTCATGCTTACGGGATGACGGTGGGTATGAACCTGGGGCTTCTCATTGGATCCCGTCTGGTATTGATCGCCCGATTCCATCCTGAATCGGCATCCCGCACTATTGAACAAACTCGACCTACCCTATTTCCCGGTGCTCCAACCATGTATGTGGCCTTAAGTCAATATGCCCGTGAACACAACTTGGACCTTAGGTCTATTACAGGTTGTATTAGTGGTTCGGCTCCCTTGCCACAACATGTTCAAGAAGGATTTGAACAACTGACGGGCGGTAAAATAGTTGAAGGGTACGGCTTGACAGAAGCCTCTCCAGTGACCCATTGTCAGCCTCTATGGCCGGTGGATTATCACAGAAGGGGGATTGGTCTGCCCTACCCCTCTACCCAAGCCCGTATCGTTGATGAAGCCGGGAGAGATGTTCCCGTAGGTGAAGTTGGTGAACTGATCGTTCAAGGTCCCCAGATTATGCAAGGATACTGGCGTCGTCCCGAAGACACTCTCAGTGTGCTGCGTCAGAGATGGCTTTATACCGGGGATTTAGCCAAAATGGATGAAGAAGGATACTTTAGCATTGAGGCCCGGAAAAAGGATCTGATCATATGTTCTGGGTTTAATGTCTATCCCAGTGAAGTGGAAGAGGTCTTGTACCGTTTTCCGGGTATTCAAGAAGTGTCGGTGGTTGGCATTCCTGATGCATACCGTGGAGAAAGCGTCAGAGCATACATTGTTCCCCGGGCGGATACCAAGATTGAGCTTGAGGCGATTAATGAATTTTGCCAGCAACATCTAGCCTCTTACAAAAGGCCCAGGTCTTACCGGATCGTTGATGATCTGCCCAAATCAGCTATTGGCAAGATACTGCGCCGTGAGCTAGCCCGCCAGGCAGCACAGGATGTGGAAATAAATGGGGAAAAATAGGCAAGACTTGAGTGGCGGATAGGAGACACAAAGAGCGGCAATTAGAAGTCGCATTCTTCCTCACAAGATATTGGTGATGGGTTTAACCTATTGAAACTCACGCCATTTTAAAGAGTCAAAAAGATCAGGCTGATCGGTTTTGGTGAAAGGTCGATGGGCTTGATCTTTTGCGCGCCGATATCCGCCGAGAAATGGAAAATTAAGCGCACGACAACACTGGACCTAGAAAGAAAACATTATCTCATCGGGTTCATTTGCTTCCTTGGGGCCATAAGGGCGACAAAAGACTCAGGATTGCGGAACTTCTTGGGGGCTAAGCCAGTGCTCTTGAATCGAAATTTTTCCCATAATAGCGGAAACCAAACTTTGATAAGCACCAGGATGTGCGTCAAAGTTGGTGAGACCAGTCGCATCTTGCGGCAGAAGGAAAAGATCAGAAGGGCGGTTCATGGCAACCCCTAGGGGTTTGGGTTGGCACAACGGAAACAATATGGCCTGGTTAAGGTGATGGGAAGCATCATTGAGGTGAATAATCAGCTGCTCTTGTTTTTCTTGAACCAAAGATAGGACATGGAACATATCCTGTATGTCTGGATCAATGTCAAAGAGTTGATAAAAGCTTAGCTGTGGTTCTAACAGCTTTTTTAGAGGGGAAGTCTGGCCAAACTCGATAAGCATCAGCTTGGAAGACGATGGGGTGTAGGAACTCCCCGTATAAGCCAAGGCATGGTTCCAAACGTGTTGGGCCCATTTTTGCAAAGGACGCTGAAGTACTGACTGATTCCAAGGGAGCGGCAAATCCAAACCTTTCAGAGACCGAATCCGGACGACGGTACTATAGATTTTTCGCTTAGACAGACGTCGTTGATTCATTCCGACGAGCAAGGCATGATAAGCTGCATCAGCCTCGTCTGCCGAGGGCAAAACGACCATGTCAAAACCCCGGTTAATGTTGGCTGGAACGTCTTGGGCATCAAATTCCCTGGCACAAGATTCTTGTATCAAGAGACCTTGAAAGTTGACATGTTCCCGCCACGCGTGAGGTCGCAAAGAAGATGGTGAGGTAAAAATAGCACCGCTCAGTCCGCTGTCCACGATTGCAGTGAGAACCTCTCCTCGCTCTGCGCCCATTGCATTCAAATTAACACGAACAAAAGAGTCCAGTTCGTTTTGACGCAACTCTCGCACAAAAAGTTGTGCATATTTGGTTCTCTTATCGTGCCATGGATCCAATGGATGCCCACTATCTGCCAACAAAGGCCCAATTACGCCAGTAATGCCAATTTGGCGCCATAAAAGGGCCATAGTATTAAAAATGCGGTGTACGTCATCTGTTTGGCCGGAAACAGCCATCGCGCCAAAAGACGGCATCGACCATAATGACGAAGACAAATGATACAAATCGAGAAGGATCAACGGCTTTGTGCGTCTTCCTATTCGAGCCGTTTCATTGATACCCCAAATTAATTCCTGCAAAGTCGTTATTGAAGGAATAGCATCCGTCTGCAATATAACGCCGCCAACAAATCCCAATTGCAAAGCGGATACAAGAGATGGCGACAGCTGCGGCTCTTTGTTGGTTAAAATTAATAGTTGCCCCAGCTGTTTCACAGATAATATACTCCTTTTGAGTTGATGGACAAAAGCTTCATAATATTAGTGTACCCAAAGGGGCTTCCTACGGTCAATTGATTGCTGAATAATTTATTCTGCAGACAAAGTGACTCAAATGCGCGATTCACGAGGGTTGTCAATAAGATGGGAGATTGTCACTGTTTAAAAAATGCGCCGAGAAATGAGAATGCCAAGTCAATGAGGCGGTTTGACAACCCAGGCAGTTTCACTAACCCACCTGGTGTTGACAGCTCGCCGTCTCTGCCCACAGGAGCGAGGATATTGCGGCTTGCGCAAATCGTAATCAAAACGCCCGAAGTTGCTAGGGGCCGTCTCGAAACCTTGCAGCAAGCCATAGCTGCCTTAGGGTGGGCTTATCGCGAGACAGAAATTCACTGCCCTGTTCTCGCCCCGGCAAAGAATTCGAAATCCCCCGCGGATCCAGACGCAGGACATTCTTTACCGGGAAACCGATCGTCGGTAATGAAAAACCACTATTGCCCTGGCGTGCCTTCAATGGCCCAAGGCCATCGCTCCCCCCAATTGTGTCGACATTTCATGTATCTGCATCGCATTGGGGATTATTGTCCACAACGTAGCATTACCCACTGTTTGGGTAGCGAACCTGAACAACCCCAAGTCCTTGATTGGGACTAACCGCGATGGGTGGAGGCAATGACGGTGATGTATTCGGACTAAACCGTTCTTGAGAGGACGGTGTTAACCCATAAGACTGAGAAAAAGCCCCGTGTTTCTGACCAGTTTTTTTGTTATGTGGCACTAATCTTGGGGAACCGTCAGCGGCTATTTGGCGCTGGGCTGGTTTCTCGGAGCGAATATTACCTTTTAAAAGTGTAGATGGTATAATACTGAGGAATTGAGTGTAACGGGGGTATTTTTATGATGCAAGTCACTGATGCGGCCTATCAAGTGTTACAGGAACACGGACAACCCATGGAGGTTCAAGACTTACTTGATGAGACCTTGCGTAAACTGGGAATAGATCGGGAACCGAAGCAAGCCGCCAAAATTTATACCGATATCAATCTCGATGTGCGTTTCCAATACCGCGGCAATGCAATGTGGGGACTTAAAGAGTGGCTACCCAAATCCGTAGCAAAAGGCTTCGCGCAACGCAGTGCCGAGCCAACTCTTGACGACGACAATGGTGATGCTGAGGAGGACGAAGGGTAATCTTTCGGACCTCCTTCTCCTTTTAGCAATGCCAGTTTTTCGTTCTGATTTTATGCTTGAGACATTAAGGGGAGGACATTGTGGCAAAGTTTGTGTTTATTACAGGAGGCGTGGTTTCATCCTTGGGCAAGGGGATTACCGCGGCATCCTTGGGTCGTATTCTGAAAAGCCGGGGAGTTAAGGTCACCGCTCTAAAGCTTGACCCCTATATCAACGTTGACCCGGGAACCATGAGCCCTTTACAGCATGGAGAAGTATTCGTCACTCAAGATGGTGCCGAGACGGACTTGGACTTGGGGCATTATGAAAGATTTATGGATGTCAATTTAGGACAAGCAAATAACGTGACAACGGGACGAATTTATTGGTCAATCCTGACCAAGGAACGGCGTGGAGACTTTTTGGGCGGAACCATTCAGGTTATTCCCCATATCACAAATGAAATTAAAGAACGCATTCACAGGGTGGCGGAGGCCTCGGGGGCTGATGTGATCATTGTGGAAATTGGAGGTACTGTAGGAGATATCGAGAGTCTTCCCTTCATGGAAGCTATACGGCAAATACGTTCTGATATTGGACGGGACTCAGTGATGTATCTTCACGTGACTTTAGTACCCTATCTCAATGCCGCGGGAGAAGCTAAAACCAAACCCACACAACATTCTGTGAAAGAATTGCGGTCTATTGGAATTCAGCCAGATGTGATTGTGTGCCGTACCCAGAAGCCTCTGTCTCGTGATCTCAGGGACAAAATTGCGTTAATGTGCGATGTGGATCGACGAGCGGTCATTCAAAATGTCGATGCGGATTCGATTTATCAGCTGCCGGTGATGCTTGCCGACGAAGGTTTGGACGATATCGTTTTGGATCGCCTGAAGATTCAAGCCCCGCCAGCAGATCTTGAGGAATGGGCGCAAGTGGCCAAACGGGCCACTTCATTGCATGGCCGCGTCACTATTGCTGTAGTCGGGAAATATGTCGCCCTGCACGATGCCTACATGAGTGTGGTGGAGGGCCTTATTCACGGCGGACTGGCCCATGATGTTTATGTAAACATACGTTGGGTTGATTCCGAGGAAATCGAACTGCAAGGGCTCAACCATCTCTTAACCGAGGTTGATGGTGTTCTAGTCCCTGGCAGTTTTGGGTCCCGTGGTGTTGAGGGCAAAATTCAGGCTATAACTTGGGCACGCGAGACGAAAACCCCATATTTCGGGTTATGTATGGGTATGCAGGCTGCAGCGATAGAAATTGCCCGTAACCTAGTGGGATTGCGAAATGCTAATTCCACGGAATTCGCTCCCAACACCCCTTATCCCGTGATTGATTTGATGCCTGAGCAGCAAGGGGTAGTCGACATGGGAGGGACTATGCGACTAGGTAGTTACCCTTGCGCCTTGCGCCCTGGCACCAAGGCGCAAGCCATCTATCAAGATACACTGATTTTTGAACGGCACCGCCATCGATTTGAGCTCAACAATCAATACCGTGGTATGCTGGAAGAGGCAGGATTTGTCGCATCGGGTTTGTCACCTGATGAGCGATTGGTTGAAATCATGGAACTCAAAGACCATCCATGGTTTATCGGTACGCAATTTCATCCCGAATTTCAATCCAGGCCTAATCGTCCGCATCCTTTGTTTGCCAGCTTTGTGGGAGCCGCCGTCAAAGCACATGCACGGAGGATGGAAGACGAGCTAGTGCAAGAAAACACAGGTCCGGCGGCTATTTCTTGAGAATTGAAGGTTCAGCATGTAACGGAATGCTTTGACAATGATTTCTCCAACAGAATATACTGAAAGTAAACAGGAGAGGAGGCTCGACTCATGGGTCTGATTGCACGGGTGTCTACCATATTCAAGTCGAAAGTCAATAACTTGTTGGACAAAGCTGAAGACCCCCGCGAAACCTTGGAATATTCCTATCAAAAACAGGTAGAGCAATTACAGCAGGTGCGGCGTGGAGTGGCTGAGGTTGTGACATCGAAGAAGCGCATTGAGTTGCAGCTGAACAAACTGCAACAAATGATCAACCAGTGGGATCAGGATGCCCGTGATGCCGTAGCAGCTGGTCGTGATGATCTTGCACAGGAAGCTTTAACTCGCAAGCAAAGTGTCATGGGTCAGATGCAAAGCTTACAGGCGCAGATTGCTGACCTCGAAAAAGAAGAACATCGTCTGCAAGAAGCCCAACAAAAACTCTCGCTTAAAGTGGAAACTTTTAGGACACAAAAAGAAGTCATTAAAGCACAATATTCAGCAGCGCAGGCTCAGGTTAAAATTGGTGAGGCATTCTCTGGACTGGGCGAGGATATGGCAGATATTAATAGTGCTTTACAGCGTGCGCAAGACAAAACGACCTCATTGCAGGCACGGGCACAGGCCATTGATTCTTTGAGCGAAGGTTCACCAGCACTGGAATTGAATGAGCCTTCTTCGGGCGATGCAATTCGCGATGAATTGAACCGTCTGAAGGGAAGCACATCGGTATCCGACGAATTGGCTCGTCTTAAGGCCGAGATGGGTAAGAGTGATTCGTCCGCGCCAGAATAGTAGCGACTATGACAATGAATATTGAGATTGGGGCGTTTAGCGGGGAAAACCGTGTAACCATGATGATGAGGGGTCTCTCTTTTTCCTTTTTTAAGACGATACAAGGTCGAACCAGAGTGGTCCGACCTGGCGTGGTGAGGTAAACTCCCATATCATTCTCTTGTGCGGTTTGTATCTCAAAATGGAGGGTCCCAGAGCGCATACCAACGCTCCGGGTCTTTTTCTATTGGCATGTAGGGCTTTAAGGTTTGAGCAATGCGGAATTCGCGTGCGGAGTCTCGGTTATGAGACAATTTGGGCACAAATGGGTAGAATGCGGCGCGACGGTAGGTGTAAATGAGATACCAAGAGGGATCAAATGCAAACATCGCCGCTAACAAACTGTCTCCGTAACCTGCGCCTTTCAGCATGTCAGCAGTTAGATGCAAAGCATTAATGACATCCTCGGGATCCTTGCCGCTAAAAATGATCCAACGGTAGCCCTGGCTGTCATCCACATGCCGCGCAGTGACGGGCATGTCCTTTCCCCCTAGGGTTAGCACTTGTTGGACATCCCGCTCTAGGGCATCATAGGATGAATTGTCCACGGTGCGCAAAACAATTGCGGCCTTGCCTGAAAATGTACTGGACAATCTTGTTTCGATATCTAACAAGGCCGTAGAAAGCGAAAAAATCTGGTCGGTTTTACCTTCCGGTATTTTAGTGCGGCCAAATAACGCATCGAAAAATCCCATTATAACCTCCTGCCCACTGGTCTACTTTTCCATCTCCGCTTGAAGTTTTTCCAGTCGGTCAATTCGATGTGTCAAGGACGGATGTGTTGAGAAAGCTTCCATAATGCTGTCCTTGCGTAGTGCAGGCATGATGAAAAACGCGTTGTAGTTTTCAGCTTGCCGCAAATCTCTTTGCGGGGTGCGGTTCATCATGGCGTTGATTTGCCGCAGTGCGCTTGCCAAATATCCGGGATGACCTGTTAAAATCGCAGACCCTCGGTCCGCCGCATATTCCCGGTACCGGGAAAGGGTGCGGATCAACACATAACTTAAGGCCCAGACGACCAACGATGCCAGCCAAACCAGCATAATAAACTGGCCTCCTCGACGCCCGCGGTCTTCTTCCGCCATGAGGCCAAAAAAGAAGAATTGTTGGACGATAAAGGAAGCGATCATGGCGAAAAAGCTAGCTATCGTAATCACAGCCACGTCCCGGTTTTTTATATGAGTTAATTCGTGGGCAATAACAGCTTCCAGTTCTTGATCCGACAATTGGTCAACCAAACCTTGCGTTACTGTGATTACGGCATGTTTGGGACTGCGTCCGGTCGCAAAGGCATTAGGCATACGCGTAGGCATAACGGCCAAACGCGGTACGGGCACATCGGCTAGTTGTGCCAGACGCTCAACCATTGCGGTTAGCCGCGGCGCTTGTTGCGGAGACAAAATTCGAGAACCTGTGGAGAGGAGAACGAGATTATCCGAAAAATAGTACTGACTTAAGGCTAGGGCACCTATGATAAGCACCAGTAAAAAGAAGTCAATACGCATTTGGAGCAAAATCACCACAAAGCCGAGATAAAGAGCGGCTAATAGGAACATTGTAATAAACATCCTAAAGGACAGGCCAAAATCATGACCATACCAGGCCGCGTTCTTTTTTGCCATGTACGTTGCACTCCTTTCCTGCTAATATATAGTCTACGTCGATATCCTCTGTGCCACAAGCCTTTTTGTGGTAGTGTCTGTTTCCATGGCTGGAAATATCCACAGATCTGAAAATACTTGCAATCATTGTCTACTCTGCAGTATAATTAACACCCGTTGGGGGATGATGTAGCGGTAGCATAGGTGACTCTGGATCACCTCGCCTAGGTTCGAATCCTGGTCCCCCAGCCAAATTTTTGGCCCCATAGTCTAGAGGCCTAGGACGCCGGACCCTCATTCCGGAAACAGCGGTTCGAATCCGCTTGGGGCTACCAACTTACAATTGTATATATAATAAACCACAAAGGGAATATTACCGCGGGAGCCGCGGTCTTTTTTATATTACGCAAGGAGTGTAGATGCAGTGCCTATGGTGATGTGGAGAACAGATGTTAGATGGGCGGAGTGCGATGCGGCGGGCATCATTTATCATGCTCATTTATTCGACTGGTTTTCGGAGGCTAGAATTTGTTGGCTCGAAAACCATCATTTGGACTATTATAAGATATTGAGACCGCGGGCGATTGAGCTGTTGGTGAGACACGCTGAAGTGCAGTTTTTTCATGCGATGCATCCAGGAGATAATATAGCGGTCCATATCGCTTTAGAGGGGATTAGTGCAACCCGGGCAAAATTTTCCTATCATGTGTTCAATCAGGCCGATGCAAAGGTGGAAACTAGTCGGGGCCTTACCGAACACATATTCGTTTCCCAGGGTCATGCGATTCGCCTCGATCGCCAACAGCCTGAACTTTTCGCGCGATTTCAGGAAGCATGGAGTTCACTTCAATAGGAGGCCGTTGCGTTATGGCAATTAAACCTTATCAACATGAATCAATGACTGATTTTTCTATTACAGAGAACCGAAAAGCAATGGAAGATGCACTACGTGAGATGCGCTCGCAACTGGGATTGTCCTATCCGATAATTATTGGAGGGGAGAGGATTGACACAGAACAAAAAATTGTTTCTGTAAACCCGTCAAACCCGCGTCAGGTCATTGGCCATGTTTCTAAAGCCGATACGGCACTCGTTGACAAAGCGTTAGAGGCCGGGTGGAAGGCCTTTTCCCAGTGGAAAAAAGTACCGGGTTCAGAACGAGCGCGGTATCTTTATAAGGCTGCGGCAATAATGCGACGCCGCAAGTTATTTTTATCTGTGGTGGAGGTTTTTGAGGCAGGGAAAACATGGTCGGAGGCCGAGGGAGATGTTGCCGAAGCCATAGACTTTTTGGAATATTACGGCCGGCAGATGGAACGACTCGCTCATAACGTTCCCTTAACACCATTAGACGGGGAAGAGGATTCGGCGTTTTATATTCCTCTGGGAGTGGGAGCCATTATTCCTCCATGGAATTTCCCCTTGGCCATTTTAGCGGGTATGACGTCAGGAGCCATTGTTGCCGGCAATTGTGTCGTTCTGAAACCGGCCAGTGCTACACCTGTTATCGGCTATCACTTCGCTGAAATTATGCGTGAAGCGGGATTGCCTGCAGGGGTACTGAACTTTGTTCCCGGCGACGGGGGAACGATAGGCGATCACCTCGTCACCCATCCCCAGACCCGTTTTATCAGCTTTACCGGTTCCAGGGAGGTCGGACTCAGAATAAACAGGCTGGCCGCTGAAGTATCACCTGGGCAAAAATGGATAAAGCGCGTTGTGGCTGAAATGGGCGGCAAAGACGCTACGATTGTCGACGAGACTGCGGATCTCGATGCTGCCGCCGATGGGATTGTGAGTGCCGCGTTTGGCTTTCAAGGTCAAAAATGTTCTGCGTGTTCTCGCGCCATTATCGTCGATGATGTGTATGATTTGCTTCTGACAAAGATTGTGGAACGCACTAAGAAGTTGCGCCTTGGTCCTCCAGAAAACTTGAACAATGATGTTGGACCCGTGATTGACGATAAAGCGTATGAAAAAATTCTGGGATATATTCAGTGGGGAAAAGACAACGCAAAATTACAGACGGGGGGCACGACGCTTGACGGAGACGGATATTTTCTGCCTCCGACGATTTTTTCGGACGTGGAGCCTGGCAGCAAAATGGAACAGGAAGAGATCTTTGGCCCAGTTCTCGCGGTTATTCACGCAACAGATTGGGATGATGCCTTGCGTATTGCCAACGATACTGATTATGGACTGACCGGATCCGTTTACACGGCTGTTCGGGAGCGCATCGTTGAAGCGACCGAGGAGTTTCATGTGGGTAATCTCTATATCAACCGAAAATGCACGGGTTCGATAGTGGGGGCGCATCCATTTGGAGGGTTTAACATGTCTGGAACAGATTCTAAGACAGGCAGTCCAGACTACTTATTACTGTTTATGCAAATGAAGGCCGTTGCGGAAAAGCTTTAAACCTGAGGGATTAGTATGAACGCGCGGGCTGCCAGTGGGTGGCCCGCGAGAATTAAAGGATATGCGTATTCCGTGATTGACTTGGCGACCGTTCATCATCTACCAGATGTTGAAATGATGTTGTCATTGATGGCTGTCCTGGCAGCGGAAGTTTTGGCCTTACGAAAAGGAACGAAGTGACGACCATTCCGTGGTTTGGCCTTTGTGTTAGGAAGCAGAGGGAGGTTGCCGATCATCTCGGTAAGCCTCTTTGTCCCAAATGAATTCCTTGCCAGTCGACCATAATGTATGGGTACTTATGGCGGACAAAAAGGCCCGCTCATGACTTGCGATGATTACGGTACCAGGATAGTCCTTTATCAGGGATTCTAATGATAACCGCATGGCAATGTCCAAGTGGTTGGTGGGTTCGTCTAGGAGAAGCAGTTGACTGGGGAGCAACAGGGTTTCCAGTAATTTTAGGCGAATGCGTTCACCGCCGGACCACTTATCAAGTAGAGTGTTAGTGAGCAAATCAGGAGATAGACCAAATCGGTGGCCTATAAAATAGATTTCCTCTCGATCATACCCTTGTTCGTTTAGATAGTCGAAGGCGTTATGGCCTTCGGGGAGTTCTGCCACAGCAGACTGCTTAAGATAGGCAATTTGGATTTCTTGGTGCCAGCGGATTTGGGGTGGGGATTCGTAGAGAGTGTCCAAAAATGTGGACTTTCCCGTGCCGTTGGCTCCCACTAACGCGATTTTGGCCCCTTGCGGAATTTTGAAAGTCAGGGCATCCCATGTTCGATGAGGCCGGTGAATCATCAGGTTTTGAACGATCGCCAAAGGTTCGCGGCCGCTTTTTCCCGTACTGTTATGCAGCAACTGAGGGGAGGTAGGTGGGGATATTGCGGCCGGCTTAACCGATTCTATTTTGTTGAGTCGTTTAAGCCGACTCTGAGCTTGCCGTGCCCGGCTCCCGGTTCGATACCGTGCAATATATTGCTTAAGCCGATTTTCTTCTTCCAGCATTCGCTGGTATCGAGTGGCTTCCGTTTTGAGACGTTCTTTTCGCAGGTTGTGATATTTCGTCCAAGAACCCGATGTTGACCAAAAGAATCCGTCTTCCCACGTGATGACCCGTGTCACGGTATGGTTAAGGAAAGTGCGGTCGTGGGACACTAACACAACTGCGCCGGAAAAGCTGCGAATTTGTTGTTCGAGCCATTCTAATGTCGTAATATCCAAATGATTGTTGGGTTCGTCGAGAAGCCAGATGTCACTGCCAGACAGTAGAACCTGCAAGAGTGCCATTCGGTGTTTCTCTCCACCGGATAAATGCTGAATCGAATCTTGCCACCGGGATTCGGGGAATCCGAGCATTAAGAGGTACGATCGTACCCGGGAATCCCATTCGTAACCGCCCAGGTCAGAAAAACGTTCAGAGAGATTCCCCCAGTGCTTTGTCAATTCTTGCATCCGTTCAGGAGTTTGATGTTCAGCCATCGCGTTTTCAGTTTGCCGTAGTTGACTGGCCAGGTCATGAACTTCTGAATTGGCATTATGTGCAATTTGCCAGATGCTTGAATTAGAGGCTTGCTGCCACTGGTGGATGCGTGCAATTTTGGGATTCTGGAATATCTTTCGTGTTCCGGATTCCGGGCTAGTGTCTCCAGCTATTATTGATAATAATGTGCTTTTTCCCATACCGTTTGGCCCAACGACACCAATACGGTCATTGGCATCAATAGTAAAGGTGATGTCATTTATGAGAGTCTTACCGCCAGCGGCAATACTAAGAGATTGTAAAGATATCCAAGCCATATTCAGTATGTCATCTCCGAAAATTGTAGTCGTCATGTGGTGCCAATTCGGCAAATCATAAAACGATAAAACCCTTACCATAAGAGAATTCTTTGAAAATCGTTATTGGAGAACCTTTTGATGAAATTGTCTTGGTACCGCACTCGGACGTAGGAATGCTTGAGAAAACAGCGCTTAAAATAGCATGAGCTTGCACAAAATATAAATAGTGTAGAGAACGATTCAGGGCTCAAGACTTAAATTGAAGTATATCATAGTGCTCTTCTAATCTCGGATGAACCGCATCCGGTTATAGAATAGATAAGATAATGAGTGGCAATGGTATTAGAAATGGGCGCGTGAGTAATAATTTACGGGATCCTGTGCATGAATCGAATTGGCTTTGCAAAAGATATCCATAAAAAGGCAATGCAGACGGCAAAAAATACTCTTGCAAGGCCTATAGAAAGGTGATACTATATCAAAGCTGTCCGACAGGGCAGTACGGTGCGAGCGAAGAGCTAGTGCAGTCGGTCCTTGAAAACTATATCGTCATGGCAAGCCTGAAATGAAATGGCAAACAGAGAAGTCGCAGAGTCATGGAGAGTTTGAT
>JAKBWA010000099.1 GCA_021841025.1 Bacillota bacterium | reverse complement strand
CTATTTAGGAGTTCTCTATGCCACCACTTACCCCCGGGCGGTCCGGTCCCTCATTTTGGAATGCCCCTCGTTCGATCCGGCTAACTCCGTGCGGTCACACCTGCGCCAAATGGCGATGGAATGGTTACAGGAGGGAAATTTGGCCCAAGCCAAGGCTGCCTGGACGGCGGCGTTTGCTCGGCTAGATACACAGCAGGTTCTGAATGCATTTGACACATTGCGCAATGTATTCGGAGAACAACGGTGGGAAGCTTTGCACATACATGGCCCCAAAAAGGATTTCTTCTGGCGTCTGTGGGCGGAGTCCACACTTCGTGCATCTCTGAGGGAACGATCCGCTTCCCATGCCAGACGGTTATTGGAAGGAGGGCAACTCGACAACTCGATCGTTCCCCTATTGTCGACCCTTCGGCAGCCTTGCCTTCTCGTAAAAGGAAAATATGATTTGGTATGTACTGACGAGCAAGTCCTGGCTTTTCTCCAGCACGTGGACCACGGAGATGTCGAGGTTTTCACTGAAAGCGGACATTTTCCACGGATCGATGAACCCGAACGCTATGCCGAAGTGGTGCGTTGGTTCGTTTACGAAAAGACTTCAGGGGACATGAAATAATCTCTTTTTCAGCTCCTGAGAACACAGCAGATCCAGCCCCTCTGGCAAAGCTCATACCAGTGCATGATCCAATACGGAGGAGCGATTTCACGATCAAACCCATTCTCTGTGAACTCAAAGGAACCGTGACGCAGTAGTGACGAAGACACTAAGCCCGATTTGGGAGCTCAACGCCGGCAAAACCAACCCAGTATGGTAGGGGCGGTATCCCTGAAAGGTGTTCGTGCCAAGAAGACACTCCGGAAGAATTAATGCTGATACAAACAATGGCTCAAGCCCAGTGGATAGTGGTTAGAGTGGGATTATATCTGAATTGTGTGAGAAAAACCTGTCCTAAATTCAGGAGCTCCGTCCGTAGAAGCCAAGCGCATTATGCCTATGAACGGGTCATGGGGAGAACACGGGGAAGATGGCGAACTTCCGAAGACAGCGCGCGTGAGATAATCCTGCCATGTTGATCTCACCGACGTTGCTTGGACATCGACGCACTTGGCAACGTCACATCCTGTCTGATAGTCATTTTTCCGCCACAACAAACAAGGAAGGATTCCCCCTGTACACTTATGTTCCTTTGAATGATCTTCACAATTTCACCGCTGTCGATATTCTGCCTTAACATCTCACACCCCCGCTCCACTTCCGCAAAGGTCGCACCGTTTGCAAATGTCGATATGCCTTGCCGCACGGCCGCGTCTAAGTGCTGCTGGCCACGACATAAAAACCAGTCCTCAATATCGGGCTCAACCAGAAACGATGCTGTTCGTATCGCGCCAAACTCCCTAAAAGGCACAAACTTTTTCAGACCGTGTCCCGGCTCGGCATTTGATCGCCAGAAGGCTGCGTCGCTTCCGGAAAGTAATGGTTCAGCCAATAGGTTTTCATTTGCAATGGATCTGCCGTGAAGATGACCAACCGCCCTCGGTTTAACACGCGGTAAAATTCCTGAAACGCCCTGTCTAAATTGTTGCAATGGCGGATCCCAAGAATACGAACAGCAGTCGGATTCGAACGTTATAGGGTCATCGTGCGGATCAGTTCCCACAAATATTCCATGGCATGGGAAGGGTAAGCGTGAACAGGGCGCACCAGGGCGACCGACCAGTCTACAGTGGGGTCTAATGGCATTATACAAAGAGTGGGAGAAACCAATCGATGGCAAAGACTGCGCGGAATAATCGTCATGCCCAGTCCGGCTGCGGCCATGCGTCCAAAGAAATCCCATTGCGAACTGGTTTGCATAATTTCAGGGGTGGCGTGGTGCTGCACACATTGATCCAATATGGTATCGAACAGAGCGTAATCTTCTCCATACAGGAGCAAAGGGTCCCCGTCTAAATCGGCCCAAGAAAGCCTTGCCTGTTTTGCATAACGATGCGTCCATGGGATTACCGCATCTAACGGCTCTTTCCGCACCGGAATCACTTCTTTTCCCCCGACTTCCTGGATGGTGAGCGTGATTTTGGGATGCCATTGGCGGTACTGAGCCAAGATGTCGACGACCATGGTGGAACTCACCAGAGGCGGAAGTCCAATGTGAATGGTCCCCCCTTCCCCTTGTTTCAGATCATCCAAGGTATTGATCAAGGCTCGCTGCTGAATTTCTACATTCTGAATGAACTCCTTTAGCACCCAACCCGCGTCGGTTAGCATCAAGGGACGTCGATGACGGTCAAGCAAGGTGATGCCGAGCTCCGCTTCGAGCTCATGCATCGCTTTACTTAGCGCAGGTTGACTGATAAACAACGCATCGGTGGCTTTGGTAAAACTCTCCTGTTGATAAATGGTTTGAAAATACCTTAAATACCGAATTTCCATGCATGGTCAGAAGCGTTTGACCAAAACACTGCGTGTTGCCTTGGGACTGCCGCTCATCTCGTTGATGGCGGCCGCCGTGATCCAAAGTACCGTGGGTGCGCATCACCCCCCAGGACCTCATTTGGGGGCCAATCATGTTGGTTCTCATGGCACCATTGGTAGGCTATCTATTACGTCAGGAAAATACCCCCGTGTCTGAAACACCAGTAAGGTCATTCGTGGGAAGGGTACCCCATGGAATCGTTAACCCTTTTAGTGGGGTTTGATGCCTTAGGGACCTTATTGTCAGATGCTGGAGTGCCATTACCGGGAGATGTCTTGGGCATGCTGTTACTGCTCATGGCATGACTCACAGGACGCATTTCCCTTCCTCGGGTAGAACCAAGCGCTCAATATCTGCTACAAAGCTTGCCCCTGTGGTTTGTTCCCCTCATAATTGGTGCCCTATCTTTAGGACCCTTGCTGCAACGTCACATGGTGCTTTTAATGGTCAGTGTAGTGGCCGGATCTTGGGCCTCGTTGCTGGCATCCGCGGGGATTACCGCCTGGTTAGAAGGCATGGAGGCCCATCACCCATGATCATGCACCAGACCTTCGTATTATTGGCGATTACTCTGGGGGCATATCAGGCGGGGATGCGAATAGAGCGAAGATATCCCATGGTGCCGGCCATTTTATGGACGGTCGTCTTGCTGGCGGCTATTTTGCCTTTAGCGGGCGTCTCTTATTCTCTATATGCGCACAAAACATCCTTGCTCACGGTGGTTTTAGGGCCGGCCACAGTGGCATTGGCGGTGCCTTTATACCGCCATCGCGAACTCTTAAAACAAGCCAAAAAGCCCATGTTGAGCGGTATCGTGGGTGGTAGCATAGCAGGCATGATGGTGTCCGGAGGACTCGCGTTCTTATGGCTTGCGCCCAATTGGTTGGTGAACACGCTGATTCCCAAGGCTGCAACCACCCCTATCGCCATAGGTGTACTGCATCAATTGGGAGGCAAAATCTCACTAGGAACAGCGTTAACCGTTATGACAGGACTCTTTGAAGCGGTTACCGGGCCTCCATTGCTTCGGCTTTTGGGTATAAAATCTCCCGTGGCGGAAGGGATGGCGGTGGGAACATCCGCTTCCGGAATTGGCACCGCACGCATGATTCGGGAATCCGACATCAAAGGTAGTATTAGCGCCGTCGCCATGGCCTTATCCGGTGTAGCAATCGCCGTGCTAGCTCCCTGGGTTAGCCAATTGTGGCGATAGCGGGGTAAAAGCTAGTGCAAGTATCGCGCTTATGCTCAGATAATACATCAGGCCAGATCCCTTAAAAGTAAGTTTCGCCAACATCGTCTCCCAACCAGTCTATAACACCCTAATCTTATGGCTATCATGCGCAAGGCGGCATTGGCACGGTTCTCTTGAACCAGACCAACACAGCCTACCATGCTTCTTTATTCCCCACCATATGCCTGAGCTCTTGACTTTTACTCGGGCGTACCAGTGCTGAAATATCTTCAGCCTGACGTGGCACCGGACATTTTTGAGGGGTTAGGCTATATCCTACTCGGTTCGTAACGCCTCTGCCGGCATAAGCCGGGCAGCCCGCAATGCCGGCAACACACCAAATACAACACCTACTGCAATTGAAAAGGATACCGCCGTCACAACGGAATTTACAGTAAGATTGGCGGGAATGCCGATGCTTTTTCCCACCACATGCGTCACGATTCCTGCCAATACGGTTCCTACAATTCCGCCAATAACGGCCAGAAGCACTGATTCCGTCAGGAATTGAATCAGAATATCGCCGTCCCTAGCCCCCAGCGCTTTACGAATGCCAATCTCCCGAAATCGTTCACTCACTGTGACCAACATAATGTTCATGATGCCGATTCCCCCCACGACCAGAGCAATACCGGCAATGCCCGCAAGAAAATCCGTGATGGTGCGAGTCGTGCTTAGCACGGTGCTTAAGAGCTCCTTCGAGGTGATAATTTTGAAGTCGTGATTAGGATGACGGGTCAACAGAATATGTCGCACCAAGGTAACGGCAGAATTCACGCTATTTGTCGACGAGGCGGCGACAACAATCTCCGAAACGGTCTTTTGGCCCGTAATCCCGAATGCCGTTTGCAAAGGAAGATAGGCAGTTGTGTTAGGGGCAAATCCCGGTCCGCTTTGTGCAGACTTCAGCACTCCCGTCACTCTCACGTTCTTGGTCCCAATGGCCACTTTTTGTCCGACCGCTGGGTGATGGCCAAAAAGCTCCTTGGCCACTTTTTCTCCCAGCACGACACCTTTGCCTGTAAGTGTACCCGCTTGAGCTTTAAGATTTTCAATTGCAAAGAACGTGGACGAGGTTCCAGAAACCCTGGCTGACGCCGGCTTTTGCTTAGGCCGACTAATAAGATCAGGTACAGTAATCATTCCGGAGGCGGCCTTAATTACGGGGTGATGAGGGCGGTTTAGGGCATTGACATCCTTTGCCGTAAGGGTGCTGGGGACGTTGGAGAAAGGTCCTCCTCCGCGAAACTTTGAACCTCTGGCTGACGAGTGTGCCGAAGGCAAGGACGGTGTAACGGTAATGAGATTCGCCCCAACACCGACGAACTTTTGATTGACAAAGGTTCTCACGCCGCCTCCCAAGGACGTTAGAGTCACCACGGCAAAGACCCCGATGATGATACCTAAGGCCGTTAAAAAACTTCGGGTGCGGTGATGCCAAATCGAATCCCAGGCAATGGCAAAAGCATTCACGACTGTCTTCCCCCCACATTGGCTTCAATAATTCGGTCCTCAACAGGATAATCACCGATAATTTGACCGTCTTCCAGCGACACAATGCGCTCTGCATGCTGACTAACTAGGGGATCATGGGTCACAATCACAATAGTCACACCCGTGTTCTCATGCAATTCCTGAAATGCTTGCAACACAACCGAACCGGATTTCCGGTCCAAGGCACCGGTTGGTTCGTCAGCCAGCAGCAGAAGTGGACTGGGCGCTATGGCACGGGCAATAGCGACGCGCTGAGCTTGTCCTCCCGACATTTGACTGGGATATCTATCTTTCAGATGAACAATTCCCAACAATTCCAGGGCCTCCAAAGCTTGCTTGCGGCGTTGGGACGCCGGCATGCGCGCATATGACATGGGCAGTTCCACGTTGTCCAGAGCGCTCAAGCGAGGCAAAAGATGGATTCCTTGGAAGACAAAGGCAATATGCCGTCCGCGGTAACTGGCCTGTTGCCGTCTTTTCAGCCGCGTCATGTCTTGCCCGTCCAAATAATAGGAACCGCTGCTAGGCCTATCAAACAGCCCTAATATATTCATCAAAGTCGACTTCCCGCTCCCGGAAGGGCCCATCAAGGCCAGCATTTCCCGTGCATTGATGGAGAGATTTATTTCCTGTAATGCATGTACCGTAGCTTCGCCTGCACCATAAATACGAGACAGATCTTGAATTTCAATTAAGGGCTGCGAATTTCTATTCTCTTCAATGGCCATATGGTGCGGCACTCCCTTTCTCGAATGACTGCCAGATTGCCACACTGCGTTCCAACAAGTCCACTAACATGCATCTCTCCTCCGGCGTCAATTGTTCAAGCACCTTTTTCGCCACTTTTAAGCGCTTATGATATCGATCGCGCAACAAAGCGGAACCTGCCTCAGTCAGACGCACATCGTGCCGCCGGCGATCCTGAGAGGACACTTCAACCCGAAGCCACTGCCTGTCTACAAGGGTATTAATTAACTGGCTGACGGTGGACGCTGACACACTGAGTAAACGCGCCAGTTCTGAGACTGAAACCGTCTCGCGCTCACGTATAACGTGAAGGACATGCATCTGAATACGTGTGGGGTAATCCGGACGCCTTTCCGCACGCCGCTCAACAAATAACGAAAAAGCCCGCTGTTGAAGGGATAGAAGGCGAGACATTGCCTCATCCACAGCCAAAAGATTCGTTTGGCTCTCGTCCACAGAATTCACTCCTTAACCCTTGATCAGTTGAGCCCACATGATGGAGCTTAACTGATCAAGTAGATAGGATATCCAAATAATTAGGTCATACGAAGATATTAGTTGCTGCTATCAGCTATGTCAATCATCACAAATCCCCTCGGCAGAAATGATGTCTCATGACGCCCTTGGAACCTAACCGAGTGACCATAGGTAGCTGTCCCTTCCGCCTGTGGAATACCCGTTAAATGAAGAATCGATGGCAAACTTCTAGGCAATTTTCTTTTGAACAGCTTGAGTCACAGGCAAACGTCTCAAAGGACTGTAGAAACTAATAGATTCAACGCGCTACCACACTCCGGGAGATCTCATGTGTTCAGTAAACTGTAGCCAAAACAAACGAGCAAACAAAACATCGTGATAAATGCTTGGACCACACGCATGACTTCATCCACAACGCGCCCGGTCAACATCCGGGTCTGGCATCGGCGTCCTATCAGGCTTTTTGCGCCACTAGATGGCCAGGCACTCGAATATGTTTCCAAGGAATACCCTCTTATTCGGCGCCGGCATATTGACCTATATAAAAATTCTATAGCTCGCCTTCAGCCTATTCTACTTGTTGATGGCGCGAATGATTGCAATAATAGTGATGAAAATAACAAGCGCAGTTGCGCTTGAGGAATTTGGGGAGTGAACCAGACTATTGCAAAATCTTCACACCCCCACAACATGCTGAAAAGCCGCAGGCGCAAGTGTCAGATAGGCCTACGGCATAGGGATAAGAATGGTGTTGCAACAGGGCATTTATTGTGTCGCGGTTTCTCCTTCTGCAGCACCCAAAGTTTGCTGGGCCAGAACAGGATGCGGTTGTTTGAGGGTCAAGGTTAGTAGTGCCGCTATTAACCCCAAGATCCCTGCAAGAATGTAACCACCTGTGTAACCAAATGATGAAATCATGGCTGCAGAAGCTACACCGCCATAAATACCGCCAACAATTTTGGCCGAATAGACTACACCGTAATTGGAGGCATTATTGGCTTCACCGTAATAGTCAGGCGTAATGGTGGCAAATAGCGGAAACAATGCACCGCCACCCAAACCAGCAAAGAAGGCAAAAAAGATGAAGAAGAATTCATTATGCGCGAGTCCCGAGGCCAACACACCAAATTGGACCAACCCTTCCATGGCAAAAAAGATGGTCATAGCGTTTCTGCGGCCAACCTGGTCGGAGACCCACCCTACGAAGGCTCTTCCCCCACCGTTAACGATAGCCAAAACACCGGCAGACGCAGCGGCGATGAAGGGGCCAAAATGGTCGTGTTTAGCAAAAGGCACATTAAATCCGGTACCAAAGAGAGAGACTCCCGCAATAAGCACGAAGGTAATCCATAAGACATAGACCTGCCAAGTCCCCATCATTTCCTTGGTCGTCCATTGCTTCACGGCTGGCGGGTTGGCCTTTAAGGCCCGGTTGCGGCGATCATCTTTCCACCGCAAGGGGTCCACATCTTTAGGCCACCAGTTCTTGGGAGGATCTTTCATAAAGAAGCTGACGATAATTATTCCGCCTCCCAGAATCAAACCGGTCAGATAGAGAACGGTGACAAAATTGCTAGGGTGGAAATAGAAGGAGAACATGAAAATAAAGGGTACGGAGCCATATGCATAGGCCCCATTAACAAATCCGGTGCGCAATCCCTTTTTCTCCGGATACCATTTACTGGTGATGTTAATCGCACTGGAATACACCATCCCGGCTCCGAGTCCTCCCAGAGCAGCATAACCAAGGTAGGCAACCCACAGTGACTGGGAGTGGGCTAGAAAGTAAAAAGCCAGCAAAACCATTATTCCCCCGATTAACATGGCTCGCTTGACAGGCAAGTAACCATGTTCACGAAGCCATCCGGTCGGATATGAGGCCCCGGCTTCAAAAATCACATAAACAGTGTAATTCCAAAAGGCGTCAACAATGTTCCAATGATACACGTGCGCTAAAGTATGTTCGGCAGCTCCCCAACCATACTCGAACGTGCTGATCAGAAACATTGCGATCCATGGGACCAAAATCATGACCCATCGTCCATAGCCCATGATTTGCTGGGGTGTTTCGCCGACTCTGTAAATACGGCCGTTTTGGTCCTTAATTTCACGATAGGATGGCTCGGACGCATTCATCATTTGTGATTTTTCCCCCTTTTACTGTTGACTTGATGCTGAAAAACTCTTTATTTGATGCTCGTCCTCAGGTAAAATGCTGATTAGGTATATTTGACGGAGGTTAAAAAATTATGGCACCAGCATACGCTAACTTACCTTTACACGCCGTTTTAGGCGCATTAAGCCACTTAGGGTTCTGGGGGCAGGTAGCCATATCTTTGGCCTTGCTGTCCTTTGGGATGGTAATAGGAGTCGCTGTAACGCTTTACCGACTACAAAATGCCCGGTCTTTCGACCAGTCCGTAACTATGCGGCGTCAACAAGACGGCGTCATTTGGTTGGCAAGCTACCGGCAAAACCCTGCATTGAAGAGAACCCGCACTAAAAGCAAATAAGAGAACGAATTGTAGCGCTATGCCTACTTAATAATTGTCAAGGGGCAATAAAGTCTGATAATCCATAGTAATAATGCGAGTCACTCGGATTATCACCTCCCTTGGTATTGATTGTATATGCTCAAAATTTGACACATAAGCGGATCGAGTTATGTCCGGTCATAACATTTGATTATCCAACCTGCAAATCATATAAGTTACACGATCCCCTCTGAAGATATTTCCTGAGCATAAGCCCGGAGGCTTTTAGCGAAAAGCGACACTTCGAGATTCATAGGTGAGTTCTTAGAACTCACCAAAGCCAGTTGACGGTCTTGCGGCGGATCGAGTTCGGCAACACAAACATAGCCCAAAGATTCCCAAGATTGCGCGAGCTCCCGGGGAACAATCGATATTCCCATCCCCGCTCGCACAAATCCGACCAATGCCCCCAGGCTTGCGACTTCGACGGAGATTTTGGGAAGAAAACCCGCATGCTGAGCCATAGCCGAAATGCGTTGGGCCAAGCTGTATTCGGGCCGCATCATGACGAATTGCTCGTTCTTCAGGGAATGGATGTGATATGAGGGCTCAAGAGAACGGCCCACAGGCAGAATCACCACTAATTTTTCTTTCCATAAAGGCTCGATATTCAGCTTCCACCCATTAATCGGCAAGGCCAATACGGCAATATCTATTTGGCCCTTGCGTATCATTTCTTGCATTTTTTCGGAACGTTCCTCAATAACGGTGACCTTTATCCCCGGATAATACTCATGGAACAGACGGTATACGGCCGGAAAGTGATGCGTAGAAAACGGTGTGACCGGAGACATGCCCAACATCACTTCACCGTGAACTTGGGCCAAACGTTGTTCAATTTTATTGGGTATGCCGGCTATTACTTCCAAAACCTTGCGGCCCTCACTCACGACAATTTTGCCCGCGGACGTTAAACTGACCCCCCGCGGCTGACGCTCCAACAAGGGTTGTCCGAGTTCTTGTTCCAGAGCTCGAATTTGGTATGTGATAGTGGGTTGAGCCATGTTCAATGTCGTGGCTGCTCCCGATATTGAACCGTGATCGGCTACCGCAATCAAAAGCACCAGTTGGTGAAGAGTCATTACCATTCCTTCGTTCTTGACACTTGACATTTGAGAGGAGAGTAACGATTCCGCAATAGCCTCAAAATTCGTCACCCATTGTTTCCCATTGTTTCCCATATCACTCAAATTCTTGCCGTATGACACGATTCTTCATCCCGATGGCCACGACTCAAACGACCCTTTCAAGCATATGCCCCAGGACTTTTTAGGCAACGCCAAGAGAAGAACCATCTTTGATTCGTTAATACTCTAAAGATTTACACCATGACCCTAAATGGGCCAAGCCACGAACCAAGGGCAATGGCTTGCCCTTGGTTCGCTGAGTGATGCTGTTTTATACAATTCTATAGCCACAGAGGGTCATGATAAACAAAATAGCTATGATAACAGGCAATACTGCCCATCAGTAAGGCGATTGCGGGCTCCATGTTCCTAATGTTCACTGTAAACTGTTCTCGGTGAAGACCATGGTTTTTCATCCAGCCGGCGACATGCTCACTATAGACTTCGGCATCCAAGACACAGCCTAAAATCCTGCCTCCGATGGTTCCGACAATGTGATCAGGATGATGGAGGTCAAGATACAGGGTGTTTCCGAACACCCTGCCACCCACTCGAACCTCAAGTCCGTCGCCCTCTAAATACCTTCCTCGCATGCGGTGCTCGACGACAGCTCCCCCGTAGTGACCTTCGATGATCCCAGAAGAACTGATCCACATTACCAAATGCCATTGACGATCGCCTGCATTGAATTGTGCTTGAATCACATGACCGGCTTCTTGTTGCACCCACAGGGGGGACTCTAAGAATCCCAGTTGACCTAACACAATTCCCATCGCGCCCGCCTCCAGCACTCATCTCGACAATTTACGAATTTGGCACCAAGGTTTCCTCGCTTTGCACAAACTCGTATCCATAGCGTCCTTTAACGCAGAGCATCCCATGACTAACCGGATTATCCATGGGAGAAGTGACCTTAACAATCTTGTTGTCCAGAACATGTAGTTTCAGCTCACATCCGACCCCACAGTAAGAACATATGGTCGTCGTTGTCGAAATGCGCTCCTCGTCCCAAGCGCCCTGATTCCTTAAATCCCACTCTGTCTTCCCAATCAACGCGCCCGTCGGACAGACCGCTACACAATTGCCACAAAAAACACAGTCTGATTCAGCAAGCTCGCGCCCGAATCCCGCATCGATATGCGCATCAAAACCCCGCCCGGACACTTGAATAGCGAACGTATTTTGCCAATCCGCACCACAAGCCTCCACACAGCGGTAACACAAAATGCACTTTGACAAATCCCGGACATATAATTCATTGTCCACGCGAACGGGTTGTTCCCACGTTGCACCTCCCCGAAAGCGTTCCGCCGAAGCGCCAGAGGCTTGCGCTAAATCCTTGAGATCAGGAGCCAATGTCGCGTCCGATGTGGACAATAGCAATTCGGCCACAACCTTGCGGGCATTTTGCACACGCTCGGTGTTGGTCCACACTTCCATCCCGTCCTCAGCAACCCGAGAGCAGGACGCTACCAAAGTCCTGGATCCTTTCACTTCCACAACACAAGCGCGACAAGCGTTAGCCGGAGTGAGATTTTCATGCCAGCATAAGGTAGGCACGGGGTGATCGGCTTTCTCACAGGCTTCCCGCAACGTCGTTCCCTGAGGAAGCGTCACGCTGTCTCCATCGACCTTCAGGGTTACGGAAGTTGCCATCTTTATTCCTCCTCGTCTCCGTCATACCCGTTATCGGGTTAGTCATGCATCAGTTCCGGACGATCTAACACGGATAAAAGCGCTACCGGAGCCGTTTGCCCGAGACCGCAAATCGATGCATCCCGCATGGCCTGTCCCAATTCCCGAAGATCTTGACTGCGAGTCCGAAGATTGCCGGACTCGGCTATTTCAAGAATCCGGCGCGTTCCGATCCGGCAAGGCACACACTGTCCGCACGATTCTTCGGCGAAAAACCTGGCCATTCTCGTCAACACCCAGCTTAAATCCACGGTGTCATCAAAGACCATCATCGCCCCTGAACCAATACTTGCCCCCGCTTTATTCAAGGAAGGGTAGTCCAAAGAGGCGTTCTCCACCTCTTTGGGGCCGAGAAAAGTGCCTGCTGCACCTCCTAGGAGCACGGCTCCCAAGGACCTCCCCGAGGTTATCGATCCTCCTAAATCCGCTTTCTGCAGAATATCAGTCAATGCCGTTCCAAAAGGCACTTCATAAACCCCGGGCCGGCGAATATGACCGCTTAAGGCCACAAGTTTCGTCCCGGCAGTGTCCTGGGTTCCATATTCTTTAAACCACTTCACATCATGCGCGAATAAGATGGCAATATTGGCTAGGGTTTCCACGTTTTGAATCAGAGTCGGAGAACCCCACAGTCCTTTCTGTGTAGGAAAAGGCGGCTTGACTCTGGGTTCGGGGCGCTTGCCTTCGATGCTGTTGAATAAAGCCGTTTCCTCGCCGGCAATATAGGCCCCGGCTCCGCGCCGGATCTCGACCTCCACACTATGTGGGCCGACCCAGCCTGTCATTCTCAGCATCTCTAATGCATCAGCCAGGTTTTGCTCCACTTCCCCATATTCACCGCGGATGTAACAAAAAGCTTTCCTGGCTCCCACACAATGTGCCGCAATAAGCAAACCGACCAAAGGACCCAACGGATCTTGCTCGAGCAAAACCCGGTCTTTGAAGGTCCCCAGTTCGCTTTCATCCGCATTCATCACGACATATTTTTCGGAACCAAGAGCCTTATAGACGCTCGACCATTTCAGTCCGGTGGGAAAGGCCGCGCCACCCCGGCCTTTAATTCCACTGGCACTCACCTCTTCAATGATGTCTTCAGAAGTCATGGTCGAGATTCTAGACAGGGCGTGATCGAAACCCCGTTCCGTTAAGCGCTCCACTGACGTAGCACTAGATTGGATATCGGGTCTTGGAAGGAGTCGGCGCACTTCACTCATGGCGCACCTCCTTTATGGCCGCCTCGATCTCTTCAGCCGTTGCCCGTTTGAAGACTTTCCCTTTGATCCATGCGGCCGGGGCATGATCGCACTGACCTAGACACGCTGATTCCTTCACCGCCACCGGCCGGTTAACCGCGCTGTGTTCTGCCGTCTCTTTGAGCTGTTCTGCACCTGCAAGTGCACACATGACATCGGTGCAAATATAGACCGGCACATTCTCCCCCACATCCTCAAAAAGAGTGTAAAACGATGCCACACCAAACACGTCGGCAACGGGCACGTTCAACACCACGGCTATGGCCTCCATAGCCTGCCTCGATATCCTGCCTTGATGCTCGGCCACACGCCACAAAAGAGGAAGCAACTGCGTTCTGTGTTGTGGCAAGTCCCCGAGTAGAGCTTGCACCTCTTGATAAATTGCCGAATTCTCGTTTTCCATCACGATCCTCTTTTCTTATCCTTGATGAAGGAACGTTTGGGTCAAATCAGTTTCGGCACTCTTCGTGGCCAAGCGCTCCAACCGCACGGCCGCTGCTTTAAATTCAGCCGTTCCTGATTTCGGATCCGTCGCATCAATCGTCAACAAATTGGTCATGACTTCGTCCGGAAAATGAAAAGTCATAAAGACCGTTCCGGCCTGAAGCGTATCAGACAGACGCGTCCGAACCTCGACACGTCCCCGTCTCGATATGACTGCCACTCTCTCACCCTCTTGAATCGCCAGTCTTTTAGCGTCTTCAGGGTTAATTTCCAAGTATTCTCCGCTCTTGCGGGGATGATGATAGACGTTGGACTGGACCCCCGTGTTATAAAAGGCCAGCTTCCGGCCTGTGGTCAATAGGAAGGGATATTCCTTGGAAACCTGCTCGATTTGAGGGCTGTATGGTACAGGATGAAAGGGAGCTTTGGGCGATACGTGTTCAGACCACAGTCTTTCGTGCAGCACTTTTGTGCCAGGGTGACCCTCCTTAGGTACCGGCCACTGCAGTCCATGTTCCTGTTCCAGACGATCGTACGTCATTCCCCGGTAATTCACCGTTAAAACCCGCATCTCGTCGAAGACTTCTTTAGCACTCAACACTGGCCAGTTATGGCCCATTTTCCGGGCTAAGGATGCTAAAATCCATAAATCGTCTTGCGCCTGTCCCGGTGCCTGGCGTGCCGGTTTAACCCTTTGCACACGACGCTCACTGTTCGTGTAAGTGCCTTCACTTTCTGCAAACGATACCCGGGCAGGCAGTACAACATCGGCCATTTCTGCCGTAGAAGTCAAGAAGATATCCTGGACTACCAAGGCATCCAGGCCCTCAAACAAATGGCGCACGTGCTCACTGTTTGCCTCGGATTGCACCGGATTTTCACCGATGATGTACAATCCCCGCATCCGCCCATTTTCCATGGCCTCAAACATTTTCGTTTGATCCCATCCGGGTTGTTCGGCAATCGGCACACCCCATGCCCGCGAAAATTTCTCGCGTACCTCGGGGTCTAACACATCTTGAAATCCCGGCAGTCTGTTGGGCAAGGCACCCATGTCGCCCCCGCCTTGCACATTGTTCTGACCGCGAAAAGGACTGAGACCGGCACCCGGACGTCCCACTTGCCCGCATAACAGCGCCAAGTTGATTAACGCCAGCACGTTATCCACCGCATTATGGTGTTCGGTAATGCCCAAAGTCCAGCCAATGATGGCGCTCGGAGCGGCCGCATAGCGGTGGGCCAACGATTCAATCCGTTCGGCCGAAACTCCCGCAATGGTAGAGGCCTTTTGCGGCGTCCATTCCTTTACGCTCTGGGCATACTCTTCAAATCCGGCCGTGGCCTTCTCGACAAACTCCTTATGGTATAAACCGTCCCGGATAATGACATGCGCCATGGCATTAGCCAAGGCAATGTCTGATCCTATCGCAATTTGCAGATGCTCCTGAGCCTTTTGAGCCGTGATGGTCTTGCGGGGATCCACCACGATCAGCTCGGCTCCATTGTGCACACCTTTCATAATGTGGTGGAAGATAATAGGATGTGCCTCCGCCACATTGGCACCGACTAACAAAATGAAATCTGAGCGATGGAAATCTTCATACGAAATGGTTCCTGCACCCGTTCCAAACACAGCCGTGAGACCCACGACCGAAGGAGCGTGTCACGTTCTATTGCAGGAGTCAATATTGTGCGTACCGAAAACCACGCGGGCAAACTTCGAAGCCAAATAGTTCAGTTCGTTTGTCGATTTAGAGCAACTAAATATTCCTAAGCCATTGGACCCGTTTCGATGCTTCACACCTTCAAACAACTCGGCCGCTCTCGTCAACGCCTCATCCCAAGAAGCAGGGTGCAATTCCCCATTTTTGCGCACCAAGGGCGTACTAAGCCTCGTGTGTACGGCTTGGGGTTTGTTCAAAGCCATTGTTCTTCCCCCTTTCCCCATATATTGTCTTGACCACTTCACACGTCACGCTTATTTTATAGCCTGGGACTGGGCTTGGCACAAAGCAAGATCCTTTCGAAGCTTTCGCATTTCCTGAAATTGTTTACTCACATCTCGCAACACTGCTGCGATCCCGGCCATCTGTCCCGATTCATCATGAAAGGGCAGCACCGTGAACTCAATTGAGATTCGAGAACCATCCTTGCGAATGGCGGGAACGGCCAAAAGGGCTCCCGCCTCATAATGACTCTTGCCTGACCGCATGGTTTCCTGATATCCCTCCCAATGCCTTTGACGAAGATTCTCGGGAATGATGATATCAAGAGACTGCCCCAAAGCTTCCGATTGCGCGAAACCGAAAATACGCTCGCTGCCCTCATTCCAATAGACGATTCTGCCCTCGGCATTAGCATAGATCACTGCATCGGCCATATGATCAATGAGATGCACAGCAAAACGATTTTTTTCCCATTCCATGCCATTCTCCCCTTCATACGGAGCCGCTCAGCTCTACTGGGGTCGAGCGGGAAATGCCCGGCATTCTTCTGAAATCTCAAACCCTTTTTCAAACACATGCCTCGTCTTGTCATCTATCGGTTGCTAAAATTTCCTACACGCTTTGGCAAGGCGAGTTCAATCTGGGCGCAGTTTTTATTTACTCAAACCGCTCTTCGGGTTGAGACCTTGGATGTGACCGCTTTCCGTACCGGCGGTCCTGTCAATCACGCAATTAATCAGCGCGGGTTGCCTAGACTCCAGCGCCTCTTCCAGCGCAAAAGACAAGCTCGCCGTATCGCTCACGTGGTAGCCTCTTCCTCCAAAGGCTTCGATAAGCTTGTCATAACGCGCATCGGCCAATAATCCCGTTGGAGAAGGCTTGCTGTTTTCCGGGTCGCCTCGGTAAATACCGCCATTGTTAAACACCACGGTCACTACCGGCAAACGGTAACGGCATATGGTTTCGATTTCCATGCCGTCGAAGCCAAAAGCACTGTCTCCCTCAATGGCCACGACCGATTTTCCGCTCTCCGCGGTGGCGGCAATCGCGTATCCCAAGCCGATGCCCATGATGCCCCAGGTTCCGGTGTCGAGCCGCATGCGCGGTTTCATCATGTCAATGATGTTCCGGGCAAAATCCAAGGTATTGGCGCCTTCATTAACAACGTAAACATCATTCGTTTTCCCAAGAACGTCCCGAATCGCGCGCAGCGCCGTAGAAAAGTTCATGGGGTGGGGATTGGCATTCAGGCGTTGGGCCATTTTCTCGATATTTTTTTGCTTCTTTTGATTAATCCCCTCAAGCCAGTCCTCACTCACTTGAATACCATGGGATTCCAGGTCTTGGAGAAAGGCTTGCATAGATGACTTGATATCGCCCACAACCGGGGCTTGAATCGGACGGTTGCTGTCCATCTCCATGGGCTGGATATCAACTTGGATGTATTGGGTCGTTTCCGGCCATAACGGTCTTTTTCCATGCGACAACAACCAGTTCAGTCTTGCCCCAATCAACATCACCACATCTGCCTGACCAATCGCATAGGACCTAGCCGCAGCACTAGACAATGGATGATTATCCGGCAAAACACCTTTTGCCATCGACATAGGCAAAAAAGGAATGCCTGTGGTTTCGATAAATCTGCGGATCTCTTCGTCCGCCTGAGCGTACGCGGCACCTTTCCCCAGAATAATGAGAGGACGCTGAGCTTTCTTCAAGAGATTTATGGCCCGCGTTACCGAAGCAGGTGAAGGCGGCTGCAGGGGAGAGGGGTCTACAACTTTGATGAGCGATTTTCTTGCCGTCTCAATATCCAAGGTCGAACCCAGCACCTTGGCGGTTAAATCAAGATAGACGCCGCCTGGTCGCCCTGAGAGTGCCGCCCGAATAGCCCGAGCTACTCCCACTCCAATATCTTCCGGGTTATTAATACGAAATGCTGCCTTGGCAAACGGCTTGGCAGCATTCAACTGGTCAAGTTCCTCGTAATCTCCTTGCTGCAAATCCACGATGGCTCTATCACTAGATCCGCTGATAAGAATCATCGGAAAGGCATTAGTTGTGGCATTGGCTAAGGCCACGAGTCCATTTAAAAAGCCAGGCCCAGAAACCGTCAGACACACCCCGGGTTTCTGGGTCAAATACCCGGCGATGGAAGCCGCATGCCCCGCACTCTGTTCATGACGAAAGCCGAAATACCGCATGCCTTCCGCTTGTGCAAGCCGTGCCAAGTCAGTTATGGGGATGCCGGCGACGCCGTATATCGTATCCAATCCGTTGAGTTTCAAAGCATCGATAACGAGATGAAAACCATCAGTTTGTTCATTTATCAGTTCTTCTGTCAATTCCGACGCCATTTTTGTCCCCCCTTGTATACTGTCTCATTGCCCTGGTCGGATTAGTGCCCTGTTCTGAGTTCATCACTGTGCCTCTGCCATTTGGTCCATCCTCCATTCTCCTTTATCTAAAGGAGAATGGACGGCTGGCAGATAGGGCTTCAGGATAAGTGAATAAGGGATCTGTTACACCACTTTGTGTTCATGCAATTGGGCAATTTGTTCTTCCGTGTAACCAAGGCTTCGCAACACTCCATCTGTGTGCTCGCCCAACAGGGGGGATCCCACAATTTCAGGTTTGAACCCGGAAAACTTTATCGGGCTGCCCACTGTCAAGTAGCTCCCGCGTTTTTTGTGTGGAACCTCTACAATGGTGCCGCTTTCACGCAAATCGGGGTCATTGGCGATTTCTTTCATATTCATAACCGGAGCACAAGGAATGTCATATTTGCGGAGAATATCGACTGCCTCATATTTCGTCTTGTCAGACAGCCACTCTTCAATATACCCAAAGATTTCAAAGATATGTGATTGCCTGGCCTTGGTCGTGGCGTACTCGGGGTCATCAGCCCACTGTGGTTTGCCGATAGCCTCACAAGTCCGTGCCCAGTTTTGCTCTTGAAGGGTGAAGTAGATATACGCATTGGGGTCACTTTCCCAGCCCTTGCACTTTAATACCCATCCCGGCTGTCCGCCGCCACCGGCATTGCCGCCACGGGGAACTACGTCCGTAAAAGTGCCATGGGGATATTGCGGATATTCCTCAAGGTATCCGACCCGCTCCAGTCGTTGCTGATCACGCAGTTTCACCCGGGTCAGGTTCAACACGCAATCTTGCATGGATACAGTGACTTTCTGACCACGTCCGGTTTTTTCCCGGTCGATGATAGCGGTCAGAATACCTATCGCCAAATGCATGCCGCTGTTGGAGTCGCCGAGAGCTGCTCCGCTCACCAAAGGAGGTCCGTCCCAGAACCCCGTCGTGGAAGCACCACCGCCCGCACACTGCGCCACATTTTCGTAAACCTTGAGATCGGAATAACGGGAATTTTCGCCAAATCCTTTGACCGAACCAAAAATCAGGCGCGGGTTGAGTTCTTGCAGGCGTTCCCAGCCAAACCCCATACGGTCCATGGCTCCCGGAGCAAAATTTTCCACTAAAACATCCGCATCTCTAATGAGTTTCTCCATAATCTCTTTGCCTTCAGGAGTCTTGGTGTTTAATTCCAGAGACTTCTTGTTGCTGTTGAGCATGGTAAAATATAAGGCATCGGCATCCGGAATATCCCGTAACTGATTACGAGTCACATCTCCGACGCCCGGCCGTTCCACCTTCAACACATCAGCCCCAAACCACGCCAACAACTGTGTACAAGACGGTCCTGCCTGAACTCCCGTAAAGTCGATAATTTTAATTCCTTCTAGCGGTAGACTCATAATGACTCACTCCCTCGTTTGTTTGTCTTGTCCGTGTAAAGTAACTAACGCCTATGGCTTCTCACATTCTTTTTTCACGGCTGAACTTTCACGCGACCCAGAGACTTGTGGCAATTACTCGTCAACGTGTGCCGTGAGGTAGTGTTCAATGGTACAACCGCGCATAGAGCTTCTAGCCTCTGGGTTCTCTCTGGTCCTAGACGCCCTGCCGGTTTCTAAAAAGTACAATGACGGCGGTCTTTTTAGGCGCGGGCGTCTTAGTCCAGCAGCAACCTGACGATACCCTGCCCATCCGTGAGCCAGAAGCGTGTAGCCTAAATCCTATTGCAAGGGAAACGACATTCCTGTTCCTCCTGCCATGATTCACAAGGCACACGGCATCGGGTTGGTACGCAGTCGTCGAAAAGCGGTTGTTAAATCGTTGTTATTTTATGATCGAGAGATCATGAGTTCAATGAAGGTGCATTATCGGTCAACATAATAATTAGTTATAGGGTGTCAGGCGTTGATAACATAGCCCTCGGCACCAATCGTCAGAGAAACGGGTTTTGGTCTTATTTTAAATTTATTCCGTATTCAACTGACATTAGGAATATTAAGGCAAACGCCGGGCGGCACATGCTGTTCTTCTCCCTTTATCACCCCAATCAAGACAAAAACTCAATCGCAAATAGCAGCAAACCGTCTTATCGGAGTATGACAAAGTGCCGCCCAACGCCGTTTTGAACACATTGTCCCCTATAACAAGAACATGAAGTTAAGATGTTAAGGGTACCGTTGATGACGCATCCACTCATCAGTCCTAGACGTTTTTTTATTCTGAATTTTTTGAGCTCGTGTGAATATTTTGGGTTGAGTAGGGCTTATGCTAAGCTCATATCGTGTGCAAAATAAAAGGCTAGCCATTGAATAAATATTTTGATTATAATTGCAACAAAAGATTTGTTTATACATGATGGGAGAGAACGTTATGACTTTACGCCAATTGGAGTTCCTCATCGGCATTGCGGATCTCGGCAGCCTTTCCGCCTGTGCAGAATATTTTGGCGTAACTCAACCGGCCGTCACTAACCAGATACGGCTCTTGGAAGAGGAATTATCCACCGCTCTTCTCATTCGCGGCGTACGGGGCGCGACCTTGACAGAAGGAGGACAAAAAGCCGTTTTGCAGGCTCGAAAGGTATTGGAAGAGGTCAAACGTATTCCTGTGAATCTCGAAGAAATGAAACACTCGATTTCTGGCAAAATTGTTCTGGGTGTGAGCCCCTTGTCTCCCGTATCGATTCAGCATTTTCCCCGAATCTATCAGCCCTTTCATAAGGCTTTCCCAGATATTCGTATTGAAGTCGTTGAGATCGAGGCACTGCACCTTGCGGACGAAGTCCGCAAGGATCGGGTGAATCTCGCTCTGACTCCTCTTCCCCTATTTACGACCAAAGCTCAATTTGAGCCCTTGTGGAGTGAGGAACTTGTGGTGATTTCAAACCCCGAAGAACGTTTTCCCGATCCTGTTGCTGTGGTTTCATTGCGCGATCACAAATTCGTCTTTATGAAAGAAGGGTACAGCCTCAATCTAACAGTGGCACGACTCGCACAGCGAGCCGGATTCGTTCCCGAAATTATCAGCGAAGCCAGCAGCATCCATGCTCTGTTGGGGTTTGTCGCCGCAGGCATGGGCATTGCCATCGTACCCAGGGATACCGTTTGCTTAGAAGCCAAAGCCGGCTTCGTCAACGTCTCAAGATTGCTTCCTTCCGCCCACAGGCGTCTGGCCATGGTGTTCCGAACACGAGAAGAAATCACCCCGGCCGTTAATGTGTTCATGAACTATATTCGCGCTTATTCCGAACAGGTCATGGAAGAGCGGCTGCATGAGCGCAGTCTTCAAGAGCGCAGGTTAAGTTTCGAAAACACGCCGGCTCAATAATCCGCAACAGGGCCAATTGTCTTGGAACAGAGCGAACGTCATTCCCACCGTGAGTCCAGGAACTGTGATCACGGTATCTAGTCCCAAGTTAGCATGTCGAGAAAAACCGGCTCCGTGTATATACGATGTTCCCCTAAAACACCAAGGGAGAAGAGGGGCCCATTTTATCCAGTGCGCCGTAAAACCCTGCTGTTTAGGGCGGGGATAGAAGGCGCTCGCCGTCAGGCGAAAGTTTTTCCCTGCAA
>JAKBWA010000010.1:158511-184086 GCA_021841025.1 Bacillota bacterium | reverse complement strand
TGAGCCGGGGGGTGTGGACCCGTTCCCATCCCGCACACGGTCGTCCCCCCCACCGGCCCTGGTGGTACTGGATCCGTCGGGATCCGGGAGGCCCAGGCGCGCCGACGCTATTTTTGAAAGCCCCTCATGACAATGATGAGGGGCTTGTTTGTTAGGAAGAAGAATTGTTAGGTCTTCAATTTTGGGCAAAGGTTTCAAGCCGTTTAATCACTTCACGCGTAATGCGGCTGGGCGTTGACGATCCTGCCGTTACCCCCACTGTTTCGACCCCATCAAACCATTCTTCTCTGAGATCACCCACACTTTCCACACGAATGGAAGGCTTATGAGCAATTTGTTCGACTACTTCTACCAAACGATTTGAGTTGTTACTCCGTCTGTCTCCGACCACTACGACCATCTCTACGTCCTTTGCTATCTGCACTGCAGCCTCCTGGCGAAGTTGAGTCGCTAAACAAATCTCATTGTGAACTTCGGCGTGGGGATACTTTACCAGTATAGTTTCGATAATAGACTGGGTATCCCATTGACTGAGGGTTGTCTGCGTGACGATGGCCAGGGGAGTGGTGGCCTCAAAGGGCACGTTGTCAACGTCAGCAATCGTGGTTACGAGAAAAGCCCGACCATCAGGTGCTTCGCCCATGGCACCTTCGGGTTCTGGATGACCCTTGGTTCCGATGTAGATGATTGAGTAGCCTTGACGTATTTTTTCCTGAATTAAAGTATGGGTTTTAGTGACATCGGGGCAGGTGGCATCAAAAAACGTTAAATGCCGTTCTTGTGCTCGGGATTTGACCGCCGGGGAAATCCCGTGGGCTGTAAATATCACAGTAGATCCCTCCGGCACTTCATCCAGCAGCTCCAAGCGGGACGAGCCGTCCAATGTACGAATCCCATAACTTTCGAGCTCGAGAACAGTATGCTGGTTGTGTACAATCTGTCCCAAGACATAAATCGGGCGGGGAATATTGGGATCTTGTGCAACGCGTTTGGCCATGGTAATGGCGTCAACTACACCATAGCAGTAGCCGCGGGGATGAATTTTTACAACGTGCATTCTTTCTCTCCTTTTTCAGTCTGAACTATTCTTAATTTATTGTAGCGCACTTCACCAACATCAGGGGTTAGAGGCTCAGGACCCATTAAAAGGTAACCGGTGAGCGCAAGCGTCATGCTTAGCCAGTCTAAAGCCGAGAACTGAAATTGGTAGCGCACAGCAGTGAGTTGGGCAATGATTAGATTGATGGCAGTTAACAGGGAGAACATCCCGGCTAGTTGTCCGGGACGATAGTGGTGCGTGTGGTAAGCGATTGATGTCAGCAAACTAGTCAGGCCCATTAAGAGGCCCCAAAGAAGAAAGGTGGCAAAACGGTCCAAATGGCGATAGAAAATCGTGACGAAGGGAAGTCGGCTGGGGATTCCCAGCCAATTGACGCCTAAACTCAATAGAGTCAATCCGGGACCCAATGCTAAGGCGAGATAATCCCAGTCTGTGATTTTCCACATTGAGCGGAAACGGATAGTGATGAACACGATGGCGATGGCTGCTCCCGCACATGAACCCCACATGCCCAAAGAACTTTGAGGTGTAAAAATTAAGTGAGCGGGATGGGCCAGATAGTAGCGGAACGCGGTAATGATATACATACCCTTTTCACCTAAGACGGCACCCATAACCCCGTACCACAATAAGTCCTGTACGCGTTCTGGGGCATGGTAGTGGGACAGGGTCAGTGATGTGACAAGAATACTCACAGCGATTAGCACCGAAAACAGCGGTAAGGGTCCGATAAAAATTCGTGATGGAAGATACATCGGCTATTCCTCTCGACTTTCATTGGCGTGTCTCAGGTTTTGTCGGAGCAAAGCTGGCGTCATAGGACCAATTACCTTGCTGACAATGATACCGTAGCGATTGACGAAATAGGATGTGGGGAGCGTAGTCACAAAAAAACTCGCGAACAGACGACCTCTTGGGTCGTAAAAACTGTGTGCCGGACCGATGCCGTATTGTCGGAGGAAAGTTGTCGTGCGTCTCGGAGAGCCTTGGCTCAATAAAATTAATTTGTCTGGCGAGGAAACAGCGCTGTGCAAACTCGGTAGCTCCATACGGCAGGCAGGACACCAAGTAGCAAAGAAATTCAGTAGTCCGGCATGGTGACCCAGTACCTGACCCAACGTCGTTGTTCGGCCCGCAGCAGTTGTAAGTGTCATACGATTGACGTCCTGTCCCACTTGGGCCATAAAGCCGGACGAATGAACCGGTTTAATGATAATGACAAGAGCCAGCACAATGAGAAAAATGCTGCCTAAAAGATTTCGTGATACCTTCATTTTCAGACTACCCGGTCCTTATGTCAAAATGTTGGGAATGCGATCGAACCATCCTGTCAACAACATCACCCCTAAGATGACTAACATGGCTCCGGAAACACGTTCAATCCAGGGGATGTACCGGGTGATTTGTTGTGTCAGTTGCGCGGCCTTCCCTAGGAAAAAGGCCAAAATCAAGAACGGAACACCTAGGCCCAGAGCGTAAACGGCAAGCAGAATCCCTCCGGTTGCGATGGTCGAAGAGCGGGCTGCCAATAGCAAAATACTGGTGAGAATGGGTCCAACACAAGGCGTCCACCCTACGGCAAAGACTACCCCCAAGAGGGCCGATGACAGCCCTTGGGCTTTGGGAGACAGGGAGAAATGGGCATCTCGGTTAAGCACCCCGATTTGGATGAGCCCCAGAATATCAAGGCCGAAGACAATGGTCACTAATCCTCCAAGTTGGGTAATGACGTGGCGATGGAATTGCAAAAAACTTCCGAGAGCACTGGCTCCCAAACCTGCCAAAACCAGGATAACTGAAAGTCCGCCTACAAAAAGCAACGCATTTTGCATCACTCGGAGGTGAACCCGTCGATTCTCCACGGCTTCAGGAGTTAACGCGGTGCCGGCCATGGTCGTGAGATATGAGGGGATTAAGGGTAGGACACAAGGCGACAGAACGGACGCCAACCCACTGCCAAAGGCCACACCCAGTGAAACGAGGGACAGATTCATCGGCTGGTGCGGGAATCCTCGATATTCAAGCCGAGGAAAGATTGTGTTCCCGCTTCTCCTTTCTTTAGCATGCTGTCGTGGTTTTGTGTTGCAATAGTATTCGGAACTCTCTCTTTGTCTTATCTTGACGGCTCGACACGGTGCCGAGATTGCTCTCGGTGGTTCCTGTTTCTTGGGATTTCTGCACCGAGACCCATGGCTCCAGGCCTTACCGTGATCTCCCAAAGGCGCGACTTGGGACCGTTCCTGCTCTAGCTTCCGCAAAAACCGTGTGGTCTGGTGCGGCCCATGATGACCCTCGGACAGAAGTTTTTTTAATGCATCAATCGCCTTGGCCGCGTTATGGCCGGTGTTGTCCCACTGTCCACACGGTTGACAGGCCAATGCGGATTGGGTTGTCCAAAACCGTTGGGAAGTTTGTGCGAATTTCATGGCTCCATTGCGGAGGAGCTGTCCCGGACACCTGTTTGACAAAGAGGGTGGTATGGCGAATAAAACGAAGATCCTGTTGAACAATTGGCGCTTCTTTGCCGACTGTATCCGCCATGCGTTGTGAAAAACGGTGATAATGCCGAACTTCTTGCACTTTGGCGTTATAAATCACACAGGGACAGCCCATCCACAGGAGCGAAATCTGTTCCAGGGCTTTCGTGGGATACAACGGAAGGTTAAGGCCAATCAGCACGGCGACATCCTCCGGCGAACAGATATACTCTTTCCAATACAACATGCTGCCTCGGTAATCGGCAATCCTACGCGCCAATACGAAAACCCCCGGGATCCGCCAGGGATATCGTCCCATTGTGTCCCTTGCGGCCGCCCGCAAAAGAGCAACGCGTGAGCATTATGTGAAAAATTATATCATGTTGCTCTACTTGTGTCAGTGGAGCAGGAATTTGCTGACTTGTGTCGTATTGTAATAGGTTAGGAGGTTAATATGATACGGTTCGAAAATGTCAGTAAACGGTATGCGAATGGACATTACGGGATAATCGATGTCAATTTGGAAATTCGACGCGGTGAATTTCTTTTTCTGGTAGGGCCTTCCGGAGCCGGAAAATCGTCGTTAATTCGACTTCTGTACCGGGAAGACGTGCCGACAACTGGTGAAATCTATCTTGACGAGTTTCGGCTCACGCAATTGAAGAGAAGGCATGTATCCAGGTTGCGGCGTCAGCTTGGTGTGGTTTTCCAAGACGGTAAGCTGTTGACGAACCGCACAGTATACCAAAATGTGGCTTTTGCCATGGAAGTGGTAGGCGCTTCGGGCCGTGACATTCATAAACGGGTACCACAGGTTCTCGAACTGGTCGGGTTGTCGAAACACCACAATCATTATCCTCATCAATTGTCCGGGGGAGAGCAACAGCGTGTGGGCATTGCCAGGGCGTTGGTTAACAACCCCGTTTATATCATTGCAGATGAACCGACAGGAAATTTGGACCCGGAAACGTCTTTTGGGATCATTAAATTGCTTCAGGAAATTAATCGGCGCGGGGCCACCATCATCATGGCGACACATGCCAAGGATATTGTCAACCAAATGCATAAACGCGTGGTGGCAGTGGAAAATGGACGGATTATCCGTGACGAAGCGAGAGGAGTTTATGGCTATGAGTCTTAATAGCATCGGGTACATCGTTAAGGAAACCGGACGCAACTTAATTTACAATACCTGGATGACGTTGGCCTCGGTGTCCACGGTGGCCATTTCGATGTTTGTCCTCTCCTTCTTTTTGGTGCTGACTGTTAATATGAATCACGTGACGAGTGTGTTGCAAAGCCAGGTAGAAATGCGTGTGTTTATTAAGCCCCATGTTTCACGGGCTAAAGAAATGACTCTGCTCCGGGACTCGCGTCACTGGAGTGGTGTTGCTAAAATGCAGTTTTTTACTAAGCAAGAAGCCGCCAATACTCTTAAGAAAGAATTTCCCAATCAGAAGAATTTGTTGACGTTGATTTCCAAGTCCAATCCGCTGTTCGACGGGTTTAACGTGTACACGAAGCGTCCTTCAGACATTCCAGCATTAGCCAGTCGTTTTCGAAAGCAGCCCATCGTGCACAATGTGATTTATGAAGGGCAAGTGGTGAGCCGTTTGTCCCGCTTGTCGGTGATATTGAAATGGGCAGGATGGGGTATCGAAGGATTATTGGGGTTGGCTACACTTTTTATCATTGTCAATACGATTCGTCTGGCCGTATTTGCGAGACGGCGGGAAGTCAGCGTGATGAAACTGGTGGGAGCCACGGATTGGTTCATTCGCTGGCCGTTCGTGCTGGAAGGATTGATCCTGGGTTTGGTGGGGGCTATTGTCGCCGATATCGTGGTCGGTCAAGGCTATCACTGGCTTCTTTTTGAAGCTAGCAACGCTTTGCCATTTTGGCCCATGGCGTCTTTTCACCAGGTCATGCAAAAGACGCAGGATTTCACATTAGGAGGAGGACTTCTGGTGGGAGTGTTGGCGAGCATAGTTGCTCTGAGGCGTTTCCTTCGGGTCTGAAATTTTTTCACCCGTGGTATAATAACACGTGAAGTTTTCTAAGAAACTGGCACTTTATGAAAGTGCTTCGTTTTTTGTCGCCTAAGATTAGGAGAAGCGGAAAATAGAGTTTATCGGCTTTAATCGCTGAGAGAATTGAAGGCTTGTTATTTTCGCAGGACCTCCCTGCCCCGGACCGGGGTACTCAGACGGATGAAAAATGGGGGCCATTGATGGGCTAGGGGCGGTCTATATTTAGGATTACGAGACGAGCGGATTGTTCTGCCAATGTTATATGAGCAGTTTCTTTTCAAGGGGAGAAGTCCAGCAGATTTAGACAAGTCTTTGGTCCTTGGGGCTGTGTTCTCTCTCTAAGGGGAATTTGAGGCAGTTTCCCTGAATGCGGTACGTTGTTGCCCCTTGGACGATATAGTTTATGCTATGAACCTAACGTGTTCCATTGCCAGGAAAAATGACGGGAAAAACTTCTTTGAAGAGTGTCTTTTTACGAACATTTGTTTTACAATCGTGATAGGGTTTATTGTGACTTCAATTGAACTGGTGACATTGTATTGGCCCCAACGTACGCCCAAGACGCGAATAAATACCCGAGCAAACTGATTCTTTCCTGAAGAGAGCTGCGCCTTCTCAAGACCGGTTCCGGATCGTTCAACTCCCGCTAAGTCGGGGTTGTAGGGTACAATCATTTCTAAAGATGAACTGTCGGCGGAAACGGGGAATTCTAGTGTGTGGACGAAGAAAACGTTTTCGTGCTCGTATCAAGTATAAATTAGGCCTAAAAGCCATTGAGAGTTGAGAAAGGAAAAACAAATGGGTGCATTTCAGTTAGTGAGTCCTTACGAACCTCAAGGAGATCAACCCAAGGCGATCAATGGATTAGTCCAAGGTATCGAGCAAAACTTGCGTCAACAGGTCCTCTTAGGGGTAACGGGGTCTGGCAAGACGTTTACAATGGCTAATATCATTCAGCAGGTCAATCGCCCGACATTGGTTATGGCTCCCAACAAAACGTTGGCCGCACAACTGGCTGGTGAGCTCAAGGCATTTTTTCCGCATAATGCTGTGGAATATTTTATTAGTTATTACGACTATTACCAGCCCGAAGCCTACGTACCGCAGACCGATCTGTATATTGAAAAGGATTCTCAGATTAACGATGAGATCGACAAATTGCGGCACTCGGCCACCTCGTCTCTGTTAGAAAGACCCGATGTTATTATTGTGGCGAGTGTGTCGTGCATTTACGGATTAGGATCGCCAACAGATTACCGCGACCTTGTGTTGTCTCTGCGTGTAGGGATGCAGCGAGATCGGGATAGTATATTGCGGAAACTGGTGGAAATTCAATATGACCGTAATGACGTCAACTTTATTCGGGGGAAGTTCCGGGTACGGGGTGACGTGATTGAAATCTTTCCGGCTAACCAAAGTGAACAAGCCTTACGCGTAGAAATGTTCGGTGACGAAATTGAGCGGTTGCGGGAATTCGATCCTTTGACTGGTGAGATTCAAGGGGAGAGAGAACATGTAGCTATTTATCCGGCTTCTCACTACGTAATGGGTCAAAATCGCCTGCGCCCGGCTATGTTGAGTATTGAACAGGAATTAACCGAAAGGCTAAAGGAATTAAAAGATCAGGGGAAGGATTTGGAGGCTCAACGACTGGAGCAGCGTACCCGTTATGATCTGGAAATGCTGCAAGAAGTGGGATTTTGCTCTGGCATAGAAAACTATTCCCGGCATTTTACCGGTTTGCCTCCGGGTGCGCCGCCCTATACTCTTTTAGATTATTTTCCTCATCCTTTTCTAACCATCATCGATGAGTCCCATGTGACGGTGCCTCAAATCCGCGGCATGTATGCGGGTGACATCTCCCGGAAATCTACTTTGGTTGAGCATGGCTTTCGTTTGCCCTCTGCGCTGGATAACCGGCCACTACAGTTCGACGAGTTTTTACAGCGTATCGATCAGGTTATTTATGTGTCGGCCACTCCTGGCCCTTATGAGTTGAAGGTACAAGACAAGGTGGTCGAACAAATAGTCCGTCCTACCGGATTAGTGGATCCGCCCATTACGATCAAACCGACATCGGGGCAAATCGACGATTTGTTAGCGGAAATCCGCGAACGCGTGAAGAAATCACAAAGAGTCTTAGTAACGACTTTAACCAAACGCATGGCCGAAGATTTGACTGAGTATCTACGGGAAAACCAAGTACATGTTCGTTATTTGCATTCGGATATTGACGCGTTGGAGCGTATGGCTATTATTCGCGATTTGAGACTGGGAGAATTTGATGTATTGGTCGGGATTAACTTGTTGCGCGAAGGTCTGGATCTGCCAGAAGTAGGGCTGGTGGCGATTTTAGACGCGGATAAAGAAGGATACCTCAGATCGGTAACTTCATTGGTGCAGACCATTGGCAGAGCTGCCCGAAACCTCGATGGACAAGTCATTATGTACGCCGATAAGATCACGGATTCGATGCGCCAGGCGATTGATGAAACTGAGCGCCGACGAGCAATACAGAAAGACTATAATGAAGTGCATCATATTATTCCGCGGGGCATTGTGAAAGAGGTGCGGGATGTCATTCAGGCGACTAGGGCTGTGGAAGACACAGAGAATGTGGGAAAACCGGTCAAAGAGATGAACCTCAAAGAGCGCATGACTTTCGCCAAGAAATTGCGAAAGGAAATGAAAGAGGCCAGCCGCAATTGGGAATTTGAACGTGCGGCCCTGTTAAGGGACATGCTCATGGAACTGGAAAATGAGCGTCCAATTAAGGCGGTGTCGGGAGGGAAAAAGAAATAATATGGCCAAACATGTGATTGCCATTCGTGGGGCACGGCAACACAATCTGAAAAACATTTCCGTAGACATTCCGCGTGACAAACTGGTTGTGATTACGGGAGTTTCCGGTTCCGGCAAGTCGTCCCTGGCCTTTGATACGATTTATGCAGAGGGACAAAGACGTTACGTTGAGTCGTTGTCTAGCTATGCTCGACAATTTTTGGGCCAAATGGACAAACCCGATGTTGACAGTATTGAGGGACTGTCGCCGGCAATTTCTATTGACCAAAAGACGACAAGCCATAACCCTCGAAGCACGGTGGGCACTGTTACCGAAATCTATGATTATCTCCGGCTGTTGTATGCTCGGGTGGGTTTACCACACTGCCCCAAATGTGGTGAGGAGATTACACAGCAAACGATTGAGCAAATGGTTGACAGGATACTGGAAAAACCACTGGGAACTCGTCTCGAAGTCCGCGCCCCTGTGATACGCGGTCGGAAGGGAACTCATGAAAAAATTTTTGATCAGCTGCGGCAGTTGGGTTTTCCGCGGGCGCGTGTGGATCAGAACTTGGTCGAGGTTGAACAGCCCCCTTCACTAAACAAAAATAAGAAACATGACATTTCGGCTATTGTGGACCGGATAGTGGTCCGGGAAAATGTTCAGCACCGTCTGGCGGAGTCTTTGGAACAGGCGCTCGAAATCAGTGGAGGGCTGGCTGAGGTGGGGGAACCCGACGGGCCCTCAGAACTGTTCTCTAGAGATTTGGCGTGCCCCCACTGCGGTATCTCTCTCGAAGAACTTACGCCCCGCATGTTTTCATTTAACGCGCCTTATGGGTCATGCCCGGATTGCATGGGCCTGGGGTTTAAATTGGAACCGGATCCCGACGCCATCATTCCCGATCCGCATTTATCCATTAATGAAGGAGCCGTTGCGCCGTTTTTCCGGGCACCCTCACGCTTTTACATGGACTTGCTAACGCGCGTTTTTGAAGATGCGGGATATTCCATGGACATTCCTTTTAAAGATTTGCCGCAAGAGGCCAAAGATATCGTCCTGTACGGTTATGACAAAACGTTGCCCTTTCATTATGAGGGGGTCTTCGGCAACCACGTTCACGCCACCCGCTATCAAGGAGTGGTACCAATTTTAGCTAAGAGACACAAAGAATCAGGGTCTGAAAGCGCACGGCAGGATGTCGAAGAATACATGAGCTCAAAGCCATGCGCGAGTTGTCAGGGGAAAAGGCTTAGACCCGAAATTTTAGCCGTTACCGTAGGAGGACTATCGATTGCGGATTTGACCGACTTATCTGTGAAGAGTGCCCGTGAATTTTTGCGAACTTTGAGCTGGAACGAGCGGCAACAAATGATTGCGGGGCCCATTTTAAAGGAAGTGCAAGAACGACTGAGCTTCTTGATCGACGTGGGTTTGGGCTATCTTACCCTCTCTAGGGCAGCAGGCACGTTGTCAGGGGGCGAGGCTCAGCGCATTAGGCTGGCTACACAGATTGGGTCGTCTTTAGTGGGGGTATTGTATATTTTGGATGAACCCTCCATTGGACTGCATCAAAGGGACAATGAGCGATTGATCGCAACCTTGAAGCGGCTGCGGGACTTGGGAAATACGGTGATGGTGGTGGAACATGACGAAGATACCATGCTTGCGGCGGATTATTTGATAGATGTGGGACCAGGCCCAGGCATCTATGGTGGCCATATTGTGGCTCACGGTACTCCCCAACAAGTCATTGACAATCCTGAAAGTCTGACGGGACAATATCTATCAGGGCAGAAGGAAATTGTGCAACCCCTTCATCCCAGAGCTCCCGAAGGACGGTGGTTGCGTGTGGAGGGAGCATGTGAGCACAATTTGAAAAATATCACTGTAGATATTCCCCTCGGCCTGTTGGTAGTGGTCACCGGGGTTTCTGGGTCCGGCAAATCGACTTTAGTCAACGAGATCATTCGCAAGCAGCTGGAAGTGTCTTTGAATAAGGCTCGGAACCGCCGTATAGGAGAACATGAGTCCATGGCAGGTCTTGAACATTTGGACAAAGTCATTGCCATTGATCAGAGCCCTATAGGACGGACGCCTAGATCCAATCCGGCCACATATACCGGAGCTTTTGATCTTATTCGTGAACTTTTTGCCAATACACCTGAGGCCAAAATCCGCGGCTACAAATCTGGGAGATTTTCCTTCAATGTTCGCGGAGGACGATGTGAGGCATGTAAAGGTGACGGCATTTTGAAGATCGAAATGCATTTTTTACCCGATATTTATGTTCCTTGCGAAGTGTGTAAAGGAAACCGCTACAACCGTGAGACCTTAGATGTGCATTACCGTGGCAAAACCATTGCGGATATTTTGGATATGACGGTTGATGAGGCTCTAGATTTGTTCCAGCATCATCCCCGGCTGAAGCGAAAATTACAAACACTGCGTGATGTTGGGCTGGGATATATACGGCTCGGTCAGAGTGCGACGACATTGTCCGGCGGGGAAGCGCAGAGAGTAAAATTAGCGACGGAACTGTCTCGAAGATCTGACGGGCGGACATTATATATTTTGGACGAACCCACCACAGGACTTCATCAAGAAGACATCCGTCATCTCTTGGCCGTGTTGCAGCGTTTGGTGTCTCAAGGGGATACGGTCTTGGTGATTGAGCACAATTTGGATGTGGTCAAAACTGCTGACTGGATTATTGATTTGGGACCGGAAGGTGGCGACCAGGGAGGAGAGATTGTAGCGCAAGGTACGATTGATGAAGTTATTTCTGCGCCACATTCTTATACGGGCCAGTTTCTTGCACGTCATCTCAACCGAAGAACCATGGTTCAACCTTAGGGTCGAGAATTGTGAACGGGAAAGAAAGGCAGAGATGTTCTCGTGGAACTAAGTGAAAACCTGGACGAAAAACGGCAGCTCCTTCCTGACAAGTCTGGTGTGTATCTGATGAAAGACGAAAAGGGTGAGATCGTTTACGTCGGAAAAGCCGTAAATCTTAAACACCGTGTCCGCAGTTACTTCCAGGATTCCCATCGTCTTTTGCCGAAGGTGGCCGCCATGATGCGGCATGTCTGTGATTTTGAGATTATTACCACCGATACCGAAGTTGAGGCGCTTATTCTGGAGGCTACGCTTATCAAAAAGCATCGTCCTCACTATAATATCCGTTTAAAGGACGATAAGGCCTACCCATATATTCGCCTAACGTGGGAAGAAGACTTCCCGAGGCTTTTGATTGCCAGGCGACCAGATCAAAGTGGCAGTCGGTATTTTGGTCCTTACACCCGAGCCCAGAGCGTGCACGAAACCATTCGTCTGCTGCGGCATATTTTCCCTATTCGCAATTGCACCAACCAAAAATTTAAAAATGCTACCAGGCCTTGTTTGCAATATTATATCAAGAGGTGCCCCGCTCCTTGTCAGGCTTTGATTGACAAAGACAGCTACCGGGACATGATGAGGACGGTGGAACTGTTTTTGGAAGGCAAAGTTGATGTTGTGGAAAAAACTCTGGTAGAGGAGCTAAACCGAGCGGCCCAAAGCATGGAATTTGAAAAAGCGGCAAAGCTTCGCGATCAAATTCTGGCTGTTCGCGAGATTACTGCACAACAGAAGGTATCGGCCGAAGCGGGACGAAATCTGGATGCGATTAGCTGGGCACTGGGTGAATCTGACGCGTATTTACAAGTGTTTATGGTACGTGAGGGCCGATTGATTGGCCGAGAATCCTTCACCTTAACCGGGGTCGAGGGATCGGATGAGAGTGAGTTAGCCCATGCTTTTCTAATGCAGTATTATGACCGAACCCGTGACATCCCCCAAGAAATTCTCATAGAAAAGCTTCCGGCCGACGAGGGGCAAATTAGTGAATGGCTTCGTGAGAAACGCAAGGGGAAAGTTGAATTGAAAATGCCCATTAGGGGCGAGAAGCAAAGACTCTTGGCTATGGTCCGCCAAAATGCGGTCATTGCCCGAGATGAAGCCATGCGACGCATGGAAATTAAGGAACGTGACCGGGAGAGAGCCTTGTTGGAAATTCGCGAAACGTTGGGTTTGGATGAATTGCCCTACCGCATGGAGTGTTACGATATTTCCAATACTCAAGGTACAGAATCCGTGGCTTCAATGGTAGTGTTTACCGATGGACGGCCTGACAAGAGTCAATACCGGCGATTCAAAATCCAATCGGTTGAGGGGCCCAACGACTTTTTGTCAATGAAAGAGGTGATTCGGCGCCGTTTCATACATCAGGCAGAAGACGCCAAACAACAACTTGGTAAAAGTCATTTTGCCAAAACGCCGAATTTGGTGATCATTGACGGAGGAAGAGGACAATTGGGATATGCCTACGAGGCTATGAAGGAATTGCATGTTGAAAACATCCCGGTATTTGGCCTGGCAAAACAGCATGAATGGCTGTTTGAACCCAAGAGCGCGGATCCCATTATTCTGGACCGGGATTCAGCAGCTCTTAAACTCCTAATGCACTTGCGCGATGAGGCACACCGTTTCGCCATTACCTATCACCGCAAGCTGCGGACGAAAAGGAATTTGTCCTCTGTTTTGGACGAAATCGAAGGAATAGGGCCCACTCGCAAGAAGATCTTGCGGCAAACCTATGGCGATCTGGCTTCTATCCGTCAAGCTGGCGTTGATGAGCTGGCTCGTTTGCCTAAAATGACGAGAACGGCAGCAGAAGCGGTAAAAGCGTATTTGGACGAATATTTTGATCGTGCTACTGTGAACTCCAAGACTAGTCAGCAAAAGAACACGGAGAATAGTCATAGTGTGGAATCTGTAATAAGAAAGGCAGGTGACGGATAATGAGATGGTTAACTATTTGGGTGGCCTCCGCCATTGGACTGACCGTGGTAACTCATATACACTTGGGTATTACAGCTACGAGTATCCGCGCTATCTTGATCGCTGCTTTAGCCTTGGGACTCGTAAACACGTTTATCAAACCGATCGTGAAATTGCTGACACTGCCGATTAATCTCTTGACGTTTGGACTTTTTGGGTTGGTCGTCAATGCCTTTATGCTGTGGCTGGTGTCATCACTTGTACCCGGGTTTATTGTGAACGGTTTCGGTGCCGCTTTTTGGGGAGCGATCATATTATCGATTGTATCGGGGGTTGTCGGTTGGATAATCAGATACCTATAAAGTTACTGGTGTTGGATTTGGACGGAACGGTGCTGCGGCAGGATGGATCTCTTTCAGATGATCTCGCACAAATAGTCCAGGAAGTGCAAGATCATAGTGTCACCGTGATGTTGGCTACTGGCCGTATGGTTCGGTCGGCTGAAGCATACTGGATGCAGCTTCACTTGGGCAAGGGTCCTTTGATTGCCTATAACGGAAGCATGGTCGTAGAAATGCCTAATAAGACCCCATGGTTTTCCTGGCATCTGAGTGGTGACTTGGCGCGACTGGTTATTCAAGAAGCCATTAACGGGGATATCTTAACCCAAGTTTACGTCGGAAACGAATTGTGGCTGTCCAAAGAAGATGAGCGGGCGCAGCACTATATCCGCGTTAATCACATTCCTGGAGATGTGAAATTAGGAGATAGCATTTTAGAATGGCCCTCTCCTCCCATCAAAATTTTGCTGCAAGATGATTCGGACAAACTTGATCAATTTCGCGCTTATATTTCTTCCCGCATGGTAGGATTACAAGGAAGGATTTTTAAGTCTCAAGCGGACTATTTAGAAATTGTTCCGGCTGGCGTGGGGAAAGGCCCGGCTTTGGGTAAAGTTGCAGAACGGCTTAATATTAATTATGACGAAATCATGGCCATTGGCGACGCCGAAAATGATTTGGACATGTTGAAGATGGCCGGCCTAGGGGTAGCCATGGGTCAGGCTCCGGAATTCGTCAAGCAGGCTGCTGATGTCGTGACCCGGAGCATAGATGAAGACGGTGCAGCCTATGCAATTCGCCGCTGGCTATTAGATCCATTGCAGGGATTTAACAAAGTGAACCACTAGCTGAGGAATTTGATGCCCCCAGGGAAGACGCCAAATCAGATAGAGGGTAGTCAGGGTCAAGGTGATGGAAAATGCCCAAGCGAATTCTCGTTCCATTTGGCGTTCATGGGCCATGCGTTTCAGTTCTGCCCGAGATAACGGTTCGGATGGCGAGGTGGACGTTCCTTGTTGACGCTGGGCTCGCCGGGAAAGTTCTGTTGCCATAATGACCTCCAAGTATTGACGTTGTGAGATAATATTCGACAAAAAGCCAAATTTTCCTGTTTCGTCCGGCAGCAAATTGCATGCGGCCTGTGTTCTTGAGAATTTGCCGGCTGCGGGGGTTGACGAAAAGCGGAGTGAAATGGATGGAGCATGTACGGTTGGTCATTATCACCGGATTGTCAGGTGCCGGACGCAGTGAAGCCATGCGGGTATTCGAGGACTTGGGATATTTTTGCGTCGATAACTTGCCGCCCAATCTGATTAGCAAATTTGCCGAATTGCTGAAGAAGAGTCCCGAAGTGCAAGGCGCAGCCCTGGTGATGGATATTCGGGGAGGAGTTTTTTTTGGCCAATTAGAGGGATCGTTGGAGGAATTAGAAGCTAGCCGGCTTCCCTACCAGATGTTATATCTTGAAGCTGATGAGGAGACACTAATCAGACGATACAAAATGTCTAGACGGCGCCACCCGTTAGAAAAACAAGGCCGGCTTGTAGAAGCTTTGCGCAGGGAAAACAATGCCTTGAGGGAGTTACGCGGGAAAGCCGACGTAATTATCGACACGTCCGGATTAAGTGCCCTTCAGTTGCGGCAGCGGATTTCGGACGTGTTCCGGCTGGACGGAACGTCGTCTCTCTTTCAGGTGCGTCTTGTCTCCTTTGGATTTAAACATGGTCTGCCCAAAGATGCCGACCTGGTGTTCGATGTGCGTTATTTGCCGAATCCTTACTATGTCGACGAGTTAAGGGGGAAAACGGGAAATGATCCCGAAGTCAGGCAGTACGTCATGCGGTTCCCCCAATCCAATGAAACACTGGAACGGCTGACCAATTTGTTGGAATTCCTCATTCCTCAATTCAAGCAAGAAGGGAAGCCACAAGTGACAATTGGAATCGGTTGCACAGGAGGACAACACCGTTCCGTGGTTTTTGCCAATCTGTTGAAAGAAATGTTGATGGCATCCGGGCACCAAGCGCTTGCTGAACATCGTGATTTGGATTTACGGGAGGAATAGCATGTGGCGTTTGTTGGTTCCGGGATTAAAACTTAAGCGTTTTCTTTTTTTGATTGCCCTAGGGTTTATGGCACTGGGGGTTGCCATTGGGTTGGCTGCCTTAACAGCGCCAGCGCTATGGCCCTATTGGCGGCCGCCTATTTTAGAGTTGTTATTGTTAGTAGCAGGGTTGTCCTTGGTCATATTGGGGTTTTTTGGGCTTTGGCACTCTATTAATGAAGTATTGGGCTCAGATCGTTGGGCCGGGCTCTTATATTCTCGGCGGCAACTGGCACGAGGCCCCCACATTGCTGCTCTCGGAGGTGGCACTGGTATGCCGTCGGTTCTGAGAGGGCTCAAACATTACACATCCAATTTGACCGCAATTGTCACGGTTGCCGACGATGGAGGCAGTTCAGGCCGATTGCGGGGAGAATTGGGGATGCTGCCCCCTGGTGACATAAGAAACTGCATGGTTGCCCTGGCCGACACGGAGCCATTGATGGAGAATTTATTTCAACACCGTTTTCAAACCGGTGGATTGAAAGGACATAGTTTCGGTAATCTGTTCTTGGCAGCCATGGAACAGGCGTCTGGAGATTTCGTTACTGCGCTTCGTGAGTCCAGCCGGGTCTTAGCGGTTCGTGGAACTGTACTGCCTGCCACGCTGGAACATGTTACCCTGCATGCGACCTTAATGGGTGGAGCACATGTGGAAGGGGAAAGCGCCATCGGTCATAGTCCGGAGCGGATTGAAAGAATTTGGATGGATCCTCCTGATGCCACTCCATTGCGGGAAGCCGTAGAGGCGATTTTGAAAGCCGATATGGTGGTTCTGGGGCCAGGAAGCCTCTACACTTCTATCTTGCCGAATTTGTTAATCCCGGCTATTCAAGATGCGATACGAGAGACCAAGGCAATCCGGGTTTACGTGGCAAATATTATGACGCAACCGGGTGAGACAGCAAACTTTTCGGTTCGTGATCATTTGCAGGCTATGGAAGCCCACGTTGGCTCAGGCTTTGTCGATGTCGTGTTGGTGAATCGTGAGCCCGTGCCGGAATCCCTTTTGGACAAATATTGGCGCGAGGGCGCTGAACAGGTTTCCTTCCAGGATGCAGATGCTTGGCACGAGGCTCAACCCGTGATCATTTATGATAATCTATTATTAGCCGATGGTGTTGTGCGTCATGATCCGGATAAACTGGCTCCCGCCCTGTTGCGCATTATGATAAATTTTCGTCCAAAATGGGCAGAAGGGCGCCTCATTGATGCGTTGTGGTTGGAAAATCGTTTACGGGAGCGACATCAATTAAGATGGGATGGTCATATGCTAAGCAAATCAAAGCGGAATTAGCACGGTTTCCCCGTCCCAGGCAACGCGATTGTTTATGGGCGGAGCTGTTTGGCTTGGGCGGGTATGCTAACTTTTCCGACTTGTCGTTAGGAATCGGGACCGGAAATGCCATGGTGGCTAGACGCGCCTACCAGGTTATGAAATGGCTGGACCTTTCACCTCACATTACTGTTAAAAAATCCAAGCGGCGTCTGGTTTTTCAGGTTGTAGCGCTCCACCAGCCCTCCGGCGAATCTGAAAATGAAAGTCCTGTAGCACTGTGTCCCAAGGGGTACTTGCGCGGGCTTTTTTTGTCTCGGGGGTATTTGGCGGAACCGGAGCGTGCCATTCATTTGGAGATTTGGATGGATGACCTCGCCCATTTTGAACAAGTGCAAGGCACCCTGGCACCTTTAAAAATCCGGCCTAAAACCGCGAACAGACGAGGCCGCGTTATTCTTTATCTCAAGGATGCGGACCAAGTGGGCCGGTTTCTTGCGCACATAGGGGCTCACCGGGCGGTTCTTGCTCTGGAAAGCGCTCAAGTTGTCAAAACCTTGAAAAATCAAGTAAATCGGCTTGTTAACTCGGAAACAGCTAATTTAAGGCGGGCTGTGGAATCCGGACTCGATCAAGCACGAATTCTGAAGTTCATGCTGAATTCGCCCAATGAAACAATTCCCCCGTCACTGCGTGAATTGGCGCTCCTGCGCATTGCTCATCCTGAGTGGTCTCTTAAGGAATTAGGAATGGCTTTGCACCCGCCTTTAAGCAAATCTGCCGTCAACCACCGCATGCGTCGTCTGCTTCAGGGCTATGACCTTATGACTTTCCCTGACTCGTGAGCAGTTAAATTCTCCAAAAGGCTATTGTTTCTGAGTTTGTTTTGGCATAATGGTGAATTGTTAGAGAACTATGAAGACGGTTGTGGTCATGTCGACGGAAATGCCTGCCACAGCGTATAATTTGTTTGTGAATCTGGTAACGTTAAGCTATCCAATGAGTAATGACTGAGCCAGATGAGGGGGGTTAAATTGATTACCGATTATACCGCACTGTTGATTTATGTTATCGTTGCCTTCCTAATAGCGTTTGGGATGTCCTATGTTTCTAATCTGCTTGGGCCCAAGGCTCCAGGCGGCTTAAAACGCACAACGTATGAGTCAGGCATTATGCCGGAAGCTCCGGTTGGCTATTTTTCCGTCCGGTTTTACCGCGTAGCGATGTTCTTTATGATTTTTGATGTTGCTGTTATGTCCTTGTATCCGTGGGCAATAACGCTAGGGACTTTACACCAGGCAGGTTTTGTGAAAGCATTAGTTTTCCTGGTAATTGTTGCGTTGGCTTTTGCTTATGTCTGGAATAAGGGGGGGTTTCAATGGGATTAAATTCGACGCAAAGAGAGTCGGAAAAAAAGGAAGCAGAAAAATCGTTGCTTCTAACGACGGTCGAAAAGATGGGGCGATGGGCTCAAAAATCGTCGGTGTGGCCCGCAACTTTTGGCTTGGCGTGCTGTGCCATTGAGATGATGAGCGTCACCAATTCGCGTTACGATCTTGCCCGATTTGGCGCAGAAGTCTTTCGTGCTTCTCCGAGGCAAGCTGATCTGATGATTGTCGCCGGACGGGTAAGCCAAAAAATGGCTCCTGTGCTGCGGACCATTTGGGAACAGATGCCTGAGCCAAAGTGGGTGATCTCAATGGGAGCGTGTGCATCTTCCGGCGGCGTTTTTGACAATTACGCGATTATCCAGGGAGTGGACCATGTGGTTCCTGTGGATATTTACGTTCCGGGTTGTCCCCCCAATCCTGAGGCCTTGATGTTTGGGATCTTAAAATTGCAAGAACAGATTATTCAAGGCATTCCTCCTAAATATCAACGACTAGCCATGGAGGGACGAACCGTATGAATCAGAACGACCCGGAGATTTTAGAGCGCCTGTCAACAAAGTTTGCCGAAGGATTTACTAAAGTGGACAGCATAGACCAACCTACCATAGCGGCATCGAAGGACGCTATGATGACCCTGATGAAGTACTTGCGCTATGAGGAAAATTATCGTCTTTGTCTGGATGTTCTAGCCGTTGACTATCTGCCCGACCGTCCCCGTTTCGAGCTGGTGTATCACTTGTATAATCCTTGGAAGTATGCGCGGCTGCGTATCAAGATTCGCGTAGGGATCAATGAAAAAGTACCGAGTGTGACGGGGTTGTGGCCCGGGGCCAATTGGCCAGAACGGGAGGCCTATGACTTGTTTGGCATTGAATTTGAAGGCCATCCGGACTTGCGGAGACTTTATTTGCCTGACGACTGGGAAGGGCATCCATTGCGAAAAGACTATCCGTTAACGGGCACACGAGTGGATTGAGAGGTGAGGATATGGCTGAAGAAAAAACGGAATTGCTAGACACCTCAGTACCCGACGAGACCATGATTATTAATATGGGCCCCCAACATCCTAGCACCCACGGCGTCTTACGCGTGCGTCTTAAGTTGGATGGGGAACGAGTAGTGCGAGCAGAGCCGGTAATAGGATATCTGCATACCGGGTTTGAAAAAACAGCAGAAAATCTGACTTACCAGCAGTGCAATACGGTGACAGACCGGTTGGATTATCTAGCACCCATGACCAATAATCTGGCCTATGTGCTGGCTGTTGAAAAATTGCTCAAAGTTGAGGTGCCGAAGAGGGCCCAGTATATTCGAGTGCTGTTCGCAGAACTGACCCGGGTGGCCAGTCACTTAGTTTGGCTAGGGACACATGTGATGGACCTTGGGGCGATGAGTCTGTTTTTCTACACGATGCGGGAGCGCGAAGTCATTTTAGATTTGATTGAAGCAGCATCCGGTGTGCGGATGAACCCCAGCTATTTCCGAATTGGCGGTTTGGCTTACGACCTTCCTGATGGCTTCCATGAAAAAGTCATTGCGTTTATTAATGATTTTCCACGCTGGATGAAAGCTTACCGCCACTTGTTTGATGGCAACCCCTTAATCAATGAAAGGCTTCACGGCATTGCCTTCTTGACGCAAGAGGATGCTCTGGCGCTATCAGTGGTTGGCCCAAATCTCAGGGCGACAGGACTTCCAGTGGATCTGCGCAAGGTCGAACCCTATTCTTCTTATGAAGACTTTGACTTTGATGTGCCTACACGCACCGAAGGAGACGCTTATGCGCGCTTTTGGGTGAGAATTGATGAGATGTACGAATCGATGAAAATCATCGAGCAGGCCATTGGCAAAATCGAACCCAAAGGGGAGTACACAACTTCTGACCGCAAGATCAGCTTGCCGCCCAGAGACGAAATTTATGGGAATATGGAGGCCTTAATTCACCAGTTTAAGTTGGTGACGCAAGGATTTCAGGTTCCGCCAGGGGAAGTTTACCAAGGTGTAGAGGGACCGAGGGGCGAAATGGGCTTCTATATTGTGTCCGACGGCAGTTCCAAGCCTTATCGCTGGAGGGCACGTACTCCGTCTTTTTATAATTTGCAGTCTATGCCGGTTATGTGCAAGGGCGGTCTGGTCGCAGACGTGATCACAGCCATTGGGAGTATAGACATAATGTTGGGGGATGTCGACAAATGAAACCGGAGTGGAATCAGTGGGCTCAAGAAGCAAAACAACAGTTTCCAGAGGCAAATTCCAGCTTGTTGCCGTTGCTGTACCGTATTCAGCATGCAGAAGGGTGGCTGTCAGATGAAACTATCCGGGACGTCGCCTCATTATTAGGGCTTACGACTCAATACGTCGAATCAGTGGCATCTTTTTATTCACTATTCTACCGGCAAAAAGTGGGGAGAAATGTCGTTCATGTTTGTGTTGGCTTGTCTTGTGCACTGGCCGGATCGGATTCAGTAATGGAACACTTAGAGCACAAACTGGGCATTCGTGAAGGACAGACAACTGCTGACGGAGAGTATACCTTGCTGGAGGCGGAATGTTTAGCGGCATGCGACCTCGCCCCTGTTATTCAAAGGAATCTGCGCTTTGTGGGACATGTTGATCCTGAAAACGTGGGCCGCGTTTTGAGTGATGACGGAAAAGAGGTGAATTCGTGAGTCAGCAATATTATCTTTTGCGGAACCGGGAAGTGCCTGATATCGATCAAATGCCGGTTTATTTGGCCCATGGAGGCTATCAGGCACTACGCAAGGCGTTAAACGACTTTAAGCCGGAAGAACTTGTAGACATGGTCAAGAAGTCTGGGTTGCGCGGCCGCGGCGGGGCTGGGTTTCCTACAGGCATGAAGTGGGGCTTTCTGCCCAATGACGGGCGCAAGCGCTATTTGGTCGTTAATTCTGATGAGGCCGAACCAGGAACTTTTAAGGACAGGGAAATTATCGAGCACAATCCCCATCAGCTTATTGAAGGAATTATTATTTCCAGCTACGCGACCAAAGCTCGGGAAGCCTTCATCTACTGCCGCGGAGAATTTCTATTCGGATCGGAACAATTGAACCGTGCCGTGCGTGAAGCGTACGAACAAGGGTTCCTGGGCGAAAATATCCTGGGCACGGGGTTTTCTTTGGATCTGAACGTTTATCGCGGCGCCGGAGCCTATATCTGCGGCGAAGAATCCGCATTGCTGGAATCACTGGAAGGCAAGCGGGGAAACCCGCGTCTGAAGCCGCCTTTTCCGGCCATTGCCGGGTTGTATGGTGGCCCGACAGTCATTAATAACGTGGAAACCATTGCTAATGTTCCTGTTATTGTGAGCAAAGGAGCAGACTGGTACACCAGTATGGGAACGGCGAAAAGTCCTGGACTGAAGATCTTCAGTGTTAGTGGCCGAGTCCAACGACCCGGAAACTACGAGATTCCCTTGGCCACACCCTTGAGTACGCTCATTAATGACTATGCAGGGGGAATGTTGCCAGGACGCCAGCTTAAAGCCGTGATTCCAGGCGGCAGTTCAGTTCCTTTGCTGACTCCGGACAAAGTGGACACTCCTTTGGATTATGAGTCCATTTTGCAGGCTGGTTCGATGCTGGGATCTGGTGGCTGTATAGTGCTTGACGACCATGTGTGTATCGTAGGGGCCACAGCCCGTCTCGTACGGTTCTATCGCGAGGAGTCTTGCGGAAAATGCACCCCGTGCCGTGAAGGGACCTATTGGATGACGGATATTTTGGAACGTCTGGAACATGGGTTAGGTACGCTGGAGGATTTGGACACCTTGGCGGATGTTGCAGACAATATTGGCGGCAAATGCTTTTGCCCTCTGGGTGATGCATCTTTGGGGGTTCTGGTAAGCGCATTGCAACATTTTCATGAGGAATTTGTAGCACATGTGGAGCAACACGCTTGTCCGATGGGAGAGAGGCTATATGATACGGTTAACAATTGACGAGCAGGAGGTTAGTGTCCCCGAAGGCACCATGATTGTGGATGCGGCGGCCAAAGTGGGCATTGATGTGCCAATTTACTGCTACCATCAGGCGCTGGGGCCACTGGGTGCATGCCGAATGTGTTTGGTCGAAGTGGAGAAAATGCCCAAATTGGTGACAGGATGCACGACGGCAGTGAGTGAAGGAATGGTTGTGCACACCAAAGGACCTCGTGTCGAAAAAGGCCGGCAGGGCGTTTTGGAATTTCTGTTGATAAACCATCCCTTGGATTGCCCGGTTTGTGATAAGGGGGGCGAGTGTTATCTCCAGGATTACGCTTTTGAGTATGGCCCCAGTAAGGGACGTTTCCAAGAGCCCAAGATACAAAAGGTGAAAGACGGTCCCATTAACGAGTTTGTCTTAATTGACCAGGAGCGCTGTGTGCTGTGCCAGCGCTGTGTGCGGTTTATGAGCGAGTATGTTGGTGAAGGGCAGTTGCTTTTGGAAGGCCGGGGCGTGGAAACAGTTGTGACGACTGTCGATCACGAACCAGCCCAAAGTCACTTTACAGGCAACGTGATAGATTTGTGCCCAGTGGGGGCATTATTGTCTGCCCCTTATAACCATAAAGGTCGTCCATGGAATATTGACCGCCAAACAACTATTTGTCCGCAATGTCCTGTTGGGTGTCCCAGCAAGATGACAACCAGAGAAAGTCATATCATTCGCATGGAAGGCCGCCCGGTACCAAATAGAGATTGGGGATGGCTGTGCGACCGGGGACGCTTTGGCTACGATTTTGGCTATCACCCCTTAAGAATTCTGGATTCCACGGTTCAAGGCCAGTCAGTGTCAAGTGCCCAGGCCATGCGTGACACGGCCCAATGGATGAAGGAAACGATCCGAGACCATGGATTTGGCAGTATCGGTTTTGTCATGGGGGGGCACTTCACGTCGGAGGAAGCCTACTGGATAAAGAATTTTGCCCAAGATGTTGCTCATACTTCAGAACTCGCGACAATTCGCAATGTGCCAGGCTATCTGCCTATCACACTAAACGGAACGTTTGAGGATCTTGAAAAAACCGATATGACAGTATTCGTGGGAGTCGATCCGTATGAAGCCGTGCCCGTTGTGCACCTTAAACTGCGAGACCGCCTCCGGCATTTTCCTCATCTCAAAGTCGTGGGGGTGGGCCCTAGAAAACTGACGGTAGATACTCTTCCGGGGACCGATTATATAGTCCCAAGTGAAGATGAAGCCGCCTTCTTTGCTCAAGCATTGCTTTTGGCTGCAGGCGAGGATCCCACGGCTGAAATGCTTGCCCAGAAGGTTAAAGACTATCCTTTGCCAATTGATTCTACGACCTTGAAATCCCTGGGAGAATCTTTATTGAAAGCGGAGCATCTGACACTGCTGTGGGATGGCGAAAATCCTCAGATGGAGCAGATCTTTAAGGCGCTGGCCCAGTTACGCGAGGCTCCGACCGCTGTCCTGCCTACTTTTGGGCCTGTCAATTGGCGAGGCTATGAGAAAGCCGGAATTCCTGTGCGTTATGAGGAGTTGCGCCGCCTGCTTACGAAAGCCAAAAACGGAGATATTCGGATGCTAGTGCTGTGGGGCTCCGATCTAATGCGTGAATTTCCTGACCGGGTTCTAGCTCAGGAAGCATTGGCCGCAGTAGATTATGTAGTGTCCGCACAAATTCGGCCTCCTTTGGACATGCCTTACGTCGACGCTTTACTGCCGGTGGCAGCATGGGGAGAAGTCGAAGGCAGCTATGTGAATATGGAGGCGCGAGTGGCTATAGCAGCGGCTGGTGTGCAGCCTCCTGGGCAATGCCGCCCGACCAAGAGCTACATGGCAGGTTGGGCTCGTTTGTTCCAACAAGCATTTAAAGTGGAAGAAGAGTGGGATCTGTTTGCGGATACGGAAGGAGATCTTATACCTCGTCATGGCAACGGAGGGGATGAGATGATGCCTCAAGCAGTGGAACGCCCGCAATTGCCCGAAGATCCAGGACAGTGGAAAGTAATTCGAGGAGATCTAGTCTGGGAAAATGGGATACCCTCTGAAATACTTGAACCACGCTTCACTCCATTTGTCGGCCGGATTCATCCCTTAGAGGCTGAAGCCTTGAACATTGGTCCAGAAGGCGGTTATGTAGATATCGAAACGGCGGCTGGTACTGTTTCGCTGGACGTTCGTGCTGATAGCTCCATTCCTGAACGGACCTTATGGGTACCGAGAAGCAGTCATTATGATTGGAATGTTCTATTGAACGAGGTAAGACAGATCAAAAGGCGTGAGGAAGTGAGAAGTCTGTGACTTTGCTGTTGGTCGTCATATTGGTGGTAAAGATCATATTGCTTATCAGCATCCTTATGGGAGGATTTGCTTATACCACTTTGCTAGAACGTCGGCTCCTAGGTTTTATGCAACTGCGTTTGGGTCCCAATCGCGTGGGACGCTGGGGATTGTTGCAACCTTTGGCCGATGGACTGAAAATGGCTATGAAAGAAGATTTGATGCCTGCAGGAGCCGACAAGTTTGTATTTCGTATGGCGCCAGTGTTTTCACTTTTTGCCGCATTGTCGGTTGACGCTGTGGTACCATTTGGCGCTCCGATTCATTTGTTTGGGACAACCATTTCCCTGGACATTGCGAATCCCTCTATCGGCCTTCTGATTGCTTTTGCATTTAGTTCATTGGGAATTTACGGCATTGTACTGGGAGGATGGGCCTCGCAGAATAAGTACTCGCTTTTAGGAGGCATTCGTGCGTCCGCTCAGATGATTTCCTATGAACTTGCCATGGGACTATCTATTTTGGGAGTTTTAATGCTGGCACATACGGCAAATTTGGAAGGAATTGTGTTAGCGCAGAAACAACACGGGTGGTTCTTTATACCAGAGATTATCCCGTTCTTGATTTACTATACGACAGCCATGGCAGAAACCAACCGCACTCCTTTCGATTTGCCTGAAGCCGAGTCGGAACTTGTTGCGGGATATCATACGGAGTATTCGGGATTTCGTTTTGCCATGTTTTATATTGCTGAATACATCAATATGATTGCTGTAAGCGGCCTGGCCGTCACGTTATTTTTTGGCGGCTGGCTGGGCCCGGCATTTCTGCCGCCTATCGTCTGGTTTTTACTAAAAGTTGGAGTATCCATGTTTGTCTTCATATGGGTTCGGGCTACATTTCCCCGATTCCGGTATGACAAGTTGATGTCCTTTGGATGGAAGTTTCTTGTACCCGTCGCCTTTGTCTATTTTCTGGGCACTGCAGCATTTGTTTCTGGCGTGCTGTAGGTTAAGGTGGATATAAAATCAGACGAGAAAGTGTT
>JAKBWA010000010.1:0-158411 GCA_021841025.1 Bacillota bacterium | reverse complement strand
ATGTGGCCGAGAGTTGTGTGCTAAAGGAGGGATTGTACGATGTTTGACGGAGTTAAAGCTTTAGCAAAAGGGTTGGGCACAACGTTTAAGGCGTTGAGTGAGCCGCGTGACACTATCGAATACCCGGAGAAAAGACGAGAGTACTCTCCCCGGTTCCGTGGCAAGCACATGTTAGCGAAAGATGCTGATGGTCATGAATTGTGTGTAGGCTGTGGTCTATGTGAGGCCGTATGCCCTGCTCACGCTATTCGTGTTGTTGCCGCGGAAGCCCCTGAAGGCAGCAACGTGTCCTGGACTAATCGCTACGCTGTGGATTACGAGGTCGACTTAATTCGGTGTATCTTCTGTGGAATGTGCGAGGAGGCGTGTCCTACGAATGCGGTTCGTCTCACTCCATTCAATGAGCTGGCGGCTTCTGATCGTCTCGACATGATTGCCGATAAAGAAGAATTGCTTCATCCGCCGGTAAGAAAATGAGGTGATCATCCTATATGGTAGGCATAATCATAGTGGCTATTTTAGCCATTGGTGCGTCAATTGGTGTTGTGACAGCGCGTCAACCTGTCCACAGTGCCCTGTATCTGGTTGGTAATATCTTGTCGTTGGCTTTGCTTTATCTAATGTTGAAAGCGGAGTTCTTGGCAGCAGCCCAGGTCATTGTTTATGCCGGGGCGATCATGGTGCTCTTCCTGTTCGTGGTGACCTTGCTTACAGCGGGAAAGGAAGAGCGCGAATTGCCGGAAGATCTTCCTGGACAGCGGATTGTCGCAGGTGTTCTGTCGGGGCTTGTCGGTGTCGTATTTGCGGTGTTAGCCATTAAGTATCCGGGACCTGTCATTAAAGCGCCCTTGCCCTCCCATTTCGGGAATTTGACGGGCATGGGCCGTCTATTATGGGGACCGGACTTTGTCTACTTGACCGCTATTGCGATCATGCTTGTGTCTGCTGCTCTCGGAGTTATGGTTTTAAACCCTCCCCGAAAGCGGCGGCAAATAGAAGCGGGGGACTCCGAACAACAAAAGAGCCAGACCTCGCCTGAAACGGCAAAGAAAGAGCGGGAGGGGACAGGGTGATATATACTAATTGGGTTGTGGCTTTGGCAGGAATTATTTTTGCTATTGGAGCCATCGGAGTGATGTTTCGGCGCAATCCTTTAATCATGTTCATGGCATCAGAAATGATGTGGAATGCGGCAGCATTGGCCTTCATAGCCTTTGCCCGGCAATTTCATGATATGAACGGACAAGTTATGGCGTTTCTCATCATTGCCACCGCTGCTGCCGAAGTTGGCATTGGTTTGGCCCTTATTGTAAGTGTCTATCACAAACGGCACCGGTTGGACATTGATGAAATCTCCCGTCTCAAGGGATAACTGGATTAACAAGCAAGGACGCGGTAACTCCGTGTCCGGTAAGGAGCGGCGGATATGCAAGGTGTGGCGGAAATTGTGCTATTGCCTCTGTTAGGCGCAATAACTATTGGGGTATTTAAAGGAATTATGCCGAAGAAGCTGCCAGGAATTTGGGCGAGTCTTCTCGTTGGTATCAGCTTCTTGGTGAGTATTGGCATGGATGTGAAACTCTCGTCGTTGCCAGCCGGGCACCGTGTGATCTCGGGTGTATTCTTTCCGTGGATTACGGGGTTCGGGCCGGCGATCGGTTGGCGTTATTATCTAGACCCGTTATCCGGAATATGGCTCTTAGTCATAACTGGGGTAGGTATGTTGATTCATATTTACTCGATTGGGTACATGCATGACGATCCTCATAAGGCCCGTTATTTTTCCTATCTCAATTTCTTTGTTTTTTCGATGCTCCTTCTAGTCTTGGCAGGCAATCTTTTGATCTTGCTGATTGGATGGGCACTGGTAGGATTGGCCTCGTACCTTTTGATTGGCTTTTGGTATAATCGGCCATCAGCGGTTCGAGCGGCAAAAAAGGCATTTGTCATGAATACTGTGGGAGATGCAGGAATCCTAGTGGGATTGAGCTTGTTGTATTTTCACTTTCACACTGTATCTTACCCGGGGCTTTTCCGTATATTCGATGCGTCGCACTCCTCGGCGTTTTTTGAGTGGACTGCGTTTCTGCTGTATATAGGGGCCATGGCTAAATCAGCGCAATTTCCGCTGCACATGTGGCTAGTTGATGCCATGGAAGGCCCTACTCCCGTTTCTGCTCTCATTCACGCAGCCACGATGGTGACAGCAGGCGTTTATCTGATGGCCCGATTGTATCCTTTGTTGCGGGTAGCACCCGTAATGGCGTATATTGTTGCGGCAATTGGGGCACTTATGACAATTCTTGCAGCATCAAGTGCTATATTTCAACGTGATATTAAGAAGGTTTTGGCTTATTCCACGGTAAGTCAATTGGGATATATGTTTCTGGGAATTGGGGTAGGGGCTTTCGCTGCAGGTGTGTTTCATTTTATGATGCACGCGTTCTTCAAAGCTCTTCTGTTCTTGGGCGCTGGGAGCGTTATCCATGCTCTCGGTGGAGAGCAAGATATGAACAGGATGGGCGGTTTGTGGCGAAAAATGCCATGGACAACCTGGGCATTTTTAGCTGGAACGTTGGCGATATCAGGCATTTATCCTTTTTCCGGATATTTTTCCAAAGAAGCGATTTTAGGAGAAACCTTTAACCTAGGCCATCCTTTTCTGTGGCTTGTCGGTGCCGTGGCAGCGGGGATGACGACTTTCTATATGTTTCGGCTGTTCTTCCTAACATTCTTCGGTAAGCCGCGGGATGAGAAACTCTATGAGCACGCACACGAAGCGCCGGCAGTTATGACAGTTCCAGTGATGATCCTAGGGGTTCTGGCGGTAATCGGCGGGTTCTTGGGGCCATGGCTGAATCAGTGGTTATTACCGACTTTTCGTGCCTACAAGGGAGCGCCGCATGCTTCAATTCAATACGGCCCTTTGTGGACGACTGCGTTCACTCTGGGGCTGGCGGTCATAGCTTTTGTCATAGCCTTTGTCCTTTATATCCGTAAAAACACGCCGACAAATGCCGCTACAGATAAAGGTGTGGGCCGTTGGGCGTTTAATGCGTGGTATGTCGATGCGATGTGGACGTATTTGGCAGTGGTGCCTTTTAAGGCCATTGGCAATGGCGTGCGGCAGACGGAAATAGGCATTCTAACGGGGGTTAAAGGGATTGGAACAGTTGTGTGGGACTGGGCCCAAGATTTACGTCCGCTTGAGACGGGCTATATCCGGCGCTATGCCCTGTCAATCATGGTTGGTCTAGGCGCATTACTGGCGTACTATCTCATCCGGGTTTGAACCCCGGGAGCGCAAGCCTATCAAGGCGAGGAGGCTAGGTTATGCTTTTGTTGTGGATAATGGCAATTCCCTTAATTGGAAGTTTTGCCGTGTTGTTTGCGGGAAGCACTGTGGCCAAAGGCATAAGCGCAGTAGTTGGAGCCATCGAACTTATAGCCTTTATTATATTATTGGCTCATGGCCCAGTGTCGTTAAATAGTCGTTGGATTCCTGTGTGGGGGGTTCGGTTTCATGTAGGGGCTGACGGCCTGTCACTATTCCTTATCGGTTTAACGGCTGTGTTGACCCTTATGGCAGTGCTTGCATCCCGAGGCTCGTTTGGCAGAGCCTATTTCTTTTGGATTCTATTTCTTGAATTTGGTATGGTCGGGTTATTTGAATCCTTGGACTTAGTTCTGTTCTACATCTTTTGGGAGGTTATCCTGGTCCCCATCTTCTTTTTGCTGACCGGTTATTCCGGAGACAAAGGACGGCCGGCCGCTATGAAATGGTTGATCATGAATCTGGTGGGAAGCTTGTTCATGTTGATTGGGATTGTGGCCGTGGCCGTGATACATGCCGAGCCCTTTGGATCTTTGACATTTGAGATTAGCCAATTAACTCATGTGAAGTTAAATCCGGTGGTGGCGCCATGGATTTTTGCAAGCTTTTTTGTGGCTTTCGCCATCAAAGCGCCGTTGTGGCCATTCCACGGGTGGATGCCGGATGCCTACCGGGAAGCACCATCTCCAGTTACCGCCTTGTTATCGGGCGTGATGTCCAAGGCCGGAATTTACGGTTTCTTGCGAATCATGTTGCCGCTGTTCATGCCGGAGTTTCGACACTATCAACTGGGATTATTGATCTTTGCGGTCATCGGCCTGGCGTACGGAGCTTTCATGGCGCTAAGACAAACTGATATGAAAATGATTAGTGCTTATTCCTCACTTTCCCACATGGGTATGATGGCTCTAGGAATATTTTCCTTGACTGCCGCCGGTATTTTGGGTGCCACTTTTCTCATGGTTGCCCATGGATTAATTGTGGGCGGACTCTTTATTATTCTGGGAATTGTTGAGGAGAAGTCCAAAACCCGTGAAATTCAGATCTTGGGAGGGCTCAATGAAGATGCGCCAAGACTGGGTGCCTACTTCCTCTTCTTTGCTTTAGCCGCGTTAGGTTTGCCGGGCCTGCCCGGATTCGTGGGAGAATATTTGATCATTCAGGGGTTGGTGGCGCACAACATCGTCTTCGCATTAATAGCGGCTGTAATCTTGGTTGTGGCAGCATGGTACATGGTTCGAATGTTTCAAGGAGTCATGCAAGCTCAACATCGCGCGAATCCTATTGGAGACATTAACGCATTGCAAGTTGGCTATATTGCTCCCTTAGCTCTACTCATTGTCTTCTTGGGTGTGTATCCCGCCGGGATTACTTTACATGCGGTTCCAAGTTTGTACCATGCTGTACATCTTGCAGCCTTAAAAGGAGGCCACGGGCTATGAAGGCATCTGTAGGGTTGTTGCCGGAATATATTGTGGGCATATCGATTCTGGTGACAATGGTTGCTGCGATGATTCGCCCTCACGGCAGCACACTAAAGTCGTGGATTGCCCTGATTGGCACACTAGGAGGGTTATGGGCCACCATCGATCTTTGGACCAAACCCGTTCACCCAGCGCTCTTTTTTAACCAAAGCTTAACAGTGGACAATTACAGCCTATTTGTCAACGTGCTTGTCCTCATTGCCGCCGGCTCCACGTTGTTACTGGGATGGAGCGGCGAACGGGAATATGATGAATTTCCTGTTCTGGTGCTGATTTCGGCTCTGGGCATGATGAGCCTTGGGATGGTTGCCAATCTGATTACGCTGTTTTTAGGAATCGAAGTTTTATCCCTTCCGCTGTATGTTTTAGCGTCGTCGCACCGGAACACCCTAGGGGGCGAGGCAGGTCTCAAATATTTGCTCTTGGGTGCTTTTTCATCAGGGATCCTTCTATTTGGATTAGCTCTGCTTTATGGTGCGGCAGGCACAATGAATTTTGTCAACTTTGCTTCTGTTGCTCACATTCATTCGCCACTTTTGGCCGCGGGTTTGATGTTGACGCTAGTAGGGTTGTTATTTAAGCTGGGAATTGTTCCTTTTCATATGTGGATTCCGGATGTGTACGAAGGTTCTCCGACTTCCGTGACCAATTTCATGGCATTCGGCACCAAAGTGGGAGCTGCCGTTATTCTCTTGCGGCTTTTAGCATATGGATTTTATATGTCCGGACCAAACTGGGGACCGGTTCTCGGATATCTCGCCTTGTTGACTATGATTGTCGGTAATTTATTGGCATTGCCCCAAAATGATTTAAAGAGGCTTTTTGGGTATTCCGGTATTGGGCATGCAGGATTTCTTCTGATTGGTGTGGCAGTGCATACCGCCGTAGGGGCGAAGGCTATGCTCTTTTATCTCCTTCCTTACGGTTTAGCGGTGATAGGAGCCTTTGCTATTTTGACAATGATGGGAAATAAGGAAAGCATAACTATTCAAGACTTAAGGGGAATGGCCCGCCAGAAACCATGGGCTGCCGCATTGTTTATCGTCTTTATGTTCTCCTTCGCCGGTATCCCCTTAACGGGTGGATTCGTAGGGAAACTTTACCTCTTGCAAGCGGCATTATTTGCTCATCAACCGGGATTAGCGATAGGTTTGGTTTTAGGGACATTTCTTGGACTGGGAGCCTATCTGAGGCCTCTGCAGGCGATGTTTCGAACAAGTCCTGGTGAGTCGAACTTAAAAGGATGGAATGTCGGCTGGGGGCACGTGGTGGTTTTGGTGGTTGCCCTAATTGGAACTGTCGGACTGGGGGTATATCCCACCCCGGTGGTGCATTTGGTGGGTCAGTCTGCGAACTTTTTCTGGCTCCACTAAATGAGAAATCGATTAAGAGTGTCTTATCGTGTGTTAAAATTGGGTTGACTAGTGATGCTCATTTCAAACCCTTCTCAGGTGGAGAGGAGATTATTTTGAGGTTTTTTTCGTTGGTCGAACCCTATCTCCGTCAGGTAAATAGTCTGTTGGAAGAACAATTGCTGACGGGAAATGAACTCATTGAAAACGTGGCTCAATATCTTCTAGTGGCGAGTGGCAAAAGGCTACGACCAGCGTTGGTGCTCTTGTCCGGGCAGTTCGGTTCGGAATTGACTTCTGCTCGCTCCCAAAAACTTGTCCAAGTAGCCACGGCGGTTGAAATGATTCACATGGCTACTTTGGTGCACGATGATATTATTGATGACGCAGTGTTGCGGCGGGGGATTCCCGCCGTACGCAGTCAATTTAATGATACCGTGGCAGTGTTAGCTGGAGATTTTCTTTTTGCTTTGGCGTTCCGCCTCTTTTCTTCAGCTGGAGATTTGGCTATTGTGGATATAGCCGCCAAAGTTGTCCATGTTATGTGTGTTGGTGAAATACATCAAAACATGGATCATGGACAAATTGCTTCCGAAGACGCTTACTGGCGGCGTATTGAAGCCAAAACCGGATTTTTTCTCGAGACCAGTTGCCGTCTAGGAGCCATTGCAACGGGCGCTCCGGCGGATATTGAGATGTTGCTGAGTCAGTACGGGCACCATATTGGATTGGCGTACCAAGTAGCCGATGACTTGTTGGACTGGTTGGCCAATCCGGAAACGTTGGGCAAAGCGGTAGGAGAAGATGTAGCAGCCGGAGTGTACACCTTGCCTATTATTTATGGTTTGACGCAAGCGCGCCAAGGAAATCAAATAGAGAAAATTTTGTTGGGGCCCCATCCCGAAACGCAAGTGGAAGAGCTCCGACATTTATTGGAGAAAAGCGGAGCTTTACAGTATGCAAAATCTCAAGCCGGACGCCATATCGATCAGGCACTAGAAGTGTGCAGGCAATTGCCAAGTGGTCCTGCGAAACAAGCGTTAGAAGAATTGGCAGAGTTTGTGTTGGCTCGAGAGTATTGATGGGAGTGGCAATAAGGAGCGATTGTTTTGCAACGGATTCCCGATGCGGCCATCAGGCGTCTGCCTGCGTATTTGCGTTGGCTAACTGAATGTGAAGAAGAACGAGTGACGTCAGTCATGCTAGGCCAGGCCACAGGTTACTCTTCAGAGCAGGTGCGTAAGGACTTGGCCTACTTCGGAGCCTTTGGGACTCGTGGAGTAGGCTACGATGTCAGCGCATTGCGTGATGAAATTTATCGAATACTTAAATTGGATCAAGGTGTGCGTGCTATTGTCGTGGGAGCGGGACATCTGGGTACTGCTCTCGTGCGATATGTCGACCAAGGTCACCAAGTTCGCCATGATGTTAAAATCATGGCGCTTGTTGATAATAATCCGATGATTATAGGGACCCAGGTAGGATCACTGCGTGTAGAACCAGTAGATCGGCTAGAGGAGCTTGTCCGCACATTTGACATCGGAATAGGCGTGCTAACTGTGCCCAAAGAGGGAGCGGTGGCTGTCGGAGACAGGCTTGCTGAAGCTGGAGTGCGTGCCATATTGAATTTCGCTCCGGTAGCCGTTTGCACCCATTATCCCGAAGTGTTTGTGCAACCCATTGATCTGACGTTAGAAATGCAAGCGTTATCGTATTTCGTGGGGCAAAAGGCACATCATCGGCTATGAATGCACGTGGGTTTTATATGGGCATGTCTCTTGTTGTGTTGAGCTGGGGTTTTAATTATGTGATTACTAAAATTGGCGTGGGGCATTTTGCCCCTGCCGACTTCGTGTTTTGGCGATTTTTGGCTACTACTTTGCTCACTGTTCCCTGGATGATCAAGACACGTCCCAAGACTCTTCGGCAATACGGAAAGGTTGCCATTTTGGGCCTAGTAGGTGTCTCGTTTTATCAATGGGCCTTTACCCAAGCTCTCAAAGAGACACTGGCAGCCAATGTGGCTTTTTTGTTCGATGTGTCGCCGTTAATCACATTGATAGGACAACGCTTATTACGGCTCAGGGCATCGACACCTGGAATGTTTGTGGGTGCTGGTGTTTCTTTGGTGGGGGTAGCGTTACTGGTGGGGGCGTCACGCGGTGGGTCTTTGCAGGGCGACGGCATGGCTTTGGTGGCAGCGTTGGCGTGGGCTGCGTTTACCTTGCTAACTGACAAATTCCGCGTTCCCGTTAAAGGCATAGCGCTTACCGGGTGGATGAGTCTCTTTGGGACACTGGGCGTAATGCCATTAATGACGTGGCAACACGTTATCCCTTATGACCTCTCTGTTTCCCTTTCTCTGGCCTATACAGTGCTGTTTGTTACCATTATGGGTTTGTCTTTGTGGCAGAATGCCGTATTAAGCATGGGGGGAGGCAAAGCCAGTCTTTATTTATATCTCATTCCCGTTGTCGCCGCGGTAGCGGGATGGGTGGTTCTTGGGGAAACGTTGAATATTTTCGAAGGTTTAGGGGCTCTATTGATTATTTTTGGGGTGAGCCTGGCCGAAGGAATATTTCGCTTGAGGACTCCACCATCCCCGTGCCCCGATTGATTCGTGAATGCGGTCTGTTTTGCCGTCGTGGCGGGCGCGAAAGCGAAAGGAAGGCATTTTGGCAAAGAAATCGGAAGGGGAAGGAGTACGGGAGTTGATGAGGCTTTTCACCCGTGCCCAATCAGCTGTCACCCGGTCTAACGCAATCAAGTCATCACGATTGACGTCGTGTACGGACAGTTTCCCCAAAGCCTGGACACCGTAACGGAGTTCGTCAGTGGAAGAACGTAGAAAATGAGCCAGATGTTTCGTTGCTTGATCAACGTTGAGGTCGTCTTTGTTCGCGACCAGGGAAAAAATGACGAGGGCTATCTACGCTGCTGCGAGCATCTGCCCAAACATGTAATTCCCACTCCTCGACCGAGAGATATGGGAGATATTGCCCGAGATCATTACAATTTATCAAGTGCGCCGTAAAACCCCCGCCTTTAGCCGTGGGGAGTGTCAAGTGAGCCTCCAAGAGTTCGGAATTGGGGCAGTGGGATGTATTAGTTGAAATGACGCCAACGGCTCACAAAACCATAAAGCAGGGCTAGTAGGGAGAGAAGATAAAATGCAATGCTTAAAAATGTGAAATGATGGAGAAACAGCAATGTGCCGATTAGAGAAAAACCTATGACATAAATGGATTGAGTCAGGCTCCGCAAGCCTCTATACATGAGCTTGAGTTGTCCTGCGCCCTGTTTCCATTCTACTTTGGTTTCGATTTCTCCGTTTTCAATCTGCTTGAGAATCCGGCTTGACAGTTCCGGGAGATCAATTAAAGTGTGAGTCATGTCCAATGCCATACGCTTAGCATAGCCGATGGTGCCGCCGTGGTCCTCCGTTACGAACCGTTTGGCATAGGGAGCAAAGAGCTCCACCAGGTTGATGTCAGGATCGAGACCCGTAGCCAAACCCACGAGAATGGCGATCGCTCTGCCCAAAAAGGCGAACTGTCCCGGAATTTGAATGGGTTGCGTACGCAGCAAATTTTCGAAATCGCGCAATAAGTTGACCAGGTCCAGTGATTTGAGCTCATCGAGGGTTTCCGCGTAATAACGGTCCAAAAGATATTGAATATTGCGCCTTAATTGAGCGCGATCGCCATCGGGACGTACCATTCCCAAGGCCTCCATGCTTCTTTGCAGTTCAAGCGGATTACGTTTGGATACGGCTACAAAAAGCCGCCGCATTTGCTTGCGCGAGGCATTATCGAGAATTCCAATCATGCCATAGTCCAACAACACCAGTTTAGCGTCCGGGTTCACCAAAATATTGCCGGGATGGGGATCAGCATGAAAGATTCCGGATTCCATGACCATATGTAGGTAGAGATGAATAGCTTTCTCGGCTATTCCCGTAGGGTTGATATTATGTGCTCTCAGTTCATCATGCCGGTTGATTTTAATACCGTCGCGAAATTCCATGGTTAAAACGCGCGAGGTAGAATAGTCAGGGTAGGTTTTTGGAACAATAACGTAGCCCAAACGAGTTACATCCTGACGAATTAGTTCGGTATTTGCCAGTTCTTGGCGGTAGTTCAGTTCTTGCGTGACCATTTTCCGGAACTCCCGCAGAACGGTAAACAGATCGAACGCCTGACCAAAGCGTGTAAAACGTGTCAACAGATTGACAACGATGGATAAGGCTTTTAGATCGGCCTGAACGGTACTTTCAATATACGGTCGTTGAATTTTGACCGCGACTTCGGCACCGTCATGCAAAGCAGCGCGATAGACTTGACCTAAAGACGCCGCCGCTATAGGCTTTTCGTCAAAAATGAGAAAGGATTCATGCAATGGTCCTAACTCTTGTTCCAGAATACTTTGAACTTGAGACCAAGGAGCGCTTTTCACGTTATCTTGCAGAGCCTGAAGCTGATCAATAAACACTTTGGGTAGGAGGTCCACGCGGCTTGAAAGAAACTGGCCGACTTTAATTACCAAACCACCCAGTTGTTCGGCTGTCTGGCGAAATTTGACGGCCTGCCGAGCATAAAGGTCATTGAAAAATGCTTCTTTTTCTGGACTGTTAGGGCGGTTTCTTTGCCAAAATGCCGCCCAGCCAATTCGCAAAATAATGCTGACGAATAACGTTACTACGCGGTAAATCCGGTACACCACGGCAATCCAGTTGAGCTCTGCCGCCGGCAATTCTTTTTCGGTTGGGCGTGTTTGTGTTGCCACGTGATTTTTCCCTCCTCCCGGCTAGTCTATCATAGAAGATAGATGTGCAAATTTCGGTTTTCTATCTTGACGTAATGAGCTAGGGATTTGGCATCAAGAATGTGGTACGCTAAAAAAGATACAGGACATAGTGGTCTTCGGTAAATGGGGGGGAACCGGTGCCGTCGTTTCTGTCATTTGTGCAAAATATGTCATGGTCATCTTGGCTCTTGTCGATGGTTGATCTATCCATCGTGTCCTACGGGCTTTATCGTTTCTTTTTGCTCATTCGGGGAACTAGAGCCGTGCAGTTGATTAAGGGAATCATTATTCTTTTAGTTGCGGTGCCAGTGTCAAATTGGCTTCATCTTTACACCACACACTTTCTTTTACAGAAAATAGAAGTGATGTTGGTAGTGGCTCTGCCCATTGTGTTTCAGCCAGAACTGCGGCGAGCATTGGAGCACATTGGACAAGGACGGTTCTTTTCCGAAGGGCTTTTAGTTCATGAGGAAACGAATGTGGCTAAAGCCATTGACGAATTGTCCCGGGCTTGTGATCACCTTTCTCGAAGCCGCATTGGTGCCCTTTTTGTGATTGAGAGGACTACCGGACTTAATGAATACGTTGCAACCGGTACTCCTATTGGTGCGGTGGTGTCCGCTCCTTTATTGGAAAATATTTTTGTTCCAAACACACCCCTTCATGATGGGGCCTGTATTATCCGGGGGGATCGAGTTATAGCAGCGGCCGCGTTCTTACCTTTGACTGACAGTGCGCAACCAGGAAGTGAATTGGGAAGCCGTCATCGTGCAGCCATTGGAATTAGCGAGCAATCCGATGCGGTTAGTGTAGCTGTGTCCGAGGAAACCGGATGGATTTCGGTGGCATTAGAGGGGCAGTTATACCGGCGATTAGACGACCGGGGACTCAGAGACATGCTTAGCCGGTTATTGATTACCAAGCCGCATACTCCGCTAAAAATTTGGCGCAGGGGGGTGAATTGATGGATCGGTTTCTCGAAAACGATACGATTTTAAAAATCTTGTCTATTGTGGTGGCTCTGGTTTTGTGGGTCGGGGTGATGTCTACCAATGCTCAAGCCATGGTCGACCGCCATTTCGGGCCGATTCCGTTAGAGTATCAGCCTCCTAGCAAATCGAACTTGACGGTGATGTCTTTGAATCCCAACACCGTGACGGTGGAACTGAGGGGACCCGCGAATACGATTAAGAGCGCCAATCCCCATTCGATAGCAGCATTTGTCGATATGCAGGGTGTGACTCATTCTGGCACCTACACTTTGCCGGTGCGTGTGTCTGTGTCTACGGGCACAAGTTTCGCTAATGTTTATCCGTCTAAGGTGACCGTTGTGGTAGACCGAATGGGCTCACGCCATATAGGTATCACTTTGAACCCCACAGGGTCCACCGCCCCAGGCTATGAGCTTAAGAGTTTGACGTCCAGCGATCACACCGCCACTTTGTCCGGGCCAACGTCTGATTTGAATAAAGTGCGAAAAGTGGTTGCGAGAGTTCCTTTGGGGGGGCGCAACGCAAGTTTTCAAGAACAAGTTGTTCTGTTACCCTTAAATGCGAATGGCGACACAGTGAGGCGAGTGCAGGTGTCTCCGGCTATGGTTTCGGCACAGGCCGCCATTAAAAAGCGCCCGCCTCAAAAAACTGTGGGAGTCGTGGCAAAACTCAAGGGGCATCCAGCGTCAGGCTACTCGGTGACGAATATCGTGGTGCACCCTGCCACTGTGACAGTGAGTGGGACGCAAAGTGCGATTAAGCCGGTTAGTGTAATCTATACGGTGCCGATTAACGTTTCTGGCGACACGCATTCTGTGTCTTCTGCAGTGCCCTTGGTATTTCCCTCGGGCGTCAAGGGAGTGAAACAACAGGATGTGAGTGTGAGTGTCACCATTCGGAAGACAGGATAATAAGATAGAGAACAGAGAAAAGGCTTGACATAAAAGCATTGAAGGGACTGTCGATTATGTCTTTGTTTGGCACAGACGGAGCTCGGGGTATTGCCAATACCGAGTTGACGGTTGATTTGGCTATGAATATTGGGCGGGTGGCAGCCGAATCTCTTCCGCCCGGATCACGTGTCTTAATCGGCAGAGATACTCGTATTTCAGGTCCAATGTTCGAAGCAGCCTTGACAGCGGGATTTTCTTCGGTGGGGATTGATGTAATGGCTGTAGGCATGCTGCCAACCCCTGCGTTGGCTTATTTAATTGGTAAAATGGGGGCTCGGGCGGGCGTTATGATTTCAGCGTCTCATAATCCTCCTCAATATAATGGTATCAAATTGCTGGACCATCAAGGGAGAAAGTGGCCGACAGACCAGGAAACTTGGGTCGAAGAAAAAATTGCTAAAAACCAGTATCCCACGGTTTCTCCGGAACGCATAGGCCGAGTATTTCATTATGAAACTACCGCTTTAACTCACTATCACAGGTATCTGGAGGGTCTGTTTGCTGGCGTTATACCCGAACTTCATGTGGGATTAGACTTAGGGCACGGAGCGGCAAGCGCCACGGCCGAAGTCGTGCTGCAAAATCTTGGCGTACATGTCCATCCCCTGTTTAGCGAACCTGAAGGTTCCCTTATCAATGTTCATTGTGGCGCTACCGAACCGTGTGTTCTTCAAGAACAAGTTCTCTTGAACCATTGGGATCTAGGATTGGCTTTTGATGGTGACGCAGATCGTTTGATAGCGGTGGACCACAATGGCCACGTTGTTGACGGTGACGAAATCTTATATGTACTGGCTGTCGGGCTAAAGCAACAGGGATTGTTAGCTGGTGACAAAGTCGTGGCGACGGTCATGTCGAACATTGGTCTGGAACGTGCGCTAGAACGAGAAGGAATCCAACTCAAACGAACCCCAGTCGGAGATAGATGGGTGGCCCAGTTGATGCGAGAAGAGAATATTGTGCTCGGAGGAGAACAGTCCGGGCATGTGATCTTATCCCGCTATGCATCAACAGGTGACGGGCTCTTAACGGCTTTGGCCCTATTGACAGAAATACATCGTCAACAACGTCCGTTAGCGGAACTTGTGAGAGGGGTCGAACGTTATCCGCAGATCCTGCGTAATGTTAAGGTAGAAAGGACGTTGATGGACTGGGAAAACATTCCGGAATTTGCTCGGTTAGTACATGAAGCTGAGAAAGATTTAGGCCGAGATGGCCGTGTCTTTGTGCGGCCTTCTGGCACAGAGCCTTTGTTGCGTATTATGATTGAAGGGCGAAATCTGACTCAGATTGACAATTGGGCTGAGAGATTGGAATTAGTCCTGCAGAATGCTTTGGAGTCGGCTAAAGCATAAACTGCGAACTTTATAAGCGCCGGAACCTTTTTTGAAATGTTACTAAAAGGTTGACGAGGTGAGGGATCTCGAAATGTTCGGCGGGTGACCTCCGGCTTCCTGGCAGTCGATAAATCACGAACAAAGGTCGTTTGTGAAGACGACACAAAAACGTGTGGCCGGGACCGACTCCAAATATCTTTGGAGGCGATAATAGTGTGTGGAATTGTTGGCTTTGTCGGGGAGAAAGAAGACGCTCTCCCCTTTATTTTCAATGGGTTAAAACGTTTGGAATATCGAGGATATGACTCGGCAGGCATTGCATTAGCATCGAGATCTGGCATTGCTATTCAGAAAACGCAGGGAAAACTTGCAGCTTTAGGTGAATTGTTGGAAGCTCTTCCATCGGGAATTCCGTGCGGGATTGGACATACCCGGTGGGCGACTCACGGGCGTCCAACGAATGAAAATGCGCATCCTCATGCGGATTGTCACGGCGAAATTGCCACGGTTCATAACGGCATCATTGAGAACTTCCAAACGCTGCGCGAAGAACTCATTGCCAAAGGGCACCGTTTTCAGTCTGACACTGACACCGAGGTGATTCCTCATCTCCTGGAAGAGTATGGCGGAGCCGAAGATTTGGTAGCGGCTGTGCACCAAGCAGAATCCCGTCTGGAAGGATCTTACGCATTTTTAGCAATTTCGGCTAAAGACCCCGAAAAAATTGTCGCTGTTAGGCGAACAAGTCCTCTTATTATTGGTTTAGGCACGAATGCTAATTATTTGGGATCGGACTTCAGTGCTTTCCTATCGGCTACCAAACGGGCTCAAGTTTTGGAAGATGGGGACATGGCTGTTGTAACTCCTCATACGGTAGCCATTACGGATCAGAGTGGCTCGCGGGTTGAACGGCCGGTTATTACGGTAAACTGGGATATCAAACAGGCAGAGCGCGGAGGATATCCCCACTTTATGTTAAAAGAAATTGCCGAACAGCCTGATGTTTGGGGAGATTGTATTTTAGGAAGAATTCGTGATAACGAGGTCGTTGCACAGGAAATCGGACTGACGCCAGAACACCTCTATCACTACCAACGCATTCAGATTGTCGCTGCCGGTACAGCCTACCATGCTGGCCTTATCGGAAAATCCCTCATAGAGCGGTTGGCCCGCATTCCGGTCAGTGTAGATGTGGCCTCGGAATTTCGTTATGCGCATCCTATTCTTGATAGGGACACCATGGTTTTAGCCATCTCCCAATCGGGGGAAACAGCAGACACCTTGGCGTGTCTGCGTTTAGCCAGAGAGCAGGGCGCTTTTACCTATAGTATTACGAATACTGTAGGGTCTACTGTGGCGAGGGAATCCGATGCCGTTGCGTATACACTGGCAGGACCAGAAATAGCAGTGGCTTCCACTAAAGCTTACACGACCCAAGTTTTGGTACTTACTCTGTTGGCTTTAGTTTTGGCTAAGATCAAAGGCCGGGAGTATCCCGAGTTGGTTAAAGGTATTCTCCAGCTTCCTCTGCTTGGTCATAAGGTGTTAAACACCATGGACGATATAAAAGTCGTGGCAGAACGTATGGCGGACGCTCACGATGTCTTTTACATCGGCCGGGGCCTCGACTACGCGTTGGCCATGGAAGGTCAATTGAAACTCAAGGAGATTTCCTATCTTCACGCCGAGGCATACGCTGCCGGAGAACTGAAGCATGGCACCTTGGCATTGATCCAAGAAGGCGTACCAGTGGTGGCGATTGTAACGCAACGCGACGTTTGGGAAAAAACTGTGTCAAATATTTTAGAGGTGAAAGCACGCGGCGCTGAAGTGTGGGCAATAGTTGATGAGAGGCTTCCTGCGAGCCTTCCTGTCGACCACTATATTCCCATTCCCATGGGAAACCCTTTGTTAGCGCCGGCCTTGGCCGCTATTCCATTGCAACTTTTGGCCTATTATACGGCTGTGGCTCGCGGTGAGGATGTTGATCAACCTCGCAATCTAGCAAAGTCGGTCACTGTAGAATAATCGACCGTCCCGGTATGATTATGTTCGTTAACAAAATCGTGTTAACTAAACAAGATTAACTTACTGGTTGTGAGGAAACAAGGCACAGTTGAAACGGATGGAAACGCTTTTCAACTGTGCCTTCGGCATGTATTCGTGTTGTTGGGACGCTCATAGTCCATAGTTATTCCAGTGGCTTGGCCTCTGAATCCTACCGATGCATCATTATGTAATCTCTTGCCACGGGGAAGCCAGATGATGCGGGAGGTCTTATCATAAGCAGGATTATGGGGCTCGACCGGACACCAAGAAAGAAGTGTGCATTGGCAACGACAAATTGGAGGTGGGGCGTGATACAATAATTGGCAAATGATCCTGAGGGGGTAAAGAGGTAAATACGTGTATCCCTAAGTCGTCGAGGCGAACGAGATGAGGATTTGTCTCGATATCGATATCGGGAGGAGTTGTTTGCCGCGATTGTTCGCGATTTTACTACCGATGGCTTAATTTGCGGGGTGTGCATGGCCAAATAAAAATGGACAGTTGGGCTAATATACAAAAAAATTTCGAGCGTCGCCCTCGTATCTCGCTCAATGCCTATTAATTCCTGGTAACCGGGACGGCCCGTTGGATGAGAGGCAGAACATTGCTATGGCGAAAGCCCTGTGGCGGTAATTGCAATGGAAGAGTAAGGTTCTCGGAGTATCAGACCTCTAAGAGTCGGGTTCACCTTCATGAGTTTAAGCGGACACATTTATCCGATGTTGATTTTCTTTGCAGAGATATTTGTGATCAGTATGAGGCAACAAAGGGGTGGGTGTTGGTGCTTTATTTGGCTGGTGGCGGCGACGAAAATGATTCGGTGAAGCTGGATCAGCAATTTGCCGAACAGGTTGATGGCAAAAGACTACTTTACTGGCCCATCGCGATGAGCGGTGTTTCACTAACCTGTGAGGAATGCTATACGTGGATTCAGAGCGTTTTTGAGCCTCTTGGTGTCACTGACATCGTTATGTGGGATGCTTTGACCCCGAATCTAATCCATGAGTTAAAGGCATTTGGAGCCGTGTATATCGGAGGTGGGAACACATATAAGTTGCTCAGCAATTTGAGAAAAACTGGCTTCGACCATGCTTTAAAGGACTTCCTGTCAAACGGCGGTAGTGTGTACGGTGGAAGTGCAGGAGCAGTAGTGCTGGGGCGAGATATTTCCACTTGTTCGGTGATGGATACTAATGAGGTTGGATTAAATGATACCACGGGACTTGAACTTGTAGGTAATTATGCAATTTGGTGTCATTACATTGATGCGCATGATGATTTTGTTGCCAGTTATGACTATCCAGTCGTCGCGATTCCTGAACGGTCGGGTATATCATTCGACGGTTCTATTATGACAGCAATCGGCTTTGACGCTGTTACCCTATTCACCCGTGGCTTTAAGAGAACTTTGCTACCTGACGAGAAGATTGTCGTTTACAGTTAAATTACAGATAACCGTTCAAGAACAAGCCGAGGGCGGGACGGGAATGTCAGCGAAAATTAGAAAAAGTCGTTTGATAAAGGTGCTTTGTTCGATCAGAACAGCATCAAAATGCAACACCGAGGAAGTAACCTGTGTACGCGTATAAAGAGGCGTTTGTGCGATCATGTTATGCCGCGAGGTTGGGCTGACGGATTCGTAAACTCGACGTGCGAAAATAGGTTTCGCTGGCGTCATTGAAGATATCTCACCGGTATCCGGAATTTCGGTGTTGATGGGCTAGTCGCAAACAAGAGCTCCAGAGGACGCTAAGACAAACATCGGGTAGGTTCGAATGGCATCAGCCGGGCGTCAGGTGCCATCATGAGGCCTTGTCGTTCATAAATTCCCGTTTGTTTCGGAGGGGACTTTTCCGGTTATATGAATCCCCTTGTAACTGGCAAGGATGCCCCATCACGGCGATGGAGTTTGTCCGGGTACAAGCAGGGGGATGTCTTGGCAACCACAAATTGGATGTGGGTCGTGATACAATAATTGGCAAATGGTCCTGAGGGGGAGAAGAGGTGAATACCTGTGTCCCTAAGTCGTCTAGACGAACGAGATGAGGCGTTGCCTCGATATCGCAAGAAATTGCTTGCTGCGATTGTTCGCGATTTCACTACCGATGCCTTGATTCGCGGGGTGTTCATTGCGGGCTCATTATCGGCGGGAGATGCGGACCTCTACTCCGACATTGACCTGCGCATTGTTGTGGATGCCGAGGATCTGAACGATTTTGTTGCATATAAGACTGTGCGCCCGAATACGTGGGGTAGCGTACTTTTCTACGAAGATTTGGGTTCCGCTGTCGCGCACACAGTGGCTCACTTTGATGGCTTCATCAAGGTCGATTGTTTCTACTATTGCGTGAGCGATCTAACTCCGTCTCTTGCGTTGAAGAATATTCGCATTCTGCATGACCCTCTGGGCATTGTCGGCTGTGTGCATCGTCGCTCCCAGTCGCTTGTCTACCAGACATCTGCGGACGAGGTGGAACGTTGGCGCTATAAAGTATTGGCCTACGCCCATGAAGTTTACCGGCGGTGCAAGCGTGGAGAGTTATCCTACGCTCGTAAAATGGTAATCGGACTGACCGGCTGTGTGATGGCAGGATGGCACATGGAGGCTGGACGTTGGCCCGATGTGTGGGCTGATTGGGCCAAAGCGGAAGGACCGCGATCAGTCTTGGCTCGGTGGCAACAAGATTTGCTCCACACATGGCATCCACCGTGGAACGGGCAAGCCATGTTGGACATCTTGCCCACGATGATACCCGAACTTTCCCGTCTGAACGATCGTCTTAGCAACTTGACTGGATGCGATCCCGATCATCGTGTGTGGCAGCAAGCTTGGGAAATGGTGGTGTAATTGCCCGACAAACTTGAGGTGAAATATGCCCCTTCTTACTGAAGTCACAGCTGTTTCGGAACATCTGGGGATTAAGGGTATCTACCCAATTGTCTTGAGCAATCGGGGAAATTTCATTGTTCATCTGGCCCCATACCCCATAGTGGCAAGGGTCGTGAAACTTTTTGACGGTGATGATCCAAATTTCTGGAGAGAAATTTGGTTGAAAGAGCTTAAGGTTACAGATCGCCTCAAGGAGCGAGGCATTCCCGTCGTTCCCTATTCTAGTCTGCTGCCGCCAGGACCGCATAAAGTGGCAGATACCTGGATGACATTCTGGGAATATGTAGAGCCGGCATTCTTTCTCTCGATTGATCTAAAACAAGCACTAAACATGGTAAACGAGCTAGCGAGTGGCATGTCAGATTTTGGGGGTGGTCTTCCTCGCCTGGGAGCATGGCGCAACGTGCATCAGGCCTACGGACACCTGAGTACAGTTGGCCACGACGAGCGCATTGCAAAGCTGTTGCTTGCTTATCAACAGGTAAACGAACAGATAATCAGCAAAGCTCTATACCCGGCACATGGAGATGCTCACAGACAAAATCTTCTGACCAGCTCTACAGGGTGGCGTTGGATTGATTTTGAAGATGTCTCACTGATGCCTCAGTTTTGGGATTTGGCAAGTGTTATTGCGAATACCGCATTGCTTCATGGATTAACAACCCCAGAAGTTCGACACGCTTTCGCCACAGTGAACACTGTTGCAGAGAAAAAATCACTTCAATTTGCCATGAAGGCGCGATGTGTCATGTCTACCATGATGAATTTGTCTCTGGCACTCCAGGGACATGCTGACTTAAAATTTGCATGTGCGCAACTCGACCGCGTCAGCGATTTCTTAATAGCGCTTAACCAAGGTGGCGTGTGGGAATGATGGGGTATCTTGCCTCTTGCCTCCATTCGGCATATCCTGATCAAGATCTGCACCGTATAGCTTCTCATTGATGTTCATCTTCGGGATCGATACCGGCGGAAGCATCCCCAGTTTAAAAGAATAGAAACAATGATGTAAGAAAACAGCAGTCGAGATCCTTTGTCGAAGAAAACATACTTGTGCCCATCCTCTGAATAAGGAGAATCCCCATCATTCATTGAAGTTTATTACAATTTTTTTCAGACGACTTGGCCACCCTGCTCTGTGCGGTCATGTCTCATCTCTTGTTGAGTGTCGCCAAAATTTGGTCTTAAAGATCCGATGCACCTATACGAGGAAAGAGAAGTCCAGCGTCCATACAAAGCGGATTTGCGGGAATTCACCGCCTGGTGGATGGCGGTCATCCGTTTTGGTGTCGACCCTTTCCGAACAGGACGCTGATTTGGCAATGCGCAAATATGTGTTGCGTGTTACGATCGACTCATTAAGGTCGTTGGATTATGGCTGCATTGGCCATGTAGAGCTCGACGACTCGGGACATGGCCTCGCTGCGACCAGCCCCGGAGGTCTTTACGAATCACGTAGCTGCGAGAACAGTAGGAGCGCACCGTGGATAACACTGCATTCTGGGCTATGCACGCCGAGCCTTCGCGCTGCTATGCGCCAAAGAATGGTGGGTGGGCCCCGTCTGCCAAGCTGGATGCCCTACGGCTATCATCAAGATACAATAGAATGAGAAATGTTGAAGAATAGGAGAGGAATCATGAGACAGAAAGCTCGAAATACCGAACCGATGAAGGATGGATAGCCTTTATGCGACACCAGGGATAATCTGAATGGACGGATCGGCTCTCAGCACAGTTGCCCCGCATCCGAACAAGTCCGGCCACTTTGGCTGGACTGCATGGGTTTTGGGTGATGATCCAGCTTTTCCTCGGAAGAATGTCAAGGTTTGGCCCGTTTTGCCCAATACTGGTTCTGGTTTCAGACCATGGCTGTCTCGGCCAGGGACTGGATGCGGTCTTTATGAGTACCCTTGGCCGAACCCGAGCAACAGTGGGGCTATTCTGGATTTCAGGTTGAGACAACAATCTCTTGCAAGACCCGCAAGTTGCGGGAGTTATCTCGCAATCCCTATTAGCTGTTCAAAATTCCCTTGAATTTGACCCGGAAATTGGCTTCTGCTCCAGAATCTTGATGGCGCTTGGAATGAGCATTTAGCTAAGCCTGTTTGCGCCCCGGCCGTGGGATCTCTGTTGTTCGGCATGATGTGGAGTCTTGAATAAGGCCATACTTTCGAACCGTCCTTTGGCACCCAAGCCCCTAAACCGTACACGGTCCGGGTTACATGAGGCGGGGCCTGGTTGGACCCGCTCAATTCTGAAGGGTATGATATGAGTCTATTATGCGACTTGCGCCATCGGCCAAAATCGCCTGGCTGATCAAAAACGAAAGAGGGAATAACATGGTTGGGTTTATCCGTTCAAATCGTAGGTCAACTGTCTTGCTTTGGGTCTGGTTTATCCTTTTTGGTCTTGCCTCTCTATGGGTTACGTTTCACTTGGTTCAAAATGATGTATCCAAATATCAGCACTATGCGAACCGAGCTCTTACGCCGCCGTGGTTTCATTATTGGCCTCCGGAATATCCTGTGTTGTCTCAAGGGGTCTTTCTCTTGCCCCGTCTTTTACCCTGGTCCTATCGGTTGAGCTTCGCTCTGGTGACATTGGTGGCCTTGCTTGGATTATTGCAGATAGGTCTGAAACGCCACGGAGTGAAATGGGGCCTGAAGCTCATGGGCTATCTAAGTGCGGGGGCGATCGGCCTGTTCAGCCAGCGCTATGATATCGTTCCGTCCTTATGCGCTTTCTGGGCCCTGGATCAAGCGCAACAGCAGCATTGGAAACGGGCATGGATGGGATCCGTCCTGGGGTTCGGACTGAAACTGTGGCCTGCAATGCTCTGGCCGGTGTTTCTGATCCAGGAATGGCGGGAAACTCAACGCTGGCACTGGGATCGCTTGGCTTACAGTCTTTTAGCTGTCGGCGTCTTGATGGGATTGCCTGTTCTTACTGATCCCCGGCAATCCTTTACGGCATGGGAATATTTATTGAGCCGGCCGATCGAAGTGGAATCGGTAGCCGCTAGCATTAGCGTATTGCTTGGTCATTTTCATCTGTTCTACTCGTATGGGTCTGTCAATGTGCAGGCTCATGGATGGGTGCGTCTCATCAGCCTCATGCTCACGGGATTCGGAGGCGTTAGCGTGATTTGGGTCTGGTGGCAGCAAAGCCGGGGCCGGATCGATTTAGCGGATTCCGCTATTCTAACATTGTTGTTGGTGCTTCTGGCCAGCAAAATCTTTTCTCCGCAATATCTGATTTGGCTGGCCCCTTGGTTGGCTCTCAAAAAGGGAAATGTGTTCTTTATCCTGGGCTTCATGACAACTACAGCCGAATTTCCCATAGCCTGGATGTATTGGCCAACACGTGTGCTGGTACTTGTGATAGCCCGCAATGCATGGATGTTGTTTGGAACCGGATTTTTCGCTGCGCATGCTGGGCTTTTCTCGCTTCGCCGAAAATCTCCAACAAACTCGAACCGTAAACTGTTTCCTACTTTTTCTATTAAGGACTGAAATCGTTTGGTTTCAGGTTGTTACAGATAGCGAAAGACGTGATGCGTTTGTGAAAATTGATGAAATGATTACGTTATAGGTATGTGGGGTTTATATTAATGTGTTAATACTTTGGCAGTTTGCCTAGAAGATGGCGAAAAAATCAAAAAGCGAATGAAGCCACATTGCACTGTTGGCATCCCCCGGATACGAACCCACCATTTCCAATCCCATGCAATAAGCTGGAAGGAATTGGTGGACCGTTGACTTCATAAAATCAAGGATTTAAGCCGCTAAAGTTCGTGGCAATACTTCAGATTGTGTTGGCAAACCGTGAAACCACTGTGTTTCAATTAGCTAAGTAATCGAGAGGAGTAGCCTACCAGTACTCCTGTATTACTATTTACTGCTCGCCCGTTTTAAGTTATTAATCTCATTGCCTTTAATGGAGCGGGGAAAAATATGTTATGTCGCCCGACTTGTGCGGTCCAGCGGCGGACGTGGGCATTTTTCCACGGTTTTTCCTAATACTGGACCGCGTCGAGAGGGCAAAGACATCTTTGCTTCGGATTTCGGGACCATTTGCTGTCAGATGGCTTTGAGTCGGCCTACCTGTTATGAAGGTATTCATAGAGCTCAGCCCAAGTCGGGCTTTCGGCAGGTCCTTTTCGTTCCGTTGCCAAGGAAGCACAGATATTGGCCTCGAACACAGCCTGCTCCCACGGTACCTCTTGCATGCGCGCAACTAGAGCGGCGGTATGAACATCGCCTGCGCCCATCGTGTTAACGGCTTTTACCGCTATGGTCGGAACATTGCAGGGACGATTCGAATAGTCCATGATCCAGGAACCGTAGGGTCCGGACCTTACAGCAATAGCCGTCTTATCGCCGAACCGTTTATGCAGTGCTGTGAGAGCTGCAGCAGCATCGTTCAACCCGGTTAGCAAAAATGCTTCCCGTTGGTTTAAGGAAAAAACATCGGTATAACGCATGACATGATCGAGAAGTTTTGGATCGATATCCGCCACCAAAGGACCCGGGTCCAGAATGACGAAGTTGTCATGCAGTGACGGCACCCAGTTTCTCAGTGCAGAAGCGGATGGTTGGATGACGAGGTTATATCCCGACAGGTATACACCGTCTCCTGCTTGGATCGGCAAATTGGCGAGGTGAGGAGTATCGAGCCAGGACTCACATCCCAGTGCCGTAATAAAAGTGGGTTCGCCCCTCCCTTCCACGATGGCAACATCGAAACCGGTGTCGTGGCCAGGTATGCGGTCATTTGCTTGGATGACTCCCATGGCATCCAACTGACGCACTATCATATCGCCAAATGGGCCGGTTCCTATGAGACCTCCGTATATGGTCTTCAGCCCCAACCTGGTTGCAGCTGCAAGAACATTAAAGGCTCCCCCAGGAGTGGCTTGGCCCTGTTTTGCCAACACATCTCCCCTATGTTCGGGCCATTGGTCAACAAACATTACAACATCCATCATAATGTTGGAAATAACCCACAGTCGATCGGCTTTTTTCATGACGGCCTCACTCGACTTTCTGATTCCCTTTTTGCCTTAGGCGGGGGCATTATGGGTTTAAGTATAAAAAACAGCAAAGCGCTTACGAGAAAGGCAAAAATCAATTCGAATCCGGAATTTGCAAAAATGCCGTGAGCCAAGGGCCCTGAGAAAAATGGTGAGGTGGTAAAGAGAATGCCGACCATAATACCTATTGCCCAAGCGATGAGAGCCGGCCACATCACTTTACGTATTGGGGTTTTTTTACCTGGAAACAGAACTTCGACAGGGTAGTCCCGAACTTTTGCATCAGTTAGCTGATCTGCCAAAAAGACTCCAGCCCATGATGAAAGCCCAATTCCAAAGAGCGTGACAAAGGATTCAAACGGCTCCAGAAAATTTTGGGCAATCAGCACGACATACATGGTGCCTGCAGTCATGATGAGGGCATCAATGAGAACAGTTTTGTAGCGTTTAACAGGCACGAACATGTTTAAAAGATTAAGTCCGGAGGAATATAGACTGAGATCACCCTCTACCACAAGTCCGGCGGCAGCTGTTATGAGATAGGGGATAACGGCCCACTGTGGCAATATACCGCGAATCGCCGCTATGGGGTTGTTTGCTGTAGCCAGATGAGGCACACGCGTAGCCAAGAGAATTCCTGTCACCATGAGGATAATTAATGGAAGACTTCCGCCGAGAGTTGTCGCCCAAACAATAGCCTTGGACTTCTCACGCTTGGATAGATAGCGACTATAGTCGGCGGCTGCATTAACCCAGCTCAGACCTGTACCGGCAATGATGATACTAAGAGCAGGAAGAAATCCGGTAAGCCATGGACCTTCGGGGAGAAAAAACAAGGCGTGCCAATGGGTTTGGGGAATAATCAGGGCGATAACCAATAGGGTCAGAAGCCCAAATACATAACTGGCCCAAGTTTGGATTACGACCAAGGTCGCTTGTCCCAACAATCCGGCCGCAACAATACAGACGAGCATAAGAACCATGGCAGTTAAAGACAAAGCCACATAGGATACATGCCAGAATATGCCAAGCAATGTGCTCAAGGCAAATGTCCCGGTAATCACTGTAATAGTTTCCCATCCTAGCAAGGATAGCCAACTCACGATATTGGGAAAAATGTTGCCGTAAAGTCCAAAGACTTTGCGGGATAATGTCATCATTGGAGCTCCTCCATCCCGTCCGGCAATGGAAAGGGCCCCAACCAGAACGAAGGACGCGGCACCAAGCACGACAACTAGAAGAGACTGTAGAAAATTGAGACCAAACGAAAGGATCACTGCGCCATAAATCACACCGAGAATACCAATATTAGCAGCAAACCAGATCCAAAACAGGTCGCGAACATGACCATTTCGGGATGAGTCCGGAATCTTGTTGATGCCATTTGTCTCCACTTGCCAAGGGCGATTTATTCCTTCAATCATAGGATTGATTCTAACCTCCTAAACCTTATCTGATAAAATTTTGGATCTGAACTCACTTGCTGTAATCTGCCCTATCAAATGCTTAACGGGAATTGAGTCAGTCCAGAGACATCGACTGCAACTTATTTTAAGCCTTCTGTCTTTAACATAAAGTGGTTTGGCGTGGATGTATTGGTATGGAGCGTTTTTGTTGCCCATATGAGCCCATCTTTATCACTTAGGACAAATGTCATCGATCCACTTCGCCAGCCCTTAGGCTTGACGACGTAAGCGTTTTCTCCTTCGATCTGCAGAAGATGCGTCACCAAAAGGGGATGCTGATGCCTGCTTTGATTCTTTCTCGACTGTTATATAATTACCATAATAAATAAACACGGGCATTTCGGTATTATACATTACATGGCTAGAAACCATTTGTTGTCATGTCCGGTATTTATTGGGTGCTTGTTGTCTCTTGCCGGAGTTAAACTATCCAAATTAGTCATTTCTGGCACATTGAAAAGACGCAAAATTCGTATTATGGGTATACGTGAATGGTAAAGGATCATTTTGACATGGACCTTTGGTAGATCTTAGAGGGAGGCGAAAGTACATGGCCTAGTCAATAGAGGAGACGAAGGATATGTGTGAGGGTCCCATTCCCTTAACGGAGTTTTGAGGATGAGATTCAACACGGCATTGTCGTATCACCAATTTATTGGGGGGAGGAATATTTCGTGACTTATTCTATAGCCGATGTATCCGCACGCGAAATTCTGGATTCCCGTGGAAATCCCACCGTGGAAGTAGAAATCTCTTTAGCTGACGGCACTAAAGCCAGAGCTCAAGTTCCTTCAGGAGCTTCCACCGGAAGCCGCGAAGCGGTTGAACTGCGTGATCAGGACCCGCTTCGTTACGGAGGCAAAGGAGTGCGAACGGCTGTGTCCAATGTCAAGGAAATCATAAGGCCGGCCATCTTAGGCTATGACGCTTTGGACCAACAGCTTATCGACAAAACTCTGATTGCACTGGACGGCTCGGAAAACAAAGAGCACTTAGGCGCCAATGCCATTCTTGGCGTGTCTATGGCCTGCGCTCGGGCTGCTTCTTATGTCTGCCATTTGCCGTTATATCGTTATCTAGGGGGAGTGCAGGCCACACGTCTGCCAGTGCCTATGATGAATATTATGAACGGCGGTGTCCATGCTCATTGGCAAGGCGCAGATGTTCAGGAATACATGATTGCTCCTTACGGCGCAGAAACATTTAGTGAGGCACTTAGGTGGGGCAGTGAGATTTATCATAGCCTGCAATCCTTATTAATGGCCAAAGGGCTGTTTGTGGGAGTAGGCGACGAAGGGGGCTTTGCCCCAAACATGTCATCTAACCGCGAGCCCTTAGACTTGATTATCATGGCCATTGAAAAAACTGGCCTGAGACCCGGACACGACGTAGGTTTAGCCATGGACCCTGCTTCCAGCGAATTTTACGATGACGGTCAATATCATCTTCGCACTGAGAATCGGCATTTGTCGAGTCACGACATGGTCGCGTATTACGAAGATTTGGTTCACGATTATCCCCTATGTCTCTTAGAAGACGGGTTAGCGCAAGATGACTGGGCTGGCTGGAAAATCCTCAATCAACGCCTGGGGCCAACTATCGAATTGGTCGGAGACGATATTTTTTGTACTAATCAAGCCTTGATTATGCGGGCCATGGATGACAATATTGCCAATGCCGCGTTAATAAAGCTAAATCAAATCGGTACTGTAACGGAAACGATAGAGGCGACCCGGACTGCCCAATTCCACGGGTGGGGAGCATTTGTATCGCACCGTTCGGGAGAAACGGCTGACAGTTTCATTGCGGATTTAGTAGTAGGCTTGGACACCGGTCATATCAAAGCGGGTGCACCTACCCGAGGAGAACGGGTGGAGAAATACAACCAGTTATTGCGGATTGAAGAAGACCTCGGAACGACAGCCCGTTTTGCGGGAAAGGCGGCATTCTGCCGGCCTATTCGGTTTTAAGGAGATGAGTGTAGGAAGATGCTATTAGTTGGCTATAATCGTGCGCTGTACTGACCGACAAAGCACGTCAGAAATTTCATGACTTCTAATTCGACCGACTAGGGGAATGAACGGGACGTATACTTTTTGCTGGATAGAAATAGGGGGAAGCGGTTGGGTTGCTGACGCTATCCTGAATCTGGAAAAGCGGCGAGAATACCGAATCGGCGCGGGGCTTCGGAAGCGCACTTCTGGTGCGGTTGGAGGGTTGGTTCGCATGGGGGACCTAGAGGCCTTTCATTAAATTTGTTCCTATAAGTCAAGTGCCCCGACAGTGGGGCAACGGATTCTAGGCTTTTCTTGGACCTATCCTCACAATGGTGCCATCCTTGAGATTCTTTGATAACATGATGATCACCTCTGTACCCAGGACGACTTATCTTTTCAGTTTAAAAAGCCCGGGCAGACATTCTCAGCACTGGGAGTTTTATCGGCTCTGTACAGAGATTCGAATGAGGAAAGAAGAATCCTGATGAATTCACGAGTTGCGATGGCCTTCGTCGGTGGCCAACAACTTCGCAGACGCCGATCGCGGCCTGTAATCTGGCAATGGATATGGGGCATGCTCTCCATCATTCTTGTCACGGCAATATGGGGCTATAGCAATGTGGTTATCCGCCTAGGAGAAGCAACCCTTGCTCCCGCGACTCTTCTGTGGATGCGGTTTGGTATTGCCGGTGCGGTGTTTCTGCCGCTTCTTCGCCAGGCCCATCTTACCCGCCGCAACTGGCTATTGGGACTGGGATTAGGTGTCGTTCTGGGAATGTCGATTTTGTGTCAAGCTTGGGCGATGATGAGCGTTTCGGTGGACGATGTGGCTTTTATTACTGCAATGTATGTGGTTTTTACGCCTTTGGGCTTGGCGATCCTCCAAAAAAAGAAGCCAGATAAAATCATCGGGATCAGTGTGGCCATCTCTGTAGCTGGAGTCATGCTTCTTGTGGGACATTTGACGTTCGAGTTGCGTAGCGGAATTTTTTGGTCCCTGGGAGCTGCGGTAGGATTGTCAGCACAAATTATCGGCACAAGATTTCTAGGGCAGACCATATCATCTCGTCATTTAACGGGTTTGCAGTCATTGGGGGCTGCCACTGCGATGAGCTTGATCGTTGGGGTGCAAAATGCCTTCTCTTCACATTCAAGCCTTTCTTCGCTGTTTCGCGCGAATACACAGGATTGGTTGTGGATAGGGTATCTAGCTATTGTTGCTACGGTTATTGCGGTCTTTTTGCAGTCGTGGGGACAGACAAGAATTTCCGCGACTGAGGCTGCCTTGGCATTTAACCTGGAACCGGTATGGACAGCCGTGTTCGCCTTTGTTGTGCTATCGCAAAGCATGACCATTATTCAGATCATAGGCGCTCTTTGTATTATCGGTAGCCTGAGCATGGTGACAAGACCTGGTTTGACGTTTTAGCCACGCACGAGCCATATGGGAAAGGACGTCAAGGCCAAGGCTAATTGGCGCCAAATCCAACTGAGAACATACGCATTGCAAGGTGTGTAGTGGGTCAGGATGGCCTGGGAGACGAGGAAAGGAACTCCAATCCAAGAGTTCCTTTCCTCATTGCGTTGCTGTGCTAACTATTATGTGTGAATCAACTGTGAACTGACGATTTAGGTGAACTGCGTCCCAACCATTTTTGCCACCAAGGCTTGAGCGGGGGCTGGGTTTGGGACTTCTGCAGCATGTCCCGCATTTGCGAAACAATAAATTGGTCTCTTTCTCTGGCCAAGCGTGAGTTTTGAGTGTCCTGGTGGTCCATGTGAGATTTGAGCTTTTCGAAAGCTTCTGTCAATGCCAAAACATTTTCTTCATGTTGGCGGTCTAGATCATCTTTTATGTTTTCTAAAGACAAGCGCATGGCCTGAATCTCCTCGGATTGCTGATAGAGGACTTGAACCATTGCTTGCGCCATCTGCTGCGTAGCGACCGTTCCCACTTGTGCCAGTTCGGTTTCTGAGGTTTCGACGTTTCTGGGGTAAAGCCGGCCCAATGTTTCTTCCACCATTATCGCCGTTTGACCGTTGCGCAGTCCGTCGGCTATTGTGTGAAAGATTTCTACGGCTTCATTGGGATAACGGCGTTGACGGCCTTTTCCTACAACCGGTACATACTCACTGAAGCGGTCGCGATAATAACGCACTGTACTTTCGGGCAAGTCGAGTCGTGAGGCAATTTCGGCAATTGTCAGCGTAGTCATTGTTTCCTCCTTAACAAATAATAACAATAATAACAGTAAATACCATTTATTAGCCAAACGCAAGGCTTTGTTGCGGTGATATTGAAAAATCTGTGAGTATTGTATAATGAACACAGGCACAATATAATGAACGCATGGAAATCAATGGGTTGCAACAAATCGTTGCCGAAAATTTGCGTTACTGGCGTAAAACCAGGAATTTAACCGTAAGTGAACTGGCCTTGCGCGCGGGACTGGCCAAGGGCACCTTGTCGCAACTAGAGCGTGGTCTGACTAATCCCACTTTGGATACGTTGTGGGCATTGGCGCAAGCGCTCGATGTGTCGTTTGGGGCACTCATTACACGCAGAGCCGATTCGGATCTGGCCTCTGCAGTTTTCGAGGTTGCCGATCACATGTCGCAAACTATCTTACTGGATCGAAACGTTGGAGATTTTGGAATTGTCGAGACGTACCACATGACTTTGAGTTCTGGAAGAAGACGGCAGGCCAGAGCGCATCCGAAGGGTGTGTTTGAAGTGGTTGTGGGAATTGAGGGCCGTTGTGGTGTTGGCCCAAACGACTCTTTACACCATATTCTTCCCGGTGATGTTGTCACGTTCTTGGCGGACCGCGACCATATTTATGAAAGTGGCCCGGGCGGATGCCATATCATCGTCCTGGTTTTTTATCCCCAGGCAATATCTGAGGAGTACTCAGAACGCACGATCTCTGAAGCTTTGTCGTGGCCCGCGGCATGGGCTTGGGCCCACGCACATCTGTCAACAGAGGTTTTTAGCGGAACGGTTTCTGCGAGTTTGGAGACGGAAATTTGGAGGGCCAATGACCAATCTATGACACACCGGACATTTCTTTCTGAAATGGCTGAACCCCAGCTTTATCGCTTTGACATTGTGCCCATGGGACGAATGATGACGGATAAAGAAACGGTTGTTCGCAAGAAACTGATCGGTTTGACAAAAGGTAAGGGAGTGGCTATCAACCCTACAAATGCTGGGAAAACGATTGTTGCAGGAGAGAGGAGATGGAACTGGCTATTTTGTGAGGACATGCCTCTTAGCTCTGTTTTCTTTCGCCAGGCTGCTGCAGGCTTGGTTAAAGACGGTCAACTTGTTATCATGACGCATTTAATCGATGTCTATTATGATGCACTGGACTATCAAAGAAAGCGTCTTCTATATATGTACCAGCTTCAGCTCCAACAGTGGCCGGCGGACCGCGTGGTCCCTTCGGGCCACCCCATTCAAGAAACCTTGCGACATTACATTCACGCGTGGACTCGAACGGACGCTAACGAGTCTTCGGAAAATGGGTCGCCGGGAGAAAACCAATGGATTGATGCGACGACTCTCATGGAACGGGCTCGGAACGCAGGATTTCGCTTGGCCGAACATTACCGAGTGGCTGGGACTTGGTCCTTATCCGAATGGACTAGCGGGAGGCACGCCATCTTATTGCTTAGAGGTTGAGAGAAGATGCCAAACAAAGAAAACAAACAAAAAAGATTTGTGAGTCAGGGACTTCAGGACGGCTTCCCCATCTTTCTTGGATACCTGCCTCCATCGATGGCATTTGGTATGATGGCTCAGCAATTTCATTGGGCTCCCTGGCAAATATTGTTGACTTCTGCAATTTTGTATGCGGGCACTTCTCAATTTGTTTTGCTGAGTCTTACGGCGGCTCATTCTCCCGGGTGGTCCAGTGTGATCACAATTTGGCTTGTGAATCTAAGGCACGTGGCCTACGGTCCGGCACTCACCTTGGCGCATTCTCAAAAACGCCGGTCACTTCTCGAAATATTATCCATAGGATGGGGGCTGACTGACGAAGTGTTCGCAACCGTTTGCCAGCCGGTAGAGCACAAGAGCCGTGACGAGCGGATATATCTTTTAGCCGTGGCCATTTTAGCCTATGGGGGATGGATCGGAGGAACGGCTCTAGGTATTGGGGTCGGACAGTCAATGCTTCACGAAATTCCTCATGCGTCTTATGCTCTCGGTTTTTCCTTGCCGGCATTGTTTTTATACATCCTTGTCAGTGCCGTGATGCACCAAAAAAGGTGGCAATGGCAACGCATAAAACTTCTTTTTGCGGCATCCATTCTCTACTTAATCTTGAAAGCTGCGGGAGTCGGAATGATCAGCATATTGCTCAGCGCCTTGATTGTCTCGATTCAAGGAGTTGTGTCGTTTTCCCGGATTACGGCAGGAAAGCGCGGCGAGGGGGTGGAATTGTGAATCTCCATGGGCAATGGGTGTGGATCCTGGCATTGGCAGCCGGTGGGACCTGGCTGGAACGCGTCGGACCCTGGTTTCTCATGACACGCTTGGGACCCCGATTGGACAAATATTCACGTTATTCGGCCGTATGGGTGGAAAACTTTGTCCCTGCCATTGTGGTGATTTTGTGGATTCGTGCCATTCCGCTCACGCACCGCTTTGACATGATTCTTTGGGTCCAGGTTCTTGGGGCAAGCGTGTTGACAATGGTGGTGGCAAGGATGACTAATTCTTTAGCCTTTACCGTTTTGAGCGGGATGGCGGCCTATTGGGTCCTATCATTTATTCGATAAATAAGACTTTAGGAATTTTTTTGTAACTATGCAACAAGATCAATTGACGTGAATTGTTTTTGGTGTCAAAATTTTCGTGCGGTTTACACGCAGGAAAGGAGGTGGTAGTTATGGGGGCGAAAAGCGGGTGGTACTGGCTGTTTCTGCTACCCTTCATCGGCACATTGTGGCCGCCTTTTTACAGTTCTTATCATCCAACCTTGGCAGGATTTCCCTTTATGTATTGGTATCTAATATTGTGGATCTTCCTGGTTGCGATCTTAAGCGGCATTATCTATTTCATTGACAATCGCTAATTTACGCCATAAAAGGGGGGATTTATCATGCATTGGTCAGCGTTCATTGTTTTTCTTATTCTCTTTGCCATCGTAACGGTTTTAGGGTTTTCTGCGTCGCGCTGGCACCGCGGGAACATGGATTTGATTGAGGAATGGGGATTGGCAGGACGGCGGTTCGGCACGTTTGTGACATGGTTTTTATTAGGCGGAGATTTATACACGGCGTATACCTTTATTGCTGTTCCCGCTTTGGTCTATGGCGCTGGAGCCTTCGGTTTCTTCGCAGTGCCATACACTATTGTCGTCTTTCCGATTATGTATATCGTGATGCCGCGGTTATGGCGTGTGTCAAAGCAACGGAATTACGTGACAGCCTCCGACTTTGTTCGTGGGCGCTTTGACAGTTCACTTTTGGCTCTTGCCATTGCTATTACCGGTATTCTGGCGACCATGCCGTATATTGCCTTGCAATTAACAGGAATTCAGGCGGTGCTCACTGCTATGGGATTGGCGGGCCATGGATTTTTGAAAGACCTTCCTCTGATTATTGCGTTTGTAATTCTGGCTGCGTATACCTATACCAGCGGTTTAAGAGCTCCCGCTCTCACAGCTATTTTAAAAGATATTCTTATTTACGTCACAGTCATCGTGGCCTGTATTGCTATTCCAGTGGAACTTGGGGGATACGGACATATCTTCCATGTGGCAGCGGCTAAATTGCCTGCGACTAAGGGCTCTTTGATTTTGTCACCGAAACTGTTTATGGCCTTCTCCACGTTGGCGCTAGGTTCCGCCTTTGCTCTGCTGTTGTATCCGCATGCTGTTACCGGGACCTTGGGAGCGAAAAGCGGCAAAACGATTCAACGCAATGCTGCTTTGCTTCCCTTATACTCTCTGGCCCTTACTTTTATTGCTATTTTAGGATATATGGCCATTGCGGCTGGGATTCATACTAAAGATACGAGTTTGGTGGTTCCGTTGCTGTTTTTGAAGACTTTGCCCGAATGGTTTGCAGGATTCGGATTCGGGGCAATTGCTATTGGAGCCTTGGTTCCGGCGGCTATTATGGCTATTGCGGCAGCTAATCTGTTTACACGGAACATTTACCGCGAATACTTCGCTCAGGGCGAAGGACCCAATCGCGAGGCACATGTGGCAAAAATCGTGGGATTAATCGTGATCCTGGGAGCTTTGCTTTTCATCGTGGCGATTCCCTTGCAGTATTCTATTTACTTTCAAACTCTGGGAGGAATATGGATCCTGCAAACGGTCCCTACGATTATGTTTGGGCTTTACACCAAATGGTTCCACCGTTGGGGTTTGTTGTTGGGGTGGCTAATCGGAATGATTGTAGGGACCTCAATGGCTGCCCAGGAATCATTCAAGACGTCGATTTATCCCTTGCATTTAGGACACAGCGTCTACCTCGGCTACGCGGGCATTTGGGCCATTATCGCCAATATTATCGTGGTAGTTGTGTTGACTTTAGTGCTTAATGCGCTTCATGTTTCCAATGGCAAAGATGATACCGCTAGTCAGGATTACGTGTCAGATCCGAGCCAGGCGGTCGGTCAGTAAGCTCGCGAAAGACTTCTGAAGGAGTTGTCCAAGACGCTTATGTATCATGGCCGCGTCTTGGTTCTGTAACTCCTATCAGAACACGAAATCACTTGAGAGTCGTGGGCTTCCGGATTTCGGTGAAATTTGAACAAACAAAGCCCACAAGGATAGTGTCTTGCTCTTGCAATATCAGAAAAGCCCGGCGAGGTAGCCGGGCTTTCAGGTTTGTTGAATACGGGATTCACTCAGTCTAGCCTTCTAATAACAAGGTTTCAGGATCTTCCAATAATTCTTTGATGCGCACCAAGAAACGCACTGCCTCACTGCCATCCACAATGCGGTGGTCATAGGACAGGGCTAGATACATCATGGGACGGATCACGGCTTCTCCTTTGATGGCAACCGGGCGTTCCTCAATTTTATGCATCCCTAAGATGGCAACTTGAGGCGCGTTGAGAATTGGTGTAGAGAGCAGAGAACCGAAAATGCCGCCATTAGTGATGGTAAACGTGCCGCCTTGGAGATCGGCTATCGACAATTTATTATCTCGGGCCTTGACAGCTAATTCAGCTATGGCCTTTTCCAGTTCACCAAAATTCAAGGAATCAGCATTGCGGACAACTGGCACTACCAACCCGTTTTCCGTCGAGACGGCCACACCGATATCATAATAATGCTTGATCAGCATGTCTTCGCCCTGGATCTCAGCATTCAACCGGGGGAATGCTTTAAGAGCAGCAATTGAAGCCTTGGTGAAGAAGGACATGAAGCCCAAGCGAATATTATGCCGTTTTTCAAAATCCTCACGGCGTCTGTGCCGGATGTCAAGAATTTTTGTCATGTCTACTTCATTAAAGGTGGTTAGCATCGCGGCATGGCGTTGTGCACTGACAAGACGGTTAGCGATGGTTAACCGTCTGCGTGACATGCGGATGCGCTCGACTGGGCGCCCGCCGCCTTCTTGCATATCCATGTCCGCATTTTCACCCGGTATCTCCGAAATTGTGGAAGTGATTTGGGATGATGGAATTGGTGGCGGAGATATTGGCTCCGTTCTCTGTGATTGTTGCAAAAAGTTCTCCATGTCACCGGCAGTCACACGGCCCCGGTTCCGTTGGGTGGGGACTTCGTTCAAGTTGATCCCTTCTTGATCCGCTAGACGTCTGACACTAGGAGTGGCTCTAACGGGTTCGATCAACGCGCCTTCATTTGGTGAATCCTCCACGCCTTTCTCGGTGTGGGTAGAAGCCGGCGGTGTTGAACTCTTTGGGCTTTCCTGAAAGGTGGTGCCTTCACCCATGGTGGCTAGTACGTCACCGACGGTAACAGTCTCCCCGGTTTGTTTTAAAATTTCCTGCAACGTGCCATCTTCAGTGGCGGTAATTTCTAAGTTGACTTTGTCTGTTTCCAGTTCTACCACGGGCTCCCCGGTTTTGATCGGGTCTCCCGGCTTCTTTAACCATTCTCCAACCGTGGCTTCAGTTACGGATTCGCCGACTTCAGGCACCGTAATCTGTGTCATGACATGTATCCCCCTAACGGCTGATCGCTTCGTTGATAATACGTTCTTGCTCTACTGCGTGGATTTGGGCAAATCCTTCTGCTGGAGCAGAATGTGGTGGTCTGCCTACATATTTTAATGGTAGGCCATTAACCTCGTATTGCAAAGTTGTGGCGACATAGGTCCAAGCGCCCATATTTTGTGGTTCTTCTTGAACCCAGTAAACCTCTCGCAGATTGGGCAGTGATGATACGATGGTTTCCAGTTCGGCAAAGGGAAAGGGATACAACTGATCAAGTCTCGCCAGGGCCATATCCTCATTGGCGGGATCTTTGTCCTGCAATGTTTGGGCGATTTCCAGACCGATTTTGCCGGCACTCAGTATTAACCGAGTGGCTTTGTCGGGATTCCTGACACTATATAGCGGCAGGAAACGACCTGTTAACAGATCATTAGCATCGGATGCGGCCAAAGGGTTGCGCAGTAAACTCTTTGGTGTCAGAACCACCAACGGACGGGGGCGCTCTTTGATCCATGCCGCTTGTGAACGCAACAAATGAAAGTACTGAGCCGCACTCGTGGGAATGGTGACGCGCCAGTTTTCATCCGCCGACAACTGCAGAAATCGCTCCAAGCGGGCACTGGAATGCTCAGGGCCCTGTCCTTCGTAACCATGCGGCAAAAGCATGACGAGTCCTGATGACTGCATCCATTTAGCCCTTCCGGGTGCAATAAACTGGTCGAAATGAATTTGAGCCACGTTTGCAAAGTCTCCAAATTGTGCTTCCCAAATCACCATCGTATCAAGGGCTTGCGTGCTATATCCATATTCAAAGCCCAATACTCCAGCTTCTGATAAGGGGCTGTTGGAGACGATAAAGGAGGCTTGAGCACGCGCCAAATTTTCAAGCGGACAAAATTTCTCTCCGGTTTCAGCGTCGTGAAGGATAAGATGACGCTGGCTAAAAGTTCCTCGTTCGGAATCTTGGCCAGTCATCCGAATGGCAACACCCTCGGTCAGAATGCTGCCCATCGCCAAACTTTCCGCTAGAGCCCAGTCGATAGCCCGTGGCGTAGTAAGCGCGTCTTTGCGCTTGGTTAGGATGCGCTCCAGTTTAGGGTACGGTTTAAACCCTTTGGGGCGGCGCAACAATTCGTCATTAATGTCTTGCAACAACTCTCGTGAAATGGGCTTGGGAAGCGGATTGGCAGGTTCGTCGGGCAAAGTGTCCCTGGACGTGAGTTGCACTTCTCCCCGGGTCAGTTTCTGGTAAATAGATCGCAGGTCTTCTTGGATGGCGTGAATAATGTCGTCGACAGCCTGTTCAGTGACGAGGCCTTCTGCCTGTAATCGGCGAGAATACACTTGCCAGGGGACAGGATGGGCTTGAATCTTTTGATATAGGAGCGGTTGAGTCCCAACCGGATCATCACCTTCATTGTGTCCCCACCGGCGATAACCGAGAAGATCAATGAGAAAGTCTTTATGAAAGGTTTGGCGGTAGGCGTGGGCCATCTCAATGATGCCTAGGGCTGCTTCAATGTCGTCACCATTGACATGAACAATAGGAATCTCGAATCCCTTGGCCAAGTCGCTAGCGTATAACGTGCTGCGCCCTTGCTCTGGTTCGGTGGTGAAACCGAGATAATTATTGGCGATAATGTGGATTGTTCCACCGGTATTATAGGCTGCCAGACGCGAGAGGTTCAGTGTTTCGGACACGATGCCTTCACCTGGGAAAGATGCATCGCCATGAATCAATATAGCCAAAGCACGGTCAACGTTCTGAACCGGATTCCCAATTTGTTCCCTCGAGTCTTGTAAAGCGCGTGCCATCCCCTCGACGACGGGGTCGACAAATTCCAAGTGACTCGGATTATTGGCAAGAGCCAGGCGCATTTCCACCAAATTTGATTCCTGCATGATTTTTTTGGCGCCTAAGTGATACTTAACGTCTCCCGTCCATCCGTAATTGATACCTGCCGAACCTGCAGATGGCACCAAGTCTTTATTGGGCGAGGTATGGAACTCGGAGAAAATATCAGCATAGGGTTTGCCGAGTATATGAGCCAGAACGTTTAACCGTCCTCGGTGGGCCATGCCAATCACCACGTTGCGAATAGGCGTTGTGGTGGCGGCGAGATGAATTAATCGGTCCAGCATTGGGACCATCGCGTCGCTGCCTTCAATCGAAAAACGTTTCTGACCAGGAAATGTGTGGTGTAAAAACTTCTCAAACTGATCCACGGCAATCAGCCGCCTTAGCACCGTGCGTTTGTTAACGGGCGGCAACGGCAACAAAACGTGATGGGATTCCACATAATCCGTCAGCCATTTTCGCTCTTCAACGTTGTGAACGTGACTAAACTCAAAGGCTACGGTACCAGTGTAGAGCGAATATAGTTCCTGAATAGCATCCCAACCGGTTCTGAGTGTGGGTGAGCAGCCTGGCCACAATGACTGTGCCGAAACCTGCTGTAATTGCGTGGCATTGAGTCCATAGGATTCAAGGCGTAACAACGGGGAAGAGGGCACCTTGTCATCAAGGGGATTCAGATGTGCTTGAATATGTCCGTACTCCCTGATATTTCGGGCCAACTCTGTGCCTCGTCGGATAATCTCCAGCGTACTCTGATTGATTCCTTGAGAGGATGCCTGTGTCTGTTCTTCTGTGATTGCTTCAGACAGAGGCGGACGCCATTCTTGAAACAAACGCCGGCTCGTTTCGTCTACGGAATTGGGGTCTTGTAAGTATCGTTCGTATAATTCCATAATGTAGCCCGCATTGGGTCCGTAAAACTCTTGCCATAATGAGCGCAATTCGCGAGCAGTGGCCATTATTTCCATCTCCTTTTACCACTCTTGAGGATAACCACATCAGTAAAATGTATTCGTTATCCTTACATCGCACCGAAAAGGTCGCTTTCGGCATAACTTTTGTCCGTATTTCTTAACCCCTTTTACTATAACCATTCCTGTTTATTCTGGCTAATCACCGTTTTCTATAACAAAGTAAACTTTTAGTTATATAATGACGAGTAGAGGATTGCGAGACATTGTTTGGTCACATACAATTTCGAGGGAACATGGTGTAACTCCTAAGGAGGATCGTATATTTCACGATGCATTTTGGATATTTGCCCATAGATGATTACATGTGGGCCTTGGCCATAGTATTTGCCGCGTTTGCCATCCGGGGCATGATTGGGTTCGGTTCTGGATTGATTTCGGTGTCATTACTGATATTTTTTCTTCCCGTGAAGGAAGTCGTGCCTATTGTCTTTTTATTGGATGCGGTGGCTTCTTCGGCTTTAGGGTCTTATGATTACAAGCAAATTCGGTGGAAAGAAATGCCCTGGCTATGGGCTTTTACGATACTGGGATTAATTGTGGGAGCATGGATTCTTAAAACGTTGCCGGCACAAAGCGTTACGGTGCTTTTGGGTGTCTTTATTTTGATTTACGTTGGTTATGCTCTGTTAACCAAACCGGAACGCTTGCCTTGGGTTTCTCGCGCTTGGGGGGCGCCCTTAGGTTTTTTGGCGGGTCTTATAGGAAGTCTCTATGGGGGTGGCGGCCCCTCCATTGTGGCCTATTTTCAAATGCGCCATTTGGACAAACGCAGTTTTCGGGCATCTTTTCAGTTTATTGCAGTAACCGACGCTATAGTACGAGGCGGGTTATATTTTCTCTTGGGATTACTGAGCGCTGAAAGTGCCATCACGGCCGCGTGGCTCATGCCGGCAGTGGGATTAGGGCTGGTGGCGGGGAATTTTGCTCATTTTCGCATTGATGCGAAACGTTTCCAAATGCTCGTTCTGTTGGTTCTGACCCTTGTCGGAATTAAGCTGGTCCTTCCTTAAATAAGGCAAAAGGGTAGGATTATTTTTATGGTCCTCTTCTGGCTTTTTAGGATGGATGTACGCCAATTTGTACCGCTGACGGTTATAGTGGATAGGCATGATGATTCTCGGCCAGCAAACAAATCGGGGAACAAAAGATGTCGGACATTATTAAAACACGAAACCGGGATCTGGTATCGCTATTGGTTATGAATTTCATCTGGGCGGGAACATATCCCGCCACAGTCTTGGCACTCATTTCCTTGTCAGCGCCTTTACTGACGGTGATCCGTCTGGGAACAGGCACTCTCGTGATGATACCGTTTTTATGGCGCAGTGTCCGATCCTGGTCTTTTTCTGTAATGATGCGCGTCCTCTTTCTTGGGATTGTCGGATTTTCGTTGCCTTTAGTCCTTCAAACTCAAGGCTTAAAAGCTTCGAATCCGGAAATGGCCGCCATCTCGATTGCGTTAGAGCCTCTGGTAACGGCTGCAATGGCCAGTTTATGGCTTAAGCAGCCTTTGCCTAAGGCTCGGCGCTGGGCTCTAATTGTGGCGGCTATGGGAGTATGGGCCGTTGCAGGGTTTCCCAGGCCGGGAGTCACAGGCTATGTTTGGGGTGACATTTTGCTGGTTCTGGCGGTGATGTGTTTTGCTCTGTATAATAATTTTTCATCGTCCTTGAGCCGGTACTTGGGACCGGGTGAGGCGACGGCCGGCACGTTTTTGGCCGGATTTGCCGGGGCCGTGCCTATCTGGCTCTTAACGGGCGAGCCCATTCCCTTGGTTTGGAAATTACCCAGCGTCGAAGCAACCATTTATCTGGCATTGTTCGGAACGGCCTTAGCGTACTTCTTGTGGATGCATACGGTTTCCCGGATTCCTGTGGCGTTGATGGCCTTGTTTTTATACTTGCAACCCATATTGGGCGTCCTTCTTTCACTTGTTTTTACTCCTGCCCGCATTGGATGGCCCTTTGTAGCGGGATCCTTAACGATTTTGCTGGCCTTACACATGGGGCGTGAAAAAATTCCAACCGCCAATAAATCATGATGCCTTAGCACTAAGAGTTGGGGTCAATTTCGTGGCGATAGCTTAACAGTCCGGTGCCCTGCACCGGTTTTTTGGCTATTGTGCAGTGACCTCTGGGTTGGGTGACCAAGCAATAATATGTACAGAGTTGGATGGTGTAACGCCGAGAAAAACCTTGGCACCTGCCGCGATTAAGGTATTCAGTAAGGGTGAGAAGGCTAATTGTGCGGGATCGAAGGGACGCTCATATGCATACCAATAGCACCACAGTTCGTTAACCATTGTGGACAGCCAGAATTGATAAATGTCATGCCAATCTGGCAACATCAGCATGCCCATACCGTGCACCCGGAACCACTGGGGACGCACGGGGTGCTCCCAATCTCTTTCGTAGCGCTGTCCCGCTTCTATATTGGATGCGAGAAAAGGATGCAATGCGTGCGCGTTATAGAGAGTTTGCCATTGATCCAGCGCTTCCTTTCGAGGATCGGCCAGAGTAAGAAGTCGATAGCCACCCGCAAAGTGTTCTTCCCGCGCATCATGAAACCAGGGTATCGCCTCTTTCCCGGTGAAATACCATATATCTTTAGGGGGCTGCGCCGGTTGTCCCCATAATTGAACAATGGTGTCAGCGGCGAAGAAGTATTGGCCAGCCAAAGCCCACTGGGTAAACCATGTTAAGGTTTTCGGCAAAGTTCGTGACGGATTTTCGTGATGAATGCGTTGGACCGACGGATATTTTATCGGGTTTTGGACACCAACCGACTTCATAACAGGGCGTGTGGTCACGGGTTCAAAGTACAAGGGCAAAGTCATGATACGATCCCGCCCGTGCTGAGGTGAATGGTGGCTGTGCTCCGTAAACGGTTATGATGTTTGCCATACCGCTGTAGAAGTGTGCAAATTGAGAGTACCGTGACCTTCCTCCTCTTTGAAATCATCCATAAATGCCCTGCTGTAAGGGTCGCGAAGGACTCCTCTAGACTTGTGTGAAAGACTGTTGACGACTTTTGTCCCCCTGACAAATATCAATACGCCGCTCTTGAGCCGTGTTGAGAGATTCATTGAATGCTCGCGGCGCCCTCATCAAAGAGGAAGGCGCCGCCATATGTTCAGGTGTAACTATCCGTGAAGTCTTTCGTACTGGGCAATACGGTCTTCATGCTGCAACGTGCGGGAAATATCATCAAGTCCGTGGATGAGGCTGTTCTGCAAAAACGTATCCAACGTAAATGAGTAATGGTATCGTCCATCGTCGCTTTGAATCGTTAGGCGTTCGACGTCCACTGTGAGGTATAAGGGATCGGGACCTTCCGCGGCACTTATTAAGGTCCGTACTGCGGTGTCCGGCAACTTTAATGGAAGCATGCCATTCTTAAAGCAGTTGTTGTAGAAGATGTCTGCAAAAGAAGGCGCCACAATGACACGGAATCCATAGTCGGACAAGGCCCATGGAGCATGTTCACGCGAAGAGCCGCAGCCAAAGTTCTGTCCGGCAATGAGAATGCTGGCCCCTTGAAACCGGGGGACGTTTAAAATAAAGTCAGAACGGGGATTGCCTTGGGGATCATAGCGCCAGTCGAAGAAAAGATACTGGCCAAAACCTGATCGCTCGACACGTTTAAGAAATTGCTTGGGGATGATTTGGTCGGTATCGATATTGGCCCGGTTTAAAGGAACGCTTAAGCCGCGATGCTGACGTAACGGGGTCATTGTCTTGAATTGCCTCCTTTTTATCCCACTGCTTAGACTATTGAGGTATTATGCAATTGGCCATTTAGGGCAACAGGGTTCGAATATCGACAAAATGGCCATGCAAAGCTGCGGCAGCAGCCATCTCAGGACTCACCAAATGGGTCCGGCCGCCCTTGCCCTGACGGCCCTCGAAATTCCGGTTTGATGTCGAGGCGCACCGTTCCCCAGGTTCCAAAATGTCAGGATTCATTCCCAAACACATGCTGCAACCCGGCTCGCGCCATTCGAAGCCAGCGTCTTGAAAAATTTTGTCCAAGCCTAGTTCTTCCGCTTGCCGTTTAACAATGCCTGAACCCGGCACTACCATGGCTCGCACCCTGCTATGAACCTTCTTGCCTTTGACCAATTGGGCTGCTTTTTTCAAGTCCTCGAGACGCCCATTAGTGCAAGAACCAATGAAGACCCTTTCTACAGATATGTCCGTTAAGGGAGTCCCTGGTTTTAGCCCCATGTAATCCAGTGCGTACCGTGCGGATTCTCTTGTAACCTCGTCGGCAAAACTGTCGGGATCAGGAACGGTTTCATCAATTCGCGCTACCATGGCAGGACTTGTGCCCCAGGTAACCAACGGGATTAGGGTGCTTAGATCGATTTCGACTTCGCGATCAAAATGCGCTCCCGGATCACTCGCATAACTAAGCCACCGCTCTTTGGTCTTGTCAAAGGCAGTTCCGGAAGGCACGCGCGGCCGCCCTTGAAGATAGGAAACGGTAGTGTCATCCGGTGAGATCATCCCGGCCCGGGCTCCCGCTTCAATCGACATGTTACACAAAGTCATTCGCTCATCCATGCTTAATGCCCGTACCGCTTCGCCCATATATTCGATAACATAACCTGTGGCACCAGAGGTGCCGATTTGCCCAATCAAGGCTAAAATCATGTCCTTGGGCGTAACCCCCTGGGGACGTTTGCCCAAAAACCGCACGACCATGGTTTTAGGCTTGGATTGGATCAGGCACTGGGTGGCCAAAACATGTTCTACTTCACTAGTGCCAATACCAAAAGCCAATGCGCCGAAAGCTCCGTGGGTCGAGGTGTGGCTGTCTCCGCAGACGATAGTCATCCCGGGTTGAGTTAAACCTTGCTCCGGGCCAATTATATGCACGATCCCTTGCTCGGGATGATGCAAATCAAACAAAGGAATATGATACTGGCGGCAGTTTTCTTCTAAAAGGTCCATTTGGCGCTTCGCAATAGGATCATCCAGAGGAAGACTTCGGTCTGTTGTCGGAACATTATGGTCCATGACTGCGAATGTTTTGTCTGGACGCCTGACACGGCGATTATTCAACCGAAGCCCTTCAAAAGCCTGGGGTGACGTTACTTCATGCACCAGGTGGAGATCGATATAAAGGAGTGCAGGTTGTTCAGGTTCTTGGATTACAATATGGTCATTCCAAATTTTTTCAAACAACGTTTGAGGAGGCATGAATAATGTCACCTTCCTAAAAAAGTAATAAAAACGAAATATCACCAAGAAAGAATTGTTTAGGTGTTCAGAAAAATATACACTGAATTGGCTGCGTTGCCAAGGCAAAGTGCGAGAGGAAGGAGACACACTGCTTTCCGAACAGCCGGGAGGATCCCCTTACAATAAGCAAAGCGACCCTTCCCTTAAACCTTTGATGCTAGGTTTACAGACGGTTGCTCTTTATTCGTCTCGATCGAGTTTAGTGATGCGTAAAAACCATTTTCCTAAAAATCCAAACCCAACCGTGGTGACAATGACGGCCCCAATAATGGTAGGAATAGTGGGATGATAAGATAAAACTTGCGGTAATTTTGGCCACATATTCAAATCCCCTTCATCTGGTTTGTCATTTTGTAATAGTAGTTTAAGTGTAATACCCCTGGCTCATGGAGTCAAAAAGAGCATATTTTTGAATCTTTAGGTAACAGCGGGCTTGATCGTCCCGAATTCAACTTTAGCTAATCGTCTTAGGCTTTCCATTCTGGTTCGGTCGTCTATGCGTGCTTTGGCCAGTGCTTCTTCCAGAACTTGCAGGGAACGTTCGTAATTGCGGCGGTTTACCGGATAGGGAATCCCGTCTTTACCGCCGTGCGCAAAGCTGTAGCGGACAGGGTCATGATAGGTGATAGGGGAGCCGTAAATGATTTCAGAGACCATGGCCAAAGCGCGGACGGTACTAGCGCCCACCCCTGGGGTCATGATCAGGTCTTGGTAATTGTCAGGGCTAGTTCGGTAAATTTCTTGCAAGGCTTTGTTAATATAGCGTGAGCGCGGTATGCCATGGTGACGCGGCATAATCAATTTTTTCTCTCCGGCTTCCTCTTCCAAGTGACGCAGCGCCAACAATACCTCTTCTGGCCTTTGAGTCAGTTTCACTGAGGACTTGTGAAGCGGCACGTTGCTCTTTTCAGTCAGATTGAGAACATGAGGCATAGTTCTTCCGACAATTCCCTGATGCGGTTCGACGATATAGCTTTTCACGGTTTCACTGAGCCAATGATATCGCCTGGCCGTGGCCTGGGTATCATTCATGCCTTGTTGAATAACTGTCCACTGACCACTGCCGGTAAAAATCATCACGTGATGATAAAGCTGAAAACCGTCTTGAACGAGTGCACTATCTACTTTGGCCACTAGACGGCTCGTGTCTTTAAGCTGGCCGATGTCTTTGGATAGAGCGGCAGATTCTCCAAGGGCGTCAATTTCATGAGGGGTTTGTTGGGCGGCTTTGCCTTTTCCGCCTACGATAAAAATCCCCAATTCTTGTTGTTTCGCAGCGAGGCCTGTTTTTAGCGCTCCTAGTCCTACAGTGGTGAGACCTGAAGAATGCCAATCAAAGCCTATGACGCCGCCAAAGGCCTGGAACCACACAGGATCTGCAAAACGGCGTAAAACCTCATCGAGACCAAATTCCACAATGATGGCCTCGACAATGGCCGCGCTCAACTGAGTCATTTTTTTAAACAGCCAGGGAGGACAATGTCCTCCATGCAAAGGAGAAACGGCGTTGCCCACTTTGGGCACAGCTTATCACCACCCGCGAATTTGTTACGATTATATCATGACAAGTTAGCGAGACTTTGATATATTCCTCACGCCTTTTGGGGTGGTGAAAGGGGAGAAGAGCGATGCCTTCTTTTCGTCTATTGCGAACTGGAAGAACCATAAAAGAGTCTGATACCCCTGACACGGGGGATTACTTACGGTTAGCCGTGGGCTTTCGAGTGCTGCCGAAAAGATGAATACACTAAAAATATTCCGTTCTTAAAGAGAAAAGTGATGGGGAGATGTGGATCAACTTTTTCCGCCTCTCAAATTTTGTGCCAGGCTAAAAGGAGTGAAAGACAATTGGAGAATAGCTGGAAAGGTCTTGTGAATAAGACTTTTTTCAGCCAATCAACCCCAGATTTGGCTCAGGCGTTGTTGGGGATGGTCGTGGCGCATGACAGTCCCTTAGGCCGTTGCGCCGGAAGGATAGTCGAAGTGGAAATGTATAGAGGACCTGACGATAAGGCCGCTCATAGCTTTGGAGGAAGACCTACTCCAAGAACGCGTGTGATGTATGGGCCGCCTGGGTATGCGTATGTTTATTTTGTTTATGGAATGCATTATTGTTTGAACGTGGTTACCGGGCCGATTGGGAGTCCTGAAGCCATTCTCATCCGGGCTTTGGAACCTCTTCAAGGTATAGAAATTATGGCACAACGCAGACATATTAAGATACATGAAGCGTCGGCCAATTTGTGCCGTCTTACCAATGGCCCTGCGAAGCTTGCCCAGGCTCTCGGTATTGGTATAAAGGAGTATGGTCTCGAACTTTTCAATTCTCCCCTTCAGCTCTATCATGATCAGGACCCGTTGCCTTCTCACGTCATTGCAACGGGTCCCAGGATCAATGTCAGTTATGCCGGAGAAGCCGCATTATATCCTTGGCGGTTTTGGATTAAGAACCACCCATGCGTCTCGATAAAAGGTCGGGTTCAGAAGACGAAAACTTGATTAATTTCAGGGATTTTTTTGATGTCCAGAACGAGATTTTCGGGTGCGGTTTGATCCAAAGATAAGACCATCAGAGCCTGATGGACCATTTCATCACGAGCTAGATGGAGATTGCCAATATTAATGTTATGCTGACCCACTAGTGTCCCGACTTTTCCGACTACGCCTGGGGCGTCTGTGTGTACTGTTATCAGGGCATTTTTGGGCCAAGGTAAATCCATGGCGATTCCGTTTATATGTCTTAGCCTGGGCGTGTGATTGTCTAGAACCACTTCGGTCGTGGTCTTAGGATGTCCTTCCAGGCGCAAACTCAATGCCGGAGGTTTATGGGGTTCCCGCTCCTCGACTAACAAGGTTAAACCTTGCTCTTCGGCTTTAATGAGAGCGTTTACCGCGTTAACGCGTCCGTCCAATTGTTCTGACAACACTGCGGCTAAGACAGTTTGCTTAAGCCAGGGAATGGCATTTTGGACAATTGAGCCCTTGAGAGTTAAGACCAGTGGTGCTGTGATTTTTTTGTTTATTTGAGCAAAGATTCGACCTACGACTCGGGCGCCTTCATCTAGAGTGCCAAATTCATCAGGGGTCAAAGGGGGTATGGGCACGTTAACGATATTGGGCGGAGTTTCACCGTTGAGTGCTTGGATAACACCTTGTGCGGTCATCACGGCGACACCTGTCATAGCTTCCTGGGTGCTTCCACCCAAGTGCGGAGTAAGAACGGCGTGCGGGTGTTTAAAAAGAGGGAAATCCGCAGGCGGAGGTTCCTGACTAAAGACATCCAGACCAACACCTAGCAAATGACCCATATCCAGCAAATTGGCTAAGGCGTCCTCGTCGATCATGCCTCCACGGGCAACATTGACAACAATAGCGTTTTGGGGCAGGCGTGCAAGCAAATCCATTCCGATTTGCGGCCCTGATTTGGGGGTGTGCAAGGTTAAGACATCCGACACAGGCATCAGATCTTCTAATGAGTCCATCCGCGTGACATTGTGAGCTTGAAAAATTTCGTCGGACACGAAAGGATCATAGGCATAAACTGTCATGCGAAACCCATGGGCAATGCGGGCGGCTTCGCGCCCGACTTTGCCAAACCCAATGATGCCAAGATTTCTCCCACTCAGTTCTCCGCCGAGGAACTTCTTGCGGTTCCAACCTCCCTCTCGGACGTGAGCATCTCCTAAGTGAATATTGCGCAGAATAGTTAGCATGTGTCCAAATGCGTGTTCAGCGGCAGCAATGGCATTAGCACCGGGAGCATTGACAACTGCGATCCCGAATTCGGTGCAGGCTTTGAGATCCACGTTGTCGACCCCAGAACCCGCCCGGGCAACAACTTTGAGTCGGGGCCGGTTCGCCAGAACCTCACGCGGGAGCCTGTGCGCACTCCGGATAATAACGGCATCATAGTCTCCCAAAATTTCGGGTAACTGTTCTTTGGGCAAGAGATCAAAAGCATCCACATCGGCCATCTCGCGCAACATGTCTATGCCTTCCTGACCCAAGGTTTCGGTGATAAGAATCCGTGGACGTGTCATTTGCTGTGAACCTCCTCATCAACTGTGATGGCGTTGTGCCAAGTGACCCATGCAGCCTCAATGCCGTCAAAGCCCGCGGGCAGCAGATGAGCTAATGTGGCTAATCCTTCAAAAAGTTGTTCTGGTAATACGGCTCCAACATGGCCAATGCGAATGTAATCATGGTGCCATGGGCCCATGGCCCCTGCGATTTGCAGCCCCAGTTTGGCGGTTTGGTTGCGAAAATCGGCGGGACTGATGCCTTTGGGAGCTTGTAACGCCGTTACGGTGGGCGATGTAAATTGTTCCTCTACGGGAGGCGTTAGACCTGAAGCTTGGCCAAAAGCCCGGCTTATCCGGCTTAAAAGTTGGTGGCGGGCAAGACGCTGCGACTCTCCTTCTTCGGCCAGTAAATGCAACGCTTCTTCTAGCCCATACCATAAAGACACGGCAGGAGTATAAGGAAACTGTCCCTCCAAGTATGGCCTTAAGTCAAAGAACAAACGGCCAGGGCGCTCGGCAATGATCTGGTTGCGGGCCCGTTCGGAAACAGCCAAGATCCCTAGTCCCGGCGGGCACATAAAGCCCTTTTGTGAGGCAGCGATGATCACGTCAATATGATTTCGGACGACTTTTAAGGGAACGGAAGGCACCCCTGAAATACTGTCGACAATGAGTAAAGGAGGGTTGGGTACCCTATTGAGCAAGTTGGCGAGTTGCTCAACCGGATTCAATACTCCCGTAGATGTTTCGTTATGGGTGACGAGTATAGCTTTGATATCGTGTTGTTCTTCCTGCAAAACATCTAGGATTTGTGCGGGATCGAACGCCGTTCCATAATTTACGCGCAGATGTCTGACTTGGACTTCCATTTTCTCGGCGATTTGGACAAACCGTTCGCCGAATGTGCCGGTGCTTACCCCAATGACCTTGTCTCCCGGCAACAAGAAGTTTTGAACAGCGGCTTCCAAGGCACCGGTGCCGCTGGTCGGAAGGACAGCAACACCCCCGTTTAATCCGACATCCAACAGTTCATTCAATTCCCGGAGTACATGTTCTTTAACCTTTGTGAAAACGCTGCCTCGGTGATCCGACATGGCCTGTTGCATCGCTAAATTGACGCTGGGTGGCACAGGTGTGGGGCCGGGTAGTAGGATTTGTGGCGGATATATCATGAAAAAAATTCCTCCTCAAAGTGTGGTTGTGATCGTTTGCTGATTACGTGACGAAAATTATCTGTGTTACAAAACAAAAAGAGGGATGGTCAATCGCAAAACAAAAAACGCCCCTAAACCATTAGGGACGGTAATCACCGCGGTGCCACCCTATTTGACAGATATAGAAACCTGCCCTCTCTATGGCTCTAACGCAGCACTGCGGTCAACTCATCGCTGACATCCTCCTGGGTGGAATCGGGTTCAGGCAACTCATCGGGTTCCATCCTACCGACTTTCTGGAGAATCACCTGACTCTTCCCATTCATTGGCTGTTTTCGAAATTATAAACATAATTCTGTGTGGGTGTAAAGGCTTTTGACAAAGAAAATTTCAAAAAAAGAAATTCTCGCGAGAAATCTCCTTCCCGCGCAAGAATGGCTCTGAAAGAATAGTTGCTTAGGTGTTGTACAATGAACTAATGAACTAGAGCGTAGTTTTTTACGGGGTGCCAGTGTGATGCGCTTTGAGTCGGGGATCATGGGGTATGTTGTGTTGTTGATAGGTCATGGAAACAAAGGATTAAAGCTAAAGCAGAAAGGAGAGAAGGCGCCTTTGCCTCCGCCTAAGAAGCCGGAGTCCAGCGCCACATTGCGATGAGGTCTCAATATTTGCTGGTATTAGGTCTCTTGGGACTGGGGCTAACGGGTTGTGGGCTATTTGCCGGTCCCCCTGCGCATAAGGTCTCATCAATGGTTGTTCCTTCTCCATCACACCAGAGCAAACGGTGGATGAAAGTGAACACGGCAAATGACTCTGTGCTACTGACAGTGATTGCCGGTTATGAGAATCACGGTTTTAATTTAAATGGAACTCAAAATGGTGCTATGCAAGTGGTTGTGCCGAAGAATTACAAGGTGACGGTCCGCTTTATTAATGATTCGGGCCTGCCCAATTCGTTAGCTGTCGTCACAAACTCTCGAAGCCACCATGCGGCGTTTGCTGGAGCATCAACCCGGTCTTTGACGACAGGCCTGCCCCCTCAAGGCACTCAGGTGTTTTCTTTTCGGCCTTCGCGACCGGGAACCTACCGACTGGCAAGTTTGGTTCCAGACCATGAAATATCTGGAATGTGGGCTAAATTTGTGGTTTCTCAGGGTGGAAAGCCGTCATTGCACCTATAATCATAGATTGAACAGGCAGGGGGCGAACGAATTATGGGCTGTGAGCATGATTCCGTATATGGAGTCTGCCCCCACGACTGTTATGATACCTGCGGTTTGGAACTGACCATTGCCGCGGGCCGGGTTGTAAGAATCCAAGGCGAAAGGAAGCATCCTTTAACCAAAGGGTTTGCGTGCTTAAAGGTGAATCGCTACCTCGAGCGCCTCTCCCACCCTGATCGGATCCTTTATCCTATGAGAAGAGTAGGACCAAAGGGTTCAGGGCGTTTTATCCGCAGCAGCTGGGATGAGGCCATGGCAGAGATTGGGCTGCGTCTGGATAAAATTGTCCAAGAGTTTGGTGCTGAGGCCATTATGCCCTACAGCTTTGCGGGGAATATGGGCGTATTGAGTACAGCTTCAATGGATAGGCGATTTTTTCACCGTATTGGCGCTTCAAGACTCGCCCGAACGATTTGCAGCGGGGCGGCGGACGCAGCACTTCTGTGGGTCTATGGATCCCGTATAGGCCCCGATCCCCTGATGATTCCCAACATGGGCCAAATTGTCCTGTGGGGTTCGAATCCCGTAGCCACGAATTTGCATCAGGTTCCGCTTCTGGATCAGGCTGTGGCCAAAGGTGCCAAAGTGCTCGTTATCGATCCCTTAAAAACCGAGAGTGCGCAGCGCTACGGCGGGCATATCGCCATCAACCCCGGTTCGGATGCGGCGCTGGCCATGGCCATAGGCCGCTATTGGGTCAAATCGTCGCTGTTTGATGCCGCCTTTGTCGAACAGTTTGGATCAGGGTTAGACGAATACCGCCGAGCCGTGGAACCTTGGACAGTGGCCCGAGCCGATCAAATTACGGGAGTGCAGAGCCACATTATCGAAACTCTTGCTCAAGAACTAATCCATCGGCCGCCTTTGCTGATTCGCACCGGATACGGTGTCCAAAGACATCGTTATGGAGCACAGGCTGTTTGGGCGATATCCGCCTTGTCTATCTTGAGTGGATCTTATCGGTACCCTGGAGGGGGACATTTGCAGAGTAACGCCGACGCCTTCCCCATAAACCGGGAATTACTGACGCGCCCTGATCTTCTGAACGGCAGTCCTCGTGAGATTAATATGCTGCAACTGGGTCAAGCTCTTTCCATGCGCTCAAAACCGCCCGTGAAAGCTTTGATCGTCTATAATGCGAATCCAGCCGCCACAGCCCCAGATCAATCCGCTGTATTGGCCGGTTTGTTACGGGAGGATTTGCTGTGTGTCGTACACGAACAAATGATGACAGATACGGCCCGTTATGCCGACTGGGTGTTGCCTGCGGCGATGTTCCCAGAGATTGTGGATTTGCACTTGTCGTACTGGCACCGTTACATTCAGCTAAACGCGAAGGCGGTCGAGGCGCCGGGAGAAGCGGTGTCCAATACCGAATTTTTTCGTCGGTTGGCTAAGGCGATGGGGTTTGGCCAGGAAACTTGGGTCCAGGATTCTGACGAAGCGTTAGTCCGGCAAGCTTTGCAAACGTCTCATCCCTGGTTGCAGAATATTACGTGGGAATCCCTGCAAGATAACCCGGTGCAAAAAATCCATATTTCGCCAAGTGCACGTCCCTTTCTTGACTTTAATATTCCGCCCCGTGGGTTGCGTCTGAAACCATTGCCCCTTGAGGACAGTGTAAAAGTGGGACGTGGTCCGGTCAAAACCCAGGACGGACAAAAGTTATTCTGGCTTATCAGTCCCTCTCGGAAAAACACTATTAAGTCCAGCTTCGGCAATGTCAATAGTCTTCTGACGTCAGAGACAGAGCCCACCGTTTATATGCATCGCGATGATATGAAACAATTGGATCTCCAAGAGGGCGATGAGGTGCGGCTCTTTAACACTTTGGGTTCAGCCTGTTTCGTATTGAGGAGCAGTGAAAAAGTATCGCCGGGAGTGCTTCTTAGTTATGCTGTCACATGGAACCGTGATCAAGGTGTCAACGTCAATCAGCTGACTAGTCAGGACTTGTCGGATTATGGGGGCGGATCCACATTCTATGATAGCCGCGTAACAGTAGAAGCCTATAAACGGGAGGAAGTATAATGATTTTGGAATGCATTCCCAATTTCTCGGAAGGACGCCGCAAGGATGTGGTTCAGACGATCTTAGAATCAGCTCGGATTTCGGGTGTCCGGATATTGGATATGGCGATGGATGGGGATCATAACCGTTCGGTGATGACGGCTGTGGGCGAAGCACAGGATTTGGCAGAGGCGATGTTTCGTGCAGCCAAAGCGGCTGTCACACTTATCGATTTACGCGGGCATCGGGGATGCCATCCTCGGATGGGATCCGTTGATGTGATACCATTCGTGCCGTTAAAAGGCGCAACGATGGAGGATGCGGTGCGCTGGGCCGAGAACCTTGGACACCGCATTGCAGAAGAGCTTGAGTTGCCCGTCTATTTATATGAAATGGCGGCGACAAAACCCCAGCATAAAAACCTCGCGGACGTTCGCCGGGGACAATTTGAAAGGCTTCGGCATAAAATGGCAGAAGATCCTCCAGACTATGGTCCGCCATACCCTCATCCTACTGCGGGGGCCGTTGCAATCGGAGCGAGAAATCCCTTGATTGCCTTCAATGTCTTGTTGAATACGAACGATATGAATATCGCCAAGAAGGTGGCAGAATCAGTCCGTGCCTCGACGGGCGGGCTTAGCGGGGTGAAAGCCCTCCCTATGAATACGCTAAGCCGGGCACGAGTTCAGGTCTCCATGAATCTTGTCGATTATCCCAAAACGCCGCTTCCCCGGGCTCTGGAAGCCGTGCGGCAGGAAGCCGGACGCTTTGGTGTCAGCATATTTCGAACTGAATTGGTGGGACTCATGCCTGCTAGAGCCCTAGTGGATACGGCTCGCTATTATTTGCAACAAGTCGATTTTGATTTGACCCAGGTTCTGGAATGGGCTTTATGCCATGAAGATTCAGAAGACACAGACCCAAAACTTCCATAAGTCAGAGCCTGGCTGGATTTTCCCTTAAGGGCTTTTCGGCTATAATGGACGAGACTAAAAACCAAAGCCAAGGTGCTCGGCGCCTCAAATTGAAATAGATTTCGCAGTCCTCTGCCCCCTATGAGGAGTTGGCAGGGGGGAGGAATTCGGTTGTGGAGAGGATTAGCCCTGCCCATGGCCGGGGACTCATTTCTACTCTTTTGTGTACTCTTGACAAGTGAGAACAGCTTCAACCATACCGACCATTGGATACGACAAGACAGCCGCCTCGTTTGCCCTTGTGATCCGCCACAAGAGTATCGAAGGCAGACAATGTATCATCAGCGGGTTTGGCCATCAAGAAGGTGAAGTGTGATCTACGGAATTGGGATTGATGCGGCAGATATTAACCGGATAGCAGATGCAGTGCGTAATCCTCGTTTTGTTTCGCGGATTTTTTCGATCGAAGAAGCGCAAAGTGTCGGAAGCGGCCGTGACAGTATTCGGCGTTGGGCTGCCCGGTTTGCGGGTAAGGAAGCTCTGATTAAAGCGTGCGGTGGTATCCATCATAGCCGGTGGAAGGACATAGAAATTATTCGCCGGGTTCGCGAAGAACCCGAAGTCCGTATTCAGGGACCCTTAGGTGAATGGATTGCCGAGCGTCAGTTGAAAATCTGGATGTCCTTCACACACGAACGCCAGTATGCGATTGCGGTGGTGGTCCTGGAACAGGGGAGTCTTGCGAAATGATGGAAAATTATGCGGTTTGGACCGCGGAGGAATCACGGGCGCATGACAAACGCGCCCAGGAGCTGAATATTGAATTGTCCTGGCTTATGGAAAATGCCGGGGCTCGTGCGGCATATTATTTGCTCCCGGAATTATCTGGACCGGGGTTGATCCTCGTGGGTAAAGGGCACAATGGGGGGGATGCCCTTGTTGCGGCTCGACACCTGGCTCGTCATCTGGATGTTTCGATTGTGATGCCCTTGGGGCGGCCCTCATTTGCCCTAGGCGAAAGCTTGCTCCAGGCTGCCGTGTCCTACGGTGCGAAGGTGGTCGATTCGGTTACGAATCTCAGCTCGTATCACTGGGTTGTCGATGGAGTCTTTGGTACAGGATTTCACGGCAGCGTAACCAACCAAGACTTTAACCGACTGTGGCACCTCTTGTCCCAAAATAAGATTCCCCTTTATGCGCTGGACATTTTGTCGGGAATTGACGCCGACAGTGGAGCCTATAACTTGGAAAGCGTGCAGGCTGCTAAAACCTTAACGTTTGGCGCTGCCAAGTGGGGACATTTCGGCTACCCAGGTTCCCGTTTCGGCGGACAGTTGGTGGTGCTGGACATTGGACTGCCTGATATGAGAGCCCTGTCCGGTTACTGGTTGAACCCCTTATGGGCTCGTCAACGAGTATCGGGACGGGATTTTTATACGCACAAATACCGGCGTGGCACGGTGGCTGTGGTCGGAGGATCAGAATCGATGCCTGGTGCCCCGGTTTTGGCGGCTCTAGCGGCCTTGAAGACCGGGGCCGGATTGGTCGAACTATTTGTTCCGGAAACTATTTTGAATAGAATTCAGGCGCCTACGCCACTTTTGGTTAGAGGGATCAAGGTCCATAGCGGATGGGAATTCAGTTCCGAAGACCGGGAGAGATTACGGCGAGCGGATATTATCGTCGTGGGGCCAGGGCTAGGTCCTCATGTGCATCCTCCTTTACTTCGGGATATTTCATCGCTGAACAAACCGTTGGTGGTGGATGCGGATGCCCTTCGCCTATTGACAGAAGACACGGCCGTGGTGCTTCCATCAGGCAGTGTGCTCACTCCGCATGCTGGTGAAATGGGGCGGTTGTTGGGGATGAGTTCCCAAGAGGTGGATGAGTTCCGTTACCGCGCTGTGAGACAAGCGGTGAGTCACTTTAAGGTGTCGGTGATTCTCAAAGGCCCCTTTTCCTTAACGGGCGCAAAGGGGGTTTTTGTCAATACGGTCAATACTCCTAGCTTGGCAACGGCAGGATCAGGAGATGTGCTCTCCGGCATTGTGGCGGCTTTATTGGCAAAATCGCCTCCAAACGAATCTGGCGAAGAAGCGGCTTTTGCCACATATTTACATGGATGGGCCGGTATTTGGGCCGAGCGCGATCAAGGCTTGAGCGTCGTGGCCACAGACATTATCGCGGCATTGGGCAAGGCTTGGGACAGCGTGAGGGAAGGTGAGATCCCCCCATCGTTGCCCATAAGTCTCTAGGGTGGAATCTAACGAAATAGCCAATCAAGGAATAAAGAAGACAAATGAAGGCATATAGAGAGGTAGGCATAGAATGAGGCCGACAGTGGCAACGGTCTATTTGGACCGATTGTATGACAATGTCAAGTGGATTGAATCCAAACTTAATCCCCAGGTTTCTTTTATGGCTGTGGTGAAAGCCGACGGTTACGGGCACGGGGCAGAACCCATAGCCCGTACTGCAATTGCGGCTGGAGCTAAATACCTGGGGGTTGCGCTAGTGGAAGAAGGAATGTACCTGAGGGGTCAAGGAATTCGGGTGCCGATTCTTGTGCTCGGACAAGTTCCGCTTTACCAAATAGAGGAGGCTGTGCGCTCAGATCTGGAGATCGTCGTGTTCGATCCCGCAACATTCGACCAAGCTGTGTTGGTGGGACAGAAAACGGGAAAGCCGGTGAAAATCCACATCAAGATCGACACCGGTATGGGACGGATCGGCATGAGTCCGGATGGCTTCGATGACGAATGGATTGAACGCCTTCGCCATCCGGGGGTCATTTTCCAAGGGCTCATGACCCATTTTGCCAATGCAGACGCTGGGACGGCTCAAGAAACAATGCGCCAAACGTCGCGATTTTTGGATGTGGTCGAAAAATGCCGGAAAAATGGAATAACCCCGACTTGGATACATGCGGCCAATTCAGCGGCTGCCCTCCGCTTTCCTGGCACCCATTTTAATCTGGTACGCGTGGGCATCGCTATGTATGGACTGGCGGCTTATAACGATATGCCGGCAGCCTTGAGACCGGTTTTGGACCTGACATCGGAAGTGGTGTTTGTGAAAGAAGTGGAGAAGGGATTTCCTGTGGGTTACGGGGGTACTTATGTCACCCCGACCCCCATGAAAATTGCCACAGTCCCTATAGGGTATGCTGATGGTTACCGACGGGGACTGTCTAATCGATCTCATGTGCTAATTCGTGGACGGGCTTGTCCGGTACTCGGTCGTATTTCCATGGACCAGCTGAACGTAGGGGTGGGGATCGAAGACGAGGTGCAGGTAGGCGATAAGGTTGTGCTCATTGGAAATCAAGAAGGACAGTCAATTTCAGCAGACCAATTGGCAGAATTGTTGGATACTATTGGTTATGAAATTGTCACAGGGCTGTCGGCTAGAATTCCTCGGATATACGGGAATTGACAGTAAAATTTTGCGAAGTCTATAATTGAACTGGAAGAGGGAAAGAGGTGGGTAATTTGGAAGAAAACCGTCGCGTTATTGTGCGTTTACCCCATCATCTGGTAGATGCATTGGACAAGATGGCGGATGGGGAAGGCCGTCATCGGAGCGAAGTCATTCGTGAAAGCGTCGAGTTTTATCTTGCCGAACAGCGAAAGCAACAACTCCGAGAGGAATTGATTCAAGGATACCAGGAACTTGGTTCGCTTAACGCCGCCCTCGCTGAAGAACATTGGGAATACGCTGGATATTCTAGGGAGTAATCGGTGGCGACCTCAGATACAGTAGTGAAGCGTGGAGACATTTTTTTTGCGGATCTATCTCCCGTGGTGGGATCGGAGCAAGGCGGGATACGTCCCGTTCTGATTTTGCAAAATGACATTGGTAATCGGTATAGCCCGACCACGATTATTTGTGCGGTGACCTCACAAATATTCAAGACACGGTTGCCTATTCACGTGGAACTAAGATCTGAGGAGTCCAATCTCGACCGGAACTCGGTAATTTTACTGGAACAAATCCGAACAATCGATAAGAGGCGACTGAAAGAGCGCATTGCGCATTTAAGTCCGGAAGTGATGAACAGGGTCAATCAAGCCATCGTGATTAGTCTCGGGTTGACTGATTTGTGAGGATATCTGGTGAGTCCGTTGAAGGGCTCACTTTTCTTTTGATTCCATGCATCATATCATGACAAGAGTCAATAGCTTAACGGCTTATTGAACTGTGTGGCGTGGCTTGGCCGAGGCTTTTATTCGGAGAACGAAAAGGTTGGAGTTTTCAGGGCCGGTTTCGATCTCGTGGCCCGTGGCGCGTAAAGAGGATGCTGATTCTCCAGATAAGGGAATTCCCAAGAGGGTACACCCCAATTCTTCTGCACTCGGCCAAGCAAGCAAAGCTCTGGCGAACGGCAATCTATTTCTCTAGGCTTTTGGGCAACTGCTGACATTATTCAATACCTCAGAGAATGTTGTTCGGAAGATCGTCGGAAAACAACGCGTGCAACCGAGCGAGAAGTTAGACAATTGTGGCATTATTCCCGGATTCACGTGATGCGGTATCAAACACAATAATAAGAAAAGGTGGCTAATTCATGGTGGAATCCCTATTAAGACCTCTCATCGGAATTTCTCTTTCTCGCGAGACGGGGCCGGATGGTGTGGCCCGTGACTTTGTGCGTTCTACTTATCTGCATGCCGTTCAATTGGCTGGAGGGGTACCGATATTATTGGCAAACATCGCTGAAAGTGCTGAAGCCTTAAAGAGTTGTCATGGACTCCTTTTGACGGGGGGAGGGGATTTTGATCCGGCTCTTTACGGGAAAGAAGATGCAGGCACCAAATGGGGAGGTGTGTCACCGGAGCGTGATCACACGGAACTTTTGTTGATTCAAACGGCTTATGCCTTGTCCATGCCTATTTTTGGCATTTGCCGCGGTATCCAGGCCCTGGCGGTGGCGGGAGACGGTTCTTTAATTCAGGACATTCCTTCAGGGTATCCCTCCTCTTGTCTAAACCATTCCCAAACTGAGCCTAGAGCTCAAGTTACCCATCTGGTACGGATGGAACAATCCAGTCTTTTAAAGGCGATTATGGGTGCCCAGGAGATTTCGGTTAATTCATTTCATCATCAAGCGGTGATGACGGTGCCCAAAGACTGGACTGTTACGGCATATGCCGAAGACGGTTTGATTGAAGGCATGGAGCGAGTGGCGTATCCGTTTGGATTGGGGGTCCAGTGGCATCCGGAAGATTTGGTCGATTCCCATCCGGAAGCGCTGCAATTATTTGTTTCATTTGTTAAAGCGGCACGACAATATCAGGAGGAAAAAATATAGTTATGGCAGAACGAGCAGTAGATATTATTCGGGGAAATGTTGTAGAGAGCCGGGCATTTGCCGATGTCGCCGTGGTGGATAGTTTAGGAAACGTTCGATATTGGCTGGGGGACCCTGAACGCAAAACCTTTTGGCGCTCGAGCGCCAAACCCTTTCAAGCCTTGCCAGTAATCCTATCGGGGGCCATGGACCGCTATCGGTTCTCAGGAGAAGACGTGGCCATTATTTGTGCCTCTCACGGAGGAGAACCCCAGCATATTCAACAAGTCCTCTCGCTATTGCACCGCATTGACGCCACGCCCAAAGATTTGGCGTGCGGGGTACACGCTCCCAGTCATGTGCCTTCTGCGCGTCTTTTGGAAAAATCGGGGGAAAGCCCGACGGCATTGCACAACAACTGCAGTGGAAAACACTCCGGCATGCTGACCCTGGCACGTATGCTGCAAGCCCCTTTGGCCGGATATGAAAGCGCGGATCACCCGGTTCAACAGGAAATTCGCCACATGATTTCATTGATGACAGATATGACGGAATCCGAATTGGTTACGGGAACTGACGGATGCAGTGTTCCAACGTTTTATCTTCCTTTGACCCGAATGGCTTTGGCTTATGCACGCTTGGTGGATCCCCGAGGGTTGCCGGAAGACATACAGGCTGCGTCCCATGTGATTAGTGAGGCCATGCGGATTCATCCATATTTGGTCAGTGGTGAGGGCCGTCTTGAAGTCATTTTGGCCGAGGCGACTCAAAACCGGTTTATTGCTAAAGGGGGCGCAGAAGCCGTCTTTTGCATTGGTATTCCCGAAAACGGTTTGGGGATAGCACTCAAGGTGGATGACGGCTCTGCACGCACGGTAGCACCTACTGTTGTTCGTGTTTTGTCGGAAATGGGTATTCTTTCTCCCCGTGAACAAATGGCATTGGAACGGCTCGTGAACTTAGTCAGTGTGAATCACCGAGGACTTGAAGTGGGTCGTCTTGATCCGGTATTTCATTTACACCGAGGCAGGCTCTAAAAGGCGATTTCGACGTTAAGCGGAAGATGATGGAATGGGAGCAGGACTGGGGACGGAGGAAGACTCGGCGGGATTTGCGCTGGAATCTCTTATTTATCCAGTGCGCCGTAAAACCCTGCTGTTTTGGGGCGGGGATAGAAGGCGCTCGCCGTCAGGCGAAAGTTTTTCCCTGCAATGCCATACCCGGGTCGTGTCGTGATAAACTAATTGTGTGTTCGCTCTTTGACAATAGGATATATTGGCGGTTGTTTCCCGCAATCGTGGGAGGCGTAAAATATATCGCGTCGTCAAGACCAGACGTTAACAGGATTCGGCGAACGATCATTCCCAGTAACCGGAGACCTTCGGGCGACCGGATAGGGGGCTTTTGGCTAACCCTTTGCGAGTAAAGCTGACGTCAGTCGGTTCCTCGCAAGAATCTTCTCCCTTCATCAGGGAGGGGAGTGTCAAGACCATTGTTCCCATTCCTTATGCCTTTGATCTCATGTGATGTGGGCACAGGCTTTGGAGAACCAGGAGTTTCGGGTTTTTCGTGCCGTGGATGGATAGGCCTGGGTAAAATCCACCCAGGCGACATCCGGGTGGATTTGTGTTCCCAAAAGACATTAACCGGGATCCTTTTTGAGATCTACAACGCTGATATATTGATCATGGAGACTGACATCAAACCTCTAGGAGCCCGTCCATAAATTCCTGACTTGCCTCTATCCTATCCCCATGGGAAAACAGATCGACCACCGCTCTACCGGGATTTTCGGCTAACGTATGGTATATTGCGCCGGATAGTATCCCGCAGGGAACGTCATGCGTGGGAAAAACGAACAAAAAAGAGACTACGGAGCTGCGTGCGTGGCCCTTAAACCGCCAATGGTGCAGATCTCTCCCGTTTCTTGGGCGATGCGTTGAATTTTTCGGCCGATCTTGCGGAGGTTGTACGTCAGACACACCAAGGCCCATTCGCCGGTGACCTGGGTCAGACCGCGGAGACTAAACTGGCGAAATTCCTTCGTTTCTTTGATGATCCCGAAGACCGGTTCCACCTGACCCTTTCGAGTCCGATAAATCGCATCGCCGGCTTTGGAACGCACCTTGGCCTTCATGGCATCGCGGAGATCGTCATCGGGGCCGCGGGTAATGACTTTCTTGGTCTGCTTCGCCGTAAGGCACTGTGCTTTGAGCGGACACGTGCCACAGGTGGCGCGATGGGCTTGATAGACGTCCACCGTTCGCGAAACGCCGCCCCCCACCGATTCGCTGCGGGTGCGCGCTCAGGGCAGACGCTGGTCGGCCGGGCACTGATAGCTCTTCGTCTCGGCATCATAGGAAAATTGGCCTTTGCCGAAGAGTGGGTTGCCCGCCACCTGACGCCATTGGTCGGAACCGGCGGCAATATAGGCGTCGATGTGGTGGTCGTCCATGGCGGCGATGTTGTTCGCAGAAAAATACCCCGCGTTACTGATCAGTTGGTTAAATTGTTGACCCCCCCGTCGTCTGGACGACGGCGTCGACCGTGGGGACCAGTTCTTGCATGTCATGCGGATGGGCGGACAGGGTGGCTGCAACAATGACCCCTTCGTCGGCGTCCACGGCGATTTGCCCGTTGTAGGCTTGCTGGGGCCCCCGCGTTTTGGTCACCATAATGGGGGATTCGGGATCGGTAAAGTTGTATTTCCGTATCGGGAGGCGTCGGCGTATCCGGATGTTCGGTACTCCACCGGGTTTCGAGCGCCGCTTTGGCGTGCGGAATATGGTCCAAACGCTCGCGCCAGCGCAGGATACGGTCAGCGGGCACGGGGGGCGGTGCCGTTTCCTGCTGATCGGCGGTCGCGTGGGCCTCCACCAAGGTCGCAATTTCTGTTTCCAATGCGGGAATCAGGGTTTGCATTCGCGCGAACGACATGGCTTTATGTTTCGATGCATCCGCCTGCAATTTCGACCCGTCGATGGCCCCTAAGCGAAATTCCACCATCCCGATGTCGGCACACAGGAGCACCACGTGCGCCATTCACCCCGGAATGTCGTCCACAAGCTGTTTTCGGAACTCAGCTGTATATCGTCATTTACGATTCCTCAAAAAAAGCATTTGGATTCCCCAGTGCCTATTCCCAGTTAAATACTGGCTGGATTGGGAGAAGACGGGCATGCTAGGCTGGTGTTTTAAGGCCAAAAGCGGGTTGCCACGGCCTTTTTCGATTATCAGCATGCCCTTAGAGGCTCCCAGTCCAGTTTCCAGTCGTGGGGAATCTAATTGCTGAAAGTGAGGAAATGCTTATGCTTTTTTTGGGGAATTCCTGGTGATGAAATACACTCAGCAATGGCGCTGTGTTTGGGTTGCGTCCTGTGTGCCAGCCACATCATGGCCAAGTCCTTGCGGCATGCCGTGCTGGTCCGGCGGGAACTAAACCGTTGGGTGAGATACCCAGAGGTCAAGAGCTTCAACAGGGTTTTCGGATGATACGCCGGGGCGCCCGCCCCGGTTTTGTGAAAGGTGTTTTCGACGGCGGTGAGGTCCATCCCATCGACGGCCTCGTCAATTACCCACGCCAGGTGCCCTGGTGGAATCCATTCATCCACCCGCGGCGGCAGGAGAAACGCAGGATCGCGTGGCAAACCGGTCCGAAACGGCATACAACACCTCCGAAGAATTTCTCTGCAATCCCATGCGCCCGTTCGGGTTCTAAGAGATTATTCGACATGAGGTGGCAAAAATCCTTTGAGGAATGGAATAAATTGGCGTGATGCGGCAAGAAGGAGATTCGTGTACTACGTGCCAATACCTGTAGCATCTGGCGGCGCAGACGGCTCCTAGGAATTTATGGACAGGCTCCTAGGCGAGATCGTTTTGTCTTGGCAAAGGACTATTGCGAGGAAAATTTCGTCCACGTACTGAGTTCCGTGCAAGCCCAAGGCATTCTCCGATTATTTTTTCTCAATACTCTGAACTATTTGCCATGGCTTTCGAAATGTACTGCCAGACTTGTTTGTCAATGCCGAACTCTGCTGCCTTGTCCGGGTTGTCAGCGTAGTAACGTTTGACAGACATTGCGATGTCGTGATCTCCACCCGTGAACAAGTTGACGAGCTCTTTCCACCGTTTGGCTAATGCTTTGACCTCGCAACTCTGAGGGGACGTGTCCTTTTCCATCTCCGAGCGAACCTTTGCAACGAGAGATAGCCATTCGTTTTCGATCTCTTTAATTTTCTTTGACCCGAGCAATTCCCCTTGTTTCCTTATCTTCGACATTTGATCGGGGGTAAAATACTTTTCAGTCATCTTCATCACCTTAATGGTTTGAATCAACTGCTCTACCGTGGCATCTTCTTGAATACGAAGCATCTCGTATAATCCTTCTAACCGGTGGCGCAGCTCTTCATGGAGCAAAATTTGTTCGTTTACGCGCCTCAACTGCAAGCGGATCGTCTCATCTGGTCTAAAATGGGGATGGTTCAGCAGTTCCTTAGATTCATTTAACCGGAAACCCAACTGTTTTAAGCCGATAATTTGTTGCAGACGAGCGATGTCTTGCCGGGAATAGAGTCTATGACCAGAATCTGAATGTAAGGTTGGAACAAGCAGACCGATTTGGTCGTAATGGTGAAGTGTGCGCATTGTAATGCCGGTTAGCTTTGCTAATTCACCGATTTTCCATTGTTCTTTGACTGCCATCACTTTCTCCTTTTAACGGTGTTACTGCTATGGGCAAATATAGCGTACAACCTGACGTTGCGTCAGGATCAAGTGGGTTGAGCATATTTTTGCGAGATCTCAACCCTTAGGCCCAGGAAAAGCATAAGGGCAAAATGTCCCCATCAAACCCAAATGACAGGGGAAAATGTGGGGAGAGGACGGGGTGTGGCAGATCTCGCAGATGAACTCTTGTCTGGTTGAAAAGGGGCAGTGTACAGACCAGGAACTGGTGAACATTCACGCGAAGGGCATGGCTGTTGAGGCTTTAGGCTTGTGAACTATTGGGAACGAGATATTGTATTATTTTAGATCTTATCTTAGAATTAATCTTAGGTAATTATTATTGCCAAAAATAAATAAGGAGGATTATCATGCCAGCTCTAGCCAACAGCAAGACACATACCAATCTTAAGGAGGCTTTTGCGGGAGAATCACAGGCTAACCGCCGCTATCTATTCTTCGCTCAAAAAGCTGATATCGAAGGACGTCCAGAGGTGGCAGGATTGTTCCGTGACGTAGCAGAAGGCGAAACGGGACACGCTTTCGGTCATTTTGAATTCTTGGAAGAAGTCGGCGACCCGGTGACTGGGGTGCCTGTTGGAAGTACTGAAGACAATTTGAAGAGCGCCATCGAAGGAGAAACATACGAGTATACCCAAATGTATCCTGGGTTTGCCAAAGATGCCCGAGAAGAAGGATTCGACGAAATTGCGGAATGGTTTGAAACCTTGGCCCGAGCAGAAAAGAGTCACGCTGGCCGATTTACCAAAGGTCTTGCGGTACTTGAAGATTGACAGAGTGAGTAAAAGGGGGGCATCAGCCCCCTTTTACGTGAGGGAGATGCTTTATGGAATATAATCCGAATGCCGAAAAATACTGGGACGAAAGTGCCTTGGCGACCGATATGAAAGCGGCTTTTGATATTTGCAACGGCTGCAGGCTGTGTTTCAGCCTGTGTCCGTCTTTTCCTGATCTCTTTAAGTCCGTCGAGGCTCATGACGACAATGTGGACTTGCTAACAGATGAAGAGTTGTCTCGCCCCGCAGATCTATGTTATCAGTGCAAATTGTGCTACTTGAAGTGTCCCTATGTGCCCCCTCACCGTTTTGATTTGGATTTTCCCAGACTCATGTTGCGCTCAAAAGCCATTCGGACCAAAAAAAAGGGACTCGCGTTTGTTGACAAAGTATTGGGCGATCCGGAACGGATTGGGCGAAATGGGACGCGCCTTCCGGGATTGTCTAACTGGAGCAACCGTAGTCCTATGATGAGGCGGCTCATGGAAAAAATGGTAGGGATTGACCATCGGCGCCATTTGCCCCAGTTTGCCGTGACTCGTTTTTCGAAATGGGCTCTGAACCGGAAAGGACACGACAAAGAATCCGATGTAGCTCTTTTTACCACCTGCACAGTAGAATATCATCATCCGGGTATTGGGAAGGCAACAATGAATGTTCTGGACCATCATGATATTCGTGCCGACGTGCCAGCCAATCAAAGGTGCTGTGGGATGCCAGCGCTGGATGGCGGAGATATTTCAGGTGCCAGGGAAAGAGCGCAGCAAAACGTTCGAATATTGGCGCCCTATGCACAAGCGGGCAAGAAAATTTTAGCTTTGCAACCGACTTGTGCATATGTTTTAAAAGAAGAGTATCCTTTATTACTAGGAACAGATGAGGCGAAAAAAGTTAGTGAAGCCACCATGGATGTGACCGATTATTTTGCACAAATGGCTCGCCGGAAGGAGCTCAAGAAGGACTTTCAGAATTCGGTGGGAACACTCACTTATCATTTGTCCTGTCATAGCAAGGCGCAAGGGCTAAGACGTTCGGCAAAAGACTTGTTAACCTATATTGATGGGACCACCGTTAACGTTGTTGACCGCTGCGCAGGCATTGACGGGACGTGGGGACTTAAAGCCCAATTTTATGATGAGTCTCAGAAAGTTGCGGCTAAGTTAACCGATGCTTTCCGCCAAGCTCATGATAGGATTGCTTGTTCCGATTGTGCTTTGGCAGGATTACAGATTGAAACTGTCACTGACAAAGCTCCCAAGCATCCGGTGGAAATTTTAAGTGCCGCTTATGGTATAGAAAGTGAGGGAAAATGATGAAACCGTTGACTTTAGCGGATATTGCGCCGATCGACGATTACGTAAAAACTCGAAATCCCTTTCGCCAGCGGGTCATTGACATTAAAAAAATCCGCCGTGTGGATATCGGCTCGAGAATCTCCGTGGTGTTTGAGAATCGTGACACCATAAAATTTCAGGTTCAAGAAATGTGCCGTATTGAGCACATTACTCGGCCTGATCTAGTGCAGCAGGAACTGGATGTGTACAATGATTTGTTGCCGATTGGCCAAGCTATTGGGGCAACGCTCTTAATTGCGCTCAATTCTGATGACAATATGGCGGAAATTCTTCGTCAGTTGTCCGGTGTGGAAGAGCATGTGTACTTGGAGGGTCATAATCTGAAAGTTCATGCCCAAGCGGAAACCGGACGCTCCACTGAAGAAAAGACGAGTTCGGTCCATTACCTTACCTTTGCTTTTACTCATGATCAGATTGAAGGATTGGCAGAGTCTCCTGACGTTGCCCTAGCCATTCATCACCCGAATTATGAGTACCGAGTGAGTTTGTCTAGTCCCACTAAAGCTTCCTTGGTGGCCGATCTTATTCAAGACCGGTGATGAGGATGAGAACACTCACCCGGACTCTGGATATCTTGCGATCGTCAGGAATCCGTATTACGCCCCAGCGCCTTGCGGTTTACGAGAGTATTGCTGTTCTGGACCATCCGTCCGCCGATGAGATATACGAGAATCTTCGAAGTGTTTACCCGGCTATGAGTGTTGCCACGATTTACAACACGGTAGAACGCTTAGTTCAGGAGGGGCTGGTTCACGTCATTACCGTCAATGGTAAAAGGCGTTATGATTTTCGTTTGGAACATCACGATCACTTGTTATGTCAACAATGCCACAGACTGGCGGACTTTCCCGACGACTTGCCTCCTTTGGGCACTGCGAGTCCCAAGGAAGTGCTGGCAGAAGACGGAAAGTGGGCGATTAACCAACAAACCGTGATATGGGAAGGGATTTGTCCGCGATGTATGAACTTGCGTCGCTAGAAGTTAAGGATTGTCAGCGCTGCGACTTATGGAAGACACGCACTCAAATTGTCAATGGATCGGGCAATCTTCGAGCAGCAGTGATGTTTACGGGAGAAGCGCCGGGAAAGATGGAAGATTTGAGGGGGATTGGGTTTCAAGGCCAGGCCGGAAAACTGTTTGATGCTATTTTATCTCACTTGGGATTAACCCGCCAGACAATATGGCTCAATAATGCGGTGCGTTGTCGTCCTCTGGCGGGACGCAAGAATCGCCCGCCCCGAACGGAAGAAGTGACAGCGTGCCGCCCCTGGTTGATACAGGACACGGAAAACATTGGTCCTCGGGTTATGGTCACGATGGGACGCATTGCCTATGAGTCTGTGAGCGGCAGGGATGATTTCCAGGCAAAACGCGGCACAATTGTTCAGAGCTCCGTGGGCCCGACTTTGTTTCCCCTCTTTCATCCGGCGTACCTTATCTACCGTCGGAGCGCCCGTCTGGTGATGTGTCATGATTTGCAAAAGTTGGGGCATTATTTAGACGAGATGGGCATTGAACGTGAGAAGCATGCTGATAGGGAGAACATCTTTTGTGTACCATGATGATTGGAAGATGAAAAGTGCCGAGGCTAAGGATGTCAGAGGATCCGGAGATCGCACGCATAAGAACTCCATAATCACAAGTCCTTTGGCTTTAACCCTAGCGTTATAGTTCGTGGTCTGGCGGTATGATGGGGCACTGAATCCAATGGAGAATTTGGGGGGATTGAGAGTGGCACAAGAGTTGCACGATCAGCATGAAGCGCATGTGGCCGCCACCTTTAAGACATATGTTCAAGCTGAACAGGTCGTGCGCGCGCTTATTGACCAGGACATTCCAGTTGGACATATCTCTCTTGTGGGGAAAAATTTTTCTATCAAAGAAAGACCCTTGGGATATACCACCATTAGTGGTGTAGTGAAACAAGGCAGCAAGTTTGGAGCTTTGTGGGGCGGTGTTTTAGGGTTATTAATGGGGTTCACAGTGTTGTTCAGTCCTGCCGCAGGATCCTTGGTTCTTTTTGGCCCCTTAGCCTACGCGTTAGCTACGGCCGTTGAAGGGGCAGCCTTTGGCGGTCTCGCCGGTCTTTTGATCGGATGGGGGATGAAACGCGAAAAGGCGATCCGATATGAGCAATCGATCGAACAAGGTGATTATTTGGTCACAGTGAGTGGGGACGAGGCGTTAGTGAACAAAGCTTATTGGATCTTGAAAGGCCAACATGCCGTTGAGGTGGAGTTCTTGACTCCAGACAAGGACTAATTTGGATTATTGAGAGGTCAGGTTCCGCCTGGGTATAACGGCGGGCCTGACGTCTCCGGCATTTTAGCTTGATACATGGATTGCTGGGGGGGTTAGGAAACAGGAGGATGCCGATCCAGGAAACTGCGGATGGATTGATTGGTTAGGTGTGGCGCTTCGATGTGGGGAAGGTGGCCGACGTCGTCAAACACTACCAATTCCCCTTGAGGCAATGCTTTCGCGAGAGCCTTGCCATACGCCAAGGGAATGATCCGGTCTTCTCTGCCCCAAATAAGCAATGTCGGCATGGTTATGCGGGACAGTTCCAGTTCTGGATCCGGAACAATCCCTTGAGAACCTAAATAGCGGGCAAATGTCTGCCGGCCATGATTCAGTTCTCTCGCGTCGTCAAGTGTCCGGTAAGGAGTCAGTTTCCGGTACTTTTCAGGATGATGGACCAATCCCGACATGAATTCACTCGGAGCTAGCGTCAATGGGTTAACGACTGGAACCTCCGGAAGCGTCAGTCCCACGCTGTCGAGAATCACGAGATGTGAAACCATTTCAGGATATCGAGCAGAAAGGGAAAGCGCCACCCGTCCTCCCATGGAATTTCCTCCGAGGATAACGCGGGTGAGTCCCCAATTTGCAAACCAGCCTCGTAATGCATGAGGGATCTGATCCACGCTTTGGATATCGTCGATCCACTCCGATTGACCGAATCCAGGCATGTCGGGGGCAATTACGCGATATGACGAGGCAAAGTATTGGAGTTGTGCCCAAAACGCCTTGCCAGTTCCGCCACCTCCGTGCAGGAGAACCAGAGGATATCCCTGGCCTGCTTCAAACCAACTGAATCCTTTTCCGTGCCACCGGTGGGAGTGGCGTATAATATCGATGGAAATTGTCTTCGCCTCCTTGCATAAACTGACGTTATTGTAAACTTGTCACTCATGCCGAGGGAAGAGAAGGGAAGAATTCAGAAAAGACGTGATGGATATTCTAGATATAGGGAAGTTAAAACGCTCTGGTCAAAGCGAAAAGACAAGAGTCAAAGACGTCGGTGAAAGGTCCATTATTTCAGTGATTCACCGTTTACAGGCCATTGTTCCCATGGGATATGTGGGCATTGGTGATGATGCGGCATATCTTCCCCCCTCTGACAAAGGATGGCTCATCAGCCAGGATATGCTCATTGAGGATGTTCACTTCCGGTGGGGATGGATCACTCCTGAACAACTCGGGGCGAAGGCCGTGATTGTCAATATGAGTGATATCGCTGCGATGGGGGGGGTTCCGAAAGCGATTTTAACTAGCATTGCCCTTCCCGGCGATTTTGAGGTGGAAGCGATTGAAGCACTTTACCGAGGCATATCGAAAGCCCTTGACCGCTATCGAGCGGTTTTGATTGGTGGCGACACGGTATTGTCTCCGGATAAATTTACGTTGGATGTGAGCGTGTTGGGAGAGCCTGGGCCTCATGGTCCCGTGCTTCTAACGGGAGCGAAACCGGGTGACAGGCTCTTTGTCACTGGACGTCTTGGGGCTTCGTACGCAGGATTGGTCCTTTTATCTCACGGTATTAAGTGGCCTAGCACATCCGTTTCTTACCGCAGTGTCCTTCAGGCTCATTTGGCTCCCCTGGCCCGCGTGCAAGCAGGGACTCAGCTTGGCCCTCTGGCCCATGCCATGACTGATATTTCGGATGGGTTAATCAGTGAATTAAGGGCGATGACCCGATTCGGGGGAATTGGTGTCAAAATTCAGGCCGAGAAAATTCCGGTAGACGAGGCCACACGAGATGTGGCCCAGGAATACGGGAAGGACGCTTTGGATTTTGCCTTATACGGCGGCGAGGATTACGAATTACTGGTCGCGATACCTCCCTCTCGTGTTCACGAAGTTGAAAAGCTGTGTTTGACGTGTGGACTTTCCATTACAGAAATTGGAGTGGTAACCGACACGTTAGGCATTCACGTGGGGCGAAACGGAGAGGAGATGAAAATCGATGACCGAAAAGGATTCCATCACTTTGCCGTGGACCGTGACCAGTCATAGCATGGATGAAACCCGCTATATTGCTGCGAGCCTGACTCAGCTCGTTTTGCCCGGTGCGGTTGTGTTGTTAAGGGGTGAGATGGGCAGTGGCAAGACGACATTGATTCAGGCGATGGCCGAAAGTTTGGATTGTCCAGTCAAAGTAAAATCCCCTACATTTGACTTGGTACATATTTATGACTGTGGTGCGGTGAGGATTTATCATGTCGACCTCTACCGGGTTCAGAACGCTGACGAATTGTCTATCCTGGATTTGCCTTATGCCGACGAAGGGGGGAGTTTAGTGCTGGCTGAATGGGGCGACTTGTTGGCGCCATTCTATCCAGAACACTTCCATTTAACTTGCGAATCCTTAGGACCTCAATGCCGGCGCTTTCGTCTTGACGCATTAGGAAAGGCGTATCAGCGAAGATGGAAAAATTGGGTCCGGACCCAGATGACCAAGAAAGGAACAGAGGCATAATAATGCGCATATTGGGCTTCGATGCTTCGGGACCAACATTGTCCGTAGGCTACGTCAGCGCAAGGGATGTTTTGGCAGATTTATACTGGAGACGTCCCCGCACCGCAGGAAGTCACTTGGTGGCATGGATCCATATGGTAGTTCAAGAATTCGGTAGACCCGAGGGTATTGCCGTGGGTATCGGACCCGGGTCTTTTACTGGCGTCCGTATTGCTCTGAGTGCGGCTAAAGCATTAGCCTTCGCCTGGAAAGTACCCTTGGTGGGTGTGTCGTCGTTGCAAGCATGGGCCTATTCAGTTGAAGGATATCAAGGGCCAGTGTTTGTCTCTAGTGAGAAACGGGGCCCAGCTTTTTATGCCGGATTATATTTTATTGGAGGCAACGGCCCGCCTGAGGCTATCACGGCTGAATGGGCTGTGAATGGACCATTGCCGGAGCGTTTTCCCTTAACCGAACCTGTGGCAGTGGTGGGGCCCTTAGCCTCCGATCCCGCTCAAATTCGTGAGGTGAGTGTCCACCCTCTCGCCCTAAGCTATCCGATATTGGGAAGCCGAGTAGCATTTTTAGGGCAAGGCAGGTTACAATTGGGACAGGTGGACGATCCGACGACTTTGGCTCCCGTATATATTCGCCCACCCGCGATATCCATGCCGCGAGGGCGAATTGGGCCTATCGGGAAAGGAAGACAGTAGGTATGGCAGTCAATGATGACCGAATTCATGAATTGGCAGATTCTTCGCCGGACATTGTCATCCGAGACATGTACATGGCCGATTTGGATGCGGTTTTAGGTATTGAAAGTCACTCATTTACAACGCCATGGTCTCGTAATGCGTTCCAAACCGAACTTTTAGAGAATACGTTTGCAACCTATCTTGTCGTCGAATTTCATGGTAAGGTTGTGGCTTATGGCGGTATGTGGATTATATTGGACGAGGCCCATGTGACGAATATCGCTGTGCATCCGGACTACCGCGGTCACCATTTAGGGGAGGCCATCATGACGGGGTTAATGGTCCGAGCCAAACGTTCCAAAGTGGTTCGCATGACGCTCGAGGTAAGGCGGGGAAATACTGTTGCCCAGAATCTCTACAATAAATTGGGCTTTGTGCAATTGGGTGTGCGCAGAGGATATTATACCGACACGCATGAAGATGCTTTTATTATGTGGAAGGATCCCTTATAGCCGTTTCTTGACGTCGGGAAAACCTCGGCAATCATGACCGTGTTTCGGCATGTACGGTGTCTTGGGGGTGGGAGATAGGCGTTTTCAGGCCGCCCCACCACGCGGCAAATCCTCCCCAAAGCCCGTAAAACACCGCCATGAATGATGAGATGACCATGGTAGCTGATAAGGGGTGAATGTGCAGCATGGCCCAGATGGCCGAGGAGGGCACGCCGTGCAGCGTCAGCGAAAGCGCATACTGGGCTTGTGGCAAGCGAATGGTGTATTGGTAGGCCAAGGAAGCCAAGAAGGCCGTAACGGCACCGATTATCACGCCTGGCCAAAAGGGCTTACGACCTTGTTTTTTCATTTTACGGCCAAAGACGATAAAACCCAGGCCGCTTAATAGGAAAATTATCAGATGACTCGGGGCAAGATAGCGATAGGCCGTGGCGAACAAAGTGAAAAGAGAAGGTGCAGCCATTACGGCGAAAAGCCAGCAAAATGCCGCACAGACAGTACGTGTTCTCTTCTTCACAGAATATCTTCCCTCTTTCTTTGGCACTCAGTGCCACCAGTCGTATTTAGTATCAAACTCATAGAGGGAAATATGCACAAGTGATAGCGGAACTCCACAAGAAAAAACACAGAAGGCAGGGAGGCCCCACGAGAATTTTAGGAATCGAATCGTCATGCGATGAGACAGCCGCAGCGATTGTTGAGGACGGCCGTCATCTGATTGCGACAAGTCTCTCGTCATCTCAGCAAATTCATGCGCAGTACGGAGGCGTAGTGCCGGAGGTTGCGGCCAGGGAGCATGCCATGGCTATTTTGCCGGTTGTCGAGTCGGTTTTGCGCCAATCCAGCTTGGCGCTGGACGATGTGGACGGGATTGCGGTCACTCAGGGGCCCGGCCTTTTAGGAGCTTTGCTGGTGGGTGTAACATTTGCCAAAACTTTGGGTATGGCGCTTGACATTCCGGTGGTCGGCGTGCACCATCTGGAGGCGCACCTTTATGCCAATGCGCTCGAGGAGGCTCTTGAATTTCCAGCTTTGGGCCTATTGGTGTCTGGAGGTCATACGTCATTGTTGTTATGGCATGATTACCTTCACTGGGATGTTTTGGGTGAAACACGGGATGATGCTGCTGGCGAAGCGTTTGACAAAGGCTCCAGAATTTTGGGAGCGGCATATCCAGGCGGACCCGAAATTGAACGGTTGGCCCGCCAGGCCAGACACCGGTCATTGCGTCTGCCCATAGCAGATTTAGGCGACACCCTGGACTTCAGCTTCTCTGGAGTCAAGACGGCGACCAAAAGTTTATGGGAAATTCACAGTGACGAAGCGGAGGAAGTGGCCTACGCTTTACAACAGGCTGTGGTGAAAGCTTTGGTTAAAAATCTTGAGAGGGCTTTGGATAGTTATCCGGTAAGGCATATTTATCTTGCGGGCGGCGTCAGTGCCAATCAAGCCTTGCGCGATAGTGTCAGACATCTTGGTGAAAAACGGAACATAAAGATTCATATCCCGCGAATTGAATATTGTACCGATAACGCGGCTATGGTGGCAGCCATAGGGTATCATCGGATGCGAGAAGGAAAATTTTTAGACATCTTTGAAGGACCCGTGGCCACTCTCCCATTGGGATGAGAGCGTGAGGGAGGCGTGGTACAGAGGGTTACGAGACGGATGAGGACGGTACAGAACATGTTATTAAAGTTTGGAGAATTTTATCCGCAAGTGGGAAATCCAATTTTTATAGCCCCCGGTTCCTATGTCATTGGCCGTGTTACGTTGAAAGATTATGTGTCGGTGTGGTTTAATGCGGTGATTCGCGCCGATAGTGAACTGATACAGGTGGGAAAAGGCAGCAACATTCAAGACAATGTCACTATCCATGCCGATCCGGGATTTCCTTGTGGGGTAGGTGAAAATGTTACGATTGGACATAACTCGGTCGTGCACGGAGCTCAAATTGCGGAGGAAGTGTTGGTCGGCATGGGAAGTGTGCTCATGAACGGTGCAAAAATCAACCGAAATGTCTTGATTGCCGCGGGCTCACTAGTTCCCGAGGGAATGGAAATCCCAGAAGGCATGCTGGCTATGGGACGTCCTTGCCGCGTTGTCAGAGCCCTCAGACAGGAAGAAAAGGAAGCCATTGCCCACGCGGCCAGTCATTATCGAAATCTATGGGTTCAGGCAGGCTGGCATTTTCGGTAAGATGCATTCGGCAAGGAAGCATGAATACCTGAAGGATGGTAAATCATACCCGAAAAAGCATGGAGGGATTCATTGTGAAGCATGTACACTTCATCGGCATTGGCGGCTACAGCATGAGCGGCCTGGCGTTGTTGCTCCATCGGCAGGGATACCGGGTAACCGGCTCAGATGTGAATCCTTCCAGCCGAACCGAACGTCTTCTAGCTTCAGGCATTCCGATTGAATTTATGCATAAGCCGGAAAATGTCCAAGGAGCCGACTGGGTTGTATACAATACAGATGTCCGGGAGGACAATCCAGAGAGGCAAGCGGCCCAGGATTTAAAGATACCCTTATTTCATCGATCCGAAATCTTGGCCAAATCATTGGCGGAGCACAAAGCTGTCACTATCACGGGAACTCACGGCAAGACGACCACGACGACCATGATTGGAACGATATTGCAAGATGCAGGGTGGGATCCCACGGTTTTAGTAGGTGGCGAGGTTCCCCAGTTTGAAGGAAACGTCAGGATTGGAGAAAGCCGCTTTGCCGTAGCCGAAGCTGATGAAAGTGACGGGACCTTTTTGCGTTATCACCCGTGGATAGCCGTCGCCACGAACGTTGAACCAGAACACCTTGATCATTACCAGGGGAAATTGTCTATGTTAATCGCGGCTTTTCAAAAATACTTGGAGAGTGTTCCAGAGGATGGTTTGGCCGTTGTGGGAATTGACAATTCCCATCTCCGAGATTTGGCTAGGGTTTTGCAGGTGCCGTCGATGACCTACGGACTGAGTGACGAGGCCATGGTTCGTGCTGGTGACATTGAATTCAGAGGCTATCAAACACGCTTTCAGGTTTATGTGGATGGACGTGTGGTGGCTAAAGCGAGCTTGTCGGTTCCGGGTGTTCATAATGTGGTTAACAGTTTGGGGGCGATGGCTGCTGCGCACCATACCGGAATTTCCTGGGAACAGTCGGCCTTAAGCTTAGAAACTTTCGTGAATGCGAATAGGCGTTTTCAGGTTCTGTTCGACCATCTTGTTTGGGTAGTGGATGATTATGCGCACCACCCCACTGAAATCCAGTCTACCCTTAACGCCTGCCGCCAACGAACGCAAGGCCGGGTTTATGCTCTCTTTCAACCTCAGAGGTATGTGCGAACTCAAAACCTCTGGAACGAATTCGTGGGCGCGTTTAGAGATGCCGACGTCGTTTATCTGACAGATATTTATGCTCCAGCGGGCGAATTGCCCATTGAAGGGGTGAGTTCTGAAGCCCTAGCGGAGGATATTGCGAAAAGCGGCAAAGAAGTTCATTTTCGCTCAGATATGTTTCAGGTGGTGGAGGAAGTGGCGGATAGATTACAGCCTGGTGACTTGTTTATTACTATGGGGGCCGGCAATGTTTACCTGGCGGCCCGGAGTTTAGCCAAGAAATTAAAGGCACAAGGTGTTTCCGACCAAGGGATGTGATAGACTGATTAGAAATTCCAAACGAATTGCGGATAGGACCAAAGGAGAGATAAGTCGTGGAGTTTCATGAGAAGTTTGGGCCGCAGGCCTTGACTTTTGATGATGTCCTATTATTGCCAGGGCATTCGATTGTGTTGCCAAAAGATGTGGATGTGAGCACTCGTTTTACTCGAAACGTCCAGGTTAATACCCCTCTTGTGTCGGCTGGGATGGACACCGTCACGGAGAGCCGCATGGCCATTGCCATGGCGCGAGAGGGGGGCATCGGTGTCATTCACAAAAATATGTCCATTGAGCGTCAAGCAGGTGAAGTAGACAAGGTTAAACGATCTGAGCATGGAGTTATTATTGACCCTATTTTTCTGGGCCCGGAGAACATGGTGCATGAAGCGCTGGAAATGATGGGGCGTTACCGTATTTCCGGAGTTCCGATTGTGCGCGACGGAGGCTATCTGGTTGGGATTCTCACGAACCGCGATTTGCGCTTCGAAACCGATTTCAATCGTTCCATTCAAGAAGTTATGACCAAAGAGGGCCTCGTTACGGCACCAGAGGGAACGACCTTAGACGAAGCCAAGGAAATTTTGGGTCGTCACCGGATCGAAAAGTTGCCTTTGGTTGATCGGATGGGACGATTACGCGGACTTATAACCATTAAAGATATTGAAAAGGCGAAGAAATTTCCTCACTCTGCCAAAGACCGCAACGGTCGCTTATTGGTCGCCGCGGCCGTGTCCGTCGGCCCGGATACAATTGAACGGGTCGAGGCATTAGTGGCTGCCCGCGTTGACGTTATCGTAGTCGACACAGCTCATGGTCATTCCCAGGGTGTGCTAGACACTGTGCGACAAATTAGAGAGCTTTTTCCCACAGTCGATGTGGTGGGAGGAAATATTGCGACACCCGAAGGTGCCGAAGCACTGATTGAAGCTGGAGTCGATGCGCTCAAAGTTGGAGTGGGGCCGGGGTCGATTTGTACGACGCGAGTGGTTGCTGGAATAGGCGTGCCCCAAATCACGGCCGTGTGGTCTGTCTATCAGGTTGCGAAAAAGTTCGACATACCCGTTATTGCTGATGGCGGCATAAGATGGTCGGGCGATATTACCAAGGCCTTGGCTGCCGGCGCTTCGTCGGTCATGATCGGGTCTTTATTTGCGGGAACTGAAGAAAGCCCGGGAGAGATGGAAATCTTCAAGGGCCGTTCATTTAAGGTCTACCGCGGCATGGGGTCTTTGTCGGCGATGAAAGAAGGGTCGAAAGACCGCTACTTCCAAAATGAGCAAGATATCGAAAAACTGGTTCCAGAGGGTATTGAAGGCCGTCTTCCTTACCGCGGTCCCTTAGCTGACACCGTTTATCAGCTCGTAGGCGGACTACGATCCGGCATGGGTTATTGCGGAACACCCACCCTTCATGATTTGCGGGAACAAGGGCGATTTATCCGGATCACAAATGCGGGACTTTTAGAGAGCCACCCTCATGACATTCAGATCACCAAAGAGGCTCCGAACTACAGTTTGCAGTGAGGGTATGAAAGGCGGATTAACGTGGGACGGCTGGTGATTGACGGACGCTATCCTCTTTATGGGGAAGTAAGCGTGGAAGGGTCAAAGAACAGTGCTCTGCCAATTATCACGGCAGCGGCCTTGGCGGCAGAAGGAACGTCAGTATTGGAAAATGTGCCGCGGTACACCGATATCATGGATTTGTGTGAGATTCTCAGGGAATTGGGAGCGGAAGTGGAATGGATTGGAGATAGAAATCTTCGGATTTCTGCAGCCAACTTATTCAATTATCACGCTCCTTATCACTTAGCCAAAAAACTTAGAGGATCCACTTATGTGGTAGGACTGTTGCTGGCTCGGCTCAAACAAGCAGACGTTGCCTTTCCGGGAGGATGTCAAATCGGCTCGCGTCCGGTTAATTTTCATGTCCAGGGGTTTCAGGCACTGGGGGCAACCATGTGGCTTGAGCACGGCTCTATTCATGGAAAGGTGGAACAACGGCTCAAGGGCAACCGCATTTATATTGAGCGCACATCGTTTGGGACGACTGTTAATCTTATGATTGCGGCGAGTCTGGCTTCTGGCACGACCACCCTGGAAAATGCAGCTATGGAGCCAGAAGTTGTGGATTTGGCTAATTTTCTCAACGCGATGGGGGCGAAAATTCGGGGAGCGGGCACTAACCTCATTCGTATTGAGGGAGTGGATGTCTTGCGCGGGGTACGCCATGAGGTGATTCCCGATCGTTTGGAAGCTGGTACCTATCTTATCGCAGCCGGAGTGACTCAAGGGGTGGTAAGTGTCGTGAATGTAATTCCCGAGCATCTCCGTACAGTGCTCTTGAAGTTGGAGCAAGCTGGCGCACGTATTACCGAAGACATGGACCGCATCCAAATTCAGGTTGAAGACCGGTTGAAATCAGTAGACATTGAAACGTTGCCCCATCCGGGATTTCCGACCGACCTCCATCCCCAAATGGTGAGTTGCCTGAGCCTGGCCGATGGAGTAGCCGTGGTTCAGGAGACGGTATTTGAGAACCGCTTTGGGTACGCTCACGAATTGGTGCGTTTGGGCGCAGACATTAATTTAGAACGGGAAACAGCCATTGTTCGCGGTGTTCCGGAGTTAACCGGGGCACCGGTGCAAGCCCAAGACATTCGCGGGGGGGCGGCATTGGTCTTGGCCGGATTGGGAGCTTTGGGTACGACAATCGTCGAAGGCGTGGAATACATTGACCGGGGATATCATGGGCTTGAACAGAAATTAGGAGGATTGGGAGCTAGAATTTACCGTGAACCCTGATGTGTTGTGCGCAAAAATTTCCCTTTGAAGCTTACCAAAAAATCCTGAGTATCCCTTGGAATTTATGTATTCTGAGGGATACTCAGGATTTTTCCCCCGGCACAGTCCTCATGTGGTGTTAAAGAACACTAACTACGTTCATGCTTTTCTCGGAAGAGATTTAGCCTACTCGATCCATAGCTGTCGCAGTATAATGGCATGAGAACCAGTCAAAATCGGGCCAGGTGTTCTCTTTCATGAATGGCTCTTGGGGGAGAGGGGTGTAGGAGAACAGGTGGTTGTGTTTCGCCTGGTTTTCTGGATAAAATTCTGTTCCGGGGACGGAATCCGCGGACGAAAGGCAGATGAGAGATATGCCGGAAAGTGTTGTTGTAAGTTTAGCTCGTACTCCATTTGTGCCCTTTGGCGGTGCTTTGAAGGATGTGCCGGCGACGGTGCTGGGAGCGCACGCGATTCGAGCTGCTTTGGATCGTACCCAGATTGATCCCGCTATCATTGACTACGTCTTTATGGGACAAGTGGTCCAGGCGGGAGCCGGACAAATTCCTTCGCGTCAGGCATCGATGGGAGCAGGTATGCCTGAAACTGTTCCTTCAGACACAATCAACAAGGTATGCGCTTCGAGTTTGCGTGCGGTGAATTTGGCAGATATGGCTATTCGCGCGGGAGAAATTCATTCGGCGGTGGCAGGCGGCATGGAATCGATGAGCCAGGCTCCATATCTTATTGAGGGAGCACGCTATGGGTTGCGCATGGGTGATGGAGTCCTGGTGGATTCGGTGATCAAAGATGGTTTGTGGTGTAGTTTCGGCCAATGCCACATGGGCGTTTATGGCAGTGAAGTCGCCAAAGAATTCAACATATCCCGCCAAGAGCAGGACGAATGGGCTTATCGCAGCCACGTGCGCGCCATTCAAGCCATTGACCAAGGGCTCTTTGCCGAGGAAGTGGAACCGTTTACCCTTAAGGGGCGGCACGGAGAAAAAACAGTGATTGAACATGATATGGGTCCTCGTCGTGACACCACACAAGAGAAGATTAGTGCACTGCGTCCGGTGTTCGTCGAAGACGGTACAGTTACCGCTGGCAATGCTCCCGGATTAACTGACGGGGCTTCCGCACTCGTTGTCATGGAACGGCAAACAGCGAAGGACCTGGGCCTTCCAGTGCTTGCAACCCTTGTCAGTTCGGGGTATGCGTCGAGGGAGCCAAAATATCTGCACACGGTTCCTGCTTATGCTGCCCAAATGGCCTTGGTGCGAGCGGGTGTCGATGTGTCAGAACTCAAACGCATTGAAATCAATGAAGCGTTTGCCGCAGTGACTTTGACCAGTATGAAAGTGGCTGAGTTCAATCCTGACATCGTGAACGTGAACGGCGGAGCGGTAGCATTGGGCCATCCTATTGGCGCTTCCGGGGCTAGAATTCTTATGACACTTATCCGAGAATTGCAGCGCATTGGCGGAGGGTATGGCGTGGCCACGATCTGCAGCGGTGGCGGGCAGGGTGAAGCCACACTAGTGCGTGTAGATTAGAACAAGGCAAAGAATAGGCCCTGCACGAACCATGGAACGTCTGCAAAGAGTTTGCAGAGTGTTGTATCGATCGACCGCGCCATGGTACAGAAAGCCGATGAATGGCGAATAAACCCCAGGAATATTTTGAGTCTTGGGACCTGGCCATGATCATGTTCTTTTAGGGGTGGCAATGGTCCGGAACAGACCCGGAAATTGTGAACATGTCTTAGGTTAGACATGTGGAGAAAGGCAGATGAGATAACATGTCGGTGCGTATGTTGGTGGCTGGTTCTGGGCAAATGGGCGGGGGCATTGCAGAGACGGCGGCACTGTCGGGTTTTCAAGTGTTTTTGTGGGACGCCTTGCCTGGGCAAACAGACAAAGCGCTCCAGGCGATACGTATCCATTTGGAACGGAAGGGACAAAAAGAAGCACTCACGGTTAAAGATCAGGAAGCGGTGTTGGATAGAATTTCTGTTCTTCCTAACCTTCAATCCGTGCAAGGCATCGATTTGGCGATTGAGGCCATCATCGAAGACGAAAGGCAAAAAACAGAACTATTCGGGCGCTTAAGCGAAATCGTCGATCGGTCGACAATTTTGGCCTCCAACACCTCGGCGATTTCGATTTCACGCATGGCTAGCCATGTTCCGGTCCCAGAACGAGTCGTTGGCATGCATTTTATGAATCCCGTGCCCGTAATGCGGCTTGTCGAAGTGATAGCGGGGGGGATGACCACAGACGAGACGGTCAGCCAGGTAAAAACATGGGCACAGATGATGAACAAGACGGCGGTTGTGGTTCAGGACTACCCCGGGTTTATTTCCAATCGCATCTTGATGCCTATGATAAATGAAGCCATATTTGCGCTGCAAGAGGGGGTGGCTACCAAAGAAGGTATCGACACGGTGATGAAACTCGGCATGAATCATCCTATGGGACCTTTAACCCTGGCAGATTTTATTGGCTTGGACACGTGTTTGGCCATTATGAATGTCTTGTATGACGGGTTCAAGGATTCAAAGTACCGTCCGGCGCCGTTATTGCAGAAGATGGTGGATGCCGGACTTTTGGGACGGAAGAGCGGGCGTGGATTTTATGATTATTCCCATTAGAAGTGGTTATCCGCGGGCAGAGGATCGAAGAAAATTTCCGCAGCCCAGGGTTCTTGCGTATTAGATTTTGGCGGGGGACATGCCGTCTTTGAGCAAGGTTGGCAACGTCACTGCTTTGTATCCCATTTGGGTTAATTGTTCCAGAATTGTATTGAGGGCAGTAAGGGTTTGGGAGCGGTTACCGCCGCCGTCATGCATTAAAATAATGGCACCGGGCTTAACCTGAGTCGTTACATGCTGGATAATGGAACCGACTCCAGGCCGAGCCCAGTCTTTGGTGTCAATTGACCAGAGAACCACACGGTAGCCCTGTTCGCTGAAAGTTTTAAGCAAAGCGGAAGACACCAGCCCATAAGGAGGCCGGTAAAAAGGAATCATGGCTATGTTGAGTGATGCCATATATTTGGCGGTTTTGTTTGCGTCGGCCCACAAAGTTCTTGCCCCTTCGCGGCGTACATTCAAATGGCTCCATCCATGATTGGCCACGATTGATCCCTGCTTTACGATGTCCGAGACAAGATGGGGAAAGTGCTGGGCTTCACTGCCGATCACGAAAAAGGTGGCGTGGGCATGGTAACGAGACAGGGTATTTAGAATGAGAAGAGTGTATTTCGGCGAAGGGCCATCGTCGAAAGTTAACGCCACGACTTTTTTGTTGGTGACTACATGCCTTAAGGGCTCTTGAGCACTCGCCGGCTGGCTGACTAACCAAAACGCTAGTGTCACGATAATAATGGGGCCGACAAGAAGCCATTTCGATGTTGGTTTCACTTTGAAGTCCACTCCTTAAAGGACAAGGCCGTCCAAGCTACATGATGTGTACGCGGTTTGGCGAAACAATATGCGATCAAAGGATTCAAGCGAAGGAGCGCCGGTGGGGAGTTTTTGTCGGCAAGAAGAACAGAAGTGGTAAAAAGCAAGCAAGCTCAGCCGACATTTTCTCATTGAGTGCATTTTTCCCGAGGATTCCCCGCTCGTGTTGTTGTACACTGCAATCAGCATCTCACTGGCTACCGCGAGAAGTTTATAACGATCACATGACAGAAAGGAGATACGGGTAAGGGAAACGCCTTTGGCGTTATCCCTCCGGCCGTCAGGCTGGGGTTCCGGGACATTTTTATGAACGAAACACTATGGGAAGAAATTCAACCCTGGATGGTAAACATTCGCAGACAAATTCATCAACAACCAGAACTTGGCCTGAACACGCCGAAAACGGCCGATCTTGTCGAGCGTTCATTGGATGAATTAGGGATCCATCACTGCCGGATTATTGAAAATGGGGTCGTGGCCCAGATGGGGCCCAAAGAAGGCGAAGCGGTGTTACTCCGCGCAGATATGGATGGATTGCCGGTGGCAGAACAGACCAATTTGCCTTTTAGTTCCCGTGTGCCAAACCGAATGCACGCTTGCGGACATGATGCGCATACGGCCATGCTTCTGGGGGCGGCCTATTATTTAAGCCGTTCGGAATCCGAATTAACCCATCCCGTCACGCTGATGTTCCAACCGGGCGAGGAGGGACCTGGGGGCGCTTTGCCCATGATTGAAGCCGGGGTATTGGATAATCCCCCGGTAAGCCGTGCCGTGATGACGCATGTCGACAGCGAATTGCCATGGGGACATATTGGCGTGTTCAGCGGGCCGGCTATGGCCTCTGCAAACGATTTCACCATCAAAGTGTATGGTCAAGGCGGACATGGGGCCCATCCCCAACTGGGGGTTGATGCTATCGTGGCATCCAGTGCCATCATTCAAGGCTGCCAGACATTGGTGAGCCGTGAGCAAAATCCGGTGGAATCATTAGTTATCACTTTTGGCACGATTCACGGCGGTTACCGCGAAAATGTCATTGCGGACTATGTCGAATTGACGGGGACTATCCGCATCCTGTCTCCAGATAAGGTAGATTTGATTCTAGAGCGGTTTTCCCAGTTGGTGGGCCAAATCGCCCAGAGTTACCGGGCGAAAGCGGATGTAGAGATAATCCGGGGATATCCACCTTTGGTGGCCGATGCACAATGGACCAATCGGGTGGAAGCATTATTGCAACGGGAATTGGGTCCGCAATCTGTCAGGCGCTTGTCCGCTCCGTCCATGGGGGCGGAGGATTTTGCCTATATTGCGCAACGGGTTCCCGCAACGAATTTGCATGTGGGTGTCGTAGGGCCGAACTTTGTGAGGGGCATTCATTCCTCTCAGTTTAATTTGGACGAAAGAGCTTTGATAACAGGGGCCAAAGCATACGCTTTAGTGGCTTATTATTTGTGATCACAGGGGGAGTCCCTGTTGTTGAAGTAGCCTAGGAGGTGTGGCCTTGGATAATTATCCTAACCACTTGAATGAGCGCGGCGAGGTACACATGGTAGACGTGGGGCAGAAAGCCATTACCGAGCGCATGGCGCGGGCCCGGGGGGTATTGCATGCTTCTCCCCAAATTTGCCAATCCGTATTAGAAGGGCGTGTTCCCAAAGGGGATGTCTTGGCTGTGAGCCGTGTTGCAGGCATTATGGCTGCAAAAAAAACGGGGGAATGGATTCCTTTGTGTCATCCCCTCCCTTTGACGGGAACGGAGATCCGCATTGAGGTAGGAAACGATGCTTTTGTCGTCGAATCCCAGGTCCGTACAACGGCTTCGACGGGGGTCGAAATGGAAGCATTAGTGGCCGTTACCGCTAGCCTTTTGACACTGTATGACATGCTTAAAGCCATGGATCGGACCATGGTATTAAGTGATGTCGTTCTTTTGGAGAAATCAGGAGGACGATCTGGCCACTTCATTCGGGAAGGAAGGGACTATGTGGAAAATAGCGATTCTCACGAGCAGTGATAAAGGAGCGGCGGGACAACGGGAGGATACATCGGGACATTTTTTGCGTGAGAGTGTGGGAGGCTTAGGAACCGTTGTGGATCACAAGATCCTTGCGGACGACGAAGAGGTTTTGGCCAGGCAATTACAGGCGTGGGTTGATCAAGGTATCGATTTGATTTTGACCACAGGAGGAACAGGATTAGGCCCTCGCGATAATATGCCCGAAGCCACCTCGCGGGTCATGACCCGCGAGGTGGTGGGAATGAGCGAGGCTTTGCGGTATGAGTCACGTAAGCACACCCCTATGGGTATGTTGTCCAGAAATGTTTGCGCTCAGGCCCAGGAAAGCTTAATCATTAACTTTCCGGGATCGCTCAAAGCAGTTCAGGAACTTTTGCCTGTCGTATTGCCGGTTTTGGATCACGCCCTCTCTTTAATCCACGGACGAACAGAACACAAAAATTAATGATTGCCATAGATTTTTAGAGTAATACTGAGATATTTGGAGGAAAATAGTTAAAAACCCGGCTTTTGTTCGTCTGAGCATTATTTGACGCGTCTTAAGCTTTTGAGTAAACTGCTTTATGGGTACGTTAGCACTCGCCGACATAGAGTGCTAACAAATCAAACATAATTACATGCGTTGCAAGGAGGAGAACAACTGTGGAAATTCGTCCGCTTGGTGATCACATTGTGGTACAAGTTTTGAGTGACGATACTATGTCTTCGGGGATTGTGTTGCCCGACACCGCGAAAGACAATCCGCAGCGAGGACGTGTAGTGGCGGTGGGTTCAGGACGCCTGTTGTCCACCGGTACGAGAGTTCCCTTGGAAATTCACTTAGAAGACGTGGTGCTGTTCAACGAAGCGTCTGCAACGAAAGTGCGAGTCGAAGGCCAAGACTACTGGCTATTGAAAGAAGACGACGTGTTAGCGACATTGAGTCCTTCGATGGCTCACATTTAACTATTTTTTTGAATTAGCTAGGAGGTAAGAATCAATGGCTAAGCAAATGGTCTATGAAGAAGACGCGCGTCGCTCCTTAGAGCGCGGAGTAGACAAACTCGCCAATGCGGTGAAAGTAACTTTGGGACCCAAAGGGCGGAATGTGGTTCTTGAAAAGAAATTTGGTGCTCCTCTCATTACGAACGACGGAGTGACAATTGCCAGGGAAATTGAGCTGGAAGATCCTTTTGAGTCCATGGGGGCGCAACTGGTTAAAGAAGTCGCGACCAAAACCCAGGATGTAGCCGGTGACGGAACTACGACAGCCACGGTGTTAGCCCAGGCAATGATTCGGGAAGGGCTAAAGAACGTGACAGCCGGTGCTAATCCTATGGGCATTAAACGTGGCATTGAGCGTGCAGTTGAGGTGACGGTTGAGGAAATTCGGAGACTCTCAACCCCTATCGAGGGCAAAGACGCGATTACGCAAGTGGCCTCCATTTCGGCCAATGACGCTGAAATTGGGCGCCTCATTGCTGAAGCCATGGAAAAAGTGGGCTCAGATGGTGTAATTACGGTTGAAGAATCCAAGACGATGGGCACAACGCTCGAGACAGTGGAAGGAATGCAGTTTGACCGTGGGTACATTTCTCCATACATGGTTACCGACACCGAGAAGATGGAAGCGGTTTTAAGTGATCCCTTTATTCTGATCACGGACCGTAAAATTTCGGCTATTCAAGACTTGCTGCCGGTCTTAGAGAAAGTAGTGCAGCGCGGCAAGCCTCTGGTTATTATTGCTGAAGACGTTGAAGGCGAGGCTCTGGCCACATTGGTTGTCAATAAGCTTCGCGGCACGTTAACTGCTGTGGCAGTCAAGGCTCCCGGATTTGGCGACCGCCGGAAAGCTATGCTAGAAGACATTGCGATCTTAACGGGAGGGCAAGTCATTTCGGAGGACATTGGGTTAAAGCTCGAAAATGTCACTCCTGAAATGCTGGGCCAGGCTCGGCAGATTAAGATCGCCAAAGAGGAAACCACGATCGTTGAAGGCCGTGGATCTCAAGATGAAATCAAGAAACGGGTTCAGGTGATCAAGAAACAAATTGAGGACACAACATCGGATTATGATCGTGAAAAACTGCAAGAACGTTTAGCTAAGCTGTCTGGTGGAGTCGCCGTAATCCAGGTGGGTGCGGCAACCGAGGTTGAACTGAAGGAAAAGAAACTGCGTATTGAGGATGCTTTGTCAGCTACCCGCGCAGCCGTCGAAGAAGGCATTGTTCCGGGAGGCGGAACAGCCTTGGTCCGAGCTATTCCCGCGGTAGAAGCCCTTGACGTTGTTGGGGATGAAAGAATTGGCGTAAACATTGTGCGCCGGGCATTGGAAGAGCCGGTCCGTCAGATAGCCTTTAATGCCGGGCTTGAAGGGTCAGTCATTGTGGAAACAGTAAAGAATGCTTCGGGCAATGTGGGCTATGACGCACTGAACAATCAGCTGGTTGACATGGTAAAGAGTGGTATTGTTGATCCGGCCAAAGTTGTGCGCTCTACGCTCCAAAATGCTGGTTCGATTTCCGCAATGTTGCTCACGACAGAGGCATTGGTGGCCGACAAGCCGGAGAAGAAAGAACCGGCCGGCGGTGCTGGTGGCATGGGTGGCATGGGCGGTATGGGCGGCATGGGCGATATGATGATGTAAAGCCTCACCCGAAGGAAAGAGGAGAGCCGGAGATTTTTCGCTCTCCTCTTTCTTTTTTAGTGTACGATATAAATAATAGACGCAAAAGGGAGTTAGCGGATGCGGGTTGCGTGAGGGTATAAGAATGGCGTTCAAGGGTGAAAGAGTCCTACCCTGACAAAGTGCCAATCGGAACGAAACGAGGAGGAAATGGCGTGTCGCCATGGCAGACATTTTTGGTGTTGCTGGCGTCTTTTATTTTGGGATCTGTACCCTTTGGATACTTGCTGGCCAAGTGGCGGTTTCAAACAGATATTCGTGAACATGGCAGCAAGAATATTGGGGCGACCAACGTTGCCAGAACGTTCGGCATCTGGGTCGGCCTTGCCGTGCTATTTTTTGATGCGCTAAAAGGGGTGGCGGCCATTTCAATTGCGTTTCACTTTTTGCCGCATCATGAAATCTGGGTTTGTTTAGCGGGACTGGCGGCCGTGTTGGGACATGTTTTTTCGCCTTTTATGAAATTCAAAGGAGGCAAAGGAATTGCGACGTCTCTAGGGGTGTTGATCGCCCTGTTTTGGCCTGCAGGCGCGATTGCCATTGTGGGGTTTGCTTTGATCGTGTTTATATTTCGGATTGTCTCTCTCGCCTCATTTTCGGCAATGGTGGCTGCTTTGGTGGGCTTTTGGCTATTTGGTCAGACGACAAGTTTGTGGTTTTTTGGCCTGCCTGCGGTGATTTTGGCCCTATGGGCCCACAGAAGCAACTGGCGTCGTTTATTAAAAGGGCAGGAACCCCGGTTTGGCCGCTAATTTTGAATCCTTAGTATCTGCCCCACGCGAGACGTGTTGGCCTGTGGCTCTTCATGCCAGCGGGTTGGTTAGATAGGTTATGGAATGAAATAAGTAAAATGGGGAAAGCTGATTATTAGATAATACCTTTGCCAAAGCAAAATTAGAGTACAGAAATTTAAGCGACTAGAAATTTGAGTCTAAGGAGGTTTATCTAATTGGAAGTGACTTTATCCCAGCTTATCGAATCAGCACCGGAGTTGGCCGTTGTCTTGCGAACGGACATTCGCAAAGGACGGCTGCCGGCTAAACGGCAGGAAGGCGTAGCTGGTCGTCCCTATGTTGTTGATACTCACGACTTGTTGCAGTCGGACCGGGAGTCCTTTCGCGCTTTAGCACAGGAGTTTGAATCAGGACGCGAGGTTGTACATCCCAGACGATCTCACTCCGCACATTTGGCTCCATCTTCAGCGGGATCAAATGATGTTGGCACCTGGCAGCCTTTCATGAAGATCATGGAGTCACAGCAGGCTATGATGAAACAACTCCTGGAAGTATTAACCGATGAAATGAGGCATCGCCAGGAGCGCGTGGACAGGCAGGCAAGGGAAATGCAGGAACTATCATATAAGCTGGGACAATCTCATCAACAGATCGAACGATTGGAGCGCTTGCTGAAGGATCATTCCAATAACCACTTGGAACAAGCCTAGCATAGCCCAAAGAGATTGTTTGGCACGGTGTCAAGAACAGGGGTAGGTGATGTAGCAAAAGCCTTCAGGGCTCTTTGCTAAAATCTCACCTACCCGGTTTAGTTTCAGATTAAAGTTCGGTAAGATGGTGGCGAAGACTTAAAAGCTCGTCAGTGATGTTATACACAAAAGGAGTTGCGCGATGAAACACGCCAATCATTCGGAAGAGCCTTTGTTTTCCATTGGAGTGGTAAAAGAGGCTACCGGTTTAACCGAGAGGCGCATAAGGTACTACGAAACGCTGCATTTCATATCACCGCGGCGCACACAGGGAAATCAACGCCTGTACACGCAAAGGGAGATTGACCGTCTCAAATATATCAAGAGCCTTTTAGATCATGGGGTGTCCTTGAAAGAGGTTCGTGTGCAGTTGCAACAGGAAGAATTGATAAGCCGTGATCATGATTATGATGAGGTGGAGCGAGATGCAGAAGGATTCTTTCAGGGCAAACTCATTGCTCGAAAAGCTGAAATCCACCGAGACTCACTCTATCCGTTAATCAATCGGCATGAAATTATCCGCCGGCTGAGCCGTAACCATTTCAATGGTCACGAAGACACGAAAGGAGACCGGTAAAGGTTGCAGGGAACACAGGGAAACGAGCTCGAAGTGCTCTTGTCTGCCGAGGAAATTGCGGGCCGCGTTGGGATGATGGGGAAGCGGATTACCTTGGATTACGAGAACAAACCGTTGATTTTGATTGGGATTCTCAAAGGGTCCTTTATGTTTTTGGCTGATCTTATTCGACAGATTGACTTGCCCATTTCTATCGATTTCATGGCATTATCGTCTTATGGCAGTTCCACAAAGTCTTCAGGAGTAGTCCGGATCATTAAGGACTTGGATTATAGTCTGGAAGGCCATCACGTTTTAGTGGTGGAAGACATCGTCGACACGGGGCTCACGTTAAACTATATTTATGGTCATATTAAATCGCGAGGTGCCCTCAGCGTCAAAATTTGCTCATTGCTCGACAAACCGGGGCGCCGGCAAGTAGCGGTGCCCTTGCACTATAAAGGATTTGAAATTCCCGATGAATTTGTAGTGGGCTATGGTTTGGATGTAAACGAAAAATACCGCAATTTGCCGGATGTCTGCAGACTGGTGAGGAACACTGATGAGTGAAACGGTTCTGATATTGGATTTTGGTGCACAGTATAATCAGCTTATTGCACGTCGAGTGCGTGAAGCTCATGTATTTTGCGAAGTCGTGCCTGGAGATATTCAAGCCCAGGACGTGAAGGAAAAACATCCTGCCGCTATTATTCTCTCCGGAGGACCGGCGAGCGTGTTCGAACCCGGTGCCCCTAGCATGGATCCTGGCATTTTGTCACTGGGAATTCCGACACTAGGCATATGTTACGGAATGCAACTGATGGCATATTTGATGCATGGCACGGTAACACCGGCCGAACGCCGCGAATATGGGCGGACACAGATGAGGTTGGTTCAAAATTCCCCCCTTTTCACTCAAGTTCCTGAACTGAGTACGGTTTGGATGAGTCATGGAGATCATGTTTTACAAGTCCCGGAGGGTTTTCATGTCCTGGCGGCAACACCGACTACTCCCGTCGCGGCCATGGCGAATCCTGATCGCAATCTCTGGGCCGTTCAATATCATCCCGAAGTGCATCATACTCAGTCGGGGTTCCAGATGCTTCAAAATTTCTTGTACAATATTGCTCACGTTTCTCCAAACTGGAGACCTGCTCAGTTTATACCTGACGCTATAAGGCTTATTAAGGAAAAGGTCGGAGACGGGCGGGCACTGGTTGCATTGTCAGGCGGGGTAGACTCGGCTGTAGCCGCTGCTATCGCCCAAGAGGCCATAGGATCCCGGCTTAGGGCGTTGCTAATCGATAATGGGTTAATGCGGGAGGGAGAAATCGAAGAAGTGCGGGCGGCTTTTCCTTCGCTCGATCTGCGGGTCCTTCAGCGCCAGGAGGTCTTTTTCTCGGCATTGGAAGGGGTCAGTGATCCGGAGGCCAAACGTAAAATCATTGGACGAGAGTTTATCCGGGCCTTTGAAGAGGGAAAAGAAGCTGCTGGGCCCGTGGAAGTGTTGATTCAAGGCACGGTGTATCCGGATGTGATCGAATCGGGCGGAAAAAATGCCCGTACCATTAAGTCCCACCATAATGTGGGCGGACTGCCCGAAGATGTGGGATTCGAAATCGTTGAACCGTTGCGATGGCTATTCAAAGACGAAGTCAGACAGGTTGGCCGGGCCTTAGGATTGCCTGAAGAAATTGTGTGGCGCCAGCCGTTTCCGGGACCAGGGTTGGCAGTGAGAATGACCGGAGCGGTCACACCGGAAAAGGTTGCGATTTTACGTAAAGCTGACGCTATTGTCCGTCAAGAAATTCGAGAGGCCGGTCTTGAAAGATCAATTTGGCAAGCCTTTGCTATTTTGTTGGATGTTCGGGCAGTGGGTGTCATGGGTGACGAAAGAACCTATGGTTTTCCGGTAGTCATCCGGGCTGTAGAGAGTGCAGACGGTATGACGGCAGACTGGGTGCGTTTGCCTTACGATTTGTTGGAAAAGATGGGAAGCCGTATTATTGGCGAAGTTCCCGGGGTAAACCGAGTGGTTTACGATGTGACATCTAAACCCCCGGGGACCATTGAATGGGAATGAGCCGAGATTGTTAAAATTAGACAAGGCCGGGATACAGATGTCATCTGTCCTGGCCTTGTTTTTATGGTTGCGGGGCCGCTAAAGCCTCGACAACTCCGAACAATTTCTATAGTATTGAAGGGTATTGTTCGGTAATCGTGAGGAAGGAGTAAAGTCATTGATAAGCCGATACACACGGCCTGTGATGGAAAATTTGTGGTCCGATCAAAACCGGTATAACCGGTGGCTAGATATTGAGCGTTATGTGGTAGAAGCATGGGAGTCGTTAGGTGTCATTGAACCTGGAGTTGCGGAGAGATTGAAGCAAGCCACGGTGGATCCAAGCCGGGTCAATATGTATGAAAAAACTTTTCACCATGATGTGATTGCTTTTATTAATGCGGCCGGAGAAACCGTCAGTCCGGAAGATGCCAAATATATTCACTTTGGATTGACATCTACCGATGTGGTCGATACGGCTTTGTCTTCTTTGATTCGAGACAGTCTGGAAATTATTTTGAACGATTTGGAGGCATTAAGGCTGGTAGTGCGTGATTTGGCGATTCGCTATAAGTCTGTGCCTGTTATGGGCCGTACCCATGGAATGCACGCTGAACCGACGAGTTTCGGGTTGAAACCCGCATTATGGTGGCTGGAGTTGGGGCGGGATTACGACCGGGTCAGCCGGGCCAAAGACACGATTAGCGTTATTAAGATCTCTGGTGCAGTCGGCAATTATGCCAACATCCCTCCGGATATTGAAAAGATCGTGGCGGATAAATTGGGAATGGCCCCGGCGCCTTTGTCGACACAGGTATTGCAGCGCGATCGACATGCGGAAGTCATTACGGCATTAGCCATTTTGGCAGGCACCCTGGACAAAATCGCTACCGAGATTCGTCACATGCAGCGTACGGAAGTGGGAGAAGTTGCCGAACCGTTTGCAGAGGGCCAAAGAGGGTCTTCGGCGATGCCGCACAAGCGCAATCCTGTCATGGCCGAACAAATCTCGGGATTATCCCGGGTGTTGCGAGGTTATGTCACTCCGGCATTAGAGGACATGGTCTTGTGGCACGAACGGGATATTTCGCATTCTTCGGTAGAACGCGTGATCTTACCAGATGCCACAACTCTTGCTGATTACCTGCTCCACAGCATGACCCGCATTATGCAAGGATTAACCGTGAACACGAAGAAGATGAGAGAAAACATTGATTTGAGCGGAGGACTGGTTTTTTCTCAAAAAATCCTGTTGGCCTTAGTGGAGGCGGGGATGACTCGCGAAGAGGCTTATAAGCGCATACAGTCTCACGCTATGGCCCAGTCCAATGAACCCTTTTCCAGTTTTCAAGAGAGGGTCCTGAGTGATCCTCAAATCAGTCAGAATCTCTCCAAAGAAAAGATCCAGTCACTATTTGCGGTCGAACCCTACTTGAAGGAAGTCGACACCATTTATCGGCGCATTGGGTTAGTGGATGAACGAAGGGAGAATAATTGAGATGTCCGGAGAATTGCTCTATGAGGGCAAAGCAAAGAAAGTTTACCAAAGCGGTGAGTCTAAAGTGGTCATTGTCGAATTCAAGGATGATGCGACCGCATTTAACGGAGCAAAGAAGGGCCAGATAGCCGATAAAGGGGTTGCGAATGCTGCGATTTCGGCCAAGCTATTCCAATTATTGGAAGTTAGAGGTATTGCCACGCATTTTCGGGAGCAGTTGGATAGTCGCAGTCTGAAAGTGGACTGGCTGAAGATGATCCCGCTCGAGGTCGTGGTGCGCAATCGTGTCGCCGGATCGTTGGAAAAGCGGACAGGACTTAAAGAAGGAACCGTATTGGAACAGGCTGTGGTGGAACTGTATTTGAAAAATGACTCCCTGGGTGATCCTTTATTGAATGACGATCACATTCGCGTGCTGGGATTGGCCGGTCCGGAATTGTTAAGTCAGCTTCGAACTCAGGCCCACCGAATTAACAATATTTTGCAGCAGTTCTTTGAACAGCGGAACCTAATTCTTGTCGACTTTAAATTAGAATTTGGTCTACGGGACAATCAATTGGTCTTGGGCGACGAAATTTCGCCGGACACATGCAGGCTGTGGGATCAAACGACATTGAAAAAGTTGGACAAGGACCGGTTTCGCCGTGATTTAGGCAGTGTCGAAGAGGCCTATCGTGAAGTATTGGAAAGGGTTTTGTCATGATCTTCGAGGTGATTGTCAACGTGTCCTTAAAAGAAGCAGTGTTGGATCCTGCTGGGCAGTCAACCGGGAAAATTTTGCACAATATGGGTTTTGGAGTGGAAAACGTACGCATCGGCAAGCAGATAAAAATGAATCTTAATGCGGAAAACATGAACGAAGCAAAAGAGAACGCCCGTCAAATGGCAGAAAAATTGTTGGCCAATCCAGTATTGGAGACGTATGACATTGTGGTGAAAGAACTATGAAGGTTGGAATTATCATTTTTCCCGGTTCAAATTGTGATGTAGACACCATTGAGGCCGTGGAACAGTTAGGGGCTCAGGCCTTGCCCTTATGGTATACGGAGAAGTCTTTGAAAGATGCCGAACGGCTGATTTTACCGGGAGGTTTTTCTTATGGAGATTACCTTCGCAGCGGGGCGCTAGCGGCTCAGGCACCAATTATGGAAGCTGTTGAAAAAGCCATTGCCGAGGACGAATTGCCTGTTTTAGGCATTTGTAACGGATTTCAAATTCTATGTGAACGGGGACTGTTGCCAGGCGCTTTAAGACCCAATTCATCCGGAGAGTTTCGGTGTACATGGGAATATATGCGCATCACGTCAGTGCCGCGAGGATTGTCAGGGTTGAAGGAAGGGGACGTGTTGCGAATGCCCATTGCGCATCATGAAGGAGCTTATGCGGTGAATCCCGGTCAATTGCAACCATTGTTTGAAAATCATCAGGTGTTTTTGCAATACAGTGATGAAATGGGTTCTGTTCATGCTCTGACCAATCCCCAGGGCTCTGTAGCTAATATTGCAGGGATTTGCCAAGGCCCCGTGGTCGGTTTGATGCCCCATCCCGAGAGGGCAATGCAATCTTACTTCGGGTCAGCTGACGGTCATCGGTTTCTGCGGGCTTGGTTAGGGGAGGGCAGCCAGTGAATTTCAAGGAAGTGGGGCTGACTCAAGAAGAATTTGAGATTATTCAAAAGCAGTTGGGGCGTAATCCGAATGACCTGGAATTGGGACTCTTTGGGGTATTGTGGTCCGAGCACTGCAGCTACAAAAGCTCAAAAAGCGTACTGTCATGGCTTCCGCATACGGGACGCGCTGTGGTGCAGGGGCCTGGGGAAAATGCCGGGGTCGTCGAACTCAATGATGAAATTCACGTGGCATTCAAGGTGGAAAGCCACAACCATCCTTCGTATGTCGAACCGGTGCAAGGAGCCGCTACGGGTGTCGGAGGAATTTTGCGGGACATTATCGCTATGGGGGCTCGGCCGATTGCATTAGCGGATTCTCTGCGTTTTGGCACTGACGAATCTTCACGGGGGATTCAACACGGCGTGGTGGAAGGTGTCGGACAATATGGCAATGCTATTGGAATTCCTACAGTCACGGGAGAAGTCGCCTATAGTCCGGTTTATGACAAAAATCCTTTAGTCAATGTGATGGCGGTAGGATTACTATCAGGCGGCCATAACGTCAATGCCAAGGGTGCACGCCCGGGATCGTACCTTGTTCTTCTGGGCCAGCCTACCGGGAGAGATGGAATACATGGTGCAAGCCTATTAGCTTCTCAGGATTTCGGCAATGCGACCGAGCACATGCGGCCGACAGTGCAAGTTGGAGACCCGTTCATGGGCAAGATGCTGATGGAGGCCACGCTCGCAGCCATCGCCACAAACAAGTTGGACGCCGTTCAAGATTTGGGGGCGGCAGGTTTGAGCTCCTCTGTGGCTGAACTTGCGTACCGAAGCCAAGTGGGAGCGATACTACGCCTGGACTTGGTACCGTGTCGGGAACAGGGTATGACTCCATATGAAATTATGTTGTCCGAGACCCAAGAACGGATGTTGCTAGTCGTTTCGCCAGGCAACTGGCCTCTTGTTGAACCTTTGATCCAACACTGGGAAGTGCCCTACAGTATCATTGGGGAAATTACAGCCGATCCGCGTTTGGTGATTACGGTGAGAGACGACATTCAAGCTTCCGTTCCTCCTGAATTATTGGCGGGCTCCTGCCCCATACGTCCGGCGAATCCTCTGTGGGCAGAGGAAACCCGGCATAAGACGCCTGCATTGACTCCCTTTCGCCCTTTAACATTGGATTCAGAGCAAGCCTTAGCTGTTTTGGGTTCTATGGATTGCCGGAGCAGGCATCCGATATACGAACGCTATGACTCTATGATTTTGACCAATACCGTGTGGGGACCTAGCCATGATCTGGCGATTTTACGCGTAAAAGGATCGCAAGAGGGACTGGCCATTGCGGTTTCGGGACCTGGGCGTTATGCAGCCGTAGACTCCTATAGCGGCGGGGTCGCTGCAGTCAGCCGTGTGGTGGGACTACTGGCGAGTCAAGGAGCAGAGGTTTTGGGGTTGACAGACGGCATTAACGCGGGAAACCCTGATAAGGATGAGGTGTTTCGGGATCTCACCGGGTTGATAGCGGGTGTAGCGGACGCTAGTAAAACCTTTAAGGTGCCGGTGACCGGCGGGAACGTATCGTTGCACAATGAAACACGCGGAGAGTCAATCTGGCCCACGGTGGTTATTGGAGCAGTCGGACGTCATCCTCATCCGTTACACCCCGTTCTTGATTCCCCTTGGCAAGAGGAGATGGATGTGGTGCATATCCATCTCGGTGAGGAATGGAGCCTCGGCGGCAGTGTCTTTGAATTCCTCTTCCATAAACTGAGCGCATATCCGCGTCCTGAACTCGAACGTCTTGACGCCTTATATCAGGCGTTAGCTGATGTTACACAGAAAATGCCATCCTGTGCGATTCGTATGATTGGCCAGGGAGGGCTGTTTGTTGCGTTGGCCAAATCTCTTTTGAATATGTCAGTGCCTTCGGGAATGGAAATTACTGTGCCGGCAGAAGATGCGGTAAGACAATTGTTTAGCGAGGCATCGGGACAATTTCTGATGTTTTGCGATCCCACAACTACAAGTGGGGTGGCGGAGGCGGTCAAATCTATTGCGCAAGCGGATGTCATCGGGAAAGTAGTGCCTGATTCTGAGCTTATCATTCGCGCAAGACGTCCGTATCGATTTGCGAGAACAACACTGCAGAAAGTATTTCGGGACGGTTATGGAGGGTAGCCATGGCAGACGAGTTGCATGATGAATGCGGGGTTTTTGGGATCTTTGGGGACAGCCAGGCGGCATTAAAGTCGTATTGGGGTACGTTTAGCCTTCAGCATCGCGGGCAAGAGAGCGCGGGGCTGGCGGTCTTGCATAAGGAGGAAATTACGGTCCATAAAGGGATGGGGCTTGTAACCGAAGCGCTTAAGGTGGAGACCGAAAGCCAGCGTTTGGGCTTTGCTGCTATGGGCCATGTCCGGTATTCCACGACGGGGGAATCATCCATTGTGAATGCTCAACCTCTGTTGATGAAAACGCGTTTTGGCCTTCTAGCCCTGGGTCAAAATGGCAACCTGGTGAATGGTGCCAATCTTCGGCAACAACTGGAAAAAGAAGGAGCTATCTTTCAAGGAACCACAGACAGTGAGGTGCTCGCTCATCTCATAGCCAGAAGTGGGCGCGACTCATTTTACGAGGCGCTTAAGGAATCCTTGGCCAAACTTCTAGGGGGATTTGCATTTACTGTTTTGACGCAAGATGCTTTATATGGTGCCCGTGATCCCCGGGGCATTCGCCCCTTGGCTCTCGGCAGAACCGAGGAAGGTGCGTATGTTTTGGCTTCCGAATCTTGTGCTTTCGATGCGATTCGCGCGCATTATGTTCGGGAGATTGAGCCCGGGGAATTGATCACAATTCGGGAGAGTCACATTGAAAGTGATCGGTTTGTAAGTTTTGAGACAGGCCGTGCTCTATGCAGTTTCGAAATGATCTACTTTGCCCGTCCAGACTCGCGTATGGAAGGCCAAAGCACGCATATGGTGCGACGCCGGCTGGGTGAAATACTGGCGAAAGAGGCTCCCGTCGATGCGGATGTTGTCATCGGGGTGCCAGACTCTAGCACCCCGGCCGCGATGGGATATGCTAAGGCCCGTAATCTTCCATTTGACATGGGGTTGGTCAAGAACCGCTATGTCGCCAGGACTTTCATTACTCCGAATCAAGCTCTTCGAGAAGCCGGTGTGCAATTAAAACTGTCTGCTGTCAAAGAAGTTGTCGACGGGAAGCGTATTGTATTAGTTGATGACAGTTTGGTGCGGGGAACCACATCGCGGCATTTAATTCAAATTCTGCGCCATGCCGGGGCCAAGGAGGTGCACATGCGAATCGCGTCACCTCCTTACACCGATCCGTGTTATTACGGCATAGACACATCCCGGGCTACGGAGTTGGCGGCGCGTAATATGAATGTTGAGCAGATTCGGAAGGCGGTCGGCGCCGATTCCCTGGCCTATTTATCTTTGGGGGGCCTCAAAGCGGGGCTGTCTCAAGGCGGTTGGTGCATGGCATGTTTTGGAGCAGGTTATCCCGTGCCCTTACAAGATGAAACGAGTACTCCTCTCAGTGTCACGAAAGGCGGCAATTAATGAGATGACAGGTCGAAACAGGAAGTCATTGGGATATAAAGACGCCGGCGTCGATATTGACCGGGGCAATGAAGCTGTACGAAGAATTCAGCCCTGGGCACTTAAAACCTATCGCCCTGAAGTCGTAGTAGGGGTCGGAGGGTTTGCCGGTTCCTTTGCATGGCAACAATCCGGAGTGTTGTTGGCCGGTGCTGACGGTGTGGGTTCCAAACTGCTGATTGCTCAAGAATTAAGCAAAGTGGATACTATCGGTATAGACCTTGTCGCTATGAATGTTAACGATATTTTGGCGCAAGGTGGAGAACCTTTATTCTTTTTAGATTACATTGCTACTCATGAAATTGTTCCCAGCACAATTGAACAGCTTATCCAGGGTGTAGCCGAAGGCTGTATGCGGGCACATTGTACGCTTTTGGGCGGGGAAACTGCGGAGTTGCCTGATCTGTACCAGCCCACTCATTTTGATTTGGCGGGATTTTGCGTGGGACGTCAAGCTTATACACCACCCGAACCCGTGGAGGAAGGGGACGTGCTTTTAGGTCTGGCTTCTAGTGGATTTCATTCCAATGGCTATGCGCTCTTGCGGAAAATTGTGCGGGATAACCAGTTGGACTGGAACCGAAGTTATCCGGAAATAGAGCCCACAACCTTAGGTGAGAGCTTTCTGACTCCGACTCAAATTTATGTCCAGGCTGTTCAAACGCTGTGGACCCGGGTGTCTGTTAAAGCCATGGCTCACATTACCGGGGGCGGTCTGACAGAGAACGTGCCCAGGACACTTCCTCAAGGATTTGCCGCAATGATTGATTCGCGTTCGTGGCCTCGCACTGCCTTGATGCAATGGATACAGAAATTAGGTCCCGTGGATGATGATGAGTGGCGTCGAACGTTTAATGACGGGATTGGGTTCACGGTGGTAATTGCTCCAAAGCACCTCGAATCCGCGCAATCTGTTTTGGAAGACCAAGGCATTAAGTCATACGCCATTGGCCGGATTGTTCAAACCAGCGAGAAACAAGGAGTGATCTGGACGTGAAGTGGGCGGCGCTAGTGGGAGGTTATGGCAGTAATTTGGAAGCAATGCTGGAGTACGGAAATCCGATTTCTTTGGTAGTGTCTCACAAAGCGAATGTTCGTGCGCTCGAGGTGGCTCAAAAATTCGGAATTCCCAGCAAAACCCTTCTTCCCAAAAGTTTTGCTACAAGGCAAGCATACGACCAAGCGCTTCTTAACCTTCTAAATGACGAGGGAATCGAGGCTTTGGCTTTAGCAGGATATTTGCGATGGTTGGATTCATCCACCGTCAATTACTACCTGGGACGAGCCATTAATCTGCACCCTGCACTCCTCCCTGCCTTTCCCGGACTCAATGCCATCGAACAGGCGTTTGATTACGGAGTATTTTGGACGGGTGTGACGGTTCATTTTGTTGACAATGGTCATGATACGGGTCCGATCATTGCCCAAGCGGCGGTCCCGCGCTACCGCGAGGATACCGTGGATGATCTGCGCATGCGAATTCACTATCATGAACATCAGTTGTATCCCCGGATCGTAGATGCTGTGGACTTAGGACTCGTGGCGCTGGAAGGCAATCAGGTAATTTGGAAGGAGTCGAAATCATGGATCAATGGGCAATATTGAGTGTTAGTGACAAAACGGGATTAGCGGAATTGGCACGGGGGTTTTTGGCCCAAGGTATCAAACTTTTAGCCAGTGGAGGCACCTACCGATTTTTGCAAAATGAAGGCATTGACGTTACGCCTTTGGAAGACCTCACCGGATTTTCCGAGATTTTGTCGGGACGGGTAAAGACGCTTCATCCCCGCATTTATGCAGGTATTTTGTCCCGCGAAACCACTGACGATGCAAAGGATCGTGAAAGCATCGGAGCACCCAAGATTGCTGCGGTGGTTGTGAATTTGTATCCTTTCGAAACCCGTTGGCAAGAAGGCGCCAGTAGGGACCAACTGATCGAGGAAATTGATATTGGAGGAGTATCGCTGATCCGTGCTGCGGCAAAAAATTACGTCCGCACCTTGGTTTTGGTGGACCCCCGGCAATATCCGGAAGCATTACGGGTGCCGGTGGCAGAAATGTCTATCACGGACAGGTTGAGCCGTGCCCAAGAGGCTTTTTCTCATATTGCCCACTATGATGCTGTGATTGCCGGCGCTTTGAGCCAATGGACGGATCCGCCTGTGAGGCCTGTTACCCAGGAAGTCTTTACAATTACCGGACAACGATGGGGCGAATTGCGCTATGGAGAAAACCCTCATCAATCTGCCGCTTTCTATGCTGTTGCTGGACAAACAGGATTTCAAAATGCCACCCTTTATCAAGGGAAAGGGCTATCATACAATAATCTGGCTGATGCCGATACTGCGTGGCGTCTTGCATCGAGCTTGCCCGCCCCGAATGCGGTTGCAATCAAACACCAAACTCCCTCAGGAGTGGGCTTGGGCACGACTTTGGAAGAGGCTTACATCAAGGCCTATGAAAGCGATCCGGTGTCGATTTTCGGAGGCATCGTGGCTGTGAAAGGAACAGTTGATGAACACCTGGCGCAGCGTCTAATTAGTCTCTTTCTGGAAGTTGTCATTGCTGAAGATTACACCCGGGATGCCCTCGCTGTTTTGGCCAAAAAGAAAAATTTGCGAGTTCTTGCGATGCCCTTTGAGTTACCAGCCTATTCCGAAGAACTCCGCACTATTCAAGGCGGATTCTTAGTTCAAACGCGCGATGTCGTGACGCTGCCATTTGACATACTGAAACATGCCGGGGGTCCTAAGACGGATCTCGCCTCGTGGAAGACGGATCTCATGTTGGCGTGGACGACGGTTGCATTTGTCAAGTCAAATGCGATTGTTGTCGTGAAAGACGGAATGACTGTGGGAATTGGGGGAGGGCACACCAACCGAATCGATGCTGCCCGTCAGGCTTTAGAACAAGCTAAGGAGAAAGCTGCCGGAGCTGTTCTTGCGTCTGATGCGTTTTTCCCCTTCGGGGATGTTATGAAGGAAGCGGCGAAATACCGTATTGGTTTGGTAATTCAACCGGGCGGATCGCTACGGGACAACGAATCCATCGAACAAGCCAATCTGTATCAAATACCACTCTACTTTACGGGAGAGCGGCATTTTCGCCACTAAGGGAGGAGGGAATAGACAATGACGGGTTTATTGCCGCAATCAAAGATTTCGGGAATTTTGGTGATCGGCCAAGGGGCTCGTGAACACGCCATCTTATGGGGCATTTCCCAAGATGCGCCATCTGGGCCTATTTACGCGGCGCCTGGAAATGCCGGCATTGCGGACTTCGCCATATGTGTCCCGGCTTACACTCCTAGTGATATTGCCCGGTGGGCAGAAGACAAAGGGTGTTTGTTGGTGGTGGTAGGCCCAGAAGACCCATTGGCTCAAGGTGTGGCCGATATGTTGCGCGGTCAAGGACATGTCGTCGTAGGCCCCTCACAACAAGCGGCCCGGTTAGAGAGCAGCAAGACCTTTGCGAAACGGTTTATGAACCGTTATGGGATTCCGACGGCCTCATGGAAAATTTTTTATAATCCGGACGAATTGCAGAAGTTTCTTATGACGCGCGAGATATGGCCACTCGTGTTAAAACAAAGCCGGCTGGCCCAAGGTAAAGGCGTTGTGGTTGCGACGGACCGTGACGAGGGGTTGGAAGCGATTGCCCGGTGGAGTGGCGATCCGCACGTCTATGATGATGGGATCCTCGCCGAAGAATGCCTTGTCGGGCGTGAAGTGTCTGTGCATATTCTCACCAATGGCAAGGACTATGTCTGGTTGCCATTAGCGCAAGACTACAAACGTTTGAACGCCGATCCTCATAGTCCAAATACCGGGGGTATGGGCGCTTATGCTCCCGTCGACTGGTTGAGCTCCCAGGAACGGAAAAAGATTGACGACACGATTTTGAGACCGGTTGTTCAAGCCATCGCGCAAGAAAGCTTGCTTTATCGGGGAATCTTGTATGTGGGACTCATGATGACTTCAGATGGACCCAAAGTGCTGGAATTTAACGTGCGTTTGGGAGATCCCGAGACTGAGGTGATGATCCCTGTTTTAAACATTCCCTGGACGGCGTGGTGGTGGGCGTTAGGCCAGGGACATTTGTTGGAGATGCGTATGCCGGATCCAGAAAAAGCTGCCGTAGCTGTGGTGATGGCATCCGAAGGATATCCCAGGCAGCCCGTAACCGGTCAATTCGTGGACATCGATTCATCCCCCGGCGGGTTAGTATTCCACGGGGCTACAGTGCGTGATAACGGGCATTTGCAAGCCAAAGGGGGTCGCGTGTTAACCGTAGTGGGCGTGGGCTCCCAGCTGGATGCTGCCCGGGAACAAAGTTACCGGCAAGTTGCAGCCATCCGTTTTCCCCAAAGCCAATACCGGGATGACATTGCGCGAGAAGGGATCCACTGAGTAAGTTTCATCGGTTTAGGGCACTCTGAATACACAATCATGTTGTGTTCGGAGGAGGCATTCGACGGGTGATGTTGTGGAAGTTTTGGGGGGTAACTCTTATGAGTGTGATGGTGATGGTGACGCCCGCTTGCAGTTTTACGATGGGAGCCCCATCTCCTGAGCACTCAAGCACGGCATCCACTGGTAAAAGTGGAGGGTCGAGCTCGGATTCAACGTCGTCCAAGGGCGGATCTGGTTCAGCGTCCCAGGGCGGTTCGTCAACAAATGGCGGAGGAGCATCTGGTTCCTCATCAGGTTCGGCTCCTCCCATGGAAATACAAAAGGCTGTGCGCGATGAAATGGAAACGCCCCGGATGCAGCGGCTCATCGCGGAGACGATATCGACGAGCCAGCTGCAACAGGCCTTAATGACGACGGCTGGACAGTCAGAGCTGGGAAAGGCGGTCATGCAAGTGATGAGTAGCCCTGCGTTTCAAAAGACAATGGAGACTGAAGTGACAAAATCTTTAAGTTCACCGCAAATTACCACCATGATTGATACTGCAGTGAAAATGAGTCTGGTCAAAATGGCGTCATCGTCATCATCTACAAGCAGTTCCGGGAAGTCCTCTTCTTCGTCAGGGGGGGCGTCTTCTTCCGGTGGTTCGTCTTCTTCATCTAAGCCCTCTTCTAGCTCATCGGGTGGAAGTGCCGGATAACCAGTTTTTTCGCCAACTAATCCGTGGCTAATTCTTGACAACCATGAGTTAGTTGTCTGTGGCCCGCTTTTTGCCCGCGTTCGATACGATTAGCAATTTTTGCCAACATTCTGAGCATTTTTTCTGTCAGGAAGATACTCGGAAGCCTTCACAAAACCCGTCACGGGCTGGGAGACATGTCCATAAGCCCCATCCGTGACGGCAATTGGATTGTCAAACAGTGCTACTGAGGACTGATTCTCCACGCCGGGATTCACAGTCACGGGGTCTTCACGGGGATGTTGTTGATGAAAAGGACCTATCACCCCACCAAAGCATTAAGCACTTCGTCATAATGCTCGCGGTTTCCGGCCTGGAATGTTGTATTTTGAAAGATCAGCCGATGCTCCCGGTCGAGGACGAAAACGGAGCGTTGAGCAAATCCTCCCTTGGCGTCATATACCCCATAAGCTTGGGCAACCGTTCGCATCCAATCGGATCCCAATTCATATGGCAAGCCTCCCAGTGATTCTTTGAACACACGCTGGGCATATGTTTGGTCAGTACTTAAGGCAATAAGAGACGCATGAGCGGTTTGGATTTTTTTGAAGTCCCCTCTCCAAGTGGACAATTCTTGAATTCATCCGGGAGTAAAGGCTAATGGGAAGAAGGCCACGATGAGTGGTCCATTGGTGGTGTGCTCACGGGATGAAAAGGTGGAGCCGTTGGTAGACTGAACCTGAATTTCCGGTGCTATGTCTCCTAAGCGCATATCATCTCTCCCTTAATGAATAATAGTGATTTTCATTATCATTGTCGCATTGTCATTCACCATATTCAAGGGGAATGAGGGGTGCTTTGGCATTTTATGACCTGACATAAGAATGAGTCCGAGGGCACCTTAGGCTGGGAGAAAACAGTGTTTTCTCCCAATTCCTGTGATGTCTACCCTCCATGCGAACTCTACTCAACTGGCGAGGGAATGAGTTTTGGCTACCATTCTAAGGAGTGCGGAGAATAGGGAATTGCACTCCCCTTAGCAATCCCTCTATAATAACAATAATGAAGGTGTGTGATGGTTGCTCTGGGAATGAGGGATGACAGAACATCGGATGCGGTATGTCAACGAGGTTAATTTTTGGCTGTTAAAGTCATACGCCACATGATGCTTAGAGTGAGAGTTGTTGGATCTGGAGGATATGGAAAGAGTCGCAAAATGAGAGACGGCTCGTCTTGAGGTGAATTGAATGAATTTTAAACTGAGGACGCCTGAAACGGAATTGTTATGCCGCGCTTTTCAGTCTGTGGAGACCACAGAGGAGTGTTTGGCTTTTTTTGAGGATATTCTTACCGTTCAGGAACTCCAATCTATTGCGCAACGTCTATGGGTGGCACAGATGTTGGATCAGGGTCAGACTTATGATGATATTGCTCGCATTACGGGTGCGTCTTCAGCCACTATTTCTCGTGTTAAAAGAGCCTTGGCTTTCGGCGCAGATGGTTATCGGACGGTTCTAGACAGAATTTCGCCGAAGCCGCGGTGATTTTTTCTTTCATGCTTTAGTACGCTAACGCAGCATGGAGGTGAGGCGTTGAATTTATCCCGATTGCTGATGGAGTCCGGGTTTTATTGGCAAGGAAAAACAAAAGGGTTTTGTCGACTCGACGACCATGTAGTAGCTATATGGTACAATATTCCAAATAGGGATCTAGCCCAAGCGGAACTGGTGCAATTGGCAAAATCCTTATTGCGGCAACACTTTGCCGAAGAGGAAAATGCTTCTGATCGGGGTTATTTTATCTTGGATACCGGTGCGAACGCCTCAACCGTTCATGTGCATTTTGTTACGTGGCCTTCTGAATTGGAACCAGATTGGTATCTGAGTGAAGGAGTTCACTAAACTAAGAATCGAGTATTCGTTTGTGGCGGGACGGTTCCTTCTTGCTATGACGACATGGGACTGAGCAAAGCAACACTGTAACGGCTCTTTCGAAAAATTCCGCCAAGCCAAGGCACCGGATTGTCGGCTCGCGAGAGGTTCAAGAACCAAATGCGGTCCCGTGATATAATGAAGAGTGAGGACATCACGGGAGGCTATTATGAATTTGTTGAATGAATTGAATGACCGTCAGCGTGAAGCGTGCGAGATCACGGAAGGGCCATTGCTTTTGCTAGCGGGAGCAGGCAGTGGCAAAACGCGCACTCTAACTTACCGTATAGCCTATTTGTTGGAAAGAAATTTGGCATATCCTCATCAAATCCTAGCATTCACTTTTACGAATAAAGCGGCGCGGGAAATGAAAGAACGGATTGAGCGCCTTGTGGGTGAAAGGGCTCACAGTATGTGGGTGGGAACCTTCCATGCTATTGCTGTGCGGATCTTACGACAAGATATTCAGCGCATGGGATACGGTCCGCAGTTTTTAGTCTATGACACAGATGATACGAAAGCTGTAATCCGAGAAACTATTCGGGACCTGGGATGGGATGATAAGCAATGGCCGGTTTCTCAGTTTGTCCGTGCCATCAGCAACGCGAAAAATGCGTTTATTGCTCCCGGGCAATATTCGACCGAAACCTACCAGGATCAGCATGTCCAACAGGTGTATCAGAAATATCAAGACCGCTTGCGGCAGCTGAACGCTTTGGATTTCGATGACCTCATCTACTTGGCTGTCCGCTTGTTCGATGATCATCCCGAAGTACTGGAGCGCTATCAGGACCGTTTTCTGCATGTTTTTGTCGATGAATATCAGGACACTAATTTGGCCCAATATCGCTTGATCCAGCATCTTGCCAAGAAGCACGGCAACTTGTGTGCTGTAGGTGATGATGACCAGGCGATTTACGGGTGGCGAGGCGCGGATATGCGGAATATCATGGAATTTAATCGTGATTTTTCGGGCGCACGGGTCATTCGCTTGGAGCAAAATTACCGCTCTACGCAAACCATTTTAGATGCGGCCAATGCCGTCGTAGCAAACAACCAGGAAAGACTCGGCAAGAATTTGTGGACAACTAAAGGCGAAGGGCAAAAAGTTCGAGTCTATGAGGGTCTCGAAGAAGAGTCAGAAGCTTGGTTTGCCGCGGAAATGGTCCACGAGGCTGTCCGGCACGGGTATTCGCTCTCGGATTGTGCCGTGTTGTATCGAACAAACGCCCAGTCCAGGGCTTATGAAATGGCTTTATCACGAGCAGGCTTGGCCTATCGACTGGTGGGAGGACGCAAATTCTATGAGCGAAAAGAAGTAAAAGATGTCCTCGCATACTTGAAGGTGCTGTTTAATCCTCACGATGACTTGGCTTTGTCCCGGATTATTAACTTTCCTAGACGGGGAATAGGAGATGTAGCTTTAGAGAAGATTCGACAATATCAGACAGACCATGAGAATTCATTATTTGAAGCGATCGGGCAGGCGTCAAATATTCCTGGGTTGTCGGCCCAAGCTCAGCGAGCTTGTCGTGACTTGTATGGATTATTCGAGTTCTGGAGAGACGAAAGACGCACCTCGCTTACCGAGCTAACTCAGCGGGTGGCAGAAGAAAGCGGCATCATACCGATGTTTCGACAAGATCGGAGCCGCGAAGCGCAAGACCGCATCGAAAACATTGGGGAATTACTATCCGAGGCCAAACGTTTTGAACAAGAACAGGGTATTGATGACTTGGGCGAGTTCTTGGGGTGGGTGGCTTTGGTGTCTGACTGGGATCAAACTCAAGACGATCAAGGCGGCGTCTGGTTAATGACTTTGCACAGTGCCAAAGGACTGGAGTTTCCGGTGGTGGTTATCGGCGGCCTGGAAGAGGGCATTTGTCCCCATATAAGGTCCATTGAAGAAGGAACTCTGGAAGAAGAACGCCGTTTAATCTATGTAGGAATCACGCGTGCTCAAGAGCAATTGTATTTGACCTACACAAAGACGCGAACAATGCAGGGCAGGACTCAGCAAAATCCGGTATCGCGTTTTCTCCAAGAAATTCCCGAGCAGCTACTGGAGCGGCCCAGACGCACCACCCCTCCAGACCGAGCACTAACGGCTCGCAACCACGTGATCACCGATGTGAGCGTTGGTGAAAAGGTTAGACATCCCCGCTTTGGATGGGGAACAATTGTTGCAGTGCGTGGGGAGGCGGATGACTTGGAACTGACCATCGCCTTTCCCGGAGGCGGTGTGCGGTCATTCTTAGCTCGGTTTGCCCAACTGACGCGGGAAGGAGCCGAATCAGTGTAATGACGTCAAGGAGCGGAACTAATGAGCGGAGGATTCAGGCACTCCGTGATTTGATCGCGTATCACAACCACCGTTACTATGATTTGGATCAACCGGAAATTACCGATGTCGAGTATGATGCTCTGGTGGATGAACTGCAACGTTTGGAAAGGGAACATCCGCTCGACGGCCCCAAGGAATCGGTAATAGAGCAAGTTGGGGGACAGGTTTCCCCGGAGATGGGAATTGTGTCATTTTCCCCTCCGGTGTTGAGTTTAAACAATGTTCACAATTTAGATGAACTGAAGGAATTCTACTTGCGAGTCGCTCAGGGCCTAGGGGAACAATCACCGCATTTTACTGGCGAGTTGAAAATCGATGGTCTGAGTGTAGTCATTCGGTACCAAAAAGGACGCATGGTGCAAGCAGCCACCCGCGGCGACGGGCTTCGTGGCGAGGATGTCACGGCTAATGTCGAGAGAATTCGACCAATCCCTTCTATGCTGAGCCAGCCGGTCAGCATGGAAATTCGGGGTGAAGTCTATATGTCCCGTAGTGCGTTCGTGGCTCTTAATGCTCGACGCAAGGAGGAAGGCAAAGCTGTTTTTGCCAATCCACGCAATGCCGCGGCAGGGTCCCTCCGGCAGTTGGATCCGGAGGTTACGGCGTCTCGTGAGCTCTCGGCCTTTTTCTATCAAATTCGTCGCATTGAACCCCAGGATGCTGCCGTGGCTCATATCACCACTCAATACCGGACTTTGGAATTTTTTCGCGAGTTGAGCCTTCCTGTAGAGGAACATTTCAGATATTGTGAGACGCTGGACGATATTGATGATTACGTGCGCGAGTGGGAGAACCAAAGGGATTCCCTGGATTATGACACCGATGGATTGGTCATCAAACTCAATGATTTGGCCACACAAGTTCGACTCGGAGAAACTCAAAAGGCTCCCAGGTGGGCCGTCGCCTATAAATTTCCGCCCGAAGAAGTTCTGACGGAAGTGGTGGGCATTGAAATTTCAGTGGGACGAACAGGGGTATTGACACCCACGGCGATTTTAAAGCCGGTCCTGGTGGCGGGTACGACTGTGAGTCGGGCGTCATTGCATAACGAGGATATTTTGCGAGAAAAGGATGTTCGGGTCGGCGACTTTGTGTTTATTCGCAAAGCCGGTGAAATTATTCCAGAAGTGGTGCGCGTGGAAAAAACACTGCGGCCTGATAATACGACACCCTTCCAGTTTCCTTCGCAGTGTCCTGCGTGCGGTTCTACCGTCGTCCGTTTACCGCAAGAAGCTGCTTACCGTTGTACTGGTGGCATGGCATGTTCTGCACAGTTGCGGGAGGCTGTGATCCATTTTGCGTCCCGAGATGCCATGGATATCGAGGGATTAGGTGAAAAAACCGTTGATCTTCTGTTGGAAGCGGGACGCGTTAAACGCGTTGACGATATTTACCGCTTGAAAGAAGATGATCTGTTGGCTTTATCGCGCTTCGGAAGATTGTCAGCGGCTAAACTTGTTCAAAGCATTGAACGCAGCAAATCCCAACCTCTACACCGTCTTATTTTTGCTTTGGGTATGCGTTTTGTGGGTCAGCGGGTAGCATTTGTGCTCGCGGAGCGTTATAGAACCATGAAAGCACTAGAAGAAGCCAGTTATGAGGATTTGGTGAGCATACCGGATGTGGGCGAGCGCATTGCCAATAGCGTGAGAACATTTTTGTCCGAGCCATTAAATCAAGAAGTGATTCAAAGTCTCAAGAAAATGGGAGTGAATATGAATCATTTAGAGACGACACTTGCTGGGGAAGAAAGGGCCGAGGATAAAGTGCTGGAAGGACAATCAATTGTGGTGACAGGCACCTTTCACGTTATGCCGCGAAAAAATCTCGAGTCATGGATCGCCGAACTAGGAGGCAGGGTTGTGTCCTCTGTCTCTTCACGCACGGATTTGGTGCTGGCTGGAGAAAAACCAGGTTCTAAACTCCAAAAGGCCCAAACGATGAATGTCCCTATTGTTTTTGAACAGGAATTTTTTGAGCGGATGGCGAAAGAAGGTCTTACTCCGCCTACAGGTTAAAGAGATCGACGGAAACGGCCATTGGCTTCATTCTTCAGGGCAGGAAACAGCGCCCATTGCAGGGCTTGGAGTAAGACTTTATAATATATAAGATTAGTCAATTGTCGGATTATGTCATCATTATTTATTTTTCAGTCGGTGTGATCGAGGAAGGAGCAAACGACGTGACTGAGAGGGTTTTGGATGTCAGAAATTTAAGCACCCACTTTTTCACCGAAGACGGAGTCGTGAAATCCGTAGATCAAATCAGCTTTTATATTAATTCCGAAGAAACATTGGGAATCGTGGGAGAATCAGGGTGCGGAAAGAGCGTGACATCTCTCTCTATTATGCAATTGATTCCAAGCCCGCCGGGGAAGATTGTGGGAGGAGAGATTGTCTTTCGTGGCGAGAACTTGCTAACCAAATCTCCCGAAGAAATGCGGAAAATTCGGGGAAATGATATTGCGATGATTTTTCAAGAGCCTATGACATCGCTCAATCCCGTTTACACTGTAGGTGATCAAATTGCAGAAGCCGTAGTACTGCACCAAAAAGTGGATAGAAGAGAAGCCTGGAAACGGGCGGTAGATATGCTTCGAGAAGTGGGAATTCCTGCACCGGAGAAAAGGGCGCACGAATATCCGCATCAAATGTCTGGCGGGATGCGCCAACGGGTCATGATTGCTATGGCTATGTCTTGCAATCCGCAATTATTGATTGCTGATGAACCGACTACGGCGCTTGACGTGACGATACAGGCTCAGATATTAGACTTAATGCGAAAATTAAAACGGGAATTTCATACTTCTATAATGCTGATTACCCACGATTTGGGCGTCGTGGCCGAGATGGCGGATCGTGTTGCGGTGATGTATGCTGGCAAAATTGTCGAAGAAAGTACTACCGCGGATTTGTTCCGAGAACCCTTGCACCCTTACACCCAAGGATTATTGGACTCTATTCCCCGCTTGGATCAGCCGACCAACGACAAGTTGCATGTTATTGAGGGGACCGTGCCTAATCCTCTCAATCTTCCTAAGGGTTGCAGTTTTGCGCCTCGTTGTCCAAGGGTTATGGACATTTGCCGAGAGAAGGTACCCATGTTGACCGAGGTTTCTGAAGGAAGAAAAGTGAGCTGCTGGCTTCACGTTGACCCACAGAAACAACCGAGTGGTAAGGAGGCCGCTTCATGAGCGCCGTGTTGCAGGAACAAAAGGCTAATGACGTTTTGATGGAAGTCAAAGATCTGACCAAATATTTTCCCATTACAGGGGGCTTGTTCTCCCGCGTGGTGGGCCACGTCAAGGCGGTTGACGGAGTAAGCTTTGATCTTCACCGTGGCGAAACCCTAGGGCTAGTGGGTGAGTCCGGTTGCGGCAAAACTACTACTGGCCGTGCCGTGTTGCGATTGATTGAACCGACGTCCGGAACCATAAAGTTTGAAGGTCGGGACCTTACCAAGCTGGGTAAAAAAGAGATGCGATCGTTACGCAAGGAAATGCAAATTATATTTCAAGATCCTTTTGGCTCACTCAATCCGAGAATGTCTGTCGGTGAGATCGTCGAGGAGCCGTTAGTGATCCACCGCGTTGGTAGCCGGAAGGAGCGGGAAGATCGCGTAAGAAAATTACTCGAAGTTGTGGGACTTGCGTCCTATCACGTCAAGCGTTATCCTCATGAATTTTCAGGGGGGCAGCGTCAACGCATCGGAATCGCCAGGGCCATAGCGCTCAATCCAAAATTGATTGTTGCTGATGAACCGGTTTCAGCGCTCGATGTGTCGATTCAGTCACAGATCTTGAATTTAATGGAGGATCTGCAACAGGAATTTGGTTTGACATACTTGTTTATTGCCCATGGACTGAATGTTATTCGTCATATTTCCGACCGAGTTGGTGTGATGTATTTGGGAGCTATGGCGGAGGTTGCGAGTTCTGAAGAGATCTATCATAAGCCATTGCACCCTTATACTGAGGCACTGTTTTCAGCTATTCCAATTCCTAATCCCGATATGAGGCGAGAACGGATTATTCTTCAGGGAGACGTGCCCAGCCCGGTTAATCCACCTTCAGGCTGCCGCTTTCACACCCGTTGCCCCATTGCCCAGGACCGATGCAAGGTGGATCGTCCCATCTTGAAGGAGTCGAGTCCGGGACACTGGGTCGCCTGTCACTACCGGTAAGAGAGGTCTGTCACGAAAAGGACGGGATTTTTCCGTCCTTTTCGTTATGTTTTTGGGGAGAGGACGCTAATGCGGGTTAATCTGACGACATGAGGAGGAGTAGGCGAGCCAAACATCCACCAAGGACGTGTGGCACTCCAGTCACCCGATACGACGACCTCTTCCCCGGTATGAAGGTGAGGAGGCAATGACACATAAGAATTTGATGAAGTCGGCACGACGGGATTTTCAAATATTGTCGAGCCCACTTTGATCTCTTTAAAACCCCCATCGAATCCTTCCCCAATGAAAACGATAGGTCCTTTTTGTGTTATATGGTATTCTTGCGTTTTTTGCGGGAAAACGCTTAGTATGGCTAATATAATAATGAAAGCAACCAAACTGTATGTGCGTTTTTGATTTCGTCTCACAGCTGTCCACCTTATTCAACCGGTTTATGATGGGAAATGGAAGACAATCGGTTTTTCGCCGATTGTCCCGTTTTTTGCCTTTGGTTACCTGAAGTCGCTTTCTTCTCTTGTGTTTACTTTATCGGAAGTCAGTATGCAGAGCAATGCATGAGGATAGAGGATGGACGTCCCTCGGCATATACATTAGCCAATAGCATCGCACAAAATCTAACACAACGAGGGAGTACGGGAACAAGCCGTTCACGGTGTTTGACGGGGAGATCCCGCTAAGCCAAGTTGCCTTCCGACCCTGGAGGATTTGTTAGACGTGGATTTTTGGCATGATATAATTGTTAAGTTATGGAGGGATGTAAAGTGCCATTATCGGAAGAACAAGTGAAACATGTTGCACGTCTCGCACGCATTCGACTCGATCCCGAAGATGCTGCGCAGATGACTGTGCATTTGGATGCGGTTTTGGAATACATGACTCAACTTAATGAGTTAAACACGGATAATGTACAGCCCACGATGCATGTGATAGGGTTGAATATGCCTTTAAGGGATGATGAAGTGCGGCCGTCTTTGTCGGTGAAAGAAGCATTGAAAAATGCACCGGATCCCCGTGACAATATGTTCGGGGTACCGCGGATCATGGACGGGGGAGACCATTAAGTGGCTATTCATGAATTAGGAGTGAAGGACTTGGCGGAACGGGTTCGCGCCAGGGAATTATCCGCAAGTGAAACCGTGTCTGCAGTTTTTACGCGTATAAAAAACGTCGAATCGACTATCCAGGCGTTCTTGCATCTCGATCCTGACTATGCGCGCATGCGCGCCCAAGTCATTGACCAATTGCCGGCCGATGAATTAAAAAACCTGCCTCTGGCTGGCGTGCCCATTGCGGTGAAGGACAATATGACAACGGTATCCATGCCTACGACAGCTGGATCAAAAATTCTGTCGGGATTTATGTCTCCCTATAATGCGACCGTGGTAAACCGTTTAGAGGCTGCCGGAGCGATTATTGTCGGAAAAACCAATCTCGATGAGTTTGCCATGGGTTCATCAACCGAGCACTCTGCATACCATACTACTTGCAACCCTTGGGATATCCGGAGAGTTCCGGGGGGATCGAGCGGTGGTTCAGCTGCAGCAGTGGCTGCCCAGATGGTTCCCGCTGCATTGGGATCCGATACAGGGGGATCGATTCGGCAGCCTGCCAGTTATTGTGGCGTGACAGGATTTAAACCGACCTTTGGACGTATCTCCCGATATGGTCTTATTGCGTTTGCTTCCAGTTTAGACCAAATAGGGCCGTTAACTCGAAGTGTTGAGGATGCCCGGTTGTTGTACGAAGTGATTGCGGGGCATGATCCATTGGATGCCACGTCTCTTCCGGGGGAGCTGGACGTTTCTCGGGGGCCTTTGCCACACTGGCGGGACATTCGCATCGGTGTACCGAAAGAATATGATGGAGAAGGCATCGATCCCCGAGTGCAAGAGCGTTATCACGAGGTTCTGGCGTTTTTGAGGGATCAAGGAGCTCAATTGGTTGATTTGTCGCTGCCCCATACTCGTTATGCTATTTCTGCATATTACATTATCGCTCCGGCAGAGGCTTCGAGCAATTTGGCGAGATTTGACGGTGTGCGGTACGGATTTCGCCACCCAGCCGCTGATCTGTTATCCATGTATGAGACAACTAGAACCGAGGGATTTGGATCTGAAGTGACCCGTCGTATTCTTCTTGGCACCCACGCCTTGTCGTCCGGTTATTATGATGCCTATTACCTCAAGGCACAAAAGGTGCGGACTCTCATTCGTCAGGATTTCGAGCGCGCTTTTGATCAAGTTGATGTGATTTTGACACCGACCACGCCCGAAGTTGCTTTTAAATTTGGAGAAAAGAGTCAGGACCCGCTTCAGATGTATTTATCTGATGTGTTTACAGTGACGGCGAACTTAGCAGGCATTCCGGGAATTTCTACTCCGGCGGGATTGATAAGTGATGTTCCGGTGGGAGTACAATGGCTGGGGCCGGTGCTACAGGAAGGGCGCCTTTTGCAAATAGCTCAAGCTTTTGAACAATTGTGGCCGTCAGTGCCATGGCCGTCTGTGGGAGGCGACTTATGAGAAAATATGAGGTAATTATTGGTTTAGAGGTTCATGTTGAATTGAAGACACGTGCGAAACTGTTCTGTGGCTGTTCTACTGAGTTTGGCGCGGAACCCAACACCCATACCTGCCCTGTTTGTCTGGGCATGCCCGGGGTGTTGCCGGTTTTGAATCGTCAGGCGGTGGTATATGCTATCAAGGCCGCTTTGGCGCTCGAGTGTACGGTTCACTCCTATTCAAAATTTGATAGAAAACAATATTTTTATCCGGACCTCCCGAAGGCCTATCAAATTTCACAGTATGACCAACCTCTAGCGGAGCATGGTCATGTCCCCATCTTTAATGACGGTGCCGTCGTCAAGACCGTTGGGGTGAGGCGGATCCATTTGGAGGAAGATGCGGGAAAGCTCAATCATCTGGGTCAACGTTTGGGCGATGCCAAGGGATCCTTGGTTGATTTGAACCGTGCCGGTGTACCCTTGATTGAAATTGTGTCCGAACCTGATATGAGTTCCGCTGATGAAGCGCGTCTTTATCTCACGGAGCTTCGGAATATCTTAAGTTACCTCGACATTTCTGACTTACGGATGGAAGAAGGATCAATGCGCTGTGATGCTAACGTCTCCCTACGTCCTAGTGGGTATACAGGGTCAGTCGAAGATTTGCCGCGAGTTGAAATTAAGAATGTGAATTCCATCCGCAACGTGCAGCGGGGAATTGAATTTGAAATAGCGCGTCAAGCTGAGTTTTTGGCGAATGGAGAACGTATTGTTAAGGAAACTCGAGGTTTTGACGACCAAAGTGGGCGAACGTATTCCCAACGAAGCAAGGAAGAAGCCAATGACTATCGCTACTTTCCTGAGCCTGATTTGCCCCCGCTTGTCCTGTCGGATGTGTTTGTTCGAGAGGTGAAGGACACGTTGCCTCCGTCCACCCAGGCGCTTCGTCAAGAATTACGAACGGCCGGAGTACAGCCTAAAGACGTCGAAGTCATTTTGGCGGACCACAGTGCATTAGCCTTTTGGCGGCAAGCGACGACACTCTTTGGCGATGCTCGAATGGTCACGAATTGGATGTTGTCGGATTTGTCCCGATTGCTTAATACTCACGGTCATAGCTTTGCGACCACACCGGTTTCCCCCGAAGCGCTGGTTGGCTTATTGAATTTGATCCATCGCGGCACGCTATCAGGAAGAATGGCCAAAGAGGTTCTCGACAACATGTATGAAACACAAAGGTCGGCAGAAGAGATTGTCAAAGATTTGGGCATGAGTCAGATCACGGATGCGGATGCTATCAAAAAGGTTGTTGAAGAAACTGTGGCTTCTCACCGCCCAGTGGTCGAAGATTATCTTTCCGGCAAAGAAAAGGCTTTGGGTTTTCTTGTCGGACAAGTTATGAAGAAAACCAAAGGGCAGGCAAAGCCTGATGTGGTCAACAAGATCCTGAAGGATGTTATTCGTGAATACGCCGAAAAAATTTGAACAGGAAGAGATTGCGGCACAGCCTGGGAAAGAATAAGAGTGCAGAACTCCTTACCGTTCATTCCGGCCCAATGTTTATGAAGCCGGGAGGCTGTTGTAGGGGTGGTTTTTGGTTCGTCTGTTTGGTTTATAGAAAGGGGGACACGGCATCTCCATTGACTCGTCGGCTTCGATGCCGGAGGTGCTGCCTTTAATTGGTGATGGAAAAAGAAAAAGCCCAAGTCGTTGATGTGAAGATTGAGCGAATGGGACAAATGGGTCAAGGTGTGGGATATTTGCCCGATGGCCGGATATTTTTTGTGGATAAAACTTTGCCTGGTGAAAGCGTTCACGCTCGCATTGACCAGGTCAAATCACGGTATGCGCGTGGCACGCTCGCTAAAGTTTTGGAGCCGAGCTTCGAGCGAATTAATTCTGCATGCCCCTATTTTCAACAATGTGGCGGGTGTGCCTTTCATCACTGGCAATATTCCGCAGAGTTGCGATATAAAGAAAATTGGGTGCGAGAAGCGTTTAGACGCATCGGGAAATTCACTAACCCGCCCGTGCGTCCGATTATCGGTGCGCCTGCAACGTCACATTACCGCAATAAGGGCCAGTTTCCTTGGGGGTATCAAGACCATCGTCCGGTTTTAGGTTTGTATCAATCCCGCAGCCATGAATTGGTAGCGCTGACATCCTGTCTTATTCAAGATCCTGCCGTGAGCCAAATGCTTCAGGTATTGCCGCAACTAGCGGAGCACTACGGTTTATCTGTTTACAATGAAAAGGATGGCACAGGGCTTTTACGTCATGTCCTGATTCGCACATCCAAATGGAATTCCGATATGCTGATTCTTTTCGTGACCACATCAACAGATCCAAGACTCACCCAAGTGGCTTCGGATCTGATCCAACGCTATCCCAAGGTTCGAGGGGTAGGGATTAATGTGAACACCGAACGGACTAACCGAATTCTGGGAACTCATACCAAGCTTTTAGCAGGGTCACCTACTATTACCGACAAAATCTTAGGGATGTCATTTTACGCATCATTTGAATCCTTTTTTCAAGTTAACCCCGAGCAAGTGGGGACATTGTATCAAACAGCTCTGCAGCAGCTTTCCGGCCATGCCGAGACAATTTGGGATCTATACGCAGGAGTTGGTACCTTGGCGTCATTATTCGCCCCTCACGCAGATTCGGTTTATGCTATTGAGGCCAATCCCCAGGCTACTCAAGATGCCGTGCAAAACCTGGCACTTAACGGCATAACGAACGCGTATATCATTACCTCTACCGCGGAAAACTGGGTGGCGGGAGGCCGTTTGCCTCCGCCTCAGGTCGTGGTAATGGACCCTCCGCGCAAGGGAGTAGACGGAAAAGTATTGGAGGCCTTAAGAGAACTGAACCCTCAGAGGATCATTTACATCAGCTGCAATCCTGACACCTTGGCTCGAGATGCAGCGATTCTTGGTGAAACCTACGATGTGTCCAGCATAACTCCCATCGACATGTTTCCACGAACCGATCACGTGGAAGCAGTGACGCTGTTTGTACGAAAACGTGTGACCCCATAATATACTTCTGCCACTTCGAATAATCGTCTGCTAGCTATCGTCTTAAGGAAAATTCTTCGGATGCACTGGGTCCGCCTTGTTCTCGGCCCGCACATACTTTTGGGATTATCAGGACATTCGGATCCGAACGGAACGGTTCTTTTTTGACCGAGTTCTTAATCCGAACCCGATGCCAAGAGACGGCGGCGCAAGAATATCCATGTCAGCCAGGCCACGACAATGCCGGCAAAGCCGACAATAGCACCCGCCGCCTCAGCTTTTGCCAAAGGAGATGCTATAATCCCTATGATCACAATCGCCATAACCAGATAGGTGGTATAAGGGAATCCCCACAATCGGTAAATTAAGCGATCGGGATGATGGCGCAAGAGGTATGGGCGATAGTAAATCTGGGTCAAGAGAACCATCAACCAAATAAACATGGCTTGAAACCCCGTTGCTGTTACCAGATAGCCGTAAGCTTTGTGAGGCAGGACGAAGGCCAGGATGATGGTTAGGGCCAACAAACCTGCACTCATCCATATCGCGTTGCCGGGAACGCCTTTGGCGTTGAGTTTTCCTAGTGCCGCGGGAGCCTGATTTGCGCGGGCTAATCCATAGAGCACACGTACGTTGGAATACAAGGCCGCATTCATTGTCGAGAGCACGGCAAAGAGCAAGACTAAGTTCATAATCGATCCGCCATAAGGCAAATGACTCGCCTTAACGGCAAGAACGAACGGGGAGACGGATGAGGACATGTGGTTCCACGGGACTAGATCCAAAATCAGGAGAATCGATCCGATGTACATCACGGTAATGAGTCCTGTTGTCCACCTGATACTGGCAGCAATGGTTTTCTTTGGATTTTTGGTTTCCGCCGCGGCGAGACCAATTACGCCTGTCCCGGCGTAAGCAAACAATACCAGCAGGAAGGCTGGCAACGAACCCAACCAGCCGGAAGGAAACCATCCTCCATGGCTTAACAAGGTACGAAAGCCAGATGCGGCAACCGAATGCGGAGTGCCAGGCAAGAAGTGGGTAACAGCCAAAATTCCTGTGAGAATAAATAGCAGCACGGCAATGGATTTGACACCGGCCATGATGTCTTCAACGGTGCCGAACCCGCGCACACTAACAAAATTAACTGAAATGATGAAGATAGAATAGGCTAGTGACCAAATCCACAAAGGAATTTGGGGAAACCACAGGCGCGAAAACAAACTTGCTGCCGTTACCTCACTAGACATCGTGAGTACACTGGAAAACCAGAAAATCCATCCGGCGACAAATGTCCAGCCCGGCCCCAATACCACACGGGTGTAATTAAGAAACGAGCCTGGAGTCGGAGCCGCAATGGACATTTCTCCCAGCGCGGAGATCTCCAAGTACATGGCCCATGCCCCCACAACATACAAAATCAAGGCGCTAGGTCCAGCTCGCTTTATGACCAACCCACTGGCCATAAACAGCCCTGAGCCCATGATTCCGCCCAACGTCAAGAGCGTTAAACTGAATGTTCCCAGATCCTTTTGAAATCCGTGATGCGTTGGCGATGAGTGATGCAAGCGGAATCGACTGGACTTAATACTCACACAATTTCCCTCCTGGATAGCGTTGATGTTAGGATGTTGGATTGGGGATACACTTATACCAACAACATCATCATTATGCGGAAAGGAAAGAACGCAACGTGGAGAATGGACACACGCCAGCTTTTTCGCGCACAGAAATGACCGAACTGGTGGTGCCTGGTGACTCCAATCAGCTCGGCAATATTTTGGGCGGACGCCTCATGCACTGGATTGATCTGGCGGCAGCGATTACAGCGGCTCGGCATGCAGGACATGTTTCTGTGACCGCTTCAATGGACTCCCTGGAATTTTTGCATCCGGTTAAGGTTGGACAGGTTGTGAGATTGATTGCGCAAGTCAACTGGGTTGGCCGTACATCCATGGAGATTGGCGTGGATGTCTACCGTGAAGATTTGCCAGCGAATGACGTTAAAAAAACCAGTACGGCTTACTTAACTTTTGTGGCTTTGAATGACGATGGCGAGCCCATACCGGTGCCTCGACTCATTTTGGAAACGGAAGACGAAATTGCGAGGTTTCATCAGGCTGAGCAGCGCAGAAAATTACGGCTGGCGCATCGTCACAAACTATAGCGTCTTGCAAATGGGCAATGCCAAGAAGAGAGACCATGGGCCTCAAGGCCATGGTCTTTTTTTGACGCTCAAATCCCTAGAAATTCGACAGGAAGCCTGACAAAATTCTTCGCTATGATATATCCGGCGCTTGGGCTTGACATGAGACAAACGCAGCAAGCCAGCAAGTTCCGAGGTAGAATTAGCAAACTGACAGGCTTTTCTTTTGGGGAGATGACTGCTAATGGGCCTGCCAGCGTTTCAGATAGATCCGGGGGATCCCATGTTTTCTGAATACATTGAACGAAAGGACACTTTATGCCAACCGCACATGTCTTGTCGTTGATAACCAAACTGACCGCACTCTTGGTGGATATTGCCGGCGGTTTGTTTTCTCTGATCATGGTTTATGGAGGCATTCGGTTAATGATTGCACAAAGCCCGCGCAGTGTTCAAGCAGCGAAAGAACTTATGATTCGCGCAGCAACGGGTTTGGTTTTGATTTTGCTAGTGGATGTGATCCGTCAGGTTCTCCAATATGCGGCAAGCTAGTATTTCCCATTCGACGGTTTTCGGATTGAATCCCCTACACAGTGTTCTGTCGTGGTTGGGTGCAGGACTGAACGAGGCGCTGATTGGCTTTAGCAAAGAGATCTTAAAGCATACGGTCTTCTATCCGTTTCAGTTGCCGTCTCAAGCCTACCTTCTGTTCGATTTCAGCAGAAATTTGGCTATTGCCGCAACCACTGTATTTTTTATCATTGCGGTGATTCAGGCTCAATTACCGGAATTAAACGTGCAAGGATGGGGCTTTTCGCCAATTCACATTTTGCATCGTGCCTTAATTCAGGTTATTTGGGCCTTGTTTTCGCTGCCTTTGGTCCAAGGACTTTTGCTGTTTAATAATCAAGTCGTGGCCGCTTTATTAACGACATCTCCCCAAATTTTTCACTTCGCTTCCCATCTGGCCTTGTTGACAGATCCTATTACGGACATTGTGCTCACGGTGACGATTGTGGTATTGGTAGCAATCCTTGGTGTTTACTACGTGGTCAGGGATGTCGAAATCGTTGTGCTTTTATCGCTCATTCCTTGGTTTGCTTTGTTTTGGATGACTCAAAGTCAAAGGTCCCCTGCCTTATTGCGGATTCTCAAGGAGCTTTTGATCGCGATCTTCATTCAAAGCGTTCAAGCCATGGCGTTTTATCTCTTTATCCACATGCTCGGCAATCAGGATTCCGGCAGTATCATGAGTCAAATCGAAGAAATCGGGCTTTTATATTACCTCGTCAAACTGCCAGGGCAATTAAGGCGTATTGTTGGTGCCGTTGGGCCCTGAGGGGTGGCGAAAGCAAGCGAACAGCGAGATGCCTGGGCTTTTGAGGTTTGACAAAGTTCATGAGGAGGTGAGGGAGACGACGAAATTTCACGATACGTATAAGGTTGTGGCTGTTCCTCTGGACACGGATCCCCCGATATTAGGCGGCATGCGCATTCAGGATTTGATATGGCCAGCGGCGGCTGTTGGTCTCGATATAGTCATCTGGCACCAAAAAGACTGGTCTGTGTCTGCGGTATATACCTTGTGTGCAGTCATTTTGATCGCCGGATTTGTCTTGGCCGCAGTGCGGATTGAATCTCGAACCTTGCCCCAGTGGGCGGGAATCATTGTAGGATTTATTTTTCGGCCCCGGCGCTATTTACCCTAAAGTCGAGAGAGGAGATAAGTGTAGTGGACGTCTATATGAATAAGCTGTTTCCCATTCACGAGATTGGTCCGGGTATTTGCCTCGTGGACAAAGACCGTTACGTGGTGGGAATGTTGGAAGCACAGCCAATAAATTTTGCCTTACGGTCGCCCAAAGAACAAGAACAGTTAATCAATGGCTATGCCAACTTTCTCAACGGCTTGAATTTTCCCGTGCAATTATTGGTGCGATCGGATTTTTTGCGCGTGGACGAATATCTGGCTGATCTTAAGAGTCATGAAGAATCAATTGAAGCGCATTTGCGACCCTCCTTGGGCGATTATATTCAGTTTTTGCGCAACACCGTGAGCGTCAATCGCCTGGTGAAACGGCGATTTTATATTGTCATGTTCTGGCGCAGTGTTCAAACAAGAAAACATAAGCAGACGCGAAAATTAATGTGGGATGAGGCGGAGTCAGAACTTATGCGGCGTGTGGATATTTTGACTCAGGGATTAAAGGGGTTGGGAATACAAGTCCGCACTCTAGATGAAAACGCCACGCGCAAGTTCTTGCAGGCGAGTTTTGCACAAGACCAAGGAGGCGTCCCAGGGGGGAAAGTGGATTGGGTTTAAGGAGACATCTCAAACAGCGGCGGCTTCTTCACAATGTTGATGTGATTTGGCCGGATTATATCGACGTTCAACCCAGACAACTGCAGGTCGGCAATCGGTGGACACGTTCTTTCATGGTGGTTGGTTATCCCCGCCAAGTTTACCCCGGATGGTTTGATTCACTGTTGCGGTTTCCTTATCCCTTGACCATCGCTTTTTATCAGGGGCCGCTTCCGCCTCAAGTCGTTTTGCGTTCGATGAAGCGGCATCTTTTATGGAACCGGGGGCTGGATAATGCTATCAAAGCTCAGGGAGGATTGGCCGATCCAAGGATGGAAACAGCTATTGAGGATGCCGAGCGTATCCGGCAGAAACTAACCCGAGGCGATGCCAGAATGCTGGAAACGAGTTTGCACATGACGTTATGGGCCTCAACTTTGGCGGAGTTAAATGATGCGACGGACATGCTGCAGAACGTTTGTGAAAGTCTGTTGATCAGTCTAAGACCATTGCATTTTCAGCACATAGATGGGTTGAAATGGACGCTTCCTTTCGGTGAGTCTCCCGGGAGAGTTAGGGAGATGGAAAGTGACACGTGGGCCACATTATTTCCCGTAGTGTCGGAAGAGATTATTCATCCGCAAGGGATTTTATGGGGTATCAATCCTCAAAATCGCTCGCTTGTGCTGGTCAACCGGTTTGTTATGCCCTCGCCGCACTCGATTACTATAGCCTGGTCTGGTGCGGGCAAAAGCTATGCAGCCAAATTGGAAGCACTGCGATCACGCTACAGCGAGTTACCGGTGTACATTATTGATCCCGAAGGGGAGTACAAAGGTCTAGAAAAAATCGGTGCGCACATTTGGGCGGTTGGACAGCTTAATGGTTCATTTCCCTATGATCCTTTGAAAATGATGATGGACACTCGAGACTGGGAACACGACAGTGATTTTTTAATCCGCTTTTTGGCCAGGCTAATTCCGGAATATGAACACCGCTTGAAAATGGTGCTGCCTCCTGTTTTATGGACTAAATGGAAAACTAATCAGAACGACAGATGGCAGGTTGAGCCTAAATTTCTCGACATCGAAGATGTTTTGAGTGATATCAATGCGCGAGACCCTGAGTTGGCCGAGCAATTGAGGATGGTGATCAGCAGATGGCGCATGATCACCGGAAATACTAGGGACACTTCTGCCAATCCTCATTTTCAGGTCTTTGACTTGAGCCATTTAACCACCACCATGAAAAACGCGGCTTATCTGGCGCTGAGCGAGTGGCTGACCAGGGAGACGAAACAGGGATTGCGGCGGCTGATAATTTTTGACGAGGCATGGCATTTGTTAACGGACAATGAGTCTGCCCAATACCTTGAATCGCTATTTAGACGAGCTCGTAAATGGGGAACCGCATTGTCACTGCTGACTCAGGACATGAATGATTTTGTCCGTTCCCAAGCTGCAGAAGTGTGTCTGAGAAATGCACCGATTGTGATGCTGCTCAAGCAACATCCCGAAAGTATCCATCAAATCCAGGAGCACTTGCGTCTTCATGAGGGGGAAGTTAGGCAAATCGCGCAAGCGCATATAGGGGAAGGATTGCTCATGGTTGGGGACGAGCATGTGCCTTTGCGCGTGGTGGCTTCCCCCGAGGAAGACAGACTTCTCAGTCAGATGTCTGCGAATATAGGTTCTTAGCAGCAAAGAAAGCTATTTTTCGATCAGTCAGGAGAGAACAAGGGAAGAAGGGCGATCAGGGTGAAATCATTGAAACTGCAAACATCCGCCGTATGGGGGATGCTAGTGGCTGGTGTTGTTTACACAATATTGAGCGTTTTGCCGCTGTTACATCCGGATCCGAAGGTGCCGGTCGTGAAAAAATCCCTCGCAGCGGGAAGTTATGTGAGTCGTGGTGATGTCAATTGGGTTCCTCTGACGTCTTCTCAAGCCAAAAACTGGCATCCGGGTTATCTGCGCCTTGGCGTGAGCAAAGGGCAAACACTCTTGTCGGGGTTGCTTGTACGTCACAAACTGTCGGCGGCAAAAGGAGTCTTAGTGGCAATTCCCGAGGCGACAGCCGTGGCCCATGTTGGCCAAAAGGTTCACGTTTTGGTGATTCCGTCCTCGGGACATATTTGGGCTTCGGGGCCGGTTAGTGTGGTTTCCACACCTTCTCCATCAGGTCTTACAGGATCAGGCGGGCCTCTCATCGTCGCGATGTCGTGGACCCAGGCCATGACTTTTGAGAGGCTAAGTATACACGGAAGGGTGTCCCTGGTGGGGATTCGATCATGATTGTCGTCGCGGTCGAACATAAGGGTATTGAGGATTTCATTCGAGACCATGTGTCTCAGGATGCGGAAATGGAATCCGTCAGCATTGTGCATTCTTGGGAAGAAGTAGAGGATTTAGCACGGACCGCTCGCAAAATTCTGTTAGGAGAACGGATTACGCGTCATGTTCCTATGGAAAGAATTGTCGAGACGGTAAAAAGCCACAGTGAATGTCGCTGGATTTTTTGGACCACAGAAGAAAAATGGGGGAGTATGCTGACAAAAAATGCCGAGGTATGGAATAGAGAAATGGGGCCGGATGATTTGCGCCACTGGCTCAAACCCATTCAAACTTTGATTCCTGACAGCATGCCTTCACGCTGGTTTATGTGGTCTGCGTCGGGAACCAGCCGCCGGTTAATCATGTGGCAATCACTCATAAAGAACATGCAGTCTCGCTATCAAAAAGGGGTGGTGGTTGACTTTGACTGGGATCAAGCATTAGTGACCAGGTTATGGGGACATGGCATCCGGGACAGCAATTACCTGTTTGCAAAACTTGTTCTCAAAACAGCGCCATGGGGATGGGTGATACCCGCGCCCATGCCATGGATGCCCATCTTGTATGAACCCGAAATGGCAGATGTGAAAGAAACTTTGGCGCATAAAGCCAACTGGATGGTTTGGGATTTGGGTCTCAATATTCGTCATCCGGTGTCCGCTCTGATTATTACCGCTTTATCTGCTGGGATCGTTTATGTTGAAGAGGAAGGAAATGACGAAATTATTCGAAGAGGTTTGGCATTAATTAAGGATTTTAATCCTCGTTGTGACTTGTGGCTTTTGGGAGAGTCTGCAGCATCCGTGGCTGGACGCTTAGGACTGCCTGTACTGACCCTTTCAACGGAGACTTTCCCGCCTACCCCATCTTGGGGGTCTTGGAAGCGTTGGATGACTCGCCCGTTGAAGATGAAGCCGTGATGTCTTGATATAAAGTGAAAAACTGGGACAGCAATTTTTGTTTAATGGCCAGTTCCTCTGCCCAGTGGTCCAGCCTTGATGCGCCTTGCGGGGTGATTTGATACTGACGAACAGGAGCGGTGTCATTTTGTTGCATCCATGCCGAAACGAGGCATCCAGCATCTTCTAATTCTCGTAACAAGCGGTAAATGCGGCCGCTATCAAGGGCCCATTCTTTGGGCAAGACCTGAGATAGACGCAACAAAAGGTGGCCTCCGTGATCGGGGTGTTGAGTTAAAAGCAGCAGCACAAAAGCCTCTAAATGTTTGCCGGTTTGATATTTGGGCATCAGTTCTCCCTCCTCAAACTTGATAACAAAAAGAGAAGGAGGCGGTTAATAGCCGCTCCTTCTCACTTGGACTTTACACTTCTTCTTTTTGCAAAATGGATTCGAGTCCTTCCAACGAAGCGGAAAATACGGCTGTTCCCGCAATGAACTGGGCGTGGGCCATAACCGCTCCGATTTCCTCGTGGCTTAAGCCGGCTTTGACGGCCGCTTGCATATTATTGCGGATGCACATAGGAGCACGCGTTACCAAAGCGGCTGCGAGATTGACAATGGCAATGGTTTTTGCATCGAGAGGGTTGTCCTCACTATAGAGCTTCCCAACCGCAGCTTGGGCCTCCACGATGTTGGGATTGACTTCAGCCAGGTACCGTCTGAGCTTCATGGGACGTCCTAATCTTGTTTCTTCTTGCTTCAATTGTTCCAAAATGCGGCGTTTTTTTTCTTGATTCACGGTGATGCCTCCTAAAGTGGCATTATGTTTCAATGCGTACTGCCAAAAGCCTGCATGCGCTCCGTGACTTCTTGGACGGCTCGTTCTGGCAGTAATTTGGCTCCACCTAATGATTGCGCCATGATATAAAGATCGGCGGCTTCTTCAATTGTGCCCAGTATTGTCGCGGTATTCATGGCGTCTTTCCCAAATACTAAAATACCGTGGTTGGCCATTAATACGGCTGAAAGGCCTGGATGGTGTTGGGCGACATCACGGATTTGATCGACTGACGCTTTGGAACCCCGGGGAGCCCACGGTATCACAGGCACGGGTTCGGTGAGACCAAGCCGGAGCAAAGGTTCATAAACCAGCGGGATAGATTTTTGAGCGACGGCAAAAGCTGTAACATGGGCCGCATGGGTATGAATAACTGCGCCGCAAGATGGCCTAACCTGATAAATACTCACATGCATATTCACTATTTCCGCCATAACGGGATCCATGTCTCCCTCAAGGATTTCACCTGTTCCACTCAGCAACGCGAAGTCGTCAACGTTGAGATTGGCGATATTGCCACCTTTGGTCATGACGATTCTGTCATCCACAATTCGAGCGGATAAATTGGCATGGTTGCCGCGAAAGAGGAGATTGTGCGATGCTAAATAATGAGTTGCCTTTACGAGTTCCTCTCTGGCTTCTGAGAAAGTGGCTGGTTGCATGAAAATTCTCCTTATCTGAAAAAGTTGTGTACACTGTTCATGGGATGCGCAATTTCGGGCCATATTATGAATTGCTTTCAGCGTCCCTTGTTAAGAAGCAGCCTCAACATGATGTCCCGGGCACAATCGCAAATGCATCATACAACAATAGTAACTATAGTGCAATAGTCAGTATATACTCTATATCAACCCCACGGGGTACTCGATACCGATATTTTTTCTCTAATATGATATAAAAAGATGTGAAAGAAAGGAGCGAAGTGCGCTGAACGAGCTGATTATTTTTCTTGGCGGATTTTTGGGGGCCATTACACGGTTTCTAGTGGGGCGATGGGTTGGGCAGCGCACGAGCGGAGAATTTCCTTTCGGCACACTTCTTATCAATGCCTCCGGTTGCGTGGTGATCGGACTGGTTGCGACTCGGGTGGCGCCTGGAAGCTTATATAATTTCTTAGACATTGGATTTACCGCGGCTTTTACCACATTCTCAACCTTTAGCTATGAAACTTGGCGGCTTCTGGAAGAAAAGCTGATGTCTTTAGCGCTTCTTAGCATTGTATTGAATATAGGACTGGGACTTACGGGAGTTGAAGCAGGAATCTTGTTAGGAAGGTTGTGAGTCAAGCCGTGATACGGCAAAACTGGCTGTGGATTGGGATTGGGGGAGGTCTTGGCGCCTTAACCCGCAATGCCGTGTCTCTTTTAGGCAACTATCACCATTTTCCTGTAAACTTTTTCGTTATTAATGTTTCGGGAAGTTTCTTCATTGGGATGGTGATGGCATTGAGCGCTGAAATGGGAATTCTCCAAGACCGCTGGCGGTTGTTCTGGGGTGTGGGCTTTCTCGGAGGATTTACGACCTTTTCGACGTTCATGTTAGGAGTGCATAAACTTTGGCTGGGAAATCCACCCCTGGCACTTGTTTATTTGTTCTCAACTTTGTTCACGGGACTATTCTCAGCTTATCTGGGGTTAATACTCACTCGGCAATGGGTCAATGTCCGGTTAGGGCGTCATCAATCAGATGAGATGGAGACCCGGGAATAAATTGCAATGTCACGCGGTAAACTGTTTGTCCGCATGTTGGCGGACCCCTCTTGTTCCGGATCTAAATTTTTGTCTGAGTCTACGCTGCTCTTTCCTATAAAGCGTGGTATGATGGGTCAAACGGTACGAAATATTTAATCTAACCACAAAGGTGCTTGCATTCGGCAAGAGAATAGGGAATCAGGTGAAAATCCTGAGCGGTCCCGCCACTGTAATTTTGCTGTGGATTTACTCTTCACAGCGGAAAAGTCAGGAGACCTGCCTTTGAGGACCACATCCTTCTGTTCGCGGAAACGGGAGATGGAAATCCAGTTGCTATTTTTGGATGGCCGTCCTCTCGTGTTCATGAGAGGATTTTTTATTGGGAGAAATTTAACGTGGGATATGTGCCGGTACTATTGGATCTGGAGAATTTGAGAATATTGTTTGTTGGCGCAGGCAGGCAGGCGGCAAATAAGATGAGGCATTTTGTCGAAAATGGCGCCCTCGTTCGTATTGTCAGCCCCACATTGAATGAAGGTATAAGGCCTTACCTGGATGCCGGCCGGGTTCAATGGGTTGCACGCCAATACCGTCCTGATGATTTGGACCATATGCAAGTGGTTATGGCTTGTACTGATAACGCCAAAGTGAACCGCCAAGTTGTTCAAGAGGCCAAGGATAAGGGAATTCTTGCCGGCAACATATCTTTTGAGGGTCCTAGAAACCTGCAAATGATGGCTTATACCAAACAGCAATCCCTGATTGTCGGTGTTTCCACTAAAGGGCAGGCTCCATTGCTATCTCCGGCGATATTGCAGGATATCTCGTCGTCGATGAATCCCAAGTGGCCGCGGGTTATTTCGTGGGTGCACCGCTTCAGACAAGAGATAGCGGGCGCCACTTCCTTTACGGAACGATCCGAAATGTGGAAACAGCTTAAGACCTTTCCTTTTCAGGCGTGGCTCGCCAGCATTGATGATCAAGATTGGAATGACGACGAGTGGGAAACAAACCTGAGACGCGCCCTGGATAGATGGCAAGAGTAGTCCAAGCAAGACTATTGGGGCGAGGAGGAATTCGGTGGGCAAAAGGGCAACAGGTACGGTGTATTTGGTGGGAGCGGGTCCGGGAGATCCCCGGTTGTTGACACACTATGCAATGAAGCGGCTTGCCGGGGCAGATGCGGTGGTCTACGACCGGCTCATTCATCCTAATATTTTAGATTTGACTCCATCATATGCTGAGCGCATTTACGTGGGAAAAGAACATGGCAAAGTATCTGTCAGCCAAGATATTATTAATCGCCTTTTGGTGGAACAGGCGCAATCAGGAAAAACCGTAGTAAGGCTTAAGGGCGGCGATCCTCTTTTGTTTGGCCGTGGAGGAGAAGAAGCGAGCGTCTTGCAGTCTTCTCAAATCCCTTTTGAAATTATTCCGGGATTGAGCTCATCTATGGCTTCTTTAAGCTATGCCGGTATTCCTATGACGCACCGTAAACTTGTCCAGGGGCTTAGCATTGTGGGGGGATTCCCGGGACACTCGTCTTATGCGTGGCAAGACAACCATGCCTGGATTGTGTTGATGGGCTTAGAACATGTGAATGAAGTTGTGGCCCGGGCTTTGGATAATGGATTTCCAGCCGATCTTCCCGCATGCGCCATTGAATGGGGAACCTGGGGCCAGCAAAGGATTGTTCGGACCACTTTGACCCGTTTACCAGACCAAGTGAGGGATCAGGCTCTTGAATCACCGTGTGTGTTGGTGTTTGGAGAGAACGTGGCCATATCAGAAGCGTTGTCATGGTGGGACGCCAAACCTTTGCACGGTCAGCGTGTTATCGTCGTCAGCCGCTATCCGGCAGAGTGGTCAATCTTGGACGAATTTCGAGAAGACGGGGCGGAGGTGTTTAACTGGTCGCGCTACCTTTCTCCGGCGGCAGACCCAGATGTTGTGGCCCGAATGTCTTCTCATGCCCACCTTTTTATCGAAGAAGCCTCTCTCTTAAATACCATAGTGCAAGCATGGACAACTCTTGGCCGCGATCTACGGGATTTTCCCAATTTATATGTTCCAGAGTCTCAACTGCGTGCGGTTGCCCTGAAGGGCTTTAGCCGAGTCCGGGCCGCGTCCACGGTTGAGAGTCTTGAAAGAGAACTGGGTCACAAGATACAGGGGATTTATGCAACATTTGAGGAATGTCGGGATTTGCCCGAAGCTGTACAGCAATACGTTGACCCGTGGACGAAACCTGCCCGAATTAGAAAACCAGATCCCCTATGGGATTATCACTTGTCTCGAAAATTTGATGCCGCGGTATTGGTGTCGCCAGCAGGAGAAAAATGGTATGGAGAAAGCCTGGTTATGGCTGACAAAGTCATCCTTTCAAAGGAATAACGGGTTTTTGTGGTTCACACTAAGAGCCAAACTTGCCCACGAATATCTGGTCTTGTTGTGGAAATGGGAGGGGATGGGGATTTAATGATTTGTTACTTAACTACGGCAGAGACGGACTTATTAAGCTTATCACGTGCTTATGAAAGAGACACGTCTCATCAGTGGGCAGTGATGGGGATCAATGTCACTGAATCTGTGAACAATGACGAGGTCTTGAATGAAATAGCTGAAAACGCTCAGGTTGTGGTCATGAGATTTTTAGGAGGGCGCAAGGCATGTCCCGACCTTTTCGACCGGATAATCGAATTGTGCCGCGTTAAGGAAATTCCGGTACTCGCGTGGCCGGGAGATATGGAACCGAGCGAGGAGCTTCAGAGAGCGACCACTGCGGATTTGCTGGTGTCTCAAGAGGCCATGCGCTATGCAGCAATAGGTGGCGAAAGAAACTTTTATCACCTCATGCGCTATTTGTCTGACCACTTTCTTGGCACTGCACTGGGGTTTGAACCTCCTCGAGAAGAAGCATGGTCAGGGATCTACTGGCCATCTCACCAAGACGCTTTGAATTTCGATGACTGGCAAAGGCTAACTTTGGATTATCAGAATTGGCCGAGAGTCGCCATTCTTTTTTATCGAGCCCATTGGCTGGCCGGTAATTTGTCTTTTGTGGATGCTATTATTGCGGAATTGATCAATCGCTCGCTTTGCCCGCTCCCCATCTTTTCCCAGTCCTTGAAGACCGATACAGCCATAGAGAAGTGGGTGCAGAAGGCTGATGCGGTCATTATCACGATGAGTTTTGCCATAAGTGGACAAAAGGCCATATTTTCGGAGAATGGAGAGGAATTCCATCCAGGCCCCTCTCTGTTGGAACAATGGGACGTTCCGGTCTTTCAAGCTGTCATTTCCTTGGGGGCGGAAAAGAAGTGGCGCGACAGTCAGCTCGGCCTGGGTCCCTTGGAAACAGCTATGAATGTGGCAATTCCTGAATTTGACGGGCGAATTATTACCATTCCGGTTTCGTTTCGCGAGGAGTTGCCTGTCATGAGCAAATCCATTGCGGCCCGTCGATACGTTCCCGTTCCTAATCGCATTAATCGGCTGTGTGGTTTGGTTGAGCAATCGATCCGGTTGAGACGGACGCCTGCTTCCGAAAGACGCGTTGCTTTTGTTTTGACCAACTACCCCTCCAAAAATTCCCGGATCGGAAACGCGGTGGGTTTGGACACGCCCGCGTCACTGCTTGGACTAATTCGGATGATGGCAAAGCAAGGCTATAATGTGGGTCCGTTGCATGAATTGCCCGCCACCAGTGATGATTTGATGAAGAAACTCATCGCAGCAGGGACGCACGATGAAGAATACGTGACAGAAGAACAGATCGATACCATGGAGTACTTGTCTGTGTCCCATTATATGAAAGATTATGAACAAAAACCTGTGGGAAGCCGAAGGCGGATGGAGACACACTGGGGGCCAGCCCCAGGAGATAAATGGATATCGTACCAGAAAATGGTGGTTCCGGGGTGTGTCCTGGGCAATCTCTTTATCGGCATTCAGCCGCCTCGCGGCAACGGGGAAGATGAAGTAGGAATTTATCACAGTCCCGAACTGCCTCCTTCTCATCATTACCATGCTTACTATGCGTGGATTCGGAACGGGTTCAAAGCTCATGCTATTGTTCATGTGGGAAAACACGGAACTCTAGAATGGCTGCCAGGAAAAGGGATTGGTCTTTCGGCAGAATGTTTTCCCGACATCGTCTTAGACGATTTGCCCAATTTTTATCCCTTTATCGTAGATGATCCGGGAGAGGGCACTCAAGCCAAGAGACGCAGTCATGCTGTTTTGGTGGACCATATGGTGCCGCCGGTGAGTGTTGCCGGCCTTTATGACGAACTGGTGCAGATGCAACAACTGCTTGATCAGTATTATCAAGCCGAAACCCTGGATCCCGCGAAACTGCCTATTATTCAAGATGCCATTTGGAATTTGGCTGAGTCTATTCATTTGAACCGGGATCTGAATCAAGGTCAACGGCCTCACGATTTTCCGCAATACCTTCTGGATATCGATGGATATCTTTGCGAATTAGAAGCACGACAAATACGCGACGGATTACACATTTTAGGAAAAGGTCCTGAAAGTTTCGAGAACTGGGGAGAGTTGCTCTATGCGATGTCGCGGCTTCCCCTCTCCCCAGGCGCAAAATCCATGCCGGATGCGTTGTGCTCTGACTTGAATCTGACGTGGGAGGATTTGCAAAAAGACTTGGGATCGCCTTACACGGGTCTGGTTCCTGAACTCTTAACTCGGCATCTGTCCCCAAGAGTCCATCTCACTCAAGGAGAGATCAAGGGTGCTGTGGAACGTTTGGCTAAGGATCTTTTGGCCCGAAGCGTTCTCAACGATGAACGGTTCGACGAACTGTTAGAGAGCACGGCTGTCATTGATGAAGTGCATAGACGGATCGTGCCGCATCTTCGCGATCTCAGTTATGAAACGGCTGCTTTATTGCATGGCCTAGATGGAGGTTTCGTGCTTCCGGGCCCAAGCGGAGCCCCAACTCGGGGTATGGTGGACGTGCTGCCTACTGGCCGCAACTTTTTTTCTGTGGATCCTCGCGGCATTCCTTCCATGCCGGCGTGGAAAGTAGGACAGGATTTGGCTCAGGAACTCCTTAAGAAATACCAAGAGTCACATCAGCAACTGCCTAAATCCGTGGGAATTGTCGTGTGGGGAACTGCGGCCATGCGAACGGGGGGAGATGACATCGCAGAAATTTTGGCGCTATTAGGGGTTCGGCCGGTTTGGGAAACTGCCAACGGACGGATTTTGGGATTGGAACTCATAGCGCTTGAGGAATTAGGGCGTCCGAGGGTGGATGTTACGGTCCGGATTTCAGGATTCTTTCGAGATGCGTTTCGAAATCTTATTGATCTCATTCATCGCGCCGTGGAAATGGTGGCAACAGCTGACGAACCGCTGGATTGGAATCCTGTGCGCCAGGTGTGGCTTAAGGAGACTCAAAAGAGGATTAAGGAGGGACAGTCCCTGGAAAAGGCGCGACATGAAAGTCTCTGGCGGGTTTTTGGAAGCAAACCTGGCAGTTACGGGTCCGGCATTCTTCCGGTTCTGAACTCAGGTGAATGGAAAAGCCCTGAGGACTTGGCCAGAGTGTATTTAACATGGTCCAGTTATGCATACAGCGATAGAGATTATGGCACTCCTGCTTTTCAAGAATTTCAAGAACGGCTTAAGGGAGTACAAATTGCCACTAAAAACCAGGATAACCGGGAGCACGACATTTTTGACAGTGATGACTATCTCCAGGATCATGGCGGAATGGCTGCAAGCATCCAGTCTTTGACGGGATCTTTACCGGAATTGTATTTTGGTGATTCTTCCAATCCGGAAAAATCCCGCGTGCTGTCATTGCAAAGTGAGGCTTACCGGGTATTTCGCAGCCGCGTGGTTAATCCGAAATGGATTGAAGCCGCAATGCGGCACCATTATAAAGGGGCTTTGGAGATGGCCAATACGATGGATTTTTTGTTTGGTTACGATGCCACGGCCAATTTAATGGAGGATTGGATGTACGATGAGGTGGCGCGAGCTTATGTAGCGGATGAGCGTGTGCGACAATTTTTTCAACAATCCAATCCCTGGGCCTTGAAAGATATTGCAGAACGGTTGATTGAAGCACACCAACGCGGTATGTGGGAGCATCCGGATGACCAGGTATATAACGAGGTGGTCGATGCGTTATTGGAAACGGAGGCTGCATTAGAGGAGTGGGGAGACGACGATGAATAAATATGTTATGCCGATTGACGCGATTGTCGGACAAGAGCAATTAAAACTGGCACTGACTCTGACCGCCTTGTCTCCTGGGGTGGGAGGGGTGTTGATTCAAGGAGAAAGAGGTAATGCCAAATCGACAACGGTTCGGTCTTTCGCCCACATTTTGCCTGAAATTTATACACGAGAAGGATGTTCTTATCACTGCGATCCGAATCATCCCCTAGCTTTTTGTCCCGTCTGCCAAGAAGGAACATCGCCTGTGGTATCCCGCTCAGCACCTTTTGTGGAACTGCCGCTCGGGGCAACGGAAGATCGGATTTTAGGCCATTTGGATTTGGAAGAGGTGCTCAAATCCTCCCATAGTCGTTTTGTTCCCGGCCTTTTGGCTAAAGCGCACCGTGGCGTTCTTTATATTGACGAGGTTAATCTACTGGACGACCAAGCTATTGATTTGCTGTTAGATGCGGCGAGTTCCGGACAAGCCTTTGTCGAACGAGAGGGATTTTCGTTATCATATCCCGCACGATTCGTGCTGGTAGGGACTATGAACCCGGATGAAGGCGAAATTCGTCCGCAATTGCTTGATCGGTTCGGATTGTCTGTACAAATTGCCACTCCTGAAAACATTGAACAAAGGGCCATGATTACCCAAAGGCGTCTCGAATTCGACCGTGAACCGGCCAAATTTCTGGAAAGGTGGGAAGACAGTATACAAAGCCGACGCAAAAGGCTCTTGGAGGCCCGTCTACGTCTACGTGATGTGGAAATCGGCTCCGATATCCTGCGTTATATTGCCGAAACCGCAGTCCAGGCCCATGTTGAGGGGTTGAGAGCGGATATTGTTATGGCGGAGGCTTCCAGGGCTTATGCCGCTTTGTGCGGCAGACAGGAAGTGGTCCGGCAGGATGTGGACGCGATTGCACCCTTAGTGCTCTCGCACCGCCGGCGGCCGACACCTCCTACGCCGCCTGCACCAAAAACTTCTCATGATGATGGCCACTCTCGTCCTGATAAGGGTCACGATTCAGCCGGCGGGAATCGAGGCATTCGCACCGATCCCCACTTATCTCCGCCACTGAACGAAAGCACAAGTCATCCTAAGAATTCAGACTGGGATGGAGTGTCTCGGCCAAAGGGCCATGGTAATGGACCGGATGACCGTGTAGTTCCGGTTAATTCCCATCAAGAGACTAACCTGAGTTCAGTGGCGGGTCCTTGGGGCAGGCAATGGGGGAGGCTACAGCGGTCCAATATGAATCCCGTCTATATTTCCCGCAAGGTTGGCCAGTCTTCTGCGACGTATTTGCGGGGCCGGAACCGGAAATTGCCTGCAAAAAGGGATGATGCTTTCATCGACTGGCCTAAGACGCTATTGGCCAGAACCAAGCGCCAGCATCTTAGTGCCAGGTTTTTTTCGAATTGGCGTCTTAGTGATTTGATATTCCGGGAATCCAAACACGAAAGCCCCGTGGTGATTGTTTTTGTGGTGGACACGAGTGCATCGATGGGAAGCCTTAAACGGCTCGGCACGGTAAAACGCCGGATCCTGACGATCGCTCAAAAGGCTTATCAGAAACGAATCCACTTCGCACTATTGACTTTCGGACATGGTCAAGTGAAGACGTTGCTTTATCCTAGCAATAAATTGGACCGGCTAGGCGCTATTTTGGAAAAATTGCCCGCGCGGGGCGATACGCCTTTATGGGACGGATTATGGCAAACGGCCCATCTGTTGAAAGGGTGGCGTCAGCGAACACCGTGGTTTTTCCAACTTTACTTAATGACTGACGGAAAGCTTCCTGGTTTGACGACCGATTGGGACGCCCATGTTTCGATGGCGCGAAAATGCCTCAGTCAGTTGCAGGTCAATCCCATGAGTCTTAAGGTGATTGATGCGGACACCAGTCGTATTCCCTTGTTTTGGGCCTACAAGATCGCCAAAATTTTGGATGCCTCCTATGAGAGGCTGGATGGGCGGGAGATTATAGGATGAGCCAGATGACACCTGATGAGATTTACCGACAAAGCTTTCATCAGATCCGTCAGGGTCTAACCGTGGCCAATTCGCTTGAACGCTCAATTGTTGAACGTATCATTCATGCCACGGCTGACTGGGAATATCGGGACACGGTGAGAATTCATCCTCAGGCCGTGAGTACCGCTATGGAGGCTATTCGGGTCAAAGCGGCGATCGTGACAGATGTGGCGATGGTTCAGGCGGGTTTTAACCGCAATTTAATGGAACAAACGGGGATTCAGTCCTGGTGCTATGTGGACGATCCCCAGGCCCATACTATGGCGTCTCACAGAACAATGACCCGTTCAGCCTGGGGAATTGACAAAGCAGCTCAAGTACACGGTAATAGCGTGATCGTTGTCATAGCCAACGCCCCGACGGCACTGTTGGAAACTCTCCAATTGGTGCAAGAGGGCTGGCAGCCTCACTTGATTATTGGCGTTCCGGTGGGTTTTGTTATGGCCAAAGAATCCAAGGAGAGGCTGGCCCAGCAACATCACATACCCTATATTACGAATTTGTCCGATAAAGGAGGGAGTCCGGTGGGAGCGGCCATCATGAATGCATTGTTGCTTCTGGCGAAAGGCAAGGCATGGTAAATGACAATCCTGTTTATGTCTTAGGCTTGTCTCCTCAAGGGATTAGGGATCTTCCGGAGAGGGAACATGCTATTTTGCATACGGCCGATATTGTCTATGCCCGCGAAGACATCTTGCGCGAGATTCCCCATGTGCTCCGAAAACATCCTATTTGCTCGCCACTCGCGCCGTTAGCGGAACACTTGAAAGGCCATGCGAGGGAAAAACGTGTGGTGCTGGCCACAGGCGATCCAAATTTTTTTGGTATCGCGGAATTTCTCTACCGGACCTTGGGTCGCGATGCGGTCCAAGTGATTCCCCAACTGTCTTCTATACAATGGGCATTCGCTAAAATCAAAATGTCATGGCATGACGCCTATTTCGGTTCTGTGCACGGGCGAGGGATGGAGCACGTTGCCTTTTGGGTTCTCCATCATGAGAAGGTCGCCATTTTGACGGACCCTAGCCATAATGCCCAAAAAATTGCTCAAATTCTTGTCGCTCATGGGCTGGGTGAAGCCCAGATGTTCGTTTGCGAAAATTTAGGCATGGAAACCGAAAACATTGCGGAAGCCCGGGCCCTCGAGGTTCAGCATTGGCAAACGGGCGGATATACAGTGGTCGTCGTTTTACACCGTCTAAGGCACTCCAGCCCTTTTGGTCTAAATGATGAAGATTTCGAGCGTCCGAAAGGTCAACCGGGGATGATTACCAAGAAATCAGTACGTGCTGTGGCCATCGGCCAGTTGTCTTTGAACCCCGGCAGTGTTTTGTGGGATATTGGAGCCGGAACCGGGTCCGTGGGGATTGACGGCAGCCGTATTATCGGTCCGGAAGGGAAAGTCTTTGCCGTTGAACGCAACTCTGGTGCTTTTGACATTTTATGTTCTAACATTCAGCATCATCAGGCCTGGGTCACGCCGATTCTGGGAGAAGCGCCTGAAGTTCTGGAAAAATTGCCGGATCCCGATGCCGTGTTTATTGGTGGGGCAGGCGGCCGTTTTCCAGAGCTGGTGAAAGAAATCTTTAGACGGCTTCGGCCAGGCGGCAAAGTGGTCCTTAATCTGATACGCTTCGATAAAGTTGCGGGTATTCGCGAATTACTTCCCCCCGACTATCCTTGGGATGTGCGGTTGATACAAACATCACTCATGGACTGGAAAATGACTGTGCCGCGATTTGTTCCGGATAACCCGGTATTCGTGGTGAGTGTGAAAAAACCTTAAGGATATGATTGACGATGACTCAATTTTATGGTCGCTTATTTGGATTGGGAGCCGGCCCGGGGAATCCCCAGTGGCTGACACTTCAGGCGGACCGGATTCTAAAAGATGCTCCGGTGATTGCCCTGCCTCGCGGGGTTGCCACAGGAACAGGACGATCCGAGAAAATTGTTCAAGCCTACTTTAAACCAGAAAAACATGTGTTGCGCCTGGTGTTTCCAATGACCCGGGATAAGGAGTGGTTGGAGCAGGCATGGGATGATGCGGCGGAACAGGTGTTGTCATATTTAACCCAGGGCCTGGATGTCGCTTTTGTAAGTGAGGGGGATCCCTCTTTGTATTCAACATTTTCTTATCTGGCTGAGGCTGTCCTTAGCAAATCTCCGCATGTTGCTGTGGAGATTGTTCCTGGTATTTCGTCAGTGAGTGCGGCATCAGCACAGCTCGGAGAAAGTCTGGTCATGGGTGAAAAATCTCTTGCGGTGGTGCCTGGACATGATGATCTGGATCGGCTGACTCTAGCGCTGAACAGCTGCGATACGGTAGTGATTCTCAAAATTTCCGGAAACTTTCATCGCATTTATGACTTGTTGGATTCCCACCATCTTTTGCCATATACGGTTTACTTGGCTCAGATTGGCACTTCTCAACAGGAAATTCGGACCGATTGGCAGGCGTTAAAGCAAGAAATCCTGCCCTATATGTCCTTGCTTGTGGTGCGGCAAGAACTTCATCGCTGATTGTCGGTGTGTTCTCGAAGTTGCGGGTTAATTCGAAAGGAGGCAGGATGTGCGCAAAATTCAGCCGGGATGGGCGTATATCATAGGAGCGGGACCGGGAGACCCGGAGTTATTGACCATCAGGGGAATGCAAGTTTTGAAGAGTGCGGACACGGTGGTCTATGCGGATTCATTAGTGAATAGCGAGATTTTAGAGTATTGTCGTCCTGAAGCAAGATTATGGACGAGCAGCGACCGGAATTTAGATGAAATTATTTCGCTAATCGTTGCTGCCATTCAGGAAGATCATGTGGTGGCACGGGTTCATTCCGGGGATCCAGCTGTCTATGGGGCTATTACGGAACAAATGCGCAGACTGCAAATGTGCAACATCCCTTTTGAAATTATTCCTGGGGTCAGTTCAGTGAATGCCGCAGCTGGGCGTATCCAACGCGAATTAACGGTACCTGGTGTGTCGCAGACGGTGATTTTGACCCGGGTTGAGGGCAGGGCCAGCCCTGTGCCAAAGGGAGGATCGCTGTCGGAACTGGCTCGCCATCCCGCCACATTGGTAATATTCTTGAGTGCAGCGTTGGCCAATAAGGTGACCCGGGAGCTTCTGGAAGCCGGTTATGAAGAGTCCGATCTTTTGATTGTGGCGTATAAAGTGGGTTGGTCTGATGAAAAAATCATCGAGACTACCGTCAAGAATCTAGCGCAAGATTTGCGCCGCCACAAGATCTACCGCCATGCCTTGATTCTAGCGGGACAAGCTATAGAGCCAACTCTTCGGGATACGCGTTCCCGTTTGTATGACCCTGAGTTCTCTCACTTGTTTCGGCATGATTTACAGGATGGCGGGCCATGAAAACGGAAGAGATGTGGGCCACGGTGGCGATTTCCCGTCCGGGATACAACCCAGTGCGTTTGCTCTCGCAGCACGAACCCATGACGGTGTGGTTGCCTGAACGCTTAATGGGAGTGGATTTGCCTCGGGTAAGCGTGCATTATTTTGCCAAGCCTCTTGGTGAGTGGATAGCAGAGGTTTTTCACGACTATCGCCACTGGATATTGGTTATGCCGGTGAGCTTGGCAACCCGGCTTATTGCTCCCCTTATTCGGGACAAACGCACAGATCCGAGTGTTACGGTGGTCGACGATGCCGGACGTTATGCCGTTTGTCTCCTCTCGTGCCACTGGGGAAGGGGCAATGCCGTTACCCGGCAAGTGGCTCAAATATTGCAAGCCACTCCGGTTATTACCACCGCCACTGACAGCTTAGGCCTACCGGCATTGGAATTCATTGGTCACGAGTGGCATTGGCATTTGGAAAATCCCAGGATGATAGCCCCGATCTCGCGCATGATGCTGGAGCAGGAGAAAGTCGGGGTCATACAGGAAAGCGGGTCACCTGATTGGCGGCACCGGGATGCGTTTAGCTGCATCTATGACAGTTGGGAACATGTTCCTTTGTCGGCTTTTCGAGAAATTCGCGGCTGGTTATGGATTACCCATCGGCTTACATCGTTGCCCAAGGAGATTGGACAGACGCCGGTCTTGATTTATCGGCCCAAAGTTCTGTCCCTTGGCATCGGTTTTAGCCGTTGTGCCAGAGAAGATGATCTCGATCGGCTGATCCTTAGGGTGTTGGCGGAAAATTCTCTTTCGGCCCACAGCGTAGATTGGATCGTGACCACCAGCGTGAAGCGAAATGACCAAGAGCTAGAAAAATGGGCAGCTCACCGTAAATGGCGGATTCGCTACGCGTCTGCATCAGAATTAAACAGTATCGGCTCAAAGAGCCCTTCTCAATTCAATCCTAGTGTTTTTGAGGCCACAGGAGCCTATGCTGTCGCCGAACCAGCCGCTATTTTAGGAGCGGGCGGAGGCTCATTATTAGTCCCGAAGTGCAAATCAAAGTGTGTGACCGTGGCAATCGCCCTTAAACAAACAGATAATCTGAACTCATTATAACACGGGTCTTTTACAAATTATCCGGGAAAAGAGGAGTGCAAATGTTGGGATCGGTCGATGGAATTTTGCTTATTGGACACGGCAGCCGGGACGAGGAAGGCGTGGCGGAATTTGAGGAAATGGTAGGAAGGGTTTCGAGCCAATTGCCTCCTTCTTGGTCCGTGCCTATATATAGTGCGTTTTTGGAGTTTGCTTCTCCCAGAATTGCCGATACCATGGCCAGATTGGCAACCCAGGGTATACGCAAAGTGGTGGCGATTCCGGTTATGCTATTGGATGCGGGACACAAAATGCACGACATTCCCCATGCACTCTCTGAAGCGGCCAAAACCCATCCGGGAGTGGACATTCTCTACGGAGATCATTTAGGATTTCACCCCGATCTCATGAATCTTCTGATGAGGCGAACAGCGCCATTTGCTCCGGATCCGAGAACGGGGATTTTGCTCGTGGGCAGAGGAAGTTCGGATCCGGTGGCAAATGCTCACTTTTATCAAATGTCCCGTATGTTTTGGGAAGCGAGTCAATATTCGTGGGTTGAGAATGCTTTTATTGGCATTACCCAACCTGACTTGCCTGAGGGGCTCCGACGAATGCATGGATTAGGAGTTCAACGAATTGTCGTTGTCCCCTATTTCCTATTTACGGGGGCTTTGTTTAAGAAAATTGAACAGATTTCTTATAGCTTTGCTGAGCAACATAAGAACCTCACCGTGCATGTGACGCACTATTTTGGCCTGGAGGACGCCGTCGTAGAATTGGTCGTCAGGCGCATTCGTGAAGCGATGCAAGGTGAGCATACGGCTTATGATGTGGAATGGATGAGAAGCAGAGCTGAGCATCGTTATCCTTTTTCGCATCACCATGGTGCTCACAGTCATTCTCACACAGGGAGCCCTCAGGAGAAAAATTGATGACAGGAACGCTATACATAGTAGGAATAGGTCCCGGGGATCCAGAATTGCTCACGCCGTTGGCTCTACGGATTTTGCAACAAGTTGGTGTGGTCGTCGGCTACGATGGTTATATAAAACTACTAGAGCCGTTATTGAATGGCAAACGGCAAATCATTGAAGGCCGGGAGCTGTCTCAGGAAACCCAAAGGGCAGCCCTGGCTGTTCAATACACCCGCCAAGGACAGGACGTTGCCGTGGTATCGAGCGGAGATGCGGGGATATATGGTATGGCCGGCGTGATTTTCGAATGGCTGCAGAAAAACCCTTGGTCTGTGGTGCCACCCATTGAAATGGTGCCGGGAATCTCGGCTATTCAAGCTGCTGCTGCACGGGTGGGGGCTCCTATTATGCATGATTTTGCCGTGATAAGCCTGAGTGATTTGCTCACGCCATGGCCGACAATTGTCAAGCGCGTTCATCATGCCGCCCAAGGCGATTTTGTGGTAGGGCTGTACAATCCCAGAAGCGCAAGACGGCAACATCAGATTGCGGAATGCCGGGATATCTTACTCGGATATCGGGATGCAAAAACTCCTGTTGCGGTGGTTCGTAATGCTTATAGGCCCGGAGAATCCGTAGTTCTTTCTGATCTTCGGCATTTTTTGGACCACCCTGTCGACATGTTTTCTACGGTTATTGTTGGAAATTCTCAAAGTACAAATTGGAACGGACGTTTCCTTACGCCACGCGGATACTACCCGAGAGATTTAGATTCATCGTCTCGCCATATCCTGGTTTTAGGGGGGACGATTGAAGGTCGACTCATCGCTGAGCGTCTTGCAGCTCATAATCTTCCTGTCATTTTGTCCTATCAGAAGCCTGGTATTAACACTGAGGTTGAAGGAGTTCAGAGCCGGTGGGGGTCTTGGGATTTTGAAAGTTTGAGATCCTTTGTTGCGGAACATCACGTAAGTGATATCGTGGATATGACACACCCCGATTCCCGGCAGATGCAACAGACGGCCAGACGAGTGAGCAAGGATCTTGGCATCCGGTATATGCGTTACCAACGGCGTCATGAGATTTCTGAAAATACTTTGATCACCATGGTTAATACTCACGAAGAGGCTGCGACGCTAGCAGGAACTATGCGTGGTACGGTGATGTTATTGATTGGCACAAAATTTCTTTCTGTGTACGCTTCCCGCCTTTTGGGTAATCAGGATCTGTTTTGCGTGGCCCGGGTCTTGCCAACCTCGGAATCGGTTCGAAAAGCGGAAGCTTTGGGATTCTCCTCTCGGCAGATAATAGCCATGTTGGGCCCCTATTCCCGAGACTTCAATGGTGTTCTGTATGACCGCTATTCGCCAAGACTGATTATTGTAAAAGCGGGGAGTTATGACTTGCTCGACAAGGTTATTCCGGCTTTGGAGAGAAAAATTTCGATTGTGATTGTAAACCATTCGCCTTCTCAGAATAGAGAACAACCGACGGATGAGACGGTCTATTCGCTTGACGACGTTGAAAAACGTCTCGGCCTTGGCCGTGAGTCATGAGTGCTCAAGATGACCAGTAAGGAGGTCGGTCATTTTTGGAAGATCTGTATCTGGGGTCCATGTACGAAGATGTGATGGTAGACGGTGAGCTGAAGCGATTGCGCCTGGGTTTTACTACAGGGACCTGTGCTCAGGCAGGTACTTTAGGGGCTTTGATGTTGCTCAGCGAGAACAAGATCGGCCCTGAAATTGCCGTAACCCTTCCCATTGGAAAAAGAGCTCATTTGCCTGTACACCGATCGTCGTTAAAACCTGGTATTGAGGCCAGCTGCACAATCCAAAAAGACGGAGGGGATGACCCCGATGCAACTCATGGCGCCTTGATTACTGTCACGGTTCAATTCTTGCCTTCACCGGGTATTATTCTTGATGGAGGGCAAGGGGTAGGACGGGTAACTCGTCCGGGATTGGGATTACCCGAAGGAGCGGCGGCTATTAATCGAGTTCCCCAAAAGATGATTATTCAAGAGGCTCGAAATTTCACTACCAGTACTCGAAACCCGGCATTTCGCTTCTTATCAGCGGGATTAAAAATCGTAGTGAGTGTACAAGACGGGGAGAAGATTGCTCAAAAAACTGACAATCCGCGGCTGGGTATTGTTGGGGGCATATCGATTCTGGGCACTACTGGGTTGGTACGCCCATATTCTTTGTCATCGTGGAAGGCCTCGGTGGTGTTAGCCACCAAGATGGCGTGTGAGAGTAGCTCACAAGTGATTTTAGTCACTGGCTCACGGACAAGGCAATGGGCAGATGCTCATTTTGCATCATCTCCTGTGGAATCTGTGGTGGAAGTTGCACGGTTTCTGGGTTATGCTCTACATGTTGTCAATATACGACCTAAAGTGAGACGGGTCATCTTGGTGGCCATGCCCGGAAAGCTGACTAAAGTGGCACAAGGGGCTATGGATCTGCATGCCATGGAATCCAGAGCAGATATGGAAGCTTTGATTGGTTTGGCCCTGAAAAATGGTGTGCCTTCCAAGGTCTTGAATGACATGCGGAAAGCTACGACAGCCGCCGCGGCTATACAACAAGCCCGTCAATTCCCATTGTTTCTCACTAGTTTGGTTCAGGAGGCCCAGTACCATCTTCTTTCGAAGTTGCGTCAAGGCATAGAAGTGGTCGTATATTTAATCGATGCGTCTGGCCAGGTCATAGCCCAGATATGAATGGGCTTTGGCGATTGGGCGATGCTGATAAGCTACACGACTGTGAGTTGGCTGATGTGGAATCTTCCACATTGGATGAGAAATTCTGGTAAGAGATTCAGTGGTCGATCTTGGTGCAAATAATCTGAGAACATATGAGAAGCACCTTGATTTGTCATGTGTGTGTCATATTATAAGGAGGGGGCTACCCGCTAACCGCAGCGTGTGAGTCTTCCTGAACGCTTGCCGATTCGAATCGATCCGGACCGATTGGTCGGTATTTATCGTCTTTATGAGATCCGAGAGTTGGCGCTTTTCGGTTCGGTTTTGCGTGACGATTTTACCTCCGAGAGCGATGTCGATGTTCTCTTCGAAGTGGGACCCGCATCATCCTTCCGATCGCTTTTTGGCGTTTGGTGAGTGGCCTGGAGGAGCTGCTGGGATGTCGTGTTGATGTGGCCAACAAGCCACGGATCTACCCCGTATTGCGGGAGGAAATCCTATCTACACAGCGCGTGATTTATGCTGAAACGTGACAACTTTAGCACATTGACACATATTTAGCAGGCTGTCCAACGCATTGAATGCTGGATGCAAGGGTCTCTCATGAAGACTTCCTGGATGATGAACTCCGGCAAGCCGCGATCATGCGCCAGCTTGAAATTATCGGTGAAGCCACCGGCCGGATGACGCCGGAATTCCTACGTGATCTTGCGGATGTCCTGCCAAGGACTGTCATGTCATGGAAAGCCTGCACAATGTGCTCATTCATGGGTACGATGAGGTCGACATTGAAATTGTGTGGGTGAGTGCCACTGAGGACATTTCCCGGATCCACACACCATTTCAACATCTTCTGTCGAAGGTCTCAGACAGATCGCGCGACGGGCCGTAATCATCCTTTCACACTGTTGTGTCTGTTGGACAGTCGATCGGTCGGGACCACCCTGTGGGCCAGAGGCTCCAAGATTTGCTGTTCTTTGGCACTCAATCGACGCATCACTGCGGCGTGCCGCTGGTGATGCTGGTCCAGGATGAAGCCGTCCACCCAACGTAGACCCCTTATTCCTAAAATCACGTTCCAGAATAAGGGAAATAGCGCCATTTTTTCATCACACAAATGTTTCTCTTGATGATGACGTATTAACGCCGTCGTGTAATAGGGTCTATCCGGCCCTCCCGATTGAAAAGATGAGGAGAGAAGGACCGTGCGTTTACTCGATCGTATTCAGACAGACCCCACGATCTGTCATGGTGCCGCATGCCTCAAGGGCACTCGCATTATGGTTTCTGTTGTTTTTGATGCATTGGTAGAAGGGTACTCGGTTGAGGAGATTCTTACGGAATATCCCACACTCACTGTTGAGGATATCTATGTGGCCATCACCTATGGTGCATGGATAGCTCGGGATCTGTTCATGCCGGCGTCGCCCATCGAGGGTTACTAAAATGCTCTTCAAATTCAATGAGAATATGCCGGTAAGTCTGGTGCGCACGTTGAATCAGGCTGGCTACGATGTAGACACGGTCTATACTGAATCTAATTGCCGGGATTGCTGATGACACTCTCCTGGGTGTTTGTCAATCGAAATAGCGGATCTTGATGACCCTGAATCTTGATCCTGATCCCCATGGCAGCAGTCCTGACAGGTTGTGTGGCACAATCCTCCAGTATGATGAAGACACTCTGAATGAGGAGGTCGACGTCATGAACAAATATTCTTGGAAGCCCGATGATGTCCAGACGACTGACACGGTATGGGGGCGGTATGCGCAAGAAGAAAGCACGGTCATGGGGCAGTACGTAGACCGCTGGCAAGAGACTGTACAATCCCAGTATCCGGAATTATTGCGACATTTGGTGTGGGATCGCGAACGACTGAACAAATTGGAAGAAGCCATTAACCAGGTGATAGGGGAAGAAGGATTGGACGTGGCCGCCATGACGTTATACCGCCGTTCGCTGCTCAACCGGCTCACAGGTCTCGGGCCTTTGGATGGATTACTCACTGATAACCGGGTGACTGAAATTATGGTCAACGGTCCGGATCACATTTTCTGCGAGCGAGATGGACACATTGATCAGGTGAAACAAAATTTTGAGAATCCCGACGAAGTTGCCCTTCTGGCTCAACGTCTGGCAAGTCGAGCAGGCCGGGTTCTGAATACCGAATCGCCGGTGTGTGATGCCCAACTCGTCGACGGTTCTCGTATCCATTGTGTTTTGCCACCGGTGGCGGAGCAACCGACAATTACTATCAGAAGGGCCCGGCACGCGCCACTCAGTCTCGACGATTACTTGCTGCACGGATCCTTCAGTATGGATTTGTGGGAGGATCTCACCACTTTCATCGCCGAGAGGCGTAACATTTTGGTCGCAGGCGGCGCGGGGTCGGGAAAAACGTCGCTGCTTCGCCTTCTGACGTCTGAGATTGGTGCGGATGAACGCTTGATTACCATCGAAGACGTACGGGAATTGAATCTGCATCATGCTAACACGGTCAGCTTGGAGGCCCATCGGCATTATTCGATTCATGATTTGGTGATTAATGCCCTGCGTATGCGTCCGGATCGGATCATTGTTGGCGAAGTGCGGGGTGAGGAGGCCATGGAATTAATTGAGGCGATGTCCACGGGCCATCCAGGCAGCCTTTCGACAGTTCATAGCCAATCGGGGGGTGTGGATACAATTTCTCGGCTGGCGCGGATGTGTTCTCGACGCCAGCTGGGAATTCCTTTTGACCAGCTTGTTGCACAAATCCAGGAAACCCTCGATATCATTATCTATGTTCGTCGTTATCCTGATGGTGTTCGTCGGATCGAATCGATTCAGCAACCGTTTCGGAACAATATGAACGTGATTTGGCAGTACCAAGCTGACCAAGCACCTGCATTTGTTAAGGTGGGAGAATTCGATGCATAGTTCAGTTATTTTAGGCGCCGGGCTACTAGGATTCAGCGTGAATAGCATTTTGTCATCCCATCGGCCCTTGTTTTTGCCGTGGGCCAGCATGGGATCCTTTTTGATTCCCAGTCCCAGTATTACCATAGCATTTCTCATCACCATTTGGGGATTGGATACGTTTTGGACGAGTCGCTTAAGACGCCAACAATCGGAACTGGATGACCAGGAAACCGAATTGTTCCTGCAACGTCTAAGACGTATGCTGAAAGCCAGAGGCAGTCTGGCTTTTGCATTGGAGGAGGTGGTTCGCTCCGATTCTCGTATCCGTCTTCATGCAGATCCGCAGTTGGTTCTCGATGAATTAGCAACAAAGTGGCATACCGATGCTATGAATGTGGTTGCACAATCGGCCCGCTTGACCACTCGGTATGGAGGAGCATTGGACGATATTATTGATCATGTTGTTAAACACATGGCGCTGTCCCGGCGTTGGCGATTTCAGCGGCGACTCGATGAAATGGCTCTGGAATCGACTGTTCTCATTTTGGCGATTGCTCCTTATGTTGTCTTATTTTTGTTTGCCTTTACTCTTCCTGGATTTTACCAGGTATTGACCACCACGGGCTTGGGCCATTTGGTTCTGGCATTCATTGCTCTGGTAAGTTTTGTTGTGCTCCAAATTTTTTCTGCCCACATCCGAGGCGAGAGTTCTTCATGAATACGATGATCGCGGCTCTATGCTCGGGCATATTCGCAAGTTCCATTAGAGGATCTCGTTTTCGTTTAGACAATCTGCTTTGGGTCGGAATAGCGTTGATGCCATTGTGGTTTTGGCAGCCGCATCCGTTAAGCGGTTTGTTGTTAAGTGTGACTATTCTCGTCGGCGTTATGGGGCTGTGGAACCGTCCTTTAAGTCGTAAACAGATACGCAAAAAGCGCTGGTCAATTGTGAAATTTTGGAGAACAATGGCGTTCTTTTTGAGTGCAGGAATGACGTTTTGGCAAGCCATGGATCAGGCTGTCGTGGCCGTTCCCGAGATTGGGGTAGATATAGAGACTCTCGCAAAAGTTATAGGAACAAATCACTCTGACTCAGGGGCTTTTACTCGCTTTCGAACACAATATCCTGGCCCCGAGTCAGATTTGGTAACGACCATGATGATTTACGGTTATCAAAACGGGTTACAAGCTGAGGATGCCATCACTCAGGCGTGGGATATGGAAGAACAATTGACTCTTGAAGATGCTTTGAAAAAGCAGTCGGATCCTCTTCTACTAACCATACTACCTGCACTTTTGCTTCTTAACGTATTGATTATGTTTATTGCTCCAATGGGACTTATGGCAATGAAAAATTTGTTGGTGATGGGACGGTAAAAGCTTTAGTCAGATTAGGAAATTGTGGATGACAAACTGCGCGAAACCCATCTCAAAAGTAAAACCATAGAAAAAATGCTCGGAACCAGTGGTGAAAAGAGCATGGCACAGCCACCATTTTGAATGGATTGGTTGCGGAAAAATCGTGGTTTCGAAAGGATCGCGAACAATAACAATAAAGCCAACAATAAGGCAGAAAGCGAACCTGAACCAGTTTAGGTTCGTTTTTTGTGTCAAGGGTTGGACAGCTATTGGCAAATTGAGTCCTGTTTCATCAGTGAGTGTTAAATTTCATTGGCCGTGCACATTTGTTAAGGGTGGCGTCGTATATGTAAATACACAGCCAGAGGAGGGGGATATGGATGACCCTAGAATGGGCCTTACTGGATCAGGAGTTTTATATTCAAGCAGTTCTTTATGCCGCGGTGAATTCTGGGATGTATGCTCAGTTGGTACAGGGAGCCAGCAAAAAGGATTTGGACACTCTTCAAGGCGTCCTTGGGGTGCCATGGCAGATTTTAATTGAGGCGCTGGTCGACTTGGGATATGTTGAACAAGAAGGCACAGGGTGGCGATGGAACGCAGAACCACCGGCCGCTCGAAGCTTGCACGGCATGGACATTATGCGAAGATGGCTGAATATAAGTCATTCGAGTCAAGATGAAAGCCCTTGTCTAAGCGGTGCAATTCAATCCTCAGAAGAGGAAAGATTGCGGGAGTCCAGTCGCCAGTTAAATCAGTGGATATTAGATACATTGTCTTGTTCAAAACCCCGGACTTGGCTGGACGTGGGAGGAGCAAGCGGCACCCTGGCGTTGGCATTGGCTGATCAAGGAATTGAGGTCACTATGATCGACACGCCCGACACTATCGACAAGGTTTCAGGAATTTTGCACCATCCGTTTGTAAAGCTTGTCGGTGGGGACATAAGGAGTCAACTACCGAAAGGGCCGTTTGACGTGGTGAGTTTGGTGCGGTTAATTGAAAACTTTCCGGTGGAGACAATGGTTGCAATATTCAAGAAAATAAAGCCGCAGATTCATCCCCAGGGTCGATTGGTGGTAGTGATAACAGAAAAGAAGGTCGGCACCCTGGCGAGTTTGTTTTCTCTGGAAGTTCATATGACTGTGACTAACGGCCATCTGTATTCCTTGCGCGAGCTGAAAGTCATTGCCGTGAAATCCCACTGGAAGATACTTCATATAAGCCAGCGAGGTCATCTCACTATGGTGGTTCTTCAGCCTTTAAGAACATCTCTCAAAAGATATTCCAAACCTCTGCCCAATCCCGTTGCCAAATTAGCCCAACTGCTGTGAGAAATTCGTCTAGAACTCTGCGGGTTTCCATGAGTTGGCGGTTTTAGGTGAGCGAAGAACCTGGGAAAATCCTTGACTCTCTGTGTGAAGCCTTGCGAAGTATCCTATAGACCCATGTGTCCCGGTGTGCTTTTAGTTTGCCGACTGTTGCAAACATGCCACACCGGGAATGAGCGCCTTTAAAATTTACGGAATTCCGGGTTATCGGCTTATTGGCGAAGAATAAAGTCTACTCAAGTCAAGCCATGTCAATCGAATCGAGGGCTTGTTCCAAGTCGTTCCACAAATCGTGGGCATTTTCAAGACCCACCGACAAGCGGATTAATTCGCCATTGGCCCCTGCTAATTGCAACTCGTCGGGTGACAATTGTTGGTGTGTGGTAGAAGCAGGATGAATGGCCATGGACCTCACATCCCCCACATTCGCGACAAGAAGCCACAAAGTCAGCCGATTGATGAGCTGTTCGGCAGTGTTCTTTCCACCAATAACACCGAAATTCAGCATGGTTCCGAAGTATCCTGACCGCAGATAAGTTCGGGCCAAGTCATGGCTGGGGCTTTGTTCAAGGCCGGGATAACTGACCCAATTGACTTTCGGATGTTGTTGCAGTTTCTTGGCCAAAAACAAGGCTGATTCACAGGCTGCCTTCATACGAACCGGAAGGGTTTCTAGCCCTATGAGCATCAGGAAGGCATTAAGCGGTGCCAGAGCCGCTCCGGTATCGCGCAGCAGCTTAACTCGAAGACGCAAAGCATAACTCCCTGTTTGCTCTCCAAAAACAAGACCATGGTAGCTTTGGTCGGGTTTGGAGAATTGCGGAAACTTATCCGTGTTATAGTCAAAACGGCCACTATCCACCACGATTCCGCCTAAGGATGTGCCATGACCGCCAATCCACTTTGTCATGGAATGAATGACAATGTCGGCACCATAATCTAACGGGCGTTCCAGATATGGCGTGGAAAAGGTGTTGTCCACTAGTAAGGGGAGGTGGTGCTGATGAGCGAAATCGGCCCATGCTTGAATGTCCGTGACATTTATAGCAGGATTGCCAATGGATTCTACGAACACTCCGCGTGTATGGTCATTGACTAATGTGTGGGCTTGACCCAGTTGCTCTTCGGTGATAAAGTGCACGGTTACCCCAAAATCACGGATAGTCGACGTGAATAGAGTCCATGTGCCGCCGTACAACGCTGTCGAGGCTATCAATTCATCGCCGGCCCGGCAAAGATTCAGCACTGCGGCTGTAATCGCGGCCATCCCGGAGGAGAATGCAACGGCACCGATACCTCCTTCCATGGCCGCGATACGCTTTTCGAGGATATCTGTTGTTGGATTCATGATCCGCGTGTAAATGTTTCCCGGTTCATCCAGGTTAAAGAGTCGTGCTGCGTGAGCAGCATCTTGAAAAGCGTACCCCACAGTTTGATAAATGGGGGCCGCAATAGCTGATGTATTGGGGTCGGGGTCATAGCCTGCACGAATTGATAAGGTTTCCATGGCCCATTTGTTATCCATCTTTGAGGTCCTGCCTTTCTAAGCATGTGTACACATGTTTAATTTTCTGGTCTAGTGCTGTACTACGGACATTGATATGTTCGCATCTATGGTCGATTCGTTCACTAACGCGATATCGCGTGGGTCACGTGTCTTGCATTGAATCATCATGATGATTCAAAACGGTATTGCTCATTTAGCCCTCTGATCGCCTCCGGAAATGCGCTTGTGCCCTTTCTGCACCATAAGACGTAGATTTATTCAGCCTGTCGTGTCAGAAAATCTAAGCCTGGTTGCAAGAAGTCACACGCTTATGGTGTTTTGCTTATAGACCTAGGGATACACACAAGAGCAAAAGCGGTATCACCGAAATCTCTTCTGGGCAATGGCAGTGAAGGAAACGAAATGAATTTGATCTAACTGATTTTGTGTCAACGGTGAGCAGTGAAATAACCCACACAGACAAGCGTCCGGTTGTGTCAGAGCCTGTCCCCCCTCGTCTAGGCTGGCACTTCTTTCATCCGCTTCTCGCATAACTTTGTGCCATGTGCGAATGGCATATAGTGCTTGGCTATCTTTAGCTCAATGCCACGTGACAAATCACAAGGGCGATCTTCAAGGACAATATTCCAAGCAAAAAAATAGCCAGCATAGCCGGCATGTACAAGTGTGTCGGCCTCTCATCTCTCAGCTTAAAGCTGCAGGAATTGGCACCGTAACCATTACGAGCTGGTTGCCGGGCATCATCGGGCCAGTCCCTCCGCCACTCTCCATAAGAGGTATCTAAATTATTAATGTAACAATAAGAAATATGAATAAGTTCGTCAAGATTAATTGGGATTTTGTTCCGAGTTTTCCTGAGCGACATATCTAGCATAGTGTGCGGCAGCTTCTGAACGACGAGTGTATCCCAATTTACTAAGAATGTTGCTGACATAATGTTTTACCGTTTTGTCGCTGAGAAAAACCAATTGGCCAATTTCCTTATTTGTCCGTCCCTGCGCAATCAGTTCGAGTACTTTTTGTTCCTGAGCGGTGAGAGTGGCTACCGGGTCCATCGTGGTCTGTGGATTTCTCAGCCGATCCAACAATTGTGAAGTGACCTCAGGACCAAATAGTGCTCCTCCTTGGGCGACCGTGCGAATGCCGTCAATTACAGCGCGTCCGCGCGATTCCTTGAGCAGATACCCTGAGGCGCCCGCATTTACCGCATCGACCACCAGGTCTTGGCCTCCGAATGACGTAAGCATAATGATTTGAAGATGGGGATCTTTGGACTTTAAAATACGGCAAACCTCAAGTCCATTGACGTCAGGCAGCCTGACATCCAGCACTACCACATCGACATGGCTGGGAATTTGATCGATTGCTGTTTTGCCCAAATCCCATTCTTGTACTAATTTCATGTCTTCCTGGCGATCTATCATGTTGCGCAGTCCTATTCGAACCACTTCATGGTCATCCACAATGGCCACACGGATTGGATTATCATTGGGCATACCTATAAAGCCCCCTTAATCGACTATGACAAAGAACCTAACATCATTATAGCCATGGGATGGTTAATGTAACAGTGGTTCCCTGCTGGCGTTGACTGTCAATTCGCACGTCGCCCTTCCACCGTTCGATGCGCTTTGTCATATTTCGGATTCCGAAATGTGTGTGCGTGGTATCAGGATTATACACAAATCCTATCCCATCATCTTGCACTTTAACTTGATAATATTCGTCAGTGCTCGCCCATTCGATTACGATGTCCTTGGCGTGGCCATGAACGCGGGCATTAGACACAATCTCCTGGATACTTAATAGGAGATCGTGTATTCTCTCAGGATGAAGTTCTAGGTATCTTTCATCGTGGAATGTCATGGAAACGTCATCCATGGGGCCAAGGCGGCGCAGCATGTCGGTCAGCGCAATACGCAGATCAATGGCAGAGGATTCCAGGCTCTGAATGAAGAAACGGATTTCTGTCATAAGCAGTCCCAGCGTTTCGCTGACGCGCGTCAGCTCTTTTTTTGTTTCCTGGTCCAAAGAGTCGTGACTGTCAACCAGATTGTCCAAAGACAAGGTGATGCCGTAAAGTGTTTGCAAAACGCCGTCATGCAAATCGCGCCCAATGCGTTCGCGTTCTTTTACTGTAGCAAACACTTCGCGTTCCTGATAAAACCGTGCGGTCGCAATGACTGCAGCGGCTTGACGGGCAAAGAGTTCGACAATGGCTTGGTCGTCGGCGGTAAACCCTCCCTCTTTTTCGGTAAGATACAGATGGCCCATGACCTGTGCTTGGTATAACAAAGGCAGGCCAAGAAAACTTTCCATTTTGGGATGATTGGGAGGAAATCCGATAGATGAAGGATGATCTTGTAGACGTTGCAACCGGATGGGGCGTCTGTGGCGAATGACTTCGCCTAAAAGGCCTTGACCCGTAGGGTAGTTTCCAATTTTGCCGATTTGTTCTGAACTCAGTCCTGAAGTGAAAAACTGATGTATGGTGTAACTATCATCGTCTCCAAGCACAGCCAAAGCCGCATACCTGGCTCCTGTGAGCCGTCTGGCTACGTCCACAACGTTTTGGACGATATCTGTCCATACGCCAACGGTGGTCATAGCATAAGAGGCTTCCCGTAAGGCGTTAAGACCATCCCGCTGGTTTTCTAAGCGTTGGTTGGCAGACAAAATCGCTGTTTGTTGCTGGGACAAAATACCGAAAACGACCCACGAAAAGAGGCCGGTGCCAATGAGCAGCATAGCCGTTAAAAATGGATATCGCCACCCTCGTGCAATGTGCGGGGCAATATAAATCTGGAAGAACAATACCGTGAGTATAACTCCTACCATGGGCAATAGAGTCGCGGTGAGTCGCCACGACCAAGGTAAGGGTATATTATGGCGTTGACGCGCTGAACCAGCCATTAAAAAACCTCGTTATTCTGAACAGTATTTTATAAGTTCTGTAAATATTTTAGCATAGTCGGTCATTTCATTTTAAGTACTGCAACTTTTAGGGAATTTATAAATATGCTGTCCATTTTATGGATATGCTTGAAAGGAGACTGTTAAAATAAAAAAACATGTGACTCCATGTGACCCGTGATGCGAGTGAAAGTGAAAATATCCCACGGAGGTAGAGCGATGTTGGACGCGGAAATGTTTTGTCTGATAGTCCTGGTGTTTGCGGGACTCTTATATTTTACGGAGTTGTTGAGCAGATTGTGAAATGTGGAAGTGGGGGAAAGAATTGTGGACTGGATTTTATTAGGAATTTCCGTGGCAATCATGGTTTACTTGCTATATGTGATAATTCGTCCGGAGAAATTTTGAGGGTTCTGCTTTTTGTCGATATTTCTCCGAGAAATAAGCAGGTCTAGGGAGGGTAGCGGGTGTCAATTCAAACGATTATCACCTGGGTCGTTGTTTTCGCTGTATTTGCTTTAACCATCAAACCGATTGGCACTTACATTGTGCGAGTTTTCACATTTCAGCCGACATTTTTGGATAGAGTTCTAAGGCCTGTGGAAAATGGTATTTTCCGTGTTGTTGGGGTTAGCCGGGACGATACCATGAATGCAAAAACATATGCCTTGGCTTTGCTGTTAACTAATATGGCATGGGCTCTTGGCGCCTACATTTTATTGCGTCTGCAAGGAGCTTTGCCGTTCAATCCGCAACATTTTCCCGATATTAGTCCGTTACTGGCCTTTAACACGGCAACTAGCTTTACTACTAACACCAATTGGCAGGCTTATGCCGGTGGCAGTACCATGTCGTATTTCTCTCAGTTTGCCGTGCTCTCGTACCTTCAGTTCGTCACCCCGGCAACTGGCGGTGCGGCGGCAGTTGCCTTTTTGAGAATGGTTAGTGGCAAGAAAATCGGCAATTTCTTCGTGGACCTTACTTTAATGGTCACGCGTCTTTTGTTGCCTTTGGCGGTCGTGGTGACGATCATCTTGGTGGGTCAGGGCGTTCCCGAGACGTTAGCGCCTTATTTGCACCTTCGCAGCATCACTGGACAGGCTCAGGTCTTACCTCGTGGACCCATTGCCTCTTTTGAGGCCATCGAACATTTGGGGCAAAATGGCGGCGGGTACACCAATGCGAATAGTGCCAATCCCCTGGAAAATCCGACGGCTTTTTCCAATATTATCGAAACCGTGTCGATGGGAATTTTGCCAGTAGCCTTCTTTTACGCTTTTGGGGTAATGACCGGCCGCAAGAAGACTGCATGGACGTTTGTGGGAGTAGCGGGCACGATTTTTGTTGGTATGCTGGCCTTGATTTATTTTCCAGAAGCAGCCGGGAACCCGATTATCAATGCTCTGGGACTGCATACCCACGCCAACATGGTAGGGAAGGAATTGCGCTTTGGTGTGGGAGGAACAAGCATATTTGAAACCTCGACGATGTCTTTTACGACTGGATCGGTAGCCAGTGCGCACGATAGCTATCTCCCGCTCTCTTCTCTCAGCTTCTTTCTGGGCATGTTTCTTAACATGGTGTTCGGAGGTAAGGGCGTTGGGTTGTTAAATTTGCTCATGTTTGTGATCATTACGATTTTTCTTATGGGCTTAATGGTTGGGCGCACTCCCGAGTTTTTGGGCAAGAAGATTGAAACAAAAGAGGTGACGCTGGCCTCAATTGCTTTTCTCATTCATCCCTTGCTTATTTTAGTCGGAAGCGCGATTGCGGTAGCCTCACCTCTAGGCCTTCAAGGAATATTTAATCCCGGTCCTCAAGGACTGGGCGAAATTCTTTATGGTTTCAGTTCCGCCGCAGCCAATAATGGTTCGGCGTTTGGAGGGCTGGGAGCAGCACTGCCATTTTACGAAGTAGCCCTCGGAATCGTTGTGATTATCGGACGCTATGGATCGATCGTGGCCATGCTGTTTATCGGTGAATCTTTGCTTAATAAGCGCTCGGTTCCTGAAACTTCAGGCACGATGAGAACCGACACGTTTTTGTTTGGGGGAATCTTGTGGGGATCCATCGTGATTCTCAATGCTTTGACGTTCTTTCCCATAATGGCCATAGGTCCCATTGCCGAGCAGTATTTGATGATGGCTCACCATTTGTTCTAAGTGATTGTAAACGCGGTTAACGAGAGGAGCTAGATACTTTGGCAGTACAAGAAGCTCATACATCACACAACTATATGGGCTCGGTGTTAAAAGACACATTCCGCAAATTGGATCCGCGTGAAATGATCCATAATCCTGTTATGTTTGTGGTTGAGGTAGGAACAGCTGTCGTAATATGGCTCGCTATTGTCGACAAGACATCTCAAGCCAAGGCTTACGATACCATTGTAGCCGTCATTTTGTTTGTCACAATATTATTTGCCACCTTTGCCGAAGCCTATGCTGAAGCCCGTGGGCGTGCTCAAGCAGATTTTCTCAGAAGGACAAAATCTTCAACTCAGGCTAAGATGCTGCAGGCCGATGGCAGCACAGTCACGGTGGAGTCCTCCAAATTGTCTCGCGGAACCAAAGTCGTGGTCGAGGCGGGTGATGTCATACCCGGAGACGGGGTGGTTATCGAAGGGGTAGGAACCGTCGACGAGTCAGCCATCACGGGGGAGTCAGCGCCTGTGGTCAAAGCCAAAGACGATGGAGTGACCGGGGGCACTGTGCTCTTATCCGATAAGCTAATTGTGGAAATTACGGTCAACCCCGGAGAGACCTTTTTGGACCGTATGATTGCATTGGTCGAAGGTGCGGAACGGCAGAAGACACCCAACGAAATTGCCTTGTCCGCCTTGTTGGGTGTGCTGACATTGATTTTTGTGCTGGTTGTGGTCACTCTTGTGCCGTTGGTCAGGTATTACGGGCCTCATGCGGCGAACATTACCACGATGGTAGCCTTGCTGGTTTGTTTGATTCCGACAACGATTGGTGCTTTGTTGTCGGCTATCGGCATAGCAGGAATGAACAGGGTATCCATGGTTAATGTTGTCGCGAAAAGCGGGCGAGCTGTGGAGGCGGCGGGAGACATTGATACGATTATTCTGGACAAAACAGGCACCATTACCATTGGTAATCGCATGGCCACTGAATTCCTTCCAGTGCCTGGTGTATCCGTTGAGGAATTGGCCGAAGCTTCATTGATATCGTCATTGGCCGATACGACACCAGAAGGACGCTCTGTGGTGGAACTTGCCCAGAAATTACTCGATCTGGATGTTCTTCCGTCTTATGAGGGCGACCCCGTACCCTTTTCAGCGCACACTCGCATGAGCGGAATCGACTTGGCGGATGGACGACAAGTGAGAAAAGGAGCTGTTAGTGCGATCCGGGACATCGTACAGGATCCGCCTGCGGAACTGGAGGCTAATGCGGAACTTGTAGCCAAGGATGGCGGCACACCTCTAGCTGTGGAAGTGGATTCACGGGCTTTGGGCATTATTCGGTTAAAGGACATTGTGAAAACTGGATTGAAAGAGAGGTTTGCCGATTTTCGCGCCATGGGTATCCGTACTGTGATGGCAACAGGAGACAACCGAATTACCGCCGCCGTCATTGCTCAGGAAGCTGGAGTCGATGATTTTATCGCTGAAGCCAAACCAGAGGATAAGATCACTCTGATCAAGAAAGAGCAAGGAGAAGGCAAACTGGTAGCCATGACTGGTGATGGGACCAATGATGCCCCAGCGTTGGCTCAGGCTGATGTTGGGCTGGCTATGAATAGCGGCACGATGGCAGCCAAAGAAGCCGGAAATATGATTGACCTTGAATCCAATCCAACCAAGCTTTTGGACGTGGTGATGGTGGGGAAGCAATTGTTGATTACTCGCGGTTCTTTGACCACTTTCTCCATTGCGAACGATGTGGCCAAATATTTCGCAATTATTCCTGCCATGTTTTCCGTTATTCCTGAACTCTCCGGACTGCGGGCACTCAATATTATGAATTTGAAAACGCCTCATGGTGCTATTCTGTCTGCCTTGATATTTAATGCGCTGGTTATTCCGGCCTTGATCCCATTTGCTATAAAAGGAGTAAAATACCGGGCTGAAACTGCTGATCGTATGTTAGCCCGCAACATTTTTAATTGGGGAGTTTTGGGCGTCATTATTCCGTTTGTGGGAATTTGGGCTATCGACCATGTGTTAGGCTTATTTGGTTTGGCCTGATAGGGAGTCAATCTAAACGAAGGGGGTAAAATCTATGAAATGGTTGCGTTCCATTCTTGGAGTTACACTGGGTACATGGCTCCTTGTTGGCCTTGGCTATCCCTTGGTAATGACAGGAATCAGTCAAGTGCTGTTTCCCTATCAGGCCAATGGATCTGCCGTAAAGTTGGGGGGGCGAGTTGTGGCTTCTCGTCACGTGGGACAATATTACCATCAGCCGCAATACTTTTGGGGACGGCCCTCGGCTACAACTCCGCCTTACAATTCCCTGGCCTCAACACCAAGTAATTTGGGACCGACGAACAAATTGCTACTAGACCATGTAAAATCCCGCATTAAAACTTTGCAGGATAGTATTCCTGGTCTTAAAGTCTCACAAATCCCGGTGAGTTTGGTTGAGAGTTCGGGCTCTGGATTAGATCCTGACATTAGCGTTCAATCCGCTCTAATTCAAATTCCCCGAGTTTCCCATGCTACAGGGCTTAGCCGCGGATTTTTGACACGACTGGTTGATGAGCATGTTTTAGGTCCTCAATTTGGTGTTTTTGGCCGAAACCGGATTAATGTGATGGAATTGAATCTGGCTGTATATCGAGCGTTGCATCCCCATGCCTGAGACTGTCCTGATTCTGGATTCTGATTATATACAACCCGGTTAGATTTGTGTCTAACCGGGTTGTTTGGCACCTTCTTGGAGAGCACCAATATGGCCACTATTTCCTTTTGAGATGAAATTACGGACGTTCTACCGGATGTCTTGCTCCCAACCACAACGACATGCCTCCAACGACGTTATTGACGTCAAAACCTTGTTGGGACATCCAGCCCGCCACCGATGCACTGCGGGACCCTGACTGACAGATAATGGCGTACTTCCGGTCCTTATCCAGTTCCTGAACACGGGACTGAATTTGTCCCATCGGGATGTGAAGAGCTCCCGGTACTGTGCCTGCGCGTAATTCGTAAGCTTCCCGAACGTCAATGACGACGAAGTCATGGAGATTTTGATGCAGTTCATCAACGGTGATATCGACTACGCGTTCAATGGGCAGCCCGGAGTCTTGCCACGATTGAAGTCCTTTATCCCACGTAAATACCACTGAGAGTCCAGCATGTTCTGCATCGCCAACCGCCGCTTGGATGATGGATGGATCATTGGCAAAAAGACCAACCGGCGGATTTTGTCCATTTAGAGCCCGCTTGAGTTCTTCGCCCCATTGGCCCCGGTGATAGGGAAAGTTATACGTGCCAGCTGCATGACCTTTACTGTAGATCTGAGGCGGATTAATGTCGAGAAATAACGCGACACCTTGCTGAACCTGCGTAACGAATGCTTCTGCTGTCAAAATAGCCACAACTCATCAACTCCTCGACATATTAGTGATTTGTTGAACTCTGACTGTGGGTCCGTGTCAGGAACAACATACCGCATAGGGTATATTTTGAAGAAAATCTGGACGTTGTCAACTGTAATGAGGGCTAAATCGCTAGCTAGAATGTTCGTAATCTCGAGAAGTGTGGTCAAAAAGGCGAAAGTCAACAAACCCATGTCGTGCTTGGGGAAGACGATAGTCGTACTTATCTCAGAATCCAGGACGATACATCCACATGAACATCGGGTAAACAAATTCGGTAGGCACTCTCCAAATACTTCCTGTTATTCTTCGATTGCCGCAACATGAAGTGCGGCCATAAGGAGGACTTAGGGTGAAACAATGGTGGAAGAAATCAGGACAAGAATTCCTAGCCAAATGGAAGGCCCGGAGGGGAAATGTATTCATCGAAAACGGGATATGGA
>JAKBWA010000100.1 GCA_021841025.1 Bacillota bacterium | reverse complement strand
CAAAGTGACGGAGTATCATCTACCGTGGAGTTAACACCGAGTACAGCCAGTCAACATAGGTTTGAAGTTCTAAGGGCCCATTTGAAATGAAGGGCTGTTGATTCCCCAGCCAATTCAACAAGGCCGCCATCTTAGGATGCACCACGTGAATTCCAAACTTCAATGCCGGAACTTGAGGTATTGGCTGTTTTGTGATTTTCTCCCACATTGCACACAACTTGTTTCCGGTTTCGAGACTTCCCACCACTTGGTAGCCCTGTCCTAGTGAGATGTCTGAGTGCTCAAAGGCCCACGCAGCCATCCGTCCCAGGTCATTGAGTGTGGTCAGCGGAACAAAACTATTTTTAGGGACCACGGCGCACAACGTAGCCAAAAATAAGCGTCCTACCAGGGGTCTATGATTACGGAAGACTCGCTGAACCGGGGGCCAAAATGGCAGGGACGCCCCCTGAAAATCGTCCATAAATAGACCCGGCCGCATGATGGTGAAAGGCAGTCCGGATTGTCGTAATTTCTCCTCGAGGACGGCCTTGCCATCAATCGCATCCACGTGCTGTCGTTGTTCAGCTCCTAGCCCTGAGCTGTAGACAATATGCAGCATATTTCCTGATTGTTGGGCAGCTTGAATGACATGCGATCCCAGGCGAACTTCCTCTTTGAGTCCTAACTCCCAGAAGTTTTGTACGCTAAAAATTCCTGTGACGTTTCGGATTGCCGCTTTAAGGGAATCGAGGTCCGACAGATCTCCTTGGACCAGAATGGCTCCTTTGTCCTTAAGTCTTTGCGCCTGGGGACTCGCTGGATTACGCGTATAAGCATGCACGGGCCATCCGGCGTTCAATAACGCGCGGGATACGTGTCCACCTTGATTGCCCGTCGCGCCGATGACCAATATGGGCCCGTTAGTGCTCATAATTCCCTAGTATGACAGCGGGCTTACGCCATTGACGCCACACGATAAGCGCAAATAGGCCAGTCAATTGAATGATGAGATAGGACATGGGAGCATTATGGATAGGCAGAGGAAGCAGGACTCCTTGTGTGACAATGTGGGCTACCCCCAAGAGCGCTGCCAATAGTTGCCTTCGGCGAACGGAAGTCACGGGTCCGAGTGTAATGCCGATCCACACCCACAGACTGAGGTTAGTCCCGTCAGAAAGGATTGATACCACAAGCACCGCTAATGACAAGACAATCCATAGCATGATGCGGACGGTTCGATTGGTGTAGGCTTTGCTCAATGCCAAGAGTAGTGTGACAACGCCTGCGACAAGCCACGGGACAAGAAAAGGAAAAGGGACTGAACCATGCACTAGCCGGAAGATATTTCCGATGTCGACCGCCAAGCTGATGAAGAGGACGCCAAAGAGCCATGCGGGCTTGCTTGTATTATCCATGGACATTCACTATCCTTCCAAGGAATATTTATTCGCCTCCGGGAAATGTTCACATAATTAGAAACCCGGCCTCACTGGGCATATTTCATTTGCAATCCAATCAATCTTGGTAAGGCAAGCATCTGGTCTCTTCGGATGACAAAGCACCCTCTCTCAAAGGGTGTGCATGCCTCTCTTTGTCCCTGGCCGATTGTCAGATAATTGCCGTTCGGAAAGGGAAATGAAATTTACTACCAATATGATAAACCTGTCTTCTCTTACGTTCATACGAAAAGTTAATGATTTTCACATAATCTCCACGCAGCTGATACTTAAGAAATCTTCCGTGCCATGGGCTTGCCGCCAGAACGGAAGTGCCTTGGTATTAAGTGCAGTGTGTCTAGCCCTCAGAAATATCAATTTCGCCACTGCGGTTTTTACGAATTGGCAGAAAGTTCTCTGACAAAGTCTACCGGCTTAAACTGTTTGTGAGCTTCTCCAGGCAACGGGAAACGAATCTGCTGTGCTGAGACGCTTATGTTTGCCGTGCTACCTGACAAAAGATGAACTACCATGCCGAGTGAGGTTCTTTTTCTTCATCTGTGCCAGTGGTCACCATTGTTAAGTTCCTGCAAGGTTGCCGTATTCATCCGCAACCGGTGTTTGAGGATCGTAGAGAAGATCTGGTAGCGAGTTGGCCAGTGGCCAGTCAGGTGTAATGGCCTTAGATCCTTCAAGGCAATCTCCACGAGAAAAGCAAATGCGCACAAAACTCGTCCCTATGATGATTAGAACAAGAGAAGATAGGTTTTCTTACAACAAAAATACAAAACCATACTCGGACAATTGGACGGATTATCGACCAAAAAGATCCCCATAACGACCGTACGGATACGAGCTTTAAGACCTCTTTTGGTACTGTCAGGCAAGCACGCGGCTTGTAATGTTATGGCGAAGGCAAACCTATCTCAGTTGCCCGTCTGAGCCTAAAACGCACCAAAAAAACATGGCGGTCCTTTTAATCACTGGTCACAAAAAAGAGGAGTGTACGGGATGAATTTATCTCGAAGAAGCGTCCACATAGCAAGTAGAATTGGTCTTGTTGCGGCAGTTGCAGGAATTTTCGGAGCCATGTCGCCAATGACCTTTGCACAAGGCAATATTCCAATTTCGTATTCTCATCATTCGGGTGACGGGAATCAGTCGCACCATAACAAATCTGAAAGTGGTGGATCCAAGTTCCAATTAACTAGTCTAACCGTAAGTTCAGCTCAGGGTTCCAGGCAGACGTTTAAATTGACAGTAACTGTAACGCAAACCGGTGCCGATGGCAGTTCTGACACCAAGAACTTCCATTCCTTTCCGTCGAAGATATATATTCAGTTGTTGAAAGGCAACGACAACGTGATAAATTCCACGCCTTATCCTGCTACACTTGCAACGGGAGGAAATCCCGGAATTACATTTGAACCAGGGCAGCATAAAAGTGTTTCGGGCACGGTGAACTATAGCTTTACTCTGCCTTCGGGAGTTTCCATAAGTCGCAATGAGAATTTGCGCATCTTTTCCCCGCCGGCAAAAAATGCGCATAGTTCTTCGGCACCCTATACGTTTCGAATGGGAACGCCATCAGACCCTTCCTGGTCAGATGATGTGGTAGGGGGAACCGGCACAGACGTGGAGAACCTTCCCTATGGTCAATTGCCTGAAGTGCCCTATGCAGCGGCTCTTCCCCTTGCCGGAGCACTCACTGCGATGGCCATGTGGCGCTTCCGTCAAAAGTTACAGAGAAAGGCCGAGGGCTCCATTCAATAAAATCTGTTTAGAGAAGAACAGTCGTCGAAATACCATCCATTGACTATGGATGGTATTTGCTTAATGCGCCCGGTGCCCGGCATGGCGTGTGCTCTAAGGTGGAAGTTATTGAACGGGGGGTGATCGTTCCAACCGTCAGCCTAAGGCAACGGTGTCTAGCGTGAGGTGAAATCCGAAGGAAGCCGGCGGCAAACCTCTGGCCGAGCGAACAGAAAGTGCATCCGAGGCAGGACGCGTGGGGTAAGTTCACTAAACAGAACGAAGCCCGATACAGTCAAGCGCGCGTCACGTAAATGGACCCGCTAGGTGGAGGGTGTATTTAACAGGAATTCCCCAAGAAAAGCGTCACAAATTCCCCGCTTTCATCATCTTACCTGGCAACAGAATTGTGGCTGGACCGTGATCTTCTACGGGCATGCTATTCGACAAAATGGTGCCGCCTAAAGGATTCTGCCGCGAACGAAGAGCCTAGCATACCCGTGTTCCCATTCCAGCCAGAAATTACCTGGTAATTTTGCTGTGCCCCACAAACGCTTTTTTGGGGAATTCTATTTGACGACATACATATTGCCGCCGAATCCTTACGGCGCGTGTGCCGGTGCCTGCAGAAACTGACGGACCGCCATGCGCGAGGAAGCCTCGCTCAGCGCATTCAGGAGGTCAATCGGTTCTTGGCGGGGTGGATGGGCTGCTTCGCCCTAGCGGATACCCCGACACCGCTCCGTAACCTTGATAGCTGGATTCGCCATCGCTTTCGGGTAGTTGCAACGGCCGGTGGCGCATGGGCGTCGGCCGTTGAATAGTGTGTTGGCCGTGGACTTTTGGGATGCTCAAGGCTTTGTCCCGTCTTTTCGATCTGTACGAGATGACCCGTCTACGCTGACAATGAACCGCTGTATACCGAACGGTACGTACAGTGGTGTGAGAGGGCGCGGTTAATCACCCTCTCCTAGTCGATTGCGAAAAAGGATTTGTTCTATTCTCTCTGGGGCTTTGCCTTAATCCCGAGAGGCGATCAACGAAGGTTATAGCAAAAAGTATTCCCTGTGCAGGTGGGGAGACGAAGTTGCAGATTCTTGGCGGAATTTACCTTTAGAGGAGCCAAGCTGTTTACCCAGGGAGAACATGTCTAAGCATTGTGTTTGGTAATGTCTTTGAA
>JAKBWA010000052.1 GCA_021841025.1 Bacillota bacterium | reverse complement strand
GCGATATATTTTACGCCTCCCACGATTGCGGGAGACAACCGCCAATATATCCTATTGTCAAAGAGCGAACACACAGTTAGTTTATCACGACACGACCCGGGTATGGCATTGCAGGGAAAAACTTTCGTCTGACGGCGAGCGCCTTCTATCCCCGCCCCAAAACAGCAGGGTTTTACGGCGCACTGGATAAAAAATTAAGCCCGATCTCACTGTAGAGCGGGCTTAATTGCTAAAACTTGATACCAGGGTGCAGGTGCGGGGATTTGCTTAACAGGATGGAAATGGCTCACCTTAAGCTTCTCGACAACCTCCTGAGGGTTTAAACGAAGTTCTATGGGAGGACCCAAATCGGTAGGGATTTTATCCCATTCTATTAAAAAATATATTCCTCCGGGTTTAAGCAGGCGATGAACTTCCGTTAGTATGTCGTTTTGTTCCGGCACGTCGTGGAGCACATTGGCCATAAGGACTGCATCGAGACTGCGATCGGGCAACGGGACGGAATCTGCGGATGCTACTATGGTTGTGATATGAGTGAGATGGTCTTTCAAAGCTCGTTTCTTGGTCCATTCGATCATGTCTCTTTGGCGATCAATGGCATACACTTTGCCCTCGGGAAGCATTCGGGCGCATTCGATGGAATAAAATCCTGGGCCACATCCGATGTCTGCTACCACCATGTTCGGTCGGGTAATGAAGTGTCGCAGAGCCTCTTCCGGCGGAAATATATTTCGCCGGAACGCTTCCATTTGAGAAAGCTGTTCCGGGTCAAAAAGGTGGTCATGGGGCACTACAATGCCTCCTCGCAAATTATCCTCAGTTTCTTTACCATTTTTGCCAACTGTGGCGGGATTCTTTCAATCTTTTAACCATGATATCGAACTCTTCATGGGTCATTTCTCCACGCGCATATCGCTCTTGAGCAATTTCTAAGGGCGTTTTGCCGTGATAGTTTTCGAGCTCGGTGGGCCTTCTATCTTGAAAAAGGTCGTGGGCATGCCGTAAACCCATGTGCACATCGTTATCACGCTCATGGGAAGATTGATGATAAAACGCTGTACTGGCTGCTAAAATCATCATGGTGATCATGAACGGAAGAAACACGATCGCACTCAAGTCCATGGAGGTGCCTCTCTTTCCCTATCAAGACAAGGTCTACCAAGCTCTCAATAAAGCTCTCACAAAACACCTTGATTAAATATTACGGTCCCCGAGACCTGCTGTAAAGGGAGGGAAAGTTCTCAAAGATGTAGGAAGACACTTGTTCCTCGGTTGCCACGCGCAGGAACAATTACCTTTCGCCGCATTTGTGTGAAAGAGGCAGCCTCGCGAATTTTCGTAGGGAGCCTTTGCCCCGCCCTTCGGGGCACTCAGACCCATGAAAACAGACGTTTCCGTCAGACGTGAGCGGCATAGCATATATGGTAGGTTGGGTTCTAATTCACAACAAGATGGGGGGTCGATCGTTCTGTTTTCAAGGGAGTGAAGAACAGAATCGGTTAATCTACGAGACCAAAGACTGCTCCCGGACTCGCTATCTTGAGAACAGAAGGGAAAATACGTAGGCTATCAGATTTACCGCTCCACTTGTTTCATCCCGCCATCAGTCCACATCGCATTTGCTTGCGGGAACGGTATGAATTGAGGGGTCGTGATATTCTATAGTCAGTCCGTAGATGAAACCTCCGAACCACTTCTGCGATGAAACATGAGAAAAATGGTAGGACGGCAATAGGGATTGCAAAGACTCTAAATCGAGAGAATTACTCAAATACTGGCGGACAGGCAGACCGACAAAACGATGGTAAGATACCACTCCGTTCCAAAATCGACGTGCCATGCGCGCCAATTGGTTGTTTACCGTACCGTAACATAAGAGCACTACGTGGCCATGGTTGTTAATAAGACGCTGCAATTCGCTGAACGTCTCGTCGATATCGACACTGTCCAAGACAAACTCACTGAGTATCTTGTCAAAACTCTTGTCACGGTAAAAGATTTGGTGATGCGTGCCTATCATCCACTGAATACGTCGCTCCGTATCGTGGTGCGACAACATTTCGGCTTCGTGCAACAATTCTGGAGATGGGTCGACGGCGACGATATCTCCCGAAGATCCCATTTTTGCAATCAAATGCCGGGCCAATTCTCCTCTACCACAACCTAAATCCAAAATGGTTTCGGAGTTTGACGGATGCATTTGTTCTAGCGCCCATTTCTGCCAGGGCCATAAGTGCCGAGATGGTTGGGATCTTTTGTTGCGCGCAACGAGATGACTTTTTACGATACTTTGCACGATTTGTCACCTGTTCCCCCGTTAATTACTATCATAATTTATTAAGGCGAAGTTTCCGCAAAAAAACTATGACCAGATGGCGTAGATCATATGGGCCATCTGGTCAGTCAGTAAAGAGATCAATCATCAATCATGAATCATAAGCGTACTGTTGAAATGGAGTGGCCGATGTCAATGATGATGTTGAGACAGACGTCGGATAGGTTGAAGGAGACCCCGGAGGAGCAACTGTAACCAATGAACCATAGTGCAAGTAGGGCCATACTTTGGCAGCCATGGGTATGGGAAGTTCCACGCACCCAAGACTTTGGGGAAATCCGTATTTTGCTCGGGGAAAGCCGTGAACGGCATCGCCACCGTCGAAGTAATTGACATACGGCACTCCGGGGTCGTTGTACGGCACACCGTTGGGGTTGACCCCTTTCATAGTCTGTGAACGGTAACGAACATACACTGGGTGGGTACCCAGGTAAGTGGGGGACTGGGGGATACCCGTATTGGCTGGTGATCTGAGTACAACTTGGCCGTTGTGCCAAAGCGTCAGAGTTTCGGGCAACGTTTCCGATACATAGACGTATGAGTACCCATCAGGATTCGTTTGATTAGCCAAGTCTGCTTGAATTAACGCTTTCCACACTTGAGGCCCTGCAATGCCGTCCACGGGAAGGTTGTGAACCCGTTCGAAATTCATAACCGCCCCTTTGACCATGACGGTATATTGACCTGGTGTCCACAAGGCTTGTAGTGGCGGAGGTGTATTAGCGTACTGCCACTGAAATTTGCCGGAAGGGGCATTCATCATGGCTTTGATTTGGGCAGAGAGCGTTGTCGGGACTGTGGACGTTGGCATCCACTTCAGGGGTAGATAGCCCAGTTTGGCTAGCAATTCCTGAAGTCGCAACGTCGATCCGGGATGGGTGGCCCATGACATTGTGGTGTTCTGAGGAAGGTATGCATCGTGAGCACTGTGGTACCCTTGAGTTCCTCCTGGAATTGTCAGCTTTATAACCTGGTCGGGACCCCACCCCCACGTGGACGACCTGGGTATGAATTCTTCCGTTCGCGAGTTTTTCCAAACCCAGCGACCTTGAATGTTGGGTTTCAGGGTAGGCTGCAAATTGGTATTTGACACGGCGTGGGAAAAATGGATCGTCAGCGGTTGGTTTATTCCCAGTGCTGTATTAGTTGATGGCGAAGCCTGCACTGTCATCCAACTCGGCGTTCTCCAACTCAATGTCTTGGGAGTAGACACGCTTTCCCATTCCCGGGCTTGAGTTTGTACGGTTAAGGTGCCCCGTTCTCCAGGTGCCGTTCCTAAGCTGTGAATGGAATATGTAGCTTGCGGAACGGACGAACGGAGCACGTCCTTTTGATTTCGTGTAATGATGTGAAGACTAGAGGCCGGCGATGATAATGCCAATGAGACCGGTGCATTAGGAGACACGGTAAGGTTGGTTGCCCGAACCATCGGATCCTTTGGCGTCGTAATGTATTGGGATTCACTGTGTGTCCCAAAAGGCCACCATGAAGGTCCTCCTATCGTTAAATGAACTTGATAGCGAGTGCCTGCGGCCATTGCAGAAAGAGGCCATAGTTGACCATGTTTTACCGTCAACTTGATTTTATGACCCTTGGGGCCCACGGCGAAGGCAGATTGTAGCGTGCCATTAGTATTCACACGAGCCAGGGCAATAGAACTGGATGTTAAAGAGGCATTGGGCCAGGCGCCGTAAAAAACCCCCACGACTGCGGCGACAGGCAGTACCCACAAGGTTTTTGTCCAAGGCTTTGCTTGACGTTTAGTGGCTCGACTTCTTGACACAGATAAATCACCCGCCAAATTAATGGATTTGAAACTACAGATAATGCAATTTCTTCTTCTACATACAGTAACGCAATACCCCACGAATTGGTTACAGAGACATCCTATAAATAGGAATATTCTTCGTTAGCGGGTCCACCTTGTACTATGCATTCATGTGCTGAATTAGTTCGAAACAATTCGTATGGAAGAACTATCTTGATAGATTGACAAAATTGCGGCGTAAACTTCGGATTTGAAAGACAAAGTCAGGGGCTCAAAGATGTTAATTCAATC
>JAKBWA010000087.1 GCA_021841025.1 Bacillota bacterium | reverse complement strand
TGCAACCAGGCGGTGCTCGGCCAGATGTTCGTCAAAATTGTCGAGACGGCAGTGGTAGAGCATAAAAGGCCATCCTTTCTCCAGGAAATTTTGCTTCTATCCCTATGAGGTTACGGGGGGGGGGGGTAGATCTCAGTGGGACTAAGACACTCCGGATTTGAATGTCATAATCCAAATCGAGCAAATGACGAGACCGACGCCCATAAAAATTGCCAAACTCAAGGTGACAATTTGCCAGGTAGAGCCGCGGCCTTCCCGCAGGTGCATGAAGACGCCAAGTTGCAGTGATGCCTGCAACACTGCCAGAAAGAGAATGAACCCGATCAAGAAGGGTGCCGGCAGAATGTGTTTAACCACAGCCCCAAACGCGAGGGCTGTGAGGATTAAAGAGGCCATGTACCCAAGAATTTGTTTCCAGGGAAACACTTCCTCCTCGAAGCGCGGGGCAAGATAAGCGGATTCGACTTCATCACCATGTCCAGTTGGACCGTTTGGGGAGATGCCAATAACTTTGGCATGTTTTTTGCGGTGTGATATGGCCATCGTGAAGGCTCCTTTCTACTCGAGTCAACGGGATAATCTTCTGGGCTATAAGATTTTTCCGCTGAGATAGACGACCGTGAAAATGAAGACCCAGATGATATCAAGAAAATGCCAATATAATGCGAACATGTACACTTTTCGGGTGGTGACTGCTGTAAGTCCGCGTCCAGCTAATTGAATCAACAAAGTGAAAGCCCAGATAATGCCGAACGTGACGTGAGAGCCGTGAGTGCCCACCAAGGTAAAGAAAGCGGACAAAAATGCACTGCGATGCCATGTGTCGTGCAGAGCAATGTCCCCGAGGAATTCACTGATCTCGGTAGCGACAAAAGCGGCTCCCAATGCTATAGTCACGGCCAGCCAAATCATCGTGCCCTTAAGACGGTGATGGCGCATTTCATAGACCGCCAATCCGCACGTGAAACTGCTTGTCAAAAGGGCCACTGTTTCGAATATCACGGGACCCAGATGAAATAACTGAGCAGGAGTGGGACCGGTCATCCCCACGCGGAATTGATAGACAGCATAAACCGCGAACAATGAGGAAAAGAGGAGAAAGTCTGTGGCCAAGAAGGCCCAGAATCCCAAAATTTTGAGACTTTCATGCTCGCTAGTAAACTCTAGCGGCATTTGCGTGATTTGCGATTCGGGTTCTATGGGTGCGTTCATCCTTCTAACCTCCCTAAGGATCCTTCAATATTCCGAATGGTCTGGGGGGGAATTTCTTCGTGGTCGTCGTAATCAAATGTGCCCGCAATCAAGATGGCCACGACTCCCAGGGCTCCGAGAATGGCAATCCACCACCACTCAAAGACCATGCCAAATCCGAAGACGAAGAAGGCGACGCCCAACAGAAAGGGAATGCCGGAGGATTTGGGCATTTCCAGTGGCTGAATATCGCGCGGGTTAATTTGAATGACGTGACTTTGATTTTGCTGTTTCATTTCCCACCAAGCGTCAAGACTCGAAACGACGGGAATCTTCGCGAAATTGTAAGGCGGGGGAGGAGAAGGCAGGGACCATTCCAGAGTGCGGCCATCCCACGGATCTCCTGTGACATCCCGTTCGCCATGCTTGTAGCTATACATTATGCTGTAGACGAATACCAGAAATCCCGCTCCCATGGTGAAGGCACCCAAGGTGGAAATGAGGTTCGGGATGCTCCACCCCAGGCCGGAAGGATATGTGTAAAGTCTCCGGGTCATGCCCATGAATCCTAAGGCATATTGGGGCATAAAGGTGATCCAGAAGCCAATGAAGAAGAGCCAGAAAAACCAGCGTCCCTGATGCTCGTCGAGCTTATATCCAAAAGTTTTGGGCCACCAGTAATAGACACCAGCCAATAGACCAAAGACGGTTCCGCCAATTAACACATTGTGGAAATGTGCAATGAGGAAGTAGCTATTGTGGAATTGGTAGTCCCCCACGACGGCACCCAGCATTACCCCCGTGGCCCCTCCCACGACAAATGTAGGGATGAAAGCCAGTGCCCATAACATCGCTACCGGAGTCCGAATTCGGCCATTCCACATGGTGAATATCCAGTTGAAGATCTTGATTCCTGTGGGAATGGCAATAAGCATGGTGGACACCCCGAAAAACGCATTGACCCCGGGACCGGCCCCCATAGTGAAGAAGTGATGAACCCATGTGCCGTAGCTGAGAAACGTGATAATCAAAACGGACCACACCATCATCGTATAACCGAACAACCGCTTGCGCGAAAATGTGGCCACCACTTCGGAAAAAATGCCAAATGAGGGTAGCACCAGGATATAAACTTCGGGATGACCAAAGAGCCAAAACAGATTGACATACATCATTGGCATACCGCCATGGGTGATGGTGAAGAAGTTGGATCCAAACAATCTGTCCAGCATCGTCAAGGCCAGGGCTACGGTCAACGGCGGAAAGGCAAAGAGAATGAGGGCCGAGGTGACAAGCGATGTCCATACAAACATCGGCATGCGCATAAGAGTCATGCCTGGTGCCCGCATTTTCAAAATGGTGATGAGGAAGTTGACACCTGTGGCAATGCTGCCGATACCGGCGATTTGGATTGCCAGAACATAGTAATTTTGACCCGCGCCAGGATTGAAAGCGAGTTCCGTCAAGGGCGGATATGCTGTCCAGCCGGCATTAGGAGACCCTCCGACTATAAAGGACATGTTAAATAGCGCGGCGCCCACGGCGAACAGCCAGAAACTCATGGCATTTAGACGCGGGAATGCCACATCGCGAGAACCAATCATGAAGGGGATGGCGAGGTTGAACATGGCGAAAATCAGGGGCATCGACATGAAGAAAATCATGATGGTGCCATGCGTGGTGAATAACTCATCATATTGCCCGACAGGCAGGATGTGGTTGTTGGGCACCATGAGTTGAGAGCGGATCATAAGAGCGTCGACACCGCCCCGGAATAGCATGAGAAGAGCGGATAGGAGGTACATGATCCCGATTTTTTTGTGATCGACCGACGTTAACCATTCTCGCCAAAGCCACCCCCATTTTTTTCGGCGTGTAAGGTTGTAAACCAAAAAGATCATAGTGAGAATAATGCCGATTTCGATGACGATTTCGTCGGGCCGGCGTGTTTTTGGCGGAAAGAGCTGAGCTAGAATATGGTTCATAAAGACAACCACCTTTCGTTAAGCATGGTTTGCCAGTTGTCGCGAGGGAACTTGAATCCAATCTGACAATCTGTCCGTAGTACGGAAAAGTGATAAGAATGGTCGAATGTCAAAGCATAGGTCTCTTGGGCTTTGCATGCCCCTTGTCTTGACGGGGGAAACACATTCAGGCACCCAAACTTCTCTGCCTTTCTTAGGAGAATTAGGAAGACATGTTCATGAACATACCCTTCATGGGAACGTACATGGTTCCGTGCATCGTAAACCCGTGCGTGATCTTGGGGAAAGTCGAGGCGGGATAGCCAGAGTAAGTGGCAGGACTCACCCAATTGTGCTGGTCGACGAGTCGGTTATAATCAGCTCGGGTTAAAGGCGGAGATTTTTTATGAACCTGGCTTACCCAACTGTGAAAGCGTCTCATAGATATCGCGTGAACATTAAATGTCATATGAATGAAGCCTCTTCCTGAAAATTGTCCGCTGCGTCCCGGAAATAGGCCGGGTTTTTTTGCCTCAAGCCATAACGGCAGCACTTCGCCCGGCATGGTATACTCCATGCCTCCTAACCTGGGCACCCAGAACGTATTCATGGGAGCGTCTGCAGTAAGTTCGAATTCCACGGGAACTCCCGATGGAATATTGATATAGTTGACGGTTGCGATATGTTGTTGAGGGTATTCAAAGAGCCATTTATATTGAATGGCTGTGACGTCAATGACGACGGGATCTTTGGCTTTAGGCAGTTTGTCGAGTGCGTAGGTTTTTTGGACAGTGGGGATGCTAATGACGATGACGACAACCAGTGAGAGACCGACCCAAAACAACTCGAGCTTTCGGCTGTGGTCCCACAATGGACGGTATGGAGCCTTATTTCCTGGCCTGTCGCGAAAGCGAACCAGAACAATGGCCAGCAAAATCCAGACCAGTAATATCATTACGATCATTAAGGCCCCGGTTAAATAAATGAGCCCGAGTTCGCTCTTGGCTACAGGACCAGCTGGGTGCAAAAGCACATATTGTTGACCGCATCCGGTTACCAGAAGGCCAATACCCATAGTGGCCAAGAGTAGGTAGCGAGAAGATCGCCTAGGGCGCTTCGGAGTCATGAAGGAAATCACCTCTTAACCGAAAATTTCCATCAATTACTGAAACTCATAATAAATTAAGACAATTGTAAAGATAAAAAAATCCAAACTTATACACGGGTCTCAATCAATGAGGATGAAACCACTATGTAAATCGCATTAACTTAGTTGCTTGTTAAGACGCTTTGAGTATATTGCAGTTTAATAAAAAGATCAATAAGTTAAGGGTATTTGACACAAAAATTTGCACTGAGGTGACCATGATTAATTATGAAGTGGTGAAGCCTTAAACCGGTACTTTCTTTTGTGATGAACAGGACTTGCTTGGCAATGAATTATGAATAAATTGTGTGGGAATAACACGAAACCGTTGAAACAAAATAATTTACAGACCAGACCAAGAATATTCAATTATGATTTATGGTAAAGAAGGGTTAGAGCATGAGAGCGATAAATTATAATCAATGCAGTGAAATCTTACGGAACTTAGTTGTCTATTTGTTCAAAACTTCACAAATGATAGGATGCGCCACGCCAACCTGTACAGAGGTAATGTTGAACTAAACGAGATATTATCTGGGTGGAAGGAATAAAGGAGAAAGTGCAAACCTCTTGCCTGAGGAAAATTGAACCGACGCAAGAAATGAGATGCGTATGAGATCATTTCTCAATGGGGGTCCGGCTTTTTAGCCGTAAAATACGGGGAATAGAGATCGATAAAGAAACGGAAAGGACTTAGGCTGTCAGACGGTTTCCGTAATGGAGGCCTTATGATCAAAGAGCACAAAGAAGAGTCGAAGAGAAACTCCGAATTCACTCAAGAAGTCTTATGACGCCTCAGTATGTGTTGTGCGTGTCTGGTAAAGGTTCCACCATTTGCGGAAGGCAATGATAGCCCACACCCCTTCCACAATACCAAAGGGCCAAGTGCCTGCTAGCCATCCATAGGCAGACGAAGCAATACAAGCCACGGCAAAGGCCAAAGTGTACCATGAAGAACGCTGTTCCAAAGCGTAAAAAATCATCATAAGACTGACAACCACGGCTCCAAACGCTGTTAACACAGAACTTCGCCCACCTTTTGATACTTACAATGCCTTAACCTTTGGGGTTCGTCAATGTCATAGGGACAAAGGATAAGACTCGACGTACTCTTTATTCCCGGACTCTTGGGATTCGGAGGCGAGAAGCCTTGTCAGCCAAAGAACAAGTGATTGGAATCTTCAGTGGTGACATTCCATCACGGGTCTAAAATATTTCTTGGCAACTTGCCCAAGAATTTTTTGACTGTGCCCGTTAGTATGACAAAGAGATCATAAAAGGGAGGTGTCAAATGCTTCTTTCTCCCAGAGAACAGGAAAAGTTGTTGATCGTGGTGGCAGCAAATGTTGCGCGAAGTCGTTTGGAGCGCGGGCTTAAACTCAACTATCCCGAAGCTGTAGCCTATATTGCGGCATATCTTATGGAAGGAGCGCGCGACGGGAAATCCGTTTCGGTGTTAATGATGGAGGGGGCCTCGCTACTGGCTGTGGATGATGTCATGGAGGGCGTAGCTGATATGGTCGAGGCCGTACAAATCGAAGCCACTTTTCCGGACGGATCCAAATTGGTCACGGTGCATCATCCCATTCGTTCCCAAGAAAACAGAATGACTAAGGATCGGGAGTCAACAAGGATACCGGGAGAAATTCGCGTCAGTGATGAGCCTGATGTAATGAATTCGGTGTCGCCCGTGGTTTTAGAAGTGCAAAACACGGGGGATCGTCCGATTCAGGTTGGATCGCACTGTCATTTTTTTGAGGTCAATAAAGCGTTGGAATTTGCCCGAGATGTAGCTTATGGCATGCGTTTGGATATTTTGGCGGGGACGGCCGTGCGTTTTGAGCCAGGGGTCAGCAAAACTGTCATGTTGACCCCTCTTCGAGGACTGAGGCGAATTTACGGACTGAATGGGTTAACCGAAGGATGTCTTGACGATGAAAAGATTAAAGACACCGCCCTGGGCATGGCCCGTGAAAGAGGATTTTGGAGAGATGAACCGTGAGTTCTCATATTAGCCGTCACCAACGCCAGCAATTCTTCGGGCCGGGACTCAAAGACCGGATACGGCTTGCGGATAGTGACTTGTGGGCCATGGTGGAGGAAGATCGAACGGTTTGGCGTGACGCCGCAAAATTTGGCGGAGGAAAAGTGGTTCGTGAAGGAATGGGCCAGGCCGGTTGGCAAACTCGAGCACAAGGAGCGCCGGATTTGGTCATTAGCAATGTGGTGATTATTGACTACTGGGGAATTGTTAAGGCGGATGTTGGTGTAAAGAACGGTCGCATCACCGCTATTGGCAAAGCCGGGAATCCTGACATTATGGACGGTGTTGATCCACGTTTAATTATTTCTCCGGCAACGGAGATGATTTCCGGAGAGGGAATGATTTTGACGGCGGGAGGCATTGACACCCACGTTCACTGGATTACACCTGATTTGGCCTATCACGCTTTAGCGGCCGGAATGACGACTTTGATTGGCGGCGGGACGGGTCCTTCTACCGGCACTAATGCGACCACGGCTACCCCGGGGCCGTGGAATATTGCGCGGATGCTTGAGGCTACGAGCGAGATGCCCGTCAATGTCGGTTTGACCGGAAAAGGTAATGCCTCGTTTAAAGATCCGTTGCGGGAGCAGATTGCAGCCGGCGCGATCGGCCTCAAACTGCATGAAGATTGGGGCAGTACGCCCCGAGCTATTGATACGTGTCTGCAAGTAGCCGATGAAGAAGATGTGCAGGTGACCATTCATACGGATACGTTAAACGAAACCGGATTTGTGGAACAGACTATCGCCGCTATTGGCGGGCGCACCATTCATACCTATCACACTGAGGGCGCAGGCGGCGGGCACGCTCCCGATATTCTTCGCATCGCATCCCTTAATCATGTTTTGCCGTCCTCAACTAATCCGACCCGGCCTTATACTGTCAACACCCTGGCGGAGCATATGGATATGCTGATGGTGTGCCATCATTTGGATCCTAAACTGGTCGAAGATGTGGCTTTTGCCGATTCGCGAATACGGGGCGAGACGATTGGAGCCGAAGATGTGTTGCATGATATGGGCGTATTGTCCATGATGTCTTCGGATTCTATGGCGATGGGACGTATTGGCGAGGTGATTATGCGCACTTGGCAGACTGCACACAAAATGAAAAACGAAAGAGGAGCATTGAACGAAGACTCGAGTTCGCACGATAACTACCGGATTAAGCGGTATATCGCGAAATATACTATAAACCCAGCCATTACCCACGGCATTGCGGAATTGATCGGGTCGGTGGAAGAGGGAAAATGGGCTGACTTGGTATTGTGGAAGCCCGCTTTTTTCGGTGTTAAACCCGCGATGGTGATCAAAGGCGGAATGATTGCTGCGGCCGAGATGGGGGATGGCAATGCCTCGATTCCGACCGTCGAGCCGCGTCTTATGCGAACAATGTTTGCAGCTCAAGGTCAAGGCCCCAGGAAGTTGTCCTGGACGTTCGTTTCCCAGAGAGCCTACAATGCTGGGCTTATTGCGTCACGCTTGGAAAGAAGGCTCTATTCTGTAAAAAATTGCCGGAACGTGAGTAAACAGTCCATGATCGGGAATGATCAGACTCCGGATATAAGGGTAGACCCAGAAACGTACCGGGTCTATGCGGATGGCCAGTGGATTAGCTCACCCCCAGCGGAGGTCTTGCCCATGGCGCAAAAATATTTCCTCTTTTGATCTCGTCCTAGTCTTTTTGTGAAGATAAGGGGTCATGTTCATGAACGAAGAAATTAAGGACACTATTAGGGTGAACCGCGTGTTGGGATCCTGGGACAGAGGCCTGGGAGAAAAGAAAATTGAATGGGTCGATGTGGACATTGATCAATGTCAGCGAGCCCGGTGGAAAGCTTTAAGCACCCAAGGCCGTGTGGTTCTTATTGATTTGCCCCGTTATCAGCAAATTGCGGACAAAGATATCCTCTATGAAGACCACGAACGTCTCATTGTGGCGCGAATGAAACCTCAGAACGTATTAGTGATGCGGCCCAGGACCGTTGAGGAAATGGGCACGCTATGTTATTACATCGGGAATTTGCACCAACCGTGCTGGGTTAAGGAGACGAGGGTGTTTACACCCAACGAGTCTTTTCTCAAAGATCTGGCACAGTCCTTGTCCATTCCGTTTTCGGAAGACGAGTGTATTCTGCCGCAAGGGTTTGCCACGAGAAATCGCCCTTACGTCCCGTCATGACAATCGGGCATGGCAATGAAGGAGAAGTGTTTCAGTTTTTAGATGGTCTCTTTCCATCGGGGGCTTTTGCCCATTCCTTTGGGCTTGAGACGCTGGTTCAAGAACAGTGGATTAGTGATGAACCATCATCGCGGCAATGGATTCGCTGGATTATCCGCTACAGCTGGGCTCCGTCTGATGCTTTGGCTGCTCAGCTAGTTTACCGAGCTTCTCATGAGAAGGGTTTTTGGGACCAAGTTCTCAAGATTGATAGCTACTTGACAGCTAGCCGCGTCGCCCAAGAAAGCCGGCAGGGTTCTTTGAATATTGGCAGACGCATACTGCTAACGGCATGCGACCTTTTTGAGGTCCCGGATTTGCTACGGTATCAAGAGACTATTCACCGTGTCCCATATCTTGGGAATCAAGCGACCGTGTTGGCTGTGATCGGCGTGATTCGAAATTGGGGCGAGAGTGTCGGTATGAATTCTCTGGCCTATATCACCGTCTGTGGTATGGTTCAGGCTTTGGTTAAACTTGTTCCTTTAGGACAACGAGAGTCCCAGAAGATGCTCTTTGATCTTCATCCCTGGACCATGGAAGTCTTAAACAGTATTCATCATTGGCAAGTCGAAGATATAGGATCCCGTATGCCTCTTTATGATGTAGCGGCCATGCGCCACCGTGATTTGTATTCGCGTCTGTTTCGCTCATAGGTTCTGTGGGAGATGCGAACGGTGAAAGAAAGAATAAGAGGGACAAGGAGGCGTGTTTTAGGGTGAAACCGGTGAGAATTGGAATTGCCGGGCCTGTGGGCGCGGGGAAAACGACGGTTGTGCAGTGGTTGGCTGAGGTTTTACGAGAAGAGTACAGTATCGCGGTTATTACGAACGACATTTACACGCGGGAAGATGAACAGATTTTGGTGCGCAGCGGTGTACTGCCTTCAGAACGCATACGCGGCGTAGAGACCGGGGGGTGTCCGCATACGGCGATAAGAGAGGACGCTTCGATCAATTTGGACGCCTTGGACGAGTTAGTGTCCATCTTTCCCGATTTGGATGTGGTGCTCATCGAGAGTGGGGGGGACAATCTGGCAGCCACTTTTAGTCCCGATTTAGCGGACTTTGTCATCTATGTAATTGATGTGGCAGGAGGCGAAAAATTACCGCGCAAAGGGGGACCCGGTATTGTCAAATCCGATGTCTTAGTGATTAATAAAGTGGATTTGGCTCCATATGTGGGGGCAGATTTGGCGGTAATGGAAAAGGACACGCGGCAGATGCGCTCAAATCCGTATGTGTTGACGAATTTGAAGACGGGCGAAGGCATGCCAAAACTTTTGGATTTAGTGCGCTCCCATGCACTGTTCGAGGAATCATGGCGTTTCCCAGAGACTCCGACATCATGAAGACCATAGTCCGGCAGCGTATTCGTGTCTTTCCTCATAGCATTGAAACTTATTATGAAGCGCCGCTTCATCTTTTCGTGGTGAAAAGACAGCCGCCTTTTCATGTCGTGAGTGCAGAATTTGCGGGATTGCTGGAAGGCGATCACTTTGAAACAGAAATTGTGGTGGAATCAGGAGCATGCCTTACCCTAAGCACCCAGGAAGCGACTAAGCTCATGGCTATGCCCTCTGAAGGCGCGCGGCATGACTGGCATATTGTACTGCACGCAGATTCTCTTCTGGCTTTTTTGCCTAATGAAACGATTCCGTTTGCACACAGCGATTTTATCCAAGAGGTCATTTGTCAAATGAAACCCGGTGCCTCTCTCCTATGGGGGGAAGTGGTTATAGCAGGCCGATTGGCCCATCATGAATATTTTCAATTTCGCCATTACCATAGCCGGCTAAGTATCCTCGACTGGGATTCACAAAGGCCTTTGTACCATGAAAATCAATGTCTTAAGCCGGGAACCATCCAATTTGAGGATCGAGATATCTGGGGACGCTTTACCGCCTGGGGATCATTAGTGGCTATTCGGCATGACAGTAGCCTGGGGGGATTTGCGGTGCCTTCTTTGAAATATACGCAAGGCCCCTGGTCTCGCCCCTACTATACCCCTGAGGGCAATGAGGATGAGAGAGATGGGGCGGACGAGCAGTCCTCTTTTTACTACCAAGGGCAGTCTTCTTTGCCGGGAGGGTTTCTTTGGCGGATAATGACTACTCAACCCCAAGGTATTCATCATCTGATCCATCAAAGAATCAAGGAAGCTGGCATAAGCCTCGGGTAAGAGAAAAGAACCCACGTTAAAGTACGCCGGCTGTAGGCTGGCACAATTCATTATGTATTGCCTGGACATTTTGATTGGGATTGAACACTTCTTGCGAACTAACGTGGCATTGGTTCTTAAAGTCAGACTTGAGGGGATCGTCACGACAACCCCAGGTAGTGGGCAAAAGAAAATGGTGTAGTCACGCCACATTAGGGTAGCGCCGGATTCAAGTGGCCCAGGAAGAATATGCTCATGCTCTCAATCCTATGACGACATTTCCTGACTTATGCGAGGAAGATCCTTGTGGGCCTTCTTTTTCTAGTTTCCAACAGCTAAAGGACTATCCTTTTTCGGACTGACGAGAAGGGTGAGAGGCAATGAGATGAGTTCGGACGTAAATGACCCCCATCCACATGCTGACAAAGATCAATGTTAACGCCCCGCTTCCGAGAATCTGACCGAGAGAAGGGGTTTTATTGATGGTTAAAACGACCAGAAGGTGCCGGACTGATGCCAAGGCGGCGATAGCCACAATTAACTCCGGGCGAATCTCATGATCCGACTGCATAACCCTTGCAGTATGGGCCAATTCACCAAACAGAAATGCCAGCATCAGCGGGTCGACACTGTCATGCAAGGCCGGCAACAGATTGTCAGCGTGAGAAACCCACAACCATAGGGTGTCGCCAATAGCCAGCGTGGTAGCCAAAGTGAACGCCGCGGTGACGCTGCCCCAAAGAAGAAACTGAAACGTCCAGCGCATCGTGGTCATCATCCTTTGTCTTTGATTTACTGTGGCCGCCATCGTAGCATAATCTTCAGCCACTGTCCAATAAGCATTCTTACCCAGCCTTAAATATAGCAGACAGCAGAGAATCTGGCCAGGTGTATAAAGTCCTGCCAGTCTCATCTTCCGTGTTAACCCTTGTGGAGGGGAACATTTCTAATGCGAGCGAGCACAAAATCTGATAGGGTAACTGTATTGACTTCTGAAGCGACAGGCGGGAGGAGGAGGGTTTTATTTGGACCAGGATACCAAGAACTTTTGGCAGGAACGGAAGAAACAGATGCTGACAAATAACCGGTCGCGAAGACAGGGCGGCTGGAACAGCACCCACAGGGTAACTATGGCGTTAATGGTTTTGGAGGCCATAGGCTGGGTCGTCGAGGCGTTCCCGGGCATTTTGCCAAATTTAACGCGAGTGGAATTCATTTTGCTATCCACAATTATGCCGGGAAGTTTCTTGGGCTTGATATTTGCGGGTTTCTTCATTTGGATAATTGGCTCGCAACTGGAAATGGTAGCAAAATGGTGGCAATACCTTCTGGTGTTCTTTGGGTCGGGCATTGTTGGAGCCACGGTAATGACCATTATGGGCGGCGCGGGCGGCGCGTTGGCCGCGTTTGGCCTGGCCGGAGCCTATGTTTATGCCATGTCACGCTATAACTACGGAGCAGCGGTACAATGGGCGCTCTTTTTGCTGTTAATTAATGTTTTGCTGTCCGGATTTCAGCCAGCCATTCTATTAGGTATGGCAGGATCTTTTGGCACGGGGTTGGGGTTAGCCTGGACGACGGGAATCGCGGAACACTAATGATAAGGCACTAGCTCTCCGAGTCCTCGAGGCCCCGGGGAGCTCTTGACGTTAGCTGTTTTCTATCGGGATCGAACGGGCGGATTTTGACGCGCTTTTGTCTATGATAATTGTCAGGACCCCGTTTTTTAAGGAGGCGCGCATGTGGTCAGCATCCGCATCCGCGGGCAGGGGAATTTCCCGGTAGAATTTCCCGTATAGTCGTTCCTTCCACGTGCGGTTGACATTCCGTTCCTCAGTTTTTTCTCCGCGCAAAACCAAAATGTGGTCCTGTACGGTGAGATCTAGATCCTTGCTGTCGACTCCCGGTACGTCAATATGGACATAATAGTGTTTGTCATCCTCAGAAATGTCAGTGGCAGGTGTTGACAAGGTTTCGTAACCAAACGGGTCACGAAAGCCCATAGGAAAATTCCCGAAACTGTCAAACAAGTGGTTGATGTCGTTTCGCAGCCGGATAAAAGGATCTGTTGTGTCTACTGAGCTGCGCGAACGTCGAATGGGTAACAAGCTCATGACTCACATCCCCTTTCTTCTCTGTTGTAAGTTTGTCTATCTTTGACCTTCTAATTCGTATAATAATTACTAGGGTTAATTTGAAGATGCAAGAGGCGTCGCCGCATTTTTTTTGGTTTGCAGGGGATGTGGCCCTCGATTCACAAAAAGAAGTTGTGGTAAATGTGGAAAGTTGGCACAGGAGATGGGCATTCAAATGAAAAATGTGGTGGTTAAATGGGCCTCGTCGTCCGAGGACTATGAGTGGCTTAGGAATTTGTGGACTGTGAAATGGGGCTCTGAGACGATGATTTCACACGGCCAGTCTTTTGACATAACCCAGCTTAAAGCCTTTATTGCCTTAGACCAAGGATATCATTGCGGAGCTTTGACATTTTGGGTGAATTCCGAGCGCCATTGTGAATGTGTGAGCTTAAACGCCCTCACGGAGGGTTCCGGGGTGGGAACGGCGTTAGTCAAGGCGTGGGAGAATTGGGCCAGGCAGCAAGAGATTCAGCGTTTATGGCTAATTACGTCCAACGACAATTTGAGGGCCTTGCGTTTTTATCAAAAACGCGGGTTTCGTCTGTCACGATTATATCCAGGTGTTATTGATGCCGCGCGCCGGGAGAAACCCAGCATTCCAGTGATTGGAGAGAATGGCATCGAGATTCATGACGAAATTGAACTCGAAAAATGGCTGACGGGGAGTCAACGATAGCCAAACGCACTACGGTATTAACCAATCTTTTAAGCTAGTTCTAGGAAGCGTGGTAATACTGAAAGAAGGATAGAAAAATTTTAATAAAATAGTCAAAAAGCACTAGGAAAAAGTGCGGCAATATTATAAAATGATCATCAGTTTTATGCCCTAGTTGATCTGAACAGCGTCCTAATCCGTTATATGGGGGGAGATCATGATGGTCATTGTGATATTGGTTCTAACCGCCGCCTTTGCGCCGATACTTATTGCGTTATTTGGCCCAAGCCTCTGGTCTCTCGTCAGGCAATTGTTGTGGGCGCTGTTAATCCATCCCGCTCGGCCGGTGATCACATTACCCAAAGGTTGGCGTCGGCGCGTTGCTTGGTATGTGCGGCCCTCGAAAAAACTGCAGACACCTCAAGTGGAAGGCAAAAGAATGCGCGATACGGTTTAGCCCCAATATCTTTTATATTCATTGGGCCCATGGCGGCAAAGGCAGGGGCAAGCCGTGCCTTGGGGGCGTTATAAGATTTGCCGTGTTTAATATAGCGGGTTGAGGATTGATAATGAGGTAACGGGGAACCCATCGGTGTTGCCATTGCCAAAGACCCACAAGCTGGATCCATCCGTGCCCCGGGACTTTCAGCAGTACGCCGAGTGCCAAAGTCTTCGGACGATTTAGCATAGCCATCATGAAGCCTGTAACGTGTTCATGGCTATTGCCCATATGCCAGGCCTGCGAGGATGGGGAAATGGGAACGGATGGTGGAGCTTGACGCTGTACAAAATCATGAGTCCAAATTAACATTTCCCGCCAGGGAATGGGCAATCCCCGAGGAGAGGCAATATTTGCCTTTACCCACCAAATTGATGATCCATGAGAGCGACCGAAATACATAGTATTGTGCACCGTTAGTGGCCATACCCACCATGTTTCATGGATATTTTGGGGGTTCACGGCAATCCAAGGCGCCCAGCCTCCCGCATCCTGACTTTTTAAATCTGCAGGCACTCCATTTTCAATCCACTGGGGAGTCCAGGACCGATTCGCGTCAATGGCGATGAGGCTCCCCTTTCCCTGTTTTACGGGGAATGTGCCACCGCCTTTGGGAATTGTCGACAGGGCCATGAGTCCTGCGGCCAGGACAAGAAGGAGGAAGACTTGAAGAACGGGTTTTGATATGATTGCGAGCCGATTCATCTTAACGCCTCCTGCACTCCAAACCCCGATGTTGGGCCCCTGTAATGATCGTGTTGCGTATGGATCCTGGCAGAAGGCCTGATATAGTGAGAGCGGAAATTCGTCAAGATTCTGTTCCCAGTCGCAAATACAACTCAACTGGCAACGAAAAGACAATAGCCCCGCCAACTTGTACGCTGACCGGATAGGCATACATGTCCGGATGCAAAGTAGGAAATCCCTGAAGCCGGGTTTCTCGTTCTTCACAATGTTGTTGAATGATATCCAGGATCTGAGCGATATGTTCTTGGTTTGTTCCAATCATAAAGGTAGTGTTACCCCGGTTCAGGAAAGTTCCGCGGCTTGTGAACTGGGTGAATGCTACTTGGGCCTGACGCAAAGCCGAAGCCACTTTTGGAGCGTCAGGATATTGGACAATAACAACCAATAGCCGATTAACAACCATGTGATCATCCTATCTCTTTGATTTACATAGGGTCTATGACACGGTCTACACCGGTAAAGTGCGAAGGTTTAGTTTCTAATAAGAAACATGAGCGAATTTCTTCAAGCATCTTTATGATAACTGATCTCACGCTGATTGTCCTTGTTGTAGCAAATACATTTTATAGTAAAGTCCTTCCCGAGCCAAAAGTTCTTGGTGAGTGCCGCGTTCCACAATTTCTCCGTGATGCAACACAAGGATCAAATCGGCGTCTTGGACTGTCGACAGGCGATGGGCTATCGCGATAGTCGTGCGGCCGTGACGCATTTGGGCTAATGCGTTCTGAATGGCATTCTCCGTTTCGGTATCGACACTGGCAGTGGCCTCATCTAAAGCCAAGATTACGGGATTCATGGCCATGGTCCGGGCAAATGACAACAGTTGGCGCTGACCGGTAGATAAAGTGGCTCCTCTCTCGCCGATGGGGGCGTGATATTCTCCGGAAAGGCGGCGGATGAAGGATTCGGCTTGAACAAAGCGCGCGGCTTTAACAACATCTTCATCGCTCACAAATTGATTGCCAAGCCGGATATTGGAGGTAATGTCTCCATAAAACAAAAATGGTTCTTGCAATACCAGACCTACTTTTCGCCTCAGTTCATGAGATGATATCATGCGAAGATCGGTACCGTCAATGAGGATTTTCCCCCGTTCGACGGGGTAAAACCGCATGAGCAGATTGATGATGGAACTTTTGCCGCTTCCTGTGTGGCCAACAATCGCCACGGTTTGACCGGGATGAGCCGTGAAGCTGATGTGCTTTAAAATGTCGTGACGCCCATCGTAAGAAAAGGACACATCATCGAAGACAACTTCGCCCCGTGTAATTTGTGCGGCTGAATGGCCAATCGTTTGCGGAGCCATTTCTTCATGATCGAGAATTTGAAAGACGCGCTCTGCTGACACCATAGCTTGCTGAAAAAAATTCAGGCGTTGCATCATGTTGTTGACCGGCTCGAAGAATCGGCTAAGGTAGGTGACAAAAGCATATAATACCCCAATATTGACGGCGTGGGAGAACGAAGCCAAGCCAAAGTACCAGAGCACGAAGATCAGTGTGAGGGAGTATATAACATCATTTAAGGGTCTTAACAATATCCCGTTTAATTGCATATTGCGGAATCGCGCTCTTTTGTAGGCGTTGTTTATTTGGCCAAATTCATGGCGCATGCGCGATTCTTGCCGCATGGCCTGAACTATCGCCATGCCTTGCAATGACTCATTGAGTTTGGCGTTGAGCAGAGCCAACTGTTGTCTGGCCACATGAAAAATGGGCGCACTTGCCTTCCGGTATAAAGTCATGACCCCCAAGATGATGGGGATGAGCAAGAGACAGTCCAGCGCTATGCGGGTGTTTAGGGCAAACATCGCGATGAGAATACCGGTTAGCACCGTGATATTTTGAACAAATGTAGACAGCACCGTCATAAACATTTCAAGAATGGACTGGGTGTCGTTGGTTATACGGGACACCACAACTCCGACTGGGGTGTTATCGAAAAAGGACAGAGCAATTTGCTGGGCTTTGTCGAACAGTTCAATGCGCAGTTGCTGAATGATGTTTAAAGCGAGTATTTCAAACAGCAGCAACTGGACCACGTTCAGTACGGCGGTGAGGATGACAAGCCCAAGATACACCGCCGCCAGTTCCGCCAAAATAGTCCGGGGAAAATAGCGGGGAATGAGATACCTATCAATGAAAACCTTGATTAAAAGAGGTTGGACGACGTCAGTGGCCGTGGCCGCCAGCAAAATCACAAAGGCTAGAATAAGCTTGGAGCGGTAAGGGCCAAGATAGCCCAAAAGGCGCCTGAACGTGCCTGAGGAATTCGTGGGACTCAGACTTTGCTCTTGTGCGAGGATCATACCTCAACTCCTCCTCGTTCCACTTGTGTCTCCAATTGCTGGCGTCTATACATATCCCAATAGCGTCCTCCTAAAGACCACAAATATTCATGAGTGCCTTGTTCCACAATGGTGCCATTTTCGAGTACGATGATTTGATCGGCATGCTCGACAGTTCTTAGACGGTGAGTGGCAATAATAGTGGTCCGTCCCTGACGGACATTTTTGATTTGGTCTAGAATGTGCGTCTCGGTGCGGGCGTCCACTGCGGACAAGGTATCATCCAAAAGCAGGATTTCGGCCTGCTGCAATAGGGAACGAGCAATGGAGATTCGCTGTTTCTGCCCTCCAGATAAATTTGTGCCTCGTTCCCCTATGATTGTCTCGAAGCCGTTTGGGAATTGTTCGATGTCTTCTAACACGCCCGCTTGATAAGCAGCTTTCACGATGTCCTCGCGAGATGCTTTAGGGTTGGCAAAGGCAATATTGTCGAGGACACTTTGTGAGAAGATAAACGCATCTTGCGGTGCATAAGCAATGCTTGAACGAAGGGCGCTTAACGTGACATCCTGAATCGACACCCCGCCTATCACAATATCGCCCTCCTCGGGTTTCAGGTCAAATTCCCGGAGCAACAACCGCAATAATGTGGTTTTTCCTGATCCCGTTCGTCCCACGATCCCTAAAGTATGGCCTTGTTCGATAACCAGAGAGATGTCTTTTAACACCACGTGGGCGGTGCCAGGATAAGAAAATTGGCGAATGGCATAAGTAATGGCACCAGATGGCACCTGTTCTTTGGCTCCCTTTTTGTCGGTAATAGTGGGAGAAACGGACAGAAGACTTTCCACCCGCTCATAAGACGCCCGGCCCCGCTCGACGATATTGAACAAAAAGCCGAAGGCAAGCATTGGCCAGATCAGTTGGCCCAAGTAAAGAGTGAAGGTCGTCAAATTTCCCAGGTTTAATGTGCCGTGAACGACAAAGATGGCTCCTATCGCAATGGACAAGAAGTAAGATAGACCGACGATAATGGAAATTGTCGGGTCAAACAGGGAGTCGATACGCGCCACGGCCACACTTTTATTGACGACATCACGAGAGAGCGTAATAAAGTTCTTTCTCTCCCAGTTTTCTTGCCCAAAGGCCCTTATGACGCGGATCCCTGAGACGTATTCCTGAACCCGGTCATTGATATCGGAAAAGGCAGCTTGAGCGAGATAAAAACGGTCATGCAACATCTTGCCGTAACGCGTGACCGCAAATGCCATAATGGGCATCGGCAATAACGAGACAACGGTCAGTTTCCAATTCAGAAAGGCCATTGTCGTAATCACTACGCTTCCAGTGACAATAGAGTCTACCAACGTGAGAACGCCTTCTGAGGCCGTTTCCTGAATGGCTTGAACGTCGTTGGTCGAGTGAGCCATTAAGTCTCCCGTTCGCTTATGATGATAAAACTCCGGAGACATAATCGTAAAATGATCATAAAGTTTAGTGCGGAGTTCAGTGGCCAACTGAATCGCACCGCCGAACAACATAATTCGCCAAAGATAACGAATTCCGTACGTTGCGAGTGCTGTAACCAAGATGATGAAAAGATCACGGTAAAGCATGGCATGAGTCAATTCGTGATGGGTCAGCGCATTAATCACAAGTCCTACAATGCGTGGGGGAATCAGGGATAACAAGGCGACCATGATTAATAAGATTATGCCGGTAATATAGCGTGTCTTATGTTGGCGGAAAAACCACATGAGATCCAAAAATACTTGCACGGGTCCATTGTCCTTTCGTTATTGTCTCACCCCAGGGCATATGACATCGATCAAGATGAGTGATGTCATATGGCTAAGCTTTCGGCGTAAGGACGCGATCCCCTGGGAAGACTGACCAAAGAGGATATTCGCCAAACTATTTTCGGACACTGAGGAGCCAAAAGTGAAACATTCTTTATTGTAACATGTTGGCTACAGGATTGCTCATTTTTTGGAAAACGTGGGAATCGGCCTAACCACTCCAAGGGAGATTACGGATTTTGCCATGGACCAAAGGAAGCTTTTCAAGCCCTTTAGCGTCATATTGCATCTATCAAAAAGCTTTTACGCGCGGCGTCAGCCAGGCGTAGAGGATTTCTCAAAAGACCTGTGGTGCTCGGACCTTTGGACTCTGGACTCAGGTGGGTAGATCATCCAACGAAGGCAAGTTGGACACTACATTGGGTGCCTGTGGCAAGTTTTGTTCCAAAACTTCAGAGTTCTGGTGAAAATTATTCGATCTAGGATTACCGGATGGATCTTGGGAAAAACTTTAACGCATCAGATCACGTCCAACTTGAGTGATCTCAATTTGAGACGTCCGTATTTGGGTCTCTAGCCTATGGCGCAGAATATCATCCGGCATGGATTATGCAGAGAAATTTGACTTAGAGAGCGGAAATCGTAATCAGGTGCGGTCCCCAGAGAATCTTTGGTGAGAGACATGGGAGCGGACTGTTCCCAAAGAGAGATCCGAAAGATATTCCGGAGTTGTTTACCCCTGGTGTTTTCTTTGGGAACAGTCCTTAGAATAAGACTTGCGTAACGTTTTCCTCTGTGAGGATTTAGTGTGTCAAAGACTGAATGTCCTTGGTCAAGTTGGACACGTCGGGGCTGCCCAAGCCCGTTACGCGGTTATAGCCTATATGGTCGTGATAAAACCAGTTGTTGCCTTTTGTGATAGTGTGAAAGGCAGGATACAAGCGGTTTTGAGGACTTTGGAAAACAGCATAGAAAAGGGGATTGGCAAATCCGATTTGGGCACCCAAGGCGCTGTCCATGGTCGCCGTGATTCCTGCCCATTGAGGAGAAGCAAAGGAGGTGCCGCCAAAGCCATTTATCCAGCCTTGTCCATAGGATGTTCCGGGGTTTGTGTCGTAAATGGCGTAGCCGGTAAACGGATCGGCATTTAGGGCCACATCAGGCACATTGCGTCCTAAGGTGTGGGGAAAAGCGGGGCCTAATTGATAGAACGGTCGGCGAAATACCGAAGAAGTACCTCCTCCGGAACCTACGGGAAAGATCGCGGCATAGAACTGCGCTTCGGTGCTGTAACCGAAATTTTTGTAATAAGGCAGCAGATACGACCATCCCCACCCGTGTTCGGTGCGCATGGGAATAGATCCTCCGGGAATAGGAACTTGTCCATGAATGGGCAAAGTGGTGCCTCCAGCCGCCGTGATAAAAGGTGAGGAAGCTGGGAAATCCACGGACGGAGCTGCTATTGCAGGATAACCATCATAAGCTCCGGAGTCACCAGAGGCGCTGAAAAGCGACTGACCCTGGGCAGCTCCTTCCATAAATATGTTGTTGATAGACATATCATAGGCCGGCGTGGCCAACAATTCATCTTCACCCCAACTACAAGACATCGTTTGAGCCCGATCCTGGCTGACCACAGAATTGAACAGGTCATAAAAACCCTGGGAAGTATTGGGGGCCTCGTAAACTAAAATGTTAGCGTGCGGGGCCAACGACCCTGAGCGTTCTACGTCCAAAGACGTTTCAATTCTCCCGGATCCGGATCCACTGTTACCAGACGGATAGCCTCCGTCAACGGGAACAATATTTAATGACGCCGACCCTCGGTGGATATGATAGTACTTCCAAAAATACTGCGCATCAGAGGGCCGGAAGGTGGCTAGTGTCGCAATGGCAATGGTCTGGTGTTGTCCCAGAGCGCCTCTTTGATACAGAGGATTTATCTGATAATCCTTGGCAATTTGTTGCGGGCTGTATCCCTTTGGCTGAGTCGTCGACCCTTGGGAAGAACGATTGTGTTTCAGGGATTGTGCATTCACTAATGAAGAATGAAAGCCATGATAAGTCGTCAGGTTGATGAACCCGGAAATGAGTGTGGCAATATTGGAAGGCAGTGACGGATCTTGATTGTTGGCTGTAAACGCCTGGTGATGATGCTGAAAGCGCATCATCTGTACGTGAAGGGCTTGTTCGATTTGTCCATAAGTTCCGGAAAATTCTAGAGTGTTACGGTTACGGGACGTTTTTTTCAATGAGATACCGTACTGAGAGAAATATCTTGCCACTGATTGGACTTGACTTGGGGTTGGCGCAAATCTCTGGATAAATTGAGAGACGGAAAGAAAATGATGGTACTGTGGTGAAGTGGGCGTATATAATTGTCGAATTTCGTTCTGCAATTGATTGGCATGTCGCCAGTTCAATGTGACCTCAAAAGTCGTTGTGCCTGATGACGGAGCGGAACCTGTCATGCTTGATTGGCTTAGGAGGTGATGAGCGACGTTACGGTGTAAAACGGACATGGAAGTTGGCGGAGATGCCGCGAGTGTCTGTGAGCCGAAAAGGACAATGCTGGCCATCGCTGTTGAGGAAAGAACTAACATTCTGGATTTGCTCACAATATCATCCTCCCAATTATTGGTTAAGTAATCCCTGAGCCTTAGCGGCAAGCTAAAAATTATTAGTAACCATGAACTTATGCCATGACAAATTCGCGATTGATTAACCAAAGTCCTTTATTGGGAGGTAAAGAAGTTTTAGACATGGCCCCACTCCAACTTAGTAGACCATCTCTCAACCAACGGACAAGGCGTGTGGCCCGTCTTTCTCTAAAAAAGAAGGACGAATCCTTAAAAGGGGAACGTTGTGCGGATACTACTGTTTGGTGTTCCGTACGCGATCGGGCAGGATTGCATAAACCTAGAAATATTGGAATAAGTCCGAAAGTGGGGTTGCGAGGTGAGAGTGTGCATGCTTTATAAACTGAGTGTTTTGTGTTCGTGAACGTACCGGAAGGGAGGAAGCATTCTACATGCTGATGTCTTTGCAACGCATCTTCCGAGAGCGTCACAGCTAGGTGATGGGGGCATCTTGGAATGTATAGTAAGAGTGCATGCTCGACAGCGGATTAAAACCATAAGGCCCCATAATCGTTAATCGCGTTTATCTTTATCAGTCTTCGAAGTCTCAGGAGGTTTGCGTAAGGGTGACAAAGTGCCCAAGGTAATGAAGGTTCCAAAGACCAATATCGCAATTCCAATCAAGATTCCCTGGGATTCGAAAGGGAAGATGGACCTAGAAATCAAGCCGAATCCCATAATTCCCAACACACTGCCAACAGTAAACCGAAGGGTTGTCATCCACCGTTTCATTGACTATCGCTTCCTATCTTATAGACACTTGACTTCATATCATAACAAATGAGGTGCGAGTCGTATACGTCCTTGGCTCTTTTCATTGAAAACTTGCTGAAAGGACTTCGGATACATTTCGGTCGAGGAAACCTTTGCCTCGATCCGTCAGAGTTAGGCGGAGGGAGAGTTCATTCGAGTCATGCAATGGATAGTACGGACGCCTGCGGCAATACTGGATCGGGCTGTTCCCCCAAATCGGCCATCCAACGGATGTGCCAAAATGGATAGCTTTTGCCTTAAATGGGGTGAAATAATTGGATACAAAAAACACGCGAAGTTTGATACTCTATCTCTGTATACCACACAACGCTTAAGAGGTGTATGGAATGTTAGGAATTCGGGAGAATCCGGGGAACGAAATTGGCGGAGGCGGATCGGGGGACAGCTGGCCCCTTGTTTAGATATTCGGTTTTTGTTGGCTCGCGGCGCAGGTTCCTTTCCTAGCTGACTTATCCCAGTGAATGGCTTTAC
>JAKBWA010000025.1 GCA_021841025.1 Bacillota bacterium | reverse complement strand
CAACCTTTTGCGAATTCATCACCGCAACATGAACCGAAATGGCGGGATAGTCGCGAAGAAAGCGGGCAATGGCGGGCAAAACCAGAATCTTTGCCGGCACGGTGCTGCTCGCTACGTCAATATTTGCCGTTACAGCGGAGCGTGTGGAACAAGACTGTTTTAAGGTATCCCATTGTGTCAAAGTGCGCCTTGCAAATTCCACAACCATTAGGCCCTGGGGTGTCACTTTGGGCGGATGGGATGATCGATCCAACAGCAAGGTGCCCACCTCCTTTTCCAGCTGCTGAACATGACGCGATACGGTCGGCTGACTCACTCGCAAGATTTGAGCCGCGCGAGACAGACTGCCAGTAATCGCGACAACTTGAAAGCTTTTCAAGATCTCCTCATTCATGACTTACCTCCCCATTGAGATATACACATTTCGTATACTAACTTACTCCTTTCATTCATTCTTCGTATAATCAAACGCATCATTAAGTCATTAGATGACATGGAGGGTGACATGATTTTCGAACCGCCCAAAACCGTGAAACAGTCGTCCGCCACACGACAGAAGTGGTCTCTCGCGCTGTTTCTCTTAGCCTCACTCATACTGTTGTATCTGGCGAAGTGGGGTCCTTATGCCCACAAAATTCCTATTGTCTCCCACGCCCATACGCTGGGCCCCTCCATTATCAGCGGTTATGCCAGTCATGCTCCCCATCCTTCGTGGAACGCGGCTTGGCATTTTGCCTGGGTTTATTTTCAAGACATCTGGGTCGCTCTGATCGCGGGTCTGGTAATCGGAGCAGGAATCGAAAGCCTGCTGCCTTTAGGATGGCTGGCGCAAAAACTTGGGACCATGGGGTGGAAAAGCCGTTTTTGGGCGGGGTTAAGCGCCCTGCCCTCCATGATGTGCACCTGCTGTTCATCCCCTATTGTTGTGAATTTAAAGCGCAGCCAGGTTTCCACCGGCGCAGTCTTTTCGTATTGGGTGGCCAACCCCGTTTTAAACCCGGCTACCATTGTGTTTATGGGCTTTGTGCTAGGATGGAACTGGGCGATCTGGCGTATCGTTCTCGGAATCATTTTGGTCGGTTTGGTAGGCATCTTAGGAGATTATTGGCTCCCGCAAGGTGTCGATCCGGACATAAAGCTTAAACCCCTTGCGCAAGTTCCAGGCGAGATGATACTGCTGACGTTTATACGGTCATTGGGGCGGCTCATGATCCGGCTAATTCCTGAATATGCGTTACTGGTCCTGTTGCTCGGATGGGCGCGGGCATGGCTTCTGCCCGCTATGAACCCGCAACTGGGCCATACCTGGTGGATTCTCCTGATTTTGGCCGTTGTCGGCACACTGTTCGTCGTCCCAACGGCCGGGGAAATTCCCATTGTTTTCGTACTGCTCCACTATGGACTGGGGGTGGGAGCGGCCGCAACTTTACTGATAACGCTTCCTGCTATCAGCCTGCCCTCAGCGGCCATGGTAAGCCGGGCTATTAGTGTCCCTGTGCTGGCCAAACTGGGCTTGGTTATTGCCGTTTTCGGCATTATCGGCGGAATGACAGCATCCCTTCTCGTAGGCTAACAGCGGCAGGCAGCAAAAGACCCTTTGAGCCCTGCCCAGAAATGTTTTATTGTGATCTCGACCTATCCAGAGCGGGCAAAAGGGATTCCTTAAGATAGTACGATTCCCCGGTTCATGATGGCTGACAACATAGGAATTCTCTGCCTTGCCAAACCTTCGGTTTCGCGGTATGGTCTTGGGAAAAGTTTTGTTGAGGTGATTGATACGATGTCTCAGCCCGCAATTCCCTCTATGGACCAAGCTTGGGAATTATTAAACCGCTATACCAAAAATCCTTCCCTCATTAAACACGCTCTAGCCGTCTCGGCTGTTATGGAGGCTCTGGCCAAGCGATATCATGAGGATGCAGCATTGTACCGGCAAGTTGGCTTGCTTCACGATTTCGATTATGAAGCCTTTCCCGAAATTGGCGCTCATACCGTGGAAGGAGGCAAAATTCTGGCCAGAGAGGGCTTCCCGAATATCGTCATCGAAGCCATTCAGTCTCATGTCACAGAAAATCATATCGAACGAGACACCTGGCTTAAAAAGTCTATCTACGCCGCCGACGAGTTAACCGGATTCATTGTAGCGGTGACACTGGTTCGTCCCACCAAGAGTTTAAGCGAAGTGACTCCAAAGTCTGTCAAGAAAAAACTCAAAGACAAAAGTTTTGCTAAAGGCGTTAATCGTGATGACGTTTACCAGGGCGCGGTGGGATTGGACATGGAGTTAGATGAGCTTATTCAGTTTATTGTTAAAGCATTGATTCCCCATGCCGAGGAAATCGATCTCAATCCATAGCGCGGCCTCTCGCGTTATGGATTGAGATGGTTGATGGGTTTACGGCCTGCATACCCTTCGTCCAATCCGTGATAGTATTGTACGGAGTCTTCATCAATGCGCCAGCATAAGTAAACCGACTGCCCGCCAATTTCTGCCGGAAAGTCAATCAACCCGAGTTCCACATCCGTTACTCGGCATCCCAGGCTGTTGATTACCGCGAGCAACTGATTGGCGTCATTGACTACCTGATCAAATGCCTTTTTGGCTATCTGATAATCGGTCAGCATAATTAAATTGCCGTCCCGGCGATACCCGACTTCTCGAATGTCCCGCATCTCTTCATATCTTGCCCGGGCCTGATCCTGCAGAGAACGGAGACCTAATAAGTGTTCGCGAAGTGTTGGCAACAACTTGTTCGCCTCTTTCAGCGTGAATTGTCGTGTCATACATCCTCCCTCACTCTCAGAACTCTGCTTTGATATCCGGTAAACCCTTTGTCTTATTAGCCACTCTTGCTGCCACAAACAGAAAATCAGAAAGGCGGTTTAAATATTGCAAATGCGGTCCGAAAGATTCATCCGCCTGCACCAGTATAACCATTCGCCTTTCCGCACGCCTGACCACCGTTCTGGCTTGGTGGAGCAAGGCTGCGGCGGGACACCCTCCCGGTAAAATAAATTGCGTCAACGCCGGCAAAGAGTCCTCCAATTGGTCTATCCATTTCTCAAGAGCGGAGGTTGCGTCTTCAGAAAGCCGGTTCTCCCTATCCGGACTCACGTTGGACAAATCTGCCCCTAACGCAAACAACGTATTTTGTATGGTCTTTAACATCGGTGGGACAGCACTCTCACCCTCTTCAAGAAAAGACACAGCCACCCCAATAACCGCATTGGCTTCGTCGATGGTTCCATATATATCGACACGCAGATCGTCTTTGGAAACCCGTTTGAGGTTGCCATGCCCCCATAAACTGGTCACGCCGGTATCACCGGTTTTCGTATAAATTTTCATCGTGCTCCCCCCAGCCAACCTGACTTCTTTATGCCCCGATGCGCACCCAAAGAAAACCCCTCTTCCCCCATTAAGACACAAGAAGGCTCTCGCATTCCTATTTTACGAAAAACTGTTGCTCCATGAAACCACATAATATCTGTAGTCGAAACATCAAAGAAGAGCCCCCTTCCAGGGCTCGGCCGAGGAAGACGACCGGCGTGAAATCAAGAAGGATTGGCGCCGCACGTTTGTCTACCCTCTGGCGATAATCAAACGCTAAAATCAGCCATGTGCATAAAGCGGACGGTGTCTGGCAGTGAACCCGAGGAGCATTAAGATGATGATTCCAAGGGTCTTCCTTTTTCGATGATGCGCGGCGTGGGACGATAGCGGTCGATTCCCAGGTGTTTCACCACGACACCGTTTGTCTCTTTAATGTCCAGCCAATTCTGGACTTTAACGCCAACTTGGCCCGGAGCGACAATTTTTTCCTCCCCGGGTTTCAAATTAGGGCGGTACTGAATAATTGTCCTAAAGGGATAGGTGGCTAAAATTTTATGATGGACCGCAATATCCGGGCCAGGACTTGCTCCCATGATTTTTACGCTCATGTGCCGTTTCTTCGCATCCGCCAGAATAAGGATCGGTGTCTGGCGGTTGTTCTGAAATTGGAAGTTCAGATAATCTCCGGCCACGGTCGCATCCTCCCCGGGAGGCAAATAGGGTACGGTCAACCCATGTTGATGCCGTTCGACAACCCTCAACCCGGTTCTCAAAATCGCGGAATACAGCGTAGATGATCCCTGGCAAACGCCTCCGCCCACTGAAGGCACAATACGGTCTCCCATAAAGGCGCGGCCCCAGCCAAATCCATTTTCTTGCGTGTAAGGTCCCACAACCGCATAATAGGAAAATGTTTTCCCCGCTTCAACAACTGTGCCATTAAGCCTTTGGGCCGACAACTCAATATTTTTCGCTTGGCTTGCACTGGCATGAAAATAATTCGTACTTTGTTCGCCAAGAATATACGGCATTTTTTCATCCTTAATGTACGGGACTCCCTGGTGTGTCTTCACAGTGAGAACAATGGGGGCAGGGTGCAAAGATTTCTTAGAGAACAGGGCGGGAGGAGAAGGCACGAGAACATGATGAAACAATAATCCCCACGCGGTCAGCACAAACTCTTCAAGCATTTTGTTCAGTCGCATCCTTTCTCTGTTTCTTCTGGGAGAAAACCGTTTGTCAATAGCCGTATCATTCCCCGCATCCAGATTTTTGAGTC
>JAKBWA010000069.1 GCA_021841025.1 Bacillota bacterium | reverse complement strand
GCCCCCAACTACTCCCGAAAACCTCAATTATCATACGAAAACCCTCTTTAATTGTCAAAATCACAATCTGAATTGGCAGCAACAACATTAAGAGTATGATCCTTAAAGATAGGGACGAATCCAATCCGCTGAGGTTGGAGCATACAATTCGGTCGATAAGTACCTTTCACCGGAATCAGGGAAAATCACCATAATGCGCTGATTTTGATAAAAACCTTGCTCCAGCAAATGCTGACACGCCCAATAAGCAGCACCAGAAGACAATCCAACAACCAATCCTTCTTCTCGCGCCAAGAATTGCGTCGACAAAATCGCCTTGTCGTCAGGCACGTCTACAATACGCGTAACCAAAGACATATCAAGAACCTGAGGAATAAATCCAGCTCCTATGCCTTGAATCTTGTGATTGCCAGCAGGCTTTCCGTTTAATACCGCTGATTCTTCCGGTTCCACGGCGACAATTTCGATGGCAGGATTAACTTCCTTCAGATATCGGGCCGTTCCCGTTATCGTTCCACCCGTCCCCACTCCCACAACCAGAACATCCACAGCATGATTCATCTGCTCCCAGATTTCCGGTCCCGTTGTCACTTCATGAATGGCAGGATTGGCTGGGTTTTCATGCTGACGCAACATAAGGGAATTGGGCAGGGCATGCTCCAATTCCTTGGCCCGTTTGATGGCTCCGCCTGTTTTTTCCTCCCTGGGGGTTTCGATGATCGTAGCACCGTAGGCCCAGAACAGTTGTTTGCGTTCTGAGCTTTGGCCTTCTGGCATAAACACCACTAAACGCAAGTGCATGACGGCGCAAACCATGGCCAAAGCGATTCCTGTGTTTCCGGACGTTGCTTCAATAATGACGGTGTTTTCTTGGATTCGCCCTCGATCCATGGCGTCTTTTAATAAGGCCCATGCGGTACGATCTTTAATTGACCCCCCTGGGTTAAAAGATTCTAATTTGGCCCAGACTGACCCTCCATATTTGCCGAGAGACGGCAATTCCACTACGGGCGTATTGCCTATCAGATGAATAATATCAGCCACACCATCCGCTCCTATCAAAAAAGCCCTCACTCACGACCATATTAAGTCATGAAGAAGGCCAATTTTACCATAATAATGTTATTGCTCCCGCGTTACATCCGCGTCCTTAGCTACAGCCTTCACCGGGTATTCTGACGATTGCGGGTCCTTGGAATCTGGGCCCGCCGGATTATTCATGTTACTCATCGATTGCTTGAATTCACGGATACTCTTTCCTAATCCTGACCCAATTTCGGGCAGTCGCTTCGGTCCAAAAATTAACAACGCGACAACAAGCAGGACAATGATATGCATCGGCGATAATAGGTCCATCTTCTGTCTCCTTTCTTAACCCGAACTCTCTTAAATGTTTGACTCATTATAACACGAACCAGCACTGAGAATCCTTCTAAATTTTGACCCTCTTGAGAATGACATCATGAGCCGCCAATTCCCACGAGGCATCCAAAGGAGGCAAGACAACATCATCTCCCGCTCTTCTGCTCACAGCCCAAGAAATCAGCAAATCGGTTAACTGCGGATTTTTGGGCAGCAGTGATCCGTGGAGGTATGTTCCAATGGTGTGAGCTTGAACGGCGCCCTCCGTGCCGTCTTCCCCGTTATTGCCCTTCCCCAGCAAGACACGGGCTAAAGGACGGGTTTTTTCTCCCAAAAAAGTTTGGCCGCCGTGATTTTCAAATCCCACTAAGGTCTTTGGCTCCAGTCCTAACAGACTGTCGCAGACAACGTCTCCTATTGCCCGTTTCTCTCCTGGCTTCGTGGTAATATCCAAAAACCCAATGCCTTCTAAGTTTTGTCCATTCGCCATCATGTATTCATGACCCAGCAACTGATACGCGCCACATACCGCAAGCATAGGCAAACCGCGGAACAAAGCTTCTGCCAAGCTATTCTTTCGGCCTAAAAAATCTTCATAAATCATAGCTTGATGAGAATCTTCCCCGCCTCCCATAAACACTATGTCCACTTTTTGCCAGTCCACATCCTGACCCATTTCAACATCTACAACACGAAAATTGATGCCTCGTTTTTGTGAACGGTATTGCAAGGCTAAGACATTTCCCCGGTCGCCATATAGATTCATATGTTGCGGATACAAGTGAGCAAGAACTAACTCCATTGTCATCATATTCCCTTCTGGTCATTTCTTGATGGACTATAGCATTTCCACCCAGAAAAAGACCTATCATCATTAGGCTTGTCTTCAGACAACAGGTCATCCGCTTGGCATAATTCTCCTCTTCCCTTCGTGATGGTCTCCGGACTTGCCGCTCATTTGGGTCTTCACATATCAGGGAGGACAAATATTTTTTAGAGCACGCACGAGACGTGTTGAATCCTTGGGTTTCTTCACCGCTATGCGCACCCCTGGAGTTTCAATCCCTTTAAAATTTCTGGCATCGCGCACTAGTATACCTTGTTTTTGAAGTCCCTTAATCAATTCATCGACAGAACAATAGGGAAAAAAGAGGAGATAATTGACCTGAGAGGCTTCATCCACCTGGCCAAATGATTCCAGCATTCTTTTAAGCCTAGCTCTTTCTTGTTTCAGCTGGATTCGAGTCCAATCGAAGTAATCCTGGTCTTTAAGGCTCGCCACAGCCATTTCCTGGGCCACTAATGACACATGCCAGGGGATTGTGTGAGCCGCAATTTTCCTTATGGTCCCAGGATGGGTGACAAGAAACCCGACGCGCAATCCGGCCAGCCCATAATATTTTGTCAAAGACCCCATCACAACCAGATATTCCGATTGAGCCGCCTCTCGCACACTACTCCATTCCCGCCACCCATCCACAAATTCGATAAAAGCCTCGTCTATCACGAGAATATTGTGCGAGTCCATCGCCCGCTTCTGATATTGCCCGCACTCCCTTGCTGTAAGCACTCGGCCCGTGGGATTCGCCGGATTAGCCAAAAACCATAACCCGGACTCTGGACCGGGTTGACTCGGATGATGCCAGGTTCTGACATCGATTCCATAAACCGAAGCACGCAGGGCATATTCACTGAATGCAGGCACTTCTACCCACGCATGTTGGGGGCGAAATGTTCGAAGGGTCAAGTCAATGGCTTCCATAGCCCCGGCTGTAATCAGAATACTGTTTGCCGCAATGCCGAGATGATTGGCCAAAGCCTCTGTGAGTTCTTGCTTGCGCCAATCAGGATAACGGTGAAGACGATCCACTAACCCGGGCCATAAAGCGCGGGCTTTGGGTCCCGGACCATAAGGGGAAATACTGCTGGACAAATCCAGCAAATCTTGTTGAGAACGAGTGCTGGGATCTAACGATGCCCAGTCTCCTCCGTGCCCCATTCTATTTCACCTCCATAACCACAAGCCAACGGTCATGGAAGCGAGTTCGGTAAAAATAACCGTAGCCCCCAAAACATCTCCATTAATTCCCTCGAAGAAATGATTCCAGTAAGCCATGAAAAGACTCGCCAATCCCGCCACTAACCCTAGACCCACAAGCCCCATCCAACCCCACAATCCCTGGGCGACAGCCACTGTGACGATTATGGCTAAAACAGCGCTTTTGGGATTTACACTTTGCTTAAACCATCTCGCCAATTGGCTTTGATCGGACACGGGGATAAAAGCCAAGCCTGCGGCAATGGCCGTCCTGGCGATAACGGGGGCCATAAAAATAATCATGGCATCTCCATAGACGAAAGCCACACTTTTCCACAAACTCACAAATCCCACTACACCCAAAATCAGCCAAAGAACTCCGATCGTTCCGATACGGGAATCCTTACGCGCCTCATCACGTCTTGTTTTGGGTGCAGCCCATCCATCAAACACGTCGGCCCATCCGTCCCAGTGAAGACCTCCGGTGAGAAGAATCTCGGTTGCCAGGGCCCCTACAGCTCTTAGGGTTATAGAAAGCGTAGGCACATCTTGCAGCCAAACCATCCATAAGGCTCCAAACAATGCACCAACAACCGGGAACCACGCTAAAGCCCAGCTCTTTTGCCACCGCGCCTCGGCGCCCTGGGGCACCGGTATGCGCGTTAGAACGGACAAAGCATCAAACAAGCCCGTCAAGACAACCACCTGCCTGTCAAGCTTACGGCCAAGAAAGCAAATGCTAAAGAGACTAACAGAGCAACTCGCATCACGATAGAGATGGCATGAATAATCATGGGAACTGTCAAGGGACTTTTGCCTTGGCCGATTTTCGGACGCAATGAGACCACGCCATCATAAGAATTGAAACCTCCCAACTGCACATCCAACGCTCCTGCCATAGCCGCTTCCGAAATCCCGCTGTTGGGGCTCGGATGCCGCCTGCCATCTTTGCGCATCGTCTGGTAAGACTGATGGAACCGCCCGTCCAAAATGGCAGACACCGCAATCGCCATACCGGAAATACGCGCCGGAATCCAGTTTAATATGTCATCCATTTTAGCTGCAGCCCATCCCAAGTCATGATATTGAGCATTATTGTGGCCAATCATAGAATCCATGGTATTCGCGGCCTTATAAAGCCAAAGTCCGGCAGGACCCAATAAAAAAGCAAAAAACATCGGTGCAACAATCCCATCACACGTGTTTTCGGCCACGGATTCTATTGTGCCGCGAATGATCCCGGCAGAATCAAGGTTCTCGGTTTCACGTCCGACAATCATGGACAAATAAAAGCGCGCCTCTTCCCACCGGCCCTGAGCCAACGGCCGGTATATGGCTATAGCTGCTTCCGCCAATCCACGAATGGCGATCCCCCAGTAGGTTAATAGGGCAATCAAGAGACGAAAGGCCCAGATTGAAACGACGTGAGCGATAATTAAAAGGGCTGTCACCAAAGCACTCACACCGCTTAAAACCACAACCACCAAAAGCACGCCCGCTATCCGCAATTGCAGGGGACTGCGGGCTAAGAGCCGGGAGAGGAGTTCTAAAATATCGATGACATGACCTATTAATCGGACGGGATGATAGCGCCACGGAGGATCACTGAATAAAATATCCAACACGACTCCCAAAAGAATCCATGGAGTCTGTCTAGCTCCCAACCAAGCGGAAAAGAGTAGCGAGGTCAACATGTTTTGCGATCACCTCTTTCCATTGTGTGATGATGGGCTTAAAGGGATTCTCAGTCATCATCCCCTGTCCTCCTAATTCCTCAATAATAGCGTGCCGAAACGCCGTATTGTGAAAAATTCCGTGTATATAAGTCCCCCACAACTTTCCTTCGGAGTTGATTAAGCCGTCCGTGTGATCGTTCAGCCCAATCAAGGGAGCAAAAGGAAATAATGATTCTTTGACTCTCCGGGTCTCTCCCATATGCTGTTCGTAGCCCCAAATTTCATGGCCTTTATACGGCCCAGCCAGGACTTGCCCCTGGACCTGACGCGTGATTTTATTAGGTGCGAGCTCGGTCTTTAGCGGGAAGAATCCCAATCCCGAACTGGCAGCCACATTCCCTTCGACTCCCAACGGATCCGCCACATCAGTTCCCATCATCTGAAACCCGCCGCAAATTCCTGCTACCATGCTCCCTTCTTGTGCCCAACCGACAATACTGTTCTGCCATCCTTGTTTCTTCAGCCAATCGAGATCAGACAGCGTGTTCTTGCTTCCAGGAATAATAATCATATCTGGCCTTTTGCCTGGTGGCCTATCTGAAAAGATTAAGTTCACCTGGGGCTCCATCCGAAATGGGTCAAAGTCCGTAAAGTTGCTCATATAAGGCAAACGGACGACACAAATAGTTATGGGTGCATTCGATTTCTCACTGTCAGAAACTCCTAAACTGTCCTCTTGGGGAAAGGGCAGTTCGACATAGGGAATGACACCCAAAACCGGTACGCCGGTTAATTCCTCCAATATATGAATTCCTTCGTCGAATAAGGTGAAATCCCCGCGGAATTTATTCACAATAAGTCCTTTGAGCCGTCGCCTGGCCTCGGCAGGCAGCAAGGCGACCGTTCCATAAAGACTGGCAAAAATACCTCCCCTATCAATATCCCCGACCAACACAATAGAAGCGTCGGCATATTCCGCAAGACGGGTATTGGAAAGATCCGTCCGCATCAAATTCAATTCAACCGGGCTTCCGGCTCCTTCCATAACAATAACGTCGTATTGTTGGGCCAGTTGATCATAAGCTTGGCGAACAATGGTAAAAAGCGAGTCCCGCTTGTCGCGAAAATGCTGACTGTCATAAGGACCTTGAGCCACCCCATTCACGATCAATTGCGAACGGGATCCTGTTTCCGGTTTGAGCAGAACAGGATTCATGAGAACACTGGGTTGTATGCCGGCACTCCACGCCTGAAGGGCTTGGGCATAAGAAATTTCCAAACCCTCATCGGTAATATAGGCATTCAAAGACATATTTTGCGCCTTAAAAGGGGCAACCCGTATTCCCTGATCCGCCAACACACCCAAGAAGCCAGCCACAATCCAGGTTTTGCCCACGTGCGAGCTGGTCCCGAGAATGCTGAGGGCTCGGGCGCTCATTGGGGCCCTCCCTTTATCCACAAAGGAATCCCGGCCACAATAAAAATCACGCCGGTGGCGTAATGGGAGGCGATCTGATTAAATTTCCCCAAAGTGTGAACGAAATCGTACATATCCGGGTCGATTGGCATAAGTCCCATACCGGTTTCTTCGCTCACAATCACGGTGTCCGCCTGACGGCGGCTGATGTCAAACAGCCTCTCCTCCCAATTCTCGTTGGGAGAGTGGACCAGATTCCCCGTATCTTGGGAGTTATGGCTTTTATTTCCCCCCAGCCTCTCACTGCGCTCGGGCCGGGACAGATAATGGCTAATATAAGGTCCCACCCCATCCCATAAGACACTATGGGTAGGCGGCAATGTCAAAATGCGCCGGATGGGATTATCGGCATCGTGCCATACCGTCCAAGACTTGGGACGTCTCCTTCGGTGCTCTTTTATTTTTTCATGCCAAGTCCAATCGTCGGGGGATATCAATGACTCATCCACTGTTGCGATATATTCCACTTCATCGTGTTTAAGTTTATCCTCAATGAATTGTTCCGCCCAGATGCTTTTCCCTGAAGCAATCCCACCAATAACAAGCCACAAGGGCATAATGTGCTCCAATCCTTCATACAGTTTTTCTCATTATAGTCAGAAAGAGCAGAGATTCACCAGTACCACGCGCCAGACAAAGATCAAAATACTCATCCCGTATTACATTTTTTGGTATTGTTTCATTTCTTCCTTGAACATCTGCCCAAAATAGCCTGATCTTAGGTCAGGCCCAGTACCGACTTCATTCGGTAGCACAAGTGAGGTTTGCAACTAGGCCCTTCTTCTTCACTTTCACGGTGATTTCTTGACCGACCAATTTCACCCTCCAAGATTGGCTTTAAGGATAGGAAGATGTATCAGATGGGCAGAGTCGGTTCGATCGTACCTTGGGTCTGATCGTACCTAAGAATATTAAAGGTCATGGCCGTTGGAAGGATCATGGAGGCCGAGAGATTGCTGGCGTTTCCTCCAGTGCTGCATGCGCTTGAGTCCCCGAGACCAAGGCGGTGGCAGGCTGATGGCTTCATTCTGAGAGGCTGTGATCCGGGATATAACCATGTGCTCCCAGGCCCGCGAAGTTTCTCTCGCGCATCCTGGTTGCAGACTGTACACGGCACCAAAGAACTCCGTACCTGTTGCCAGAAACCCCGAAACCATGAGCAATCCTGTTAATGCACTGATTACGATGATGTTCTTCATGAGAGGACTCCTTTAACCTAAGTCTCGCTAGTGTCAGCACCTTTGCTGACACTTATGCCAAGCGGCCAGAGCCCAGGGATAACTTCAGTGGCATGACCCCATATTCTATTCTGGGAAGGATATCCGTTATAATGGTCAAAAGTCATGGAATGAGTTTCCCAAATGCCCAAGAAGGTGCATAATCAAAAGCATTATTGGCAATTCTGAGAGCCAAGAAAAACTTACGGATGGCAAACGCACCCGAAAGGCGAGAGGTGAGGAGTGAAAGGCAGGAGTTTCATGAAAAATGCTGAGCTTAATGTCTTAGATCAGGAGATAAAAGACCAAATCGACTTAGAGCACTTAAGAGAAGGATCTCTATTTGGACATGTGCCGCAAAAGGTTCTTTCCGATGATTTGATAAGAAGTTTGCAGAATCTGGGGTGGACAAAACGCGACTACCGGGACCATCCGGTCATGGAGCCTCCTCAAGCCACCATGGACTGGGATTCTCTTAGCGCGCGGCACCGGGATGAAGTGCTTCATGCAGTTAGTCATCGTCTTCCGCAAGGCACCCCTTGGGTAGGCAACCAATATGCCATATTGAAAGAATTGATCGATTCCATCTGGGAACAGCGGCAAGACGAACTCCGGGTGTTATTAAATGCCTGGGCTTTTGCCGCAGCTTGGACAGGACTGGCTGATCACAACGACCGCGAAGTGGAAAGCCGGCAGACTTTTTACTTCTACACCGCTGCCATGCGCGATGCGGCGGAACAAGCTGTGGCCCAGAGCATTACCGCACCACCTGCAGACGATGATTTTTGGCAGTACGTTCAGGCCTTAAATGGCTAAATATCATGGAAGATATTTAGCCATGAAGACTTCGGCCACCATTTTCCCTCTAATGCGAAACTGGTTCGGCCGGCTTCCCTCAACCGCAAATCCGTGTCGCAGATAAAAATGAATGGCCGTTGGGTTGCTTTCAAAGACAGAAATGGCGATTTTCTCGATGTCCTTTTCTTGAGCCCATTCTCCTAATGCCGTAAGTAATCCCTCGCCGCGGCCCAGTCCGCGAAACCCCTTTTTCAGTGCCATTCCCATCGTGGCGACATGGCGGTTTTTTCGAAAAACCCCTTGTACAGCCTCAAGTGTTCCGATAATTCGGTTGTCCACCAAAGCCACTAAGACCAGTTGTCCCGGTGGACGATCCGCTAAAATGCGGCGCTGCTGTTCAACACTATAATAGTCGCCTTCGTTAGCAATGTAATCTTGTTCCAAGCCGACCTGGGTAATCAAACCCACGATATCAGGCGCATCATCTGGAACGGCTTCTCGCACGGTATAAGGATTATTTTCCCGATCGAAATAGGTTATGACGCCAACGCACATGAGTGTCCAGTCTCCTCTTTTTACGGACTCTGTTCGCCGTCATACCCAAAAAATCCTTTTTTCGGGTCCGTGGACGCGTCTGACGCACAGATCCACCGACATATTCCACACTTTTAACCCAGCTCAGAGAAAACTCATAACACCGCCCACGGCCGGGATTCTTCCAACGGCCCCAGACACGAACAGCATGAAGCAGCCACATCACATGGCTGGCATAAAATTGTTTATTCTGTTTAAGTGTCACGATATAGAGCGTACGCATATCCACAGCATGAGGATAAAAGCGGAAAATTATGCAAAACCATGCTAGCTTACGACAGCCTCATCCATGACGTGAAGAAAGCGTCGCAATATCTTCTCCATTGCTTTTGCGTCCACAAGAAAACTGTCATGTCCCCACGGGGAATGCAGGGTCTCAAAATGGACATTTACGCCCCGCTCTTCCAAGGCTGTGGCATGTTGCCTAATTTCACCAAAGGGGTAAAGATAATCGCTCGTGATTCCTACCATCCATAAGGGCACTCCTTGGAGCAATGACAGATGGTGTTCGGTCAAGTCAAAGTGATCCATCGCTTCGGTTAACCGAATATACGTATTGGCATCAAACCTCCCCACCAATTTTTTCCCCTGATAACGCAAGTACGAAGTAATTTGAAACTCATCTTGATCAGGAGTTTGATACAAGCGCCCAAATTTCGCTTCCATTGATTGCGGGCTTTGATAGGAAATCATGTCGGCCATTCGTGCCACGGCCAGCCCCTGACTGGGATAGTTGGGGGTCAAATAATAGTTTCCTTGGTTGAAAAATGGATCGGACATAATAGCCTGGCGGCCTACGGTGTGAAAGGCAATAGCCCATGGCGAATGAGCTATTGGGGAGCCTATGGCCAAAATTCCCCGCAGACTATATCCATATAGTGCACCATAGGCTAAAGCCATCATCCCACCCATAGAGCCGCCGACAACCACCAATTTTTCATCCGAGCCAATAATCGCGTCGATCAAGATCTTGGCCGCTCGCACCATATCAAACATGGTGACGCGGGGAAAACTGCCGCCATAGGGATGACCGTCGGGTGCAAGGGAACTGGGCCCAGTGGATCCCATGGCGCCCCCTAATACGTTGAGTGAGATCACATGATATTGATGCAAATCGATTGCTTTGCCGTAACCCACCTGACTATCCCACCATCCAGCATTGTCGCGATAGGTATGGCGAGCCACATGACTATCCCCTGTGACAGCATGGAAAATCACAACAGGGAGACCTTTGCCAATTTGTCCCCACTCCTCGTAAGCCAAGATCAACTCAGGCAAGATTTCACCGCTTTCCAGAGGAAAAGGGTCCGGCGCACGAAAAAATTGCAACCGAGGCCAAGGAAATCCTTGGTTGACTTGCCAAGACCAGATAGGATAGGGATAACGTGCCATCTTCATAGCATCTATGCTAACAAATTGACGGACGAAACCAAAGTCTTCACGTGAAGATCAAGTTCATTGGCGAATTTATCCGCGAAGAATCGTCTTGGCCTGGGATCTTGCCGTGGCATTTAGCAAGACGCCTTAATTCGATTGTGCCAGCTCGTACACGCATAAACGTCCGCAATAATCTGTGCAGTGCGAAAGTGAAAAACAGCGCTGTCTTCCCTCAAAAGTAAAAGTACTTGAACGAGGAAGCGTTGCCTCAAAATTAAAGGTCGTTGGAAATCATAGCATGGCCTGGCCCTCCCCAGCGACGGGGTCTGCCTCGTCGGGGCTCCCAGGTGATGTTGAAGGCGTAGGATGTCGCGGCGCAAGGCAGCCGGGTTTAAGACGTCGTACTGGGCTTGGAGTGCGGCTTTGCGGTCTGTGGACACGAGTGTGTCAGGTTGGGCCATGACGCGCTAAAAGGAGATCTGCGCGCTCATAGTGGCGGTGGGTGCTGCGGGCGCCCCGGCGTTGTTGACGGTTTTTTTGAAAAGGCTGAAAGAAGTTGGTGTAAAGACGTTAAGATGGCGGAGAGCGTGTTCAGCAGCGCCACCTGGTCAGAGCCTTCGCAGCGTTGATAGCCCACATGGCGGCGGACGGCCGATCAGTTTTTTGCTCCACATAACACCCATCGTTTTTGTGGTAGCCTGGGCACGGGTAAACGTGATCTGCTGGACCACACCAGGCAATGAGATGGTGATTGATGAAGTCACCCCCCTTGTCCGAGTCGATCCCGCAGATCGGAAACGGAAAGGCGGCCCGCTGGGATGAGAGGGTCTCGAGCCTCCATATGCGGGATTTGTTGGGGACGGCGGATCCAGTCGCTCAGGATATCGACTTCGCAATAACCGGGCTGAGTGGCGTCATCCCATTCCGCCCCAGGGCGGAATGGGAATCGGGTGTTTGAGGAGCGGCAAGGGCTTGGTGCCGGACCGCCCCTTCACGGCGAACCGCCGCCGTTCGGCACAGAGAAAGCGATCGATCGCGGCGGCTCTCATGGCGAGCAACGGGTCTCGGACCGCCGGGGTGAGTGTGAGTTCGCTATGCCGTGCGAGTTGCGAGTTGGGCAACGAGCGTGGGCAAAAAGGGTTGCAGCGCTTCCCCCTTGGGAAAACTGAGGATGGCCCAGCACCGAAACAATGCGGTTTTGACGGCAGCCCCATAGCGTGCCTTGCGACCGCGCCCCGGCGCTAGACAGTGCGGCGGACATTTTCCGCCATCCTCAGGCGCGGCATACGAGCGGTTATCGTCGCACAGCCTTTGCACCTGGTTCAGATCTGGGATCGCGCGGGTTGTGGCGCGCCGAGATTGGCGGGCGAGTTCTCGCACGACAGCTTGACGTTCGGCTAACAATAATAGCATCACAGAATCCTCCTGGCCCCCGGGATTTGATGCCTCGCCTTTCAAGCTGCCATCTCAGCACCCCTTTTCGAAGACATTTTTTGGTGAGGCAACGAAGGCATGTCGAGTACTTTATTTATGAGTCAAACGGGCGCTTGACAAGATGCCTGACACAGCTTAAACTTTGAATAAAATTTCATCAAAATACGTAACGATGACCGAGACTAGAGATTACCCTTTGTGATCAGCGAACGGTGTTTGGTGTGAGACCGTGACAATGTAATCTGTCCCATCTCGTGAGTTTCCAGTAATGGACGGTATCCTCCCGTTACGAAGGCAGAGATACATTCTTACGTCAAGAGAGAAAGAATGTAACTAAGGTGGTACCGCGACTTCCGTTCGTCCTTAGGACAACGGATTTTTTATTTTCCGGATTACGTCTGGAGTTATTGAGTAAGTACGCAGTGCAGGAAGAGTTGTCAAGAGATGGATTGAAAGGCGGGAAGAGCCATGTCCAAGAAAATCATTGTCGTGGGGCCCGGAAATATTGCTCATGCAATCGTTGCCCGCTGGCTACAGGTGGCCGATGCTGAGATTCACGTGCTAGCCCGCTCGAAAACTTATCTCACTAAAGGCTGGCGCCCCCAAGAACAACAAGTCGTAACCTTCGACCAAGAAGTGCTGACACAGGCAGATTTGATTATGCTGGCCGTTAAACCTAAGGACATGTTGACCACGCTTGCGCAGCTGAAACCACGGATTTCTCCGGCTTCCATTATTTTGTCTGTAGCTGCAGGCATTGCTATTGCTCAAATCCGTCAACTTTTGCCCGAACTGGGAATTGTCCGTACCATGCCCAATGTTTGTTCCGAGATTGGAACGTCGGTGACGGGCATAAGCTTCGACAACGTGGCAGAAGAAGATAAATCATGGGTCATGTCCCTCATGAATTTGTTGGGGCATGTTGTAGAGATGCCGGAACATTTGCTAAACCCTATGACAGCTTTATACGGCAGTGGCCCCGCCTACGTTTACGTTTTTCTCCAGGCCATCATTCGGGCGGCGGAAGATCTGGGAATTCCGCCGGAGCACGCCCGAGAATTGGCCGCCCACATGGTTTTGGGTGCCTCCCAAAAAGCCTTGATGGATAGTGACAAAAGTCTCGATCAGCTGGTCAGCCAAGTGGTCTCTCCCGGCGGTACGACGGAAGCCATGCTCAGAGTGCTCGATCAATTAGGGTGGCAGGATATTATGCACCAAGCCCTAAAAGCGGCGGGCGAGAAAGCAGCCCAACTTGGCGCAGTCCCATCTCGTCTCTAGACAATCTGACTCGTGACCGCTGTTGCCAATGCTCCCTGGAGACCAGAGTCTGCGCCAAGTTGCGCCAAAGCGATGTGAACAGGGTGAAAAAGATCGGCCATACTATAATCCGCCACAAAGGGAATGACCATGTCCAGCCACTCAGGCTGATTGACAATTACGCCCCCTCCTAAAATTATGGCCTGGGGATTAAACAGATTCACCAGATACGATAATCCTAAGCCGAGATATTGGGCCGCTTCTTGCATAATGGACTGACAAGTTGCATCGCCTTTCAGGGCTCCTGCAAATACGGCTTGGGCGTCTACGGTAGCAAGCGCTTTTAAATAGGGACTGGCTTCCGCTTGTTCCATGGCCGATCGCTGAATAGCCGTGCCTGACGCGAGAGTTTCCAAACAACCGCGGCGGCCGCACCGGCACAGACGGCCCTCCGGCTTCATCACCAAATGGCCAATTTCTCCGGCATTCCCTTGTATTCCCGCATAGCGGGCTCCATTCACCACAATCCCGGATCCCACCCCCGTAGATACAGTGACATACACAAAATGCTTTAATCCCTTGCCCGCGCCAAAGATCCATTCCCCAATGGCGGCCGCCGTCGCGTCATTTTCCACCGCAACCGCTCTTCCCGTCCGCAATTGTAGTCCGGCGGACAAGTCTAATCCTTCCCACGTGGGTAGATTTGCTGTCTTCAGCAATTTTCCCCCATCGAGGGGTCCTGGTGATCCCACTCCAATGCGGGAAAGAGAGTTCATGTTCAGGCCGAGTTGATGGCAAATCTTTTCAATTTCCGCAGCGATTGCGTCAAGACCCTTGCTTCCGTCTTTGAACTCTTCTGTCACTAACCGGCCTTCACCTAAAATTTCACCTGTTTCCGTCCCGATACCCACGGCAATTTTCGTCCCACCAATATCAACGCCAGCATAATAGGCCAAAAAAAATCCTCCTTCAATTCCTCTCTTGGCTTTGCTTCAAACGCAATACCAGTAACATAATATTATGCAGTCAGTCCGTGGAAATCCTCCGCGCTGTCTAACTATTTCATATAATGGCCCAAGTTGCCAATCCCTGCAAGGACTACTAAAATGGATTAAAGATGAACAGCCTACATACTGAGACCATTCTTGACCCATTAAGGCACATCGCAACACCATAAAAAAAGGAGCGTTGTCATGACCCCTACGGAGTTAGATGTATTGTCTATTAATACGATTCGCACCCTCTCGATTGATGCGGTGGAGAAAGCCAAATCCGGCCATCCCGGACTGCCCATGGGCACTGCGCCCATGGCCTATGTTCTATGGACCAAATTTCTCAAACATAATCCAAAAAATCCTCACTGGATAAATCGTGACCGGTTTGTCCTCTCTGCTGGCCATGGATCCATGTTATTATATTCCCTTCTCCATTTAACTGGTTACGATCTTCCTTTGGAAGAGCTCAAGAAGTTCCGTCAATTAGGGTCAAAAACCCCCGGACATCCAGAATACGGGCTCACTCCCGGCGTGGAAACAACCACCGGTCCTTTAGGCCAAGGGTTTGCAACCGGCGTGGGAATGGCCATTGCCGAAAGATATTTGGCAACTCGCTATAATCGCCCTGATTTCCCCATTGTGAACCACTACACCTATGCCATCGTTTCGGACGGAGATTTAATGGAAGGTATTAGCTCCGAATCCGCCTCGTTAGCCGGCCATCTGCAACTCGGCAAACTAATCTACCTCTATGATGACAATCACATTTCTATTGAAGGCGGAACCGACCTGGCGTTTTCTGAAAATGTCGTAGAACGGTTTAATGCTTATGGTTGGCACACCGACCGAATCAACGATGGTACAGATATTAATGCCATTGAAGAAGCTGTGAGAAAGGCCCAGGCTCAAGATCGTCCGAGCCTCATTGCCGTGCGAACGCACATTGGATATGGCAGTCCCAATAAACAGGACAAAGCATCGGCACACGGTTCGCCCTTAGGAGAAGACGAAATCAAACTGACAAAAAGGGCTTATGGATGGCCTGAGGACAAGTCCTTTTACATTCCCGATGAAGCACTGAATCATTTCCGGGAAGCCATCCCCAACGGGCAAAAGACCGAGAGCTCATGGAACGAATTATTTTCGTCCTATCAAGAACACTATCCCGAACTTGCTATGGAATTAACGCAAGCCTTAAGGCATGAACTGCCACAAGATATATTTGCGCAGCTGCCGGTGTTCAATGCCAATGACTTGGTGGAAACCCGCGCAGCCTCTGGTAAAGTCATCAATGCGATTGCGCCTCATTTCCCCAACCTCATCGGCGGTTCAGCAGACTTGGCGCCCTCCAACAATACGAACATTAAAGACGGAGGGGATTTCTCCAAGGAGAATCCGGGGGGAAGAAATCTGCACTTTGGAGTGCGGGAACACGCCATGGGCGCTGCGTTAAATGGCATGTCGTTGCATGGAGGACTGCGAGTATATGGCGGGACGTTCCTGATTTTTACGGATTACATGAAACCTGCCATTCGATTATCGAGCCTCATGCATCAACCTGTCATATACATTTTGACACACGACTCCATTGGTTTGGGCGAGGATGGCCCCACCCACCAGCCCATTGAACAACTGGCCGCCCTCAGAGCCATGCCCAACATTCTCGTGATTCGTCCCGCGGACGCAAATGAGACCAAGGAGGCTTGGCAAATCGCACTGAACACGACCGATAAACCTATTGCCTTGGCTCTGACCCGGCAAAAGGTGAAGACGTTGCCAGCTGAGAAAGCCACAGGGCTACGTCAGGGCGGCTACGTTCTCGCCGAAAATGCGTCTCAGCCAGAGCTCATTATTATTGCGACCGGATCTGAAGTGGGGATTGCCTATGAGGCGTATGAAACCCTTTCTCAGCAGGACATTCCGGTACGTGTCGTTAGTCTGCCGTGCGGGGAATTGTTTTTAGCGCAGTCCAAAGAATATCAAGAGTCCGTTCTGCCCTCTAATGTAACCAAGCGGATTGCCGTGGAAGCAGCTTCATCCTTTGGTTGGGATCGTTTCGTCGGGCCCTCGGGGAAAATCATCGCGATGACTTCTTTTGGTGCTTCTGGGAAGATTAACGATCTTATGGAGCATTTTGGCTTTACGGCACAACACATTGTAGAAGAAGCTCATAAGCTGTTTAAGAATTAACAACAAGAGGAGGCTAGATATGACGACAGCCATTCACCGTCTCAACGAACTGGGCCAAAGCATTTGGTATGATAATATCCGCCGAGGCCTTATCGAATCTGGAGAACTGGCCAATCTTATTGAACAAGGTGTTTCCGGAGTTACGTCTAATCCGACTATCTTCGAAAAAGCCATCAATGGGTCACAAGATTATGATCGCCAGCTGCGAGAACTAGTTGCCTCTGGCAAATCTGTGGAAGAGATCTATGACGCACTAGTTCTCGATGATATCGCCCATGGCGCAGATTTGCTGAGGTCGGTATATGACAGAACGAAGGGTGCAGACGGGTATATTAGCATTGAAGTGCCGCCCACCTTGGCACAAGAAACCCAAAAGACTATTGAAGAAGCCAGACGCCTTTTCAAGGCATTAAGCCGTCCCAACATCATGATCAAAGTTCCCGCTACACCTGAGGGCATTCCCGCCATTCGTCAGTTGATTTCTGAAGGCATTAACATTAATGTGACTCTGATTTTTAGCCTCGATGCTTACGAAAAGGTGATGGATGCGTATCTGTCCGGATTGGAAGATCGTTTGACCCAGGGACATGCCATCAATCATATTGCCTCAGTGGCAAGCTTTTTCGTCAGTCGCGTCGATACCCTGGTAGATCGGCTGATCAAAGAAAATGGCCTTCCCCAGACATTAGCGGGAAAGGCCGCCGTTGCCAACGCTAAACTCGCTTATGAACTCTTTTTGAAATATTTCGGGAGCCTGCGCTTTGAAGCTCTTAAAAGTCATGGAGCCAGAGTGCAAAGACCCTTGTGGGCATCCACGAGCACAAAAAACCCCGAATACCCTGATCTCCTCTACGTCGACAATCTGATTGGTCCGGATACGGTCAACACTCTGCCTCCTCAAACAGTTTCCGCCGTACTGGATCATGTCACAGTCGCAAGAACCGTGGACAAGGATGTGGACACCTCCCGCCAGTTTATCGCCGACCTGGAGTCTCGTGGTATCTTGATGAAAGAGGTCACTGCGCAGTTGCTTCGGGAAGGCGTAGAAAGCTTTTCCGCTTCTTTTGTGAGCTTGTTTCAGGGACTTCGCAGCAAAATGTCGGAAATGGCTTCAAACACCCAACCCTTCGACTGGAATCAGGACATTCTCCACCAAACGGCTGATAGCACTATCGCCCGACTCACGAGTGATCATGCAGTTCAAAGAATTTGGGACCATGACGCTTCGTTGTGGAAGTCAGAACCAAAACACCAAAGCATCATTCAAAATGCTCTAGGCTGGCTCGATGTGTCGGAAGCCGTAGTCAAAGACATCGGTAATTTAAAAACTCTGACCCAAGATCTCATCAACGAAGGATACACCGATGTTGTGGTATTGGGTATGGGTGGAAGCAGTCTCATATCTGATGTCTTAAGGCATATGTTCCCAGCATCGGCCCCTTATTTGCGGCTCAGTATTCTGGATTCTACCAACCCGGACGCCGTACTGGACTTGAAGAACCGCTTGTCCTTAGCCACTACCATGTTCATTGTGGCCAGCAAGTCCGGAACGACCACAGAACCCCAAGAATATTTCCGCTATTTCTGGCACGTTATGAAAGAGATTACGGCCAATCCAGGCGAACACTTTATCGCTATTACCGATCCGGATACAGCGCTTGTATCGGAGGCACAGCAACATCAGTTCCGTAAAGTCTTCCTCAACCCACCGGATATTGGCGGACGGTATTCGGCTTTGTCGTGGTTTGGCATGGTCCCGGCAGTGTTGTCCGGGGTCGATATTGAGGCCCTCTTGACCCACAGTCAAGAGATGCAGAAAATGTGCAAAATCGACAACGTCTCAGAAAATCCTGGAGCCCTTTTGGGCGCGCTGATGGGGTCCTTTGGCAATCAAGGCCGTGACAAAATCACGCTACTCATGCCCTCTTCCCTGGCCTCGTTCTCAGACTGGATCGAACAACTGATTGCCGAATCCACAGGCAAAGAAGGCAAAGGACTGCTCCCTGTTGCACACGAGCCTTTTCTCAACATTGAAGATTATTCGGACGATCGGTTATTTATCGCCTATCAATACCAATCCGAACCAAACGCCACACTGACGCAACAAATCGATGGGTTGAGAAAACACGGCCATCCGGTGATCGTGTTATCGATGACGAATCCCATCACCTTGGGGGGAGAATTGTTCCGTTGGGAATTTGCCGTCGCCGTCGCAGGTGCAGTCTTACAGATTAATGCGTTTGACCAACCCAATGTTCAGGAGAGCAAGGACAACACCAAGCGGATTTTGCAGCAGTTTGAAGCCAATAAGGCTTTGCCGACCATTCCCGAATTGGGGCAAATCGGCGATATCCGTTGGTCTGCCAGCAACTTCTCGGGACCAGGATCCTCCGTCGCGGATGTCCTGAAGTCCTTACTGAACACACGCCAGCATGGTGATTATGTGGCCATCATGGCTTACGTCAATCCCACCGGAGAGATATGGAAGCAGTTGCAGGATATTCGTTCTGTGATTGGGGAGCACTGGAAAATTCCCACGACGCTCGGATACGGACCACGATTTCTTCACAGCACCGGGCAACTGCACAAAGGCGGCAGCAATCATGGGCTTTTCATTCAACTTGTCGCGGGTTCTGGTGCACCTTTGCCCATTCCAGGTGAACCGTTCGATTTTCTGACGCTAATGCAAGCTCAGGCAATTGGTGACTATGAGGCACTGGATGCCCACGGACGCCGGGTTGTCCGAATTTTATTCCACAACGAACCCACACAGGCGTTATTACAACTCTCGGAATTTCTTCAAACTATGAGCATAAAATGAGGTGATATGTATGAAACTTGGGATGATTGGTTTGGGACGTATGGGCGGAAACATGGTGAAACGATTGGTGCAAGGCGGCCACGAAGTGGTCGCCTATGACCGTAGCTCAGACGCCGTAAAGGAATTGACGCAACCGAAAGTAGAAGGAGCAGCATCCATTGCCGATCTCGTCAATAAATTGCAGTCTCCCCGGGTCATTTGGATGATGGTTCCCTCAGGCGATCCTACGGAGCAAACGCTCGAATCCCTTTTAAGCCTGCTCTCGCCAGGGGACATTATAATTGACGGAGGCAACTCCAATTTCCGGGACTCAATGCGCAGAGCCAAGCTGTGTCAGGCTCAGCAGATAGAATTTATTGACTCAGGAACGAGCGGCGGCATCTGGGGATTAGCGAATGGCTACTGCCTTATGGTCGGCGGAGGCGATGAAGCCGTGAGACATTGTGAGCCTATATTCAAGACATTGGCCCCCGAAGACGGGTATCTGCACACAGGCCCGGCCGGTTCGGGACACTTCGTGAAAATGGTGCACAACGGCATTGAATATGGACTATTGCAAGCCTACGGTGAAGGCTTTGAAATTCTCAAAGAAAGTGAGTTTGCTCTGAATCTGCCTGCCATTGCCACATTGTGGAATCATGGCAGTGTAGTGCGATCATGGCTGCTAGAACTGCTTGAAGAGGCCTATCATCACAACCCTGATCTGCACAACATCCGAGGATTTGTTGAAGACTCTGGTGAAGGACGGTGGACGGTTCAAGAAGCCATCGCCGAAAATGTTCCGGCTCCTGTAATTACGGCATCCCTTTTCGCTCGCTTCTCCTCACGCCAAGACGAATCTTATAGTGCCAAAGTCATAGCGGCCTTGCGTAATGCATTTGGCGGCCATGCCATCAAACCTGAATAACTGCCATGCGAAAGGATAGGATCGCATCATGATCGACACTCAAAGTTTGTCAAATCCCCTGCGGGAGGGTTTGGTGGAAAGCCGCCGCCCTCAACCCTTTACTATGATTATCTTTGGTGCCGCGGGTGATTTGGCCCACCGCAAACTATTTCCGGCCTTGTACAATCTCATGGTTGATCACTGGTTGCCGCACCAAATCAATGTGATCGGGTTTTCCCGGCAACCATTCGACGACGAGGCTTTTCGGCATGAAGTGGAGCAATCCATCCGGCAATTTTCCCGTCAGCCGTTGGATCCGCAAATATTCCAGCAGTTGGCGGCGGGAATGCATTATCTAACTGCCAACTTTAACGACCCTGAGGCCTATGCCCGGTTACGAGATTTATTGAATTCCATCAGGCAAGAACAACACCTTCCGGGAAATTACCTATTTTATTTGGCAACTCCTCCTTCTTTTTATCCGGTCATTGCGGAACAACTTGGTGCAGTAGGACTCAATGCTTCTCCTGACCCCCAAGGTTGGGTGCGGCTGATTGTTGAAAAGCCTTTCGGCCATGATCTTGACTCTGCCCTGGAGTTGAACGGGCAATTGCACCAAGTCTTTAAAGAAACCCAGATCTTTCGCATTGACCATTACTTAGGCAAAGAAACCGTCCAAAACATTTTGGTCTTCCGTTTTGCCAATGGTATTTTTGAACCTCTGTGGAACCGCCAGTACATTGATCATGTGCAAATTACGGTGGCCGAGTCGTTGGGTATTGAAGGTCGGGGAACCTATTATGACAATGCCGGCGCTCTGCGTGACATCGTCCAAAACCACATGATGCAACTCCTGGCGATGATTGCCATGGAACCCCCGGTGGCATTCGAAGCTGACGCTGTGCGGGACGAAAAAGTCAAGGTTCTTCGGGCCATACGCCCACTCTCCACACGTGATATTGCCATGCATACGGTTCGGGCCCAATACGACGAGGGGTATATTGAAGGTCAAAAGGTTCCAGGATTTTTAGACGAGCCGGATATCCCCTCTGACAGCCGAACAGAAACGTACATCGCCATGCGTTTGTTGATCGATAACTGGCGCTGGGCAGGCGTGCCTTTCTATCTGCGAACAGGAAAGAGACTTGCAAAAAGAGCCACAGAGATAGCCATTCAATTTAAGAGAGCTCCACACAGATTCTTTAGCCAGACAGCCACCCCCGATCTGGAGCCTAATTTATTAACACTAAAAATCCAGCCGGACGAAGGCATTGCACTACGCTTCGGAGCCAAAGTACCTGGACCTATCGTACGGATCCGTACCGTCAATATGGATTTCCTTTATGGCACCTCTTTTGCCGACCAAGCTCCCGAAGCCTATGAACGACTCTTGTTGGATGCCATGATTGGCGACTCAACCCTGTTCACCCGAAAAGATGAAGTGGAATCGGCCTGGGCCTTGGTGAACTCTATCCTCCGCGGATGGGCCCGTTCCAAAGGTGCTATTCCTAGCTATGAAGCCGGTACATGGGGGCCGAGCGAAGCTGACGAACTCATTGCGCGTGACGGATTTCACTGGCGCCGTCCGTAATTCACGACGTAATTGTTATCTAGGAGGGTAGTGTTGTGGAAAGTGAGACATTGCACTGGGAACACCCTAATATTAAAGGTCCGGAACTTCTTCGGCTTTTAAGAACAGAAGTACCCCAGGCTTTAGGAGGGATTGTTCCGGTAACCGCGACAGTCTTAACGCTGGGATTGTATGTCAAGGGAATTCCAGAAACGGACTGGATGGAACTCGCCGAAAAAATTTCCCATGTACACCCCTCCCGCGTGTTGATCATTAATCCCGTTACCGGAACCGCAGAAGATACGACAACACATGTAGATGCGCAAATTTCTGCCACGGTGACTTACCGGCGTCGTGGGGAGCCTCCCACCTTATTTTCAGAATGTGTCCAAATGAATCTCAGAGGGGGCCTTGCCAATCATTGGATCGATGTCGTCCAGTCATTGATTAAATCGGATCTCCCAGCCTATTTGTTATGGCTTGGCGCCCCTCCTCTTCCCGGGTTTCGCTGGGACCTGTTGAGCACTGGATTCACTCATCTGGTTATCGACAGCGAGCAGATTGGTTTAGGCCCGTGGAAGTCGGCAATTCTGGCCGGAAAGCCCCTAGGAATGGCGGTCGATGACTTATACTGGCAACGCCTTGGTTCCTGGCGTGCACATTGGGCCACACTCGCCGATTATCCAGAAGGTCTCTCAGCCATAACTAATCCGGACAAAATTGTGATAGGATGGCCAAGTTCGCACTCCTCAGGATGGCGACTCTTGTTGGGGTGGCTGATAGATCGACTGAAATGGACTGTTTCCGATATCGAACCTAACTATTTGTCCATTATTAATGACTATGGACAAACTATCCCGGTAGAAATCCATGAAGCAAATGACCCATCCTTCACTTTTCATCATGATGCGTACATTTTATCGTCTCAAAGCTCACATAAAGAGCTGCACTCCCGAATTATGAAAGAAACCGAGGAGTTATACACCATGACAGACCCCTGTTACCAAGCAGACCCAGTAAATGACATTGTCAAACTTTTGAACCGCGGCCACGACCAACTATTCGATTTCGCGTTGGCCTCGTTGATTATGAATGACCGGGACTAAATTCAGCATCGGTAGTCTCACGAGATCCCATAACAACATTTTCCAAAGGGAGATTTTGTTTAATGCAAGATGCTCAGATTCATGTTCTACCGTCCATTGACGCTGTTGTTTCCGACTTGGCGAAATGGGTTATCGAAATGGGCAACAACGCCATAAGTGAACACGGACGATTTCGCATCGCACTATCGGGCGGCAGTACTCCTAAAGCACTGTATGCCCTTCTCGCCCAAGAACCTCTCCAGCATGAGATAGACTGGGCTCGCACAGAAGTTTTCTTCGGCGATGAACGCGATGTTCCCCCGACGCATCCGGACAGCAACTATCGCATGGCGGATGAGGCCTTGCTCTCCCGTTTGAATCCGCCTCCTTTGACGGTGCACCGTTGGTACACGGAATATACTCCAGACGCTGCGCTTGCCGACTACCGTTCGCACTTGACCGAAAACGGCACCCTCCCCTATCCCCCATCATTGGACCTAATTCTTTTGGGGCTAGGACCAGAGGGTCATACAGCGTCGTTGTTCCCGCATCAACCTGTACTGGATGCGCAAGATATCGTTTCCCATGTCTTCGTTCCAACTCATCAGTCATGGCGTTATACCGTCACACTCCCTCTGATAAACCAATCGCACCATATTGCTTTCTTGGCAACCGGAGATAGCAAGCGTGAGATTGTGTCACAAATTTTACGCGAACACGTGGATGTACCAGCATCTCGAGTGCGCCCAACGAAGGGAGACGTGCACTGGTTTCTCGACAAGAAAAGCGCCCGAGCTCTCACAACTTGAACATAATGCCCGCGCATTCCCCCTTCTTAGGCGATAGCCAAGAGGGGGTCAAGCGGGCGG
>JAKBWA010000115.1 GCA_021841025.1 Bacillota bacterium | reverse complement strand
GGCTTCCTCCCCCATCCGATCTCAGACGGTGGGCATTTCCAAGGCCCTGCTTTGGGATGCCGGAGTTTGGAATGTTGATTGGGAGGACGAATAGAGGATGAGCATGATGGTTACGCATCCCGTTTTCTCAGGGATTTTGTTCCGCGTCGGGACGCTCGGTCAACGGCTCACTGTTCTCACGCTCTGCTTCGGCCGTCCCGTGCGTCTTCCACACTGCATGAAGGGCGAGAGCCCGATCAAATAGAGGAACCTTGTCTGCTTTTGTGCGTGAGAATAATTAATGGAGTAATTTCTATGTCAGAATACAAACATAATATGTAAGGAATTTGTTACGATATCTATTGAAAACGACATAAGTTCTTGAACATCGTGAGCAGCGAACCCAAATATTTTCGATATATGTCACATTTGGTTGTGGCGTTGGTTAAGTTTGTGTAGGGCGACACGGCTGACATGAAAGAAAGGAGATCCGACAATGGCTATTAGGGAAGTGGCGGTGGAACAAGATAAAGCGTTTCGTGTCGAGACACATGGTATTGACATAATACCCGACCAGCAACGCCACGGGTCGCCGAGAGATTTGTTTTGGGTATGGATCGCCGGTAACCTGACTTTTGGAGAATTTGTCATCGGAGATCTCTTTATTCAGATGGGTCTCAGTTTATGGGAAGCGTTGGCGATCGATCTTTTTTGTGCTCTGGCCTATGTCGTTTTGGGATGGATGAGCTTGGCAGGACCTAAAACCGGCACGGCTACACTGACGATTTCACGAGCGATATTTGGCATTAAGGGTAACCGCTTGCCGGCGTTGTTTAGTTGGATGGACACGGTGGGGTGGGAAGCAGTCAATACGGTCCTCACGGTTTTCGCCCTGGTGGAGCTTTTTGGCGTGATGGGGTTGCCTCACCACGGTGTTGGCGTGAGCATCGCTGCGTTAGCCATCAGTCTCTTATTGACCTACATTGTACCGATTTTAGGCCACCAAACAGTCGTTGTCATGCAGCGCATTCTAGCATATGGGCTGGCTTTGTTGTCTATCGGCTTATTTTTCGTGGTCCTGCCCCACGTGCCTTGGAATTACGCTGCGTCTAGGCATCCTTGGGCAGCGAACAATACCTTGACCTTTATTTTTGGTCTGTCGGTAGGGATCATGTCGACCGTGCTGTCATGGACGAATTACGGGTCAGATTATTCCCGCTATCTTCCGAAACATGCTTCAGGGAAAGCTGTTGTTGGCTACACCTGGTTAGGCTCCGGTATTGCGGCTATTGTTATGTTGGGTCTCGGCAGTATTGTCGGTACCCTTGTCAATTCTCATGCATATGCTGCCAACCCTGTGACCGCCATTATGCAAATTTTGCCGGGATGGTACGAGGTTCCATTCTTGCTTGTGGTGATTGCGGGTCTTGTAACCGGCAACTATCTTAACTCTTACAGTTCTGCTATGAGCTTTCTAGCCATGGGCGCCAAAATTCACCGGTTTACGTCTGCTCTTCTCGACAGTGGAATTGCGGTCGCGATTACCTTGTACGCACTGTTTTTGGCTCCGGCCTTCCTGTCCTTCTTTCAGAACTTCTTGGATTTGGCGGTCTTAGTCATAGGGCCTTGGACCGGTATGTTCCTGGCGCATTACTTCGCCGCGAAAGGGGAATATGATGCCCCGAGTTTAGTCATGGAAACGTCGCAAAGCCAGTATTGGTTCCAAGGCGGCATGAATTGGCCAGCCATTTTCATCTTTCTCTTGTCGGGAATCATGGCCTTCTGGTTTGTGGATTCGACGTTGTGGGTGAGCCCCATTTCGAAAAACTTGCTTGGCGGCATGGATTTGAGCGCTTTTGTCGGGCCCATTTTGGGATTCGTCTTGTACTGGCAGTGGTATCACGGAAGGCGTGCAAAACAGCGTGTTTCGATAGAATCCTGGCAGGAAGTCAAGGAAGAGGGCGAAGCGTAATGGTTGATTTGGTGATTAAAGGAGCTCGGGTTCTTTCTCCCGCTAATGAGATGGATATGGTGACGGATATCAGTATTGTGGGCACACGGATTCACCGCGTCGGACCATTAGAGCAGGGGGAAACAGCGAAGGAAGAAATTGATGGCAAGGGATATATATTAAGTCCCGGTTTTATCGATTTTCACGTCCACGGCTTTGCCTATTTTACCGATTACGGGACCTATCCGGACGATGTCGGCGTGCGGTCAGGGGTCACCACGGTTGTCGACCAAGGAAGTGCGGGGTATTTAACTTTTCCGGCCTTCCATGAATTTATGGTGAAATCCAGCGCCACCCGTGTCTTGTCCTATTTGAATATCGGTGCGGTGGGCACGATTAAAGGCAGTATGTTGCCGGCTTTACATGGGCCAGAGACGGTCGATGTGGGTGCAGTTGTCGAAACGATTGCGAAGTACCCCCATATTATTAAAGGGATCAAAACCCATGCCGAAATGGGCGGGGTGGCCCGGTGGGGATTTGATGTTCTGGCAAAGGCAAAAGAGGCGGCCAAACGGGCGAACGTGCCCTGCTATGTGCATACAGGAAGATTGATTCCTTGTGAGGGATTTTCGCTGCCGGATCCCGACAGTATCGTGCCCGGGGCCCTGGAATACCTAGAACCCGGAGATATTCTCACCCACTGTTTTACAGGGCATCCAGGCGGCATTGTCAAAACAACAGGAGAGGTACACAAGACTGTGCGCCGAGCTATATCAGACGGACTGTTGCTGGATGTGGGATACGGGGAGCATTTCTCCTTTGATATTGCCCAGAAAGTCTTAGACCAGGGCATCATGCCGGATTTGGTTAGCAGCGACGTCCACGCCTTGTTTAATCAACCTCACAGTTTGCAGGCAACTTATGGGCTGTTTAGCGCCTTATCCCATTTGCTGGCTTTAGGGATACCTTTGAGTGATTTGATTGCGATGGTCACGGATCATCCCGCCAGGATTTTAGGGTGGGATGAAGAATTGGGACGTATTGAGGCAGGATATCAAGCTGATTTAACCTTGTTTCGCATTGAATCCGGATCTTTTCTCTTTCGCGACCGCTTTGGGGTGAGTGTGCCGGCATCTTTGAGGCTTGAACCCAAATTGACGATACGTCAAGGAGTCCCTTATTGGGCTCCAGTCATCAAAGAAGCGGAGGTCTGAAAGGAGGGATGTGTGTGATCAGGGCTCAGGACTTGGCACCCCAAGTTGTCGGGGTGATCTTGGCGAAAGATGTTGTGCCCCATGAGACTCCATGGCTTCTTCATCCCGGCCCTCCTTTGCCTGGCCCTTTGGAGGCTCTTTATCCGGCTCAACAAAAAACGCTTAAAGCTCTGATGGCATGGGAATATGGCTCAGACGATGAGAGCGATCTGACACAGTCTGTGCAGTTATTACCCACTCAAGACTTTCATGTGGCGGCTCCTTTGGTCGGCTGGGTTTCGCCGTCGATGTTATTATGGGTCGTCGAGGATCCTCTCACACATTTCCAGGGGTATGCTCCGCTAAACGAAGGGAGCGGACCGAGTTTGCGCATGGGGGAAGTCTCTCCGGCGATCTTGGATCGTCAAGATTGGCTCAACCAGGTTTTTGCGCCGGTACTCTCGGAACTTTTCGATGATCTGGACATTGCCCTGTGGCCCATCATCCAACAGGCGCTATATATGGGTGATGAGTTGCACATGCGCTCTGTGGCGGCATCCTTGGTGTTTCAAAATCTTTTGATGCGCCCCTTTCTGGCCTCAGGTCTTCTTGGAACTTTGAATCTCACCGATCAAATGCTGTTCTTTCAGGTGCTTTGGGGCAATCCTATGGTCTTCCTCAATATCTTTATGGCGATGACCCAAATCTATTTTCAATACTGGGCCGAACAAAAGGCTTCGGCCAATCGGATTACGGCCATAGGCGCTAATGGATTTACCTGGGGTTTTAAATCTCAAGATGGTGGAGATCATTGGCAGCGGGTGTCAGCTCCGTTGGCTGTGCCGGGGCGTCCGATTGAGTCGCCTTTTCTCCCCATTGTCGGCGATAGTTTTGTGTGTGAAGTGCTGGGATTTGGCGGGCGGATACTCCATAATGCGCCGGCACTTTGGCAAGACATGGGATATCTTCCGCCAAAACTCCAAGACCGATTTCGATCGGATGTGGGTGGTGAAGAACTGCCGGTCATGTTACCGGGCGAAGAGACGTGGCTGCTAGGCGGCGGCCGCCCCAGGGATTTGCGCCATATGACCTTTGACACGGCCTGTGTGGCTATAGATGGGGGATTTTTAGGGCCGGGGCGGGTCGATGGCAGCTTATGGGACCACATCACGCGAGATGAATATTATGGTTAGTTATGCCGACTATCTGCTGATGTGGCTAAGAAGACAGGGGATAACCCGAATTTTCGGAAATCCGGGTACGACCGAATTACCCCTTGTGGAGGCGTTGGCGAGGCAATCGGAAATTGAGTACGTCGTGGGAATTCATGAAACAGCAGTCTGTGCCATGGCTGATGGATTGGCCCGTCTAAGTCGGAAAATCCAAGTCGTGTCTTTACATGCGGCTCCGGGATTAGGCAATGCCGAAGCCATGATTTACAATGCCGCATTCAGCCACAGTCCGTTATTGTTATTGATCGGACAGCAAGATACCCGGCTGAGGTACGAGCGCCCCTTTCTCGGGGCTCCGCTGAAAGATTTGATAAGTCCCTTAGTTCTGGATGTCTGGGACATTACGGAGCCTGATCACATGCTGCGATCGATGAGACAGGCATGGGCGCGCCTGCAGGTTGAACCATCCGGGCCTGTGGCCTTGATTGTGCCCATGAATATTTTGTCACAACCGGTTCCCGGCGATGAGGATGCGTTATGGCTTGCTCCTGTTGTTCCGGTGAAAATGGAGAACGCGCCCAGTGAGGAGATTACCCGGGAGTTTCTCTCCCTATTAGCAAAGCCTTCACCCAAAGCACTAGTGGTTGGAGACCGGGCGGTGCAAAATCCTGAAGTATTGCCGGCACTGTCCTGGATTGCACATTATGGACATTGCGATGTTTTCGGTGAACCCTTTGCAACGCAACTGAGCTTCTTGCCCTGGGATGATGCCTGCTATAAAGGACGCTTGCCGCGTGCCGAGAGGGATTTAAGCCGGTGCTTGTCGCCTTACCATTATGTCGTGGGATTGGGTACGGAAATGTTTCGCGTCTTTACCCGAGGGGAGGATCACTTGCCGTGGTGGGATCAAGCCTCCATTATCCAAATAGACAGTGACGTGCGCTATTTTCACTATGCTCCCGGCACCGCCAGTATTCTGGCACCGCTGGATTCCTTTATCTTTTCCGTGGCAAACCGCCTCCCTGATGCCATCAAGCATGAACCCACAGCCCCAGTAGAGGCCGGGGAGAGACCCCGGCGACTTGAGACCAATCACGTGGGTGAAGAATTTTGGCGCTCTCTAGCGTCTTTGATTCCGCCTGACATGATCGTGGTGGATGAGAGCATATCCGCCCAAAGTGCTCTTTTGCGCCATCTTCAGCGCCAGTATCCTGCCACTTATTATGCACAGGCCGGAGGATCACTGGGCTGGGGCATTGGGGCGGCAGTCGGAATGTGTTTTCAAAACTCTAAGCCGGTGATGGCAATTGTCGGCGACGGCAGCGCTCTCTTTGGTCTTTATGCCTTGTGGACTGCGGCTCACTATCAATTACCGGTGCGGGTGTTGATTTACGATAACCACGGGTACCAGATTCTCAAAGACCAGATTCGTGATAACGCCAAGGCCCATGAACTGCTGGACATCCGCCAGCCTCCGATTCATTGGCCCTCTATTTTAAAGGGATTATCCTGTTTCGTTTTGGAATCTGCTCTCCCTTGTTCGCCCCAGGATTTAGCCCTGGGCTGGCAACAGTTTGCCGGCCAAAAAGGACCGAGCGTTTGGGTGATTCATGAGAAAATTTGATGCACTGTGAGGTGTTTGGTTTGTATCCCTATCCTTTCGATTATTTCCGTCCCAACACGCTCGAAGAGGCGTTGGTTTTAGCTCAAGGTGATGGCATGAAGTTTTTGGCGGGCGGGCAGAGTCTCGTGCCTTTACTCAATTTGCATGTCGCTGAGATTAAAGGTGTGGTGGATCTCCAGCACGTTGCGTCCGCCTTAAAGTTTGTTCAATCCCAACAAGACCGCCTTCGTCTGGGAGCTTTGTGGACTCATGATGAACTGTCTCATTCGAGCCTTTTGGGAGGACGGTGCCCGTTGTTTTCGCAAGCTGCGGCTTTTATCGGTCATCCGCGCATACGCCGGAGAGGAACTTTAGGCGGCAGTATCGCCCATGCCGATCCGTTGGCGGAATGGATTTTGGTAATGACTCTCTTGGACCCCCAGCTCATCCTGGCGTCCGCAAAAGAGGAGCGCCAACTTCCTTTTCACGACTATCTCTTGGGTCCGATGATGACAGCGCTGTCAGACGATGAACTGATTACGGCCGTGGAAATTTCCTTGCCCGAAAAGGCCACTTACGGCTTCACTGAGGTGTCCAGGCGTCCGGGAGATTATGCCCTGGTGGCCACTGCCCTCTCGGTAGGGTGGGATCGCGACCGCATTGCCCAGGCCGATATCGCCATCAGTGGCGTATCGGATGTACCACGCACCTTCCCGAGCATTTCCAGGGACATGTGTCAGGAATATCCGTCACATGGCCTCGTCGAACATATTAAACATGCTGTTGAAGCGGCAGTCGACCCTCCTTCAGATGTTCTGGCGGGAGCATCCTATCGCCGGCACCTGGCGGGCATTTTGGTCGAAAAGGCGCTTCATCAAGCATTTGATGAGATGTCCAATGCTGGGGAGACGGCGGCAAAGTCAATAGGGAAATCTGAAGGGGAGAGGACATGATGCAAGTGGAGTTTCAGTTCAACGATGAGAGGGCCATTTGTGATATCGCGGGACATGAAACCTTGCTGGCTGTGTTACGCGATAAGTTGGGAGCGATGGAAGTCAAATATGGATGCGGCGAAGGGGCATGCGGATCCTGTGTGGTGTTGGTCGATGGCAATCCGTTGGCTTCTTGTATCACACTTTGTGCGAGTGTGGATGGTACCGACATTATGAGCGTGAAAGCGCCGGACCCACCTGGTGCGTGGGCTTTGTTGAAAGACCGGTTTGCGGCCCATGAAGGTGCGCAATGCGGGTTTTGCACGCCAGGCTTGCTGGCGAGTTGTTTTGCCTTGGTTCAGCGTGGAGAAAAACTCACCCGCCAAGAAATTCGAGAGGCCTTGTCAGGCCATCTGTGCCGATGTACCGGCTATCACCACATTGTTGATGCCGTAGAGGAGGCGATGGCAATATGGCCAACGATGTCCTAACCCCTCAACTTTCAGTCATTGGCAAAGGGGTAATCCGGGAGGATGTACGCAAGAAAGTTGCCGGCGAGGTGCTCTATAGTGCGGATTGGGTCATGCCCGGCATGCTGTACGGGAAATTGGTGCGTGCACTCTATTCTCATGCCAAAATCAAGAAATTGAGTAGCCAAGACGCTCGTCACGTTCCCGGGGTGGTCAGGATCATTGAAGCGAAAGACGTCCCCGTCAACCAGTTTTATGATGACCCGAGCGGACTCGGTGAGAAGGTTGCGCAGCACAAGGTTTTTCAGGATGATGAGGTAAGATATGCCGGAGAACCCATTTGCCTGGTAATCGCAAAGACACCGGAAGCCGCTGAAAAAGGGGCGCGGGCCATCGGGGTCGAGTATGAACCTTTGCCCTCCATTCATAATCCTTTGGATGCGTTGAAAGATGATGCCATTTTAGTGCATCCCGGTGGCAATACAGTGGTGCAGTGGAACGTGCATAAAGGAAATACCCAAGTTGCCATTCAAGATCCCAATCTAGTCCACATCTCCAGAACCTACCGCACACAATTCGTCGATCATCTCTACTTGGAACCGGAGTCAGGGGTCGGGTGGGTCGATAACGACGGCATTGTGACATTACGCTGTGCCACTCAAGTGGTGGAACATTACCGGAATATTGCCCGGATGCTCAATATTTCCGAAAACCGGGTGCGGATCATTTGCCCCTATGTGGGAGGGGGTTTTGGCGGAAAAGAAGACATGACAGTAGAACCCTATTTGGCTATTGCCGCCTGGATCACCAAAAAACCGGTCAAGATGGTGTGGTCACGTCAAGAATCGCTACAGGCCCGGCCCAAACGGCATCCCTTTGTGATGACTTATGATCTCTGGGCCAAGCCCTGCGGGGATGTTGTTGCCATGAAAGTCGATGTCACCGGAGATGCGGGAGCCTATGCCCTGTTATCTCCACGCGTTTTGTTTGCGGCGGCTGTTGTTGCCACCGGCCCTTATCATATCGATCACGTTGACGTTACCTCCCGGGCGGTGTACACACACAACGTACCAACCAGTGCTTTTCGGGGATTTGGCGCGATGCAAATGGCTTTTGGCTACGAGCAAATTATGGAGGAGATGGCTCAAAAATTGGGAATCGACTCCGTGGGGTTCAGACGGCGTCATTTTATCAAAAAGGGGGACACTTTAGCGACAGGCGAAATTCAGGACACGGCGGTGTGGTTGAACGAAACGCTGGATAAGGTGCTAAACGAACTCGGAGAAGCACCCGTTACGGATGACGGCTCTAAACGCATCGGAATCGGCATTGCCTGCACCATGCAACCTTATGGCCGCACGGTGTGGTTTCAAGACCATGCTTCCTGCTGGCTTAATCTCGAATCGGATGGTAGCGTGATTCTGCGCACGGGTGTCCCCGATATCGGCGGAGGACAAGCGGCCTCCTTGTGTCAAATTGCTGCTGAAATTCTGCACGTGCCATTAGAGGCGGTGCGCGCCTATTACGGCGACAGTGCGCTCACGCCATTAGCAGGGGGAACATTCGCGACGCGCCAGCTGTACATGTCGGGGAACGCGGTGGTTAAAGCGGCACAAGAACTTCAAGAGAAAATTGATCATGTGCTGAAGACGGCATGGGGGGATGAAGGGTGGCAGTGGGACGAGGAGGGTATGGCTTACTCCCCTTCAGGGCTTAGGATATCACGATCCGCCGTTTATGAAGCCGCCAATGCTTTGCACTACCCGTTGAGTGTGCATACCACCTTTCATGCCCAAAGTGGTGAGGGATACGACAACAAAGAGGGCCGTGCCGTCAAAACATTTCCCGATTTTACCTTTGGATGTCATGGCGCGTTGGTGGAAGTGGATGTGCAAACGGGAACGGTAAAGGTATTACGATATGTCGCCAGTCATGATGTCGGAGTGGCCATTAATCCTTTAAGCGTAGAAGGACAAATTCATGGAGGCGTCGTGCAAGGACTGGGTTATGCCTTGTCAGAAGAGGTGCTCTACCAAGATGGCCAGTGTGTGACGGCCTTATTTAGCCAATACATGGCGCCCACGGCAGAACAGATGCCCGATATTACCGCCATCATTCTCGAGTCGCACGAAGGCAAGGGACCTTTTCATGCGCGGGGAATCGGGGAACCGGCGATTGCGCCGGTTGCTCCTGCGATTGCCAATGCTGTAGCCAACGCCTTAGGTCCGTCTTGCCGTGTTCGCTCGCTACCGATTACAGCCGAAAAAATTTGGGGCGAACTCTCTGGTCTGGATGGTAGCAAGATTTGAACACAGTGCCCGCGCATGCCCCTTGTTCGGCGATATCTTAGGGGGAATGCGCGGGCAAGCGGCCTCTTGGCCCACTGGCAACGTTTTTCTTGCGTCTGATGTTCATCCAAAATTTTCGCACCCAACTCACACGGTCCAGCGATATCTCCGGTTCATGTGCAGAAACCCGCCTTATTTCAATGGAGCGTGTTAGGTTATCAACGTGGTGACGGAATGCCGCTGGACGCATGGACGGCTGGACTTAATCCATCGTTAAATGTTGGAGGCGATAAAGCATCAGGCCGAGATATAGTTTGAAGGTGGTCGCCATATCTTCGAGATTGATGCCGAAATGCTCCTCTAATCGATTGATTCGGTAGATTACGGTGTTTTTATGAGTATTGAGGACTCGGGCAGCCAAATGAGCGCTTTTCGCGTTATCGAAATACGCGCTGAGGGTGGGAAGCCACTCGCTATTATGAACTTGATCGTAGTGCGCAATGGGGAGGATCGTTCGCTCAATGATACTATTGGCACGTTCCATATCCAGACCTGCGTGCAATATGGCGAGGGGTGCGATGTCTTGATACATGACGAAATGCGCCTGGGGCATGAGCGCGTTACCGAGATATCGTGTCATCTCGGCCTTTCTCGCACTGACGCTATATTCGAACAGTGTCGCTTCCTCGGTGCCTAGGTACATGTGGCTACCGTACCAGTGGACACCGCGATCTTTCAAGTCGTCGACTGTGGTGCCTTCCCGTAATGATATGAAGCCTATGGAAAGCGTTGCATGTTCCATGGCCTTGTGAAAAATGTAGTTCCATCCGAAGACTTGAGCCAATTGAGCGGCAACCTCGGGAGCATTGACGGATTCGCCCTTGAGTTCGAAGGCCACAATGCGACTGTTGAGGCTGATGCGAAATTCCTGTGCCCAAAAGCGAATTTGCGCGCTGGAAAGATGGCCGTTGCGCAAGCGCAGAAGGAACTCCGGGAGGGAGAGGGATCCGCCGAGATAGACCCCCTGGCCCCCGGATTTTTGTGCATACTGCATCGAATCCACAATGTCGGCAATTTTAACGGTGGGAGAGATTTCAATTAAGGGGAAATTCAATTCTTTGCCGAGACTCATCACTTCTTGTGGGAATTCGTCCCAATAGCGGTGAATCTTAAGGCCAAATCCCGAACAGTTGGCAGCGGACAGTCGGGATACGAGTCGGCAGAATGCAGAAACATCGCCATGCAGCGCATAACCGGTTGTTACAAGAAATTCTCCCGGTTTAACCCACTCAGCAATGTCAGGCGCGTCCATGATTCCGATCTGGGTGACTTCTCGTTGCAAGCCGCCAAGCCCTGATGCGACTTTAACCAGCGATGAAGGAATGAGTTGTAACATTTCCTGAACGGTCATAGATTGCCTCCGAGGGATTTAGGATAACTGGTCTCTATCTAATTCTGCATTTGTGTAAGCATACAATGATTTTAGGTCAGTTTGTGTTAGCATTATACCGTAAGTAAGGAACATATCGTACATATATTGATAATTAGTGTCAGAAACAACGTCTTTTGGAGGAACATTTATGAGATGTGTTATGGTTTGGCTTGTTCTTACTTAACGAGGATGTCCAAAGTTGGTGGAGTTGTCCACTCGTCACTGGCTTTGTCAGCAAACGTCAAGAAAGGGGGCGTAGCTCCACCGAGGCCAATCACGAGACCAACCATGACGATTTATTCGTGCTAAAACCGCACGATATGTGTCCTTCCCCAAATCCGTTTCAAATTTTCAACCACAGAAGTCCTTCATTCTCGATTCTCGCAATATCGCTCGGAATAAGGAAAACACTTGAATTCATCCCAGTTTCAGAAAAGGGCCGGAGTTTGTGATGATCTGTGGTGGTGTGTCTGCCGTTTGGCTGGAGTCTTGATAAAAGGACCCGGAAACGTCTGCAGAAATTGGATGCTGTTTGTCTCATGCTGGAACATTGCCACGGCGACGCCTTGTGGCTTTTGCCGAGGGCAGTGCAGGGGAGGGGCTCTCGGAGGTATGGTGAGGAGTGTTTCCCTTGGATGGACCGGGCGTGACGAATGATTCTTCGCCGTGAGGGCATCTTGCCAATATTTTAGGTTTGTTGCCGAATGGCTTATTCGCCGGCTGTCCCGCGAACACTTGATTCGGTATTTTCCGTTTTCTTCGTCTTGGACCATGGGCATCGAATGGCTAGGATTGCACGCAGTATTTTACGGCCTATCACATGGGTTCGGATCTATTTAATCAAGATGGCGGCATTCCGCTTACGTTCTCGGGCTCGTCGGTGCTCATTATTTTGGGTTGGGGATCCTAGCTGTTACCTGGCACCGCCGTGGAGGCCATCTCCCATTATGTTACAAGCTGTTTGGGGTAGAGGCTGGCGCCAATGATGATCTTAAGGTCAATGGAACCGCCAGCGCGGCGTGTCGTGACGTGGTGGGCTATTGTCTTCTTGTGCTGGCGATGGGCCGGGATCTATTGGAGTATCGCGTTCATTCCTACTGACTGAGATGATGGGAATTTAGTGTGGCACTATGAACTGTGCCGAGAACATGGGAGGCATCTTGGACACCCATTGCGGCGGGATTAATTCTCTCCATCATTCCGGAATTTGTGGGAGCTTTGAAGTTATCTGCCGGCGCCAAATTGATGTAAATGCAGAGTTTTCTCCTCATCAATTGCCCAAAAGATGGTTCGCAGCAGGCAACTATGGCCGGTCATGAGATTCGAATGTGAGAAAAGCGGCGTCGTAGTGTGCCGCCAAAGTATCGTGCCCTCAACAGAACGGGCCTAAAGGAGGGGGGATAAACGTGACGGATGAGGATGGCATATGGCCCCGGTCGCCGAACCCGGCGCAGGAGCGGACGAGTCGTGAAGTGATGGCCAAAGTGAATGTGGATGGGGATTTTCGTGATGCCGCGGCGCCGTGATTAGCCCAGTGTCAGAGGATCTGGCGCAATTCACCTTTGCACGGTGGCCAATGGCCATTGAGTATTCTATGAGGAGGGGACAGACGGATATGGCAAAGAAAGAGATTATGGTCGCTTATGGAGTGGACGTTGATGCCGTGGCGGGGTGGTTGGGATCTTATGCTGGCGAAGATTCACCCGATGATATTTCCCGCGGACTGTTTGCAGGGGAAGTCGGAGTTCCTCGGCTGTTGAAGCTTTTTCGCCAACACGGGCTAAAAACAACCTGGTTTGTTCCCGGGCATTCGCTTGAAACGTTTCCGGACCAGATTCGCCAAGTTGCCGCAGACGGTCATGAAATTGGCGCACATGGATATTCGCACGAAAATCCGATTGCCATGGCGCCGGAACAAGAAGAGGCCGTGTTGGTGCGGTCCATTGAGCTCATTGAGAATCTTTCCGGGAAACGGCCAACAGGTTATGTTGCACCATGGTGGGAATTTTCTCATGTCACCCATGAGCTTTTGATCAAATACGGAATGCAGTATGATCATAGCTTGATGCATCATGATTGCTTGCCATACCGGATTCGGGTAGGCGATACGTGGACTAAAATCGACTACGCGAAATCCGCACAGGAATGGATGAAACCCTTGGTTCGCGGACACGAGACCGATTTGATTGAAATTCCCGCCAATTGGTACTTAGATGATTTGCCGCCTATGATGTTTATCAAAAACTCGCCCAACAGTTATGGATTTACGAATCCCCGTGATATTGAACAAATGTGGAAGGATCAATTTGATTGGATTTATCGTGAGTACGATTACGCGGTGTTTACGATGACGGTTCATCCCGATGTTAGTGGCCGGCCGCAAGTGCTGTTGATGCACGAGCGTCTTATCGAATACATTAACCGTCACGAAGGGGTTCAATGGCACACCTTTCATGAAATTGCCAACGACTTTAATCGTCGCGAATTGTTGACAAAGAGATGACAACATCTTCGAACCGTCTTCGCAAGGATTGATCTCCCATATCATCGCGGTGATGCCGAATAAAGGGCAAGTCCTCACGCGTTGGCTACAGGAAGGTTGGTCGATGGATCTCAAATACAGGGGATTGGTGGTCTAGGACTAATGAAGTGTCCGATGCTGTTAACACATTGTCACCGGCCCATTCATCCAAAAGACCCGCAAGAGATGAGTTCTTGATGCGGGTCCGAGCGTGAGGGTCAACTACACCGAGGAGGGTAACGCATGTTGACGCTGGCACATTTTGACTGGTTGTATCCGATGACCTCGGCCCCGCTTCAAGACGCGTATCTGATTATGCAGGGGTCTGAAGGCGGCGGTACAGTCTTAGCCATGGGAACGGGCGAGCCCCCAAATTGTGGGGGCTCGCGCTGGGACATGCACGGCACATTAGCCCTCCCTGGACTTGTCAATAGCCATCATCACTTGTTTCAGACTCTCACCCGCGGATACGCTCCCAATCAGGGGCTTTTTGCCTGGCTTCAGTCCTTATTTCCTCTGTGGGGGCATCTCAACCCAGAAGCCATTTACCAATCAGCGCTCATCGGCCTGGCGGAATTGATGCTGTCAGGCTGCACAACAACGTCGGATCATTTATATATCGTCCCCGAAGGACAAGACTCGATGAGATTTTTCGAGGCCACCATTGAGGCTGCGAAGCGGCTTGGCATACGACTTTATGTCACCCGCGGAGCAATGACCAGGGGCTGGGACCATGGCGGCCGCGGCCCGTCAAATCTCATTGAAGACGAAGACACAGTCCTGCAAAATATGCAAGATCTGGTCAATCGGCATCATGATCCTTCCCCGCTCGCCCAAATCAAAGTCGCTCTTTCACCCGTATCCCTGCCGGCGGTATCCGCCCGATTCATGAAAGAGACCGCTCGGCTGGCGGAAACTCTTGATGTTCGTTTGCATACTCATGGCTGGGAAACCTTAGACGAGCGTCAATGGGTGCAAAATGTCTATGGCACAACAGAACTTGCGTTGTTTGACGAATGGGGATGGCTTCAAGATCGGACGTGGTTTGCTCATGCCGTGCATGCCAATAAGGAAGTCATTGACCTATTGGGTCAACGCAACGTGGCTATAAGCCATTGTCCGACATCCAATATGCGATTGGGATCAGGGATTGCACCCATCCGTTCATTTTTGGATGCAGGGAATACGGTGGCCCTTGGAGTAGACGGATCCGCTTCCAACGACGGCAGCCATCTTTTGGCCGAAGCACGCCAAGCGCTCTTGCTTGCGCGGGTACTTGGAGGTGCAGCGGCCATGACAGTGGAAGAAGCCTTGCATTTAGCGACAACCCAAGGTGCTCAGGCCTTAGGCTGGCCTGAGATTGGACAACTGGCGGTTGGTTTGCCGGCTGACGTAGCAGTATTCCGGATTGACGATCTCTTTCATAGTGGTGCCATGGCACCGTTGGAGGCGCTTCTTTTTTGCCAGCCCGTGCTAGCCGAGGTGGTGGTGATTGGAGGGGAAGTACGCGTCTGGCAAGGCAAGATTCCTGGAATTGACTGGTCCGCCGAGGTGGCTCGCCATCAATTATTGAGCCGTCAGCTGCTTGAAACGCAGAAATAATGGTCATTGTACCTAGCGAGGTGTCAGCATGGCGGGGTGAGTGCCGCGACAGAGTTCGCGCGATGCCGTTATGGGGTGCCGATGCTCAAAAGCCAGCAACAGTAATAACTTATCGGTTATGAACTTGCAGAAGTATAACACAAGTTCCGACCGTCAATCTCTGACGGGGACCAACCCAAAATTTCGCCTAAAGGCGTGCCCTTGGCGGAAGGAGAGGTGGATTTGTCTGGAGGCCACCTTATCGGCAGTCTCGAAGTCCGTTTTGTCCGAGGACAACGGCGCTTGGCGGGGTAACTTAAAACCAACCGGCGAGGGGACAGGGGTGGCTGAATATTTCGCCGTACCCGTTACGCTATTCGAATTGCACCGAAGACTAGCGACCCCTGCGCCAGGGCTGGGTGAACCTTTCAAAGCTTTCTGTGTTTGTTGGGCAGCTGATGCGGGGGAGACGCCCTTCGCCATCGACATCAAGCACTTTTTTGATGAGTTCAGCGTGTCTCGTGTGGGAGTGGGCTTGTTCCATGCTAGACGATCCATGCATAAAACTTAGTGATTTGTTCTCACGCTTTTTGAAGAAACCTTCAGCGTGTCCGCTGGAATTCCTTCCATTTTTTGTGGGCAACCCGCCGGTGGATATGGCCATCATCAAACCGAAAGAGGTGAATCCAGTTATTGTCGACTAAGTCCCGTACTTGTCGGTGATTTGCAATCACCTCGTCGATGGCGCTAGACGGAGCTTCGATCACAACGTTTAACCGTAGTGGTTCATGCATCCATCCCTTGCCATTGTGCAGGGACTGCATGGCCAGCCCCACCCGAAGATCTCCGCCCATGCCTTCGAGCACACCGATTGCTCCGCCCACAACATTGTGCAGCACTTTGTTTCCGCTGCCAAAACGCTGATTATCCACAACCGACCCGTAGTACTGCATATTGATCCACTGAGCCACAATCAAAGGTGCTGTCATAATCAGTTCAAGGGTGGAAAAACCCTCGTCCTGATGCCAGTCATAGTCATGCAAAAAAACTCGGCCCGAGAAGTTACAATGTTTGGTGCGAGCACGCGGAGCGGCGATAAACGCGGCATTGCCAGCCAAGGCCCATTCCGGACGAACTTGAGCCCAGTCGTGAATACGCCGCTTCATGGTGCTATGAACACTGCGGTTAGGCATGTCCGCAACACCCAAAGACGCGGCTTTCTCCATGCGGGCAATTTGGCTGGCAGACGCAGTCCACTGACGGAATTGCGCCACCTCCTCTTCATGGGAGGGAGGAAGCTCGTCATCAAACAGCTTCATCTCATCCGTTGTGGTGTCATGGAGTGCTGCCATGAAATAGGTGTCGTCGGGAATTATAATGCCTCGGTGCACCAGATTACGCCGGGTGGCGGGATCATTAAGCAAGGCCGCGGCCAGCCGTGCACTGGCCTCTCCGGACTGACCGCCGCACGCACCGCAATCCAAAGCCGTGGCCTGGGGATTGTTGACTGTGGTGCTGGCGTGGCCGACAAAGACAATGAGGCGGGAAAAGTCGCGGGTCAGTCCCATGTTGCGTAAAACAAACTCAGCCGCCTTAGGGCGTTCTTCTTCCGGAATTCCGTTTGGTTCTGCGAACTTTGAGAGAGAAGATTGCTGATTGGCCGAAAGAACGGGCGCTAATTGCTGACGGATCCCCGCCTGAAGGCCTGCTCTTTTTGGAGAGGGAACAGGGCGGGTCCATCCCATGCCGTCTAAAATGAGTTTCGGAGCCGATAACACGCCTGTTGCTTCGACGAATGCGAAACATGATGAAGCAGAGGTTTTAAAGATTTTCCAGGCTTTCATCGTGCGTAAGTGAATGTGTCTTTTTCGGATTACTTTGCCCATGGCTTGGCTGTCCGCGTTATCTATCCCTTCTTGGATGCGGTAGGAGGGATTGAACAAAACGGGATGATGGCGGTTGCCCTGAAGAGACCCGAGAGGCAGATATTCCATCAGAATGCCGAAAAATCCGGCAAAACCCCGAGTTTCCACTGAAGGGGCAACCATTTCCAAGGCACGGCGGTAAACTTCTGATCGCACATCAATGCAAAAAACCGCCTGGACATCTGTGCGGGGACTCGGTGAGACGGAGTTCCCCAAGTCGGATATTGCCGCTATCAGTTGTTTCTGATAACCGATCTCGAACGCACTGTGCAATACGGCATCAACCTCAAGCCGGATGTTGGGCTGGTTCCAAGGTTTTAGGGCAAGTTCCCAAGATTTGAACCACTCCTCCTTAACCGGCTCAGAACCAAAAATGTGATAGAATGCCAGGTCCCAGGCAAGACGGATGGCCAATAAATCTTGGGTGACATCATGTTGGCCGCCCTGAAGTTCAGCCTGGTAGTCCAAGTAACGCGTCCATCCTGCCCAGCCGCCAACACTCAATAAAGCCGCATGGAGATAGTCGTCTATGGCCTCACTGGGCACTTGCAATTCTCGCAAGGCGAAGACAATGAGATCGGGGGCAGTGCCGGGAAATGTTAACATGACTTTGCCGAGATTTCGAAAACCCATGACCTCGGGCGTCTTATCAAAACGCATAAATTCTCTGAATCCCCGGTAAAGTGAGGTATCCTTCCACGGCAGCGGCCATAAGGATTGGCCCTCATCGAAATAAGCGGCACAGTATCTGCTGATGCGCTCGGCCACGAAGCTTGACCAGTCTTGATTTTTGGATTTCTTATTCAGAATATCCGTCATGAGATTGACACAGGCTCCCCCCAAAAAAGGAGGATCTTGGGAGAGAATGTGCTCAAATTGGTTCATGTTCCAGGAACTGCCCAATTCTTCGAGCGCATCCGCCAAATCCTCCCGTGTGATCCGCCCTTGCACAATTTGCTCGTAATAATAGGCTCTCGGCATTGAGAGCCCCGTTCCGGTGAGACGATTCAAGGTTTCATGAGCCTGCCAAAAGGGCCGATCACTGAACCCCATGTAGGGATTTACCGCCACAAAGTTTTTGAGAGGCCATAACGGGGCTATTCGCCGACAGGCTGATTGGGCCTTGTCCAGCATTTCGGATTCGGTAAGATGCATGACTTTCATAATGATGTGACCTCCCGTAATGAGGGTTCAGATTCATGGTTTTGGGGCGCTGAGACATCCTTGTAAGGGGGGGAGAATTTTTGAATCCAGCGGCTGAAGATCATATCGACATAGAGATCATTGTACAGATGGACGAAGATGGCGTGCCATACAGGCTGCTTAAGGAGTCTGGGTAACATCTGTTGAATCAGCAACAGAGCTACAAATACCATCACAATCAACCCGAGCAGCGCATCTTGCACCACTCCTGTGGGCGAAAGAGGTTCCGGCAATACCGGGGCAAAGAGTGCCATAAACCAGGAGCCCAGAAGGAAATAAAGGGTGGCCACCAATGCACTAATGCCTATGGAGATCCATAAGAACGGCAGCATGCTGGATTTGACCTGGCTTATGGCGGAGGAAATCAAATGAGAGAGCGCCACCGCCAGAATTATGCCCATGACTGTGATAGGGAGATCCCCAAGGAGCGGAACTTTAAGCAGCCATCCCGTCACCATCACAGTGATTGCCCCCAAAACCAAGCTAAGGGTGATTTTGCCAAGTGGTGCAGAAGAAGGCCCGGCGGGCATCACCGGCCAGCGGAAATATTCGACGATACTACCGGACGACAGAAAGGCGTGAGCCTTGTAAACAGAGTGTGAAACAATGTGCAGTAATGCCAGAGCGTAGAGACCAAGACCCAATTCCATCAGCATAAATCCCATCTGCGCGGACGTTGAATAGGCGAGCGATCCCTTGATGTTGGTTGAGGTCATCATCATAAGCGAAGCCGTGGCGATGGAAATGAGTCCAATGACTATGAGCAGATCTCCCGTCCAAGGGACTCGCGACATGAGGGGAACCATCCGCATGAGCAGAAACGTGCCGGTATAAATGATGCCGGCGTGCAGCAACGCCGAGACCGGCGTTGGCGCCTCCATAACTTGGATGAGCCACCCATGAAGGGGCACTTGGGCGCTTTTAAGGACCGCACTGAGAAGAACAAGAGCTGCGGCGAATTGCAGGGTATTGGGGAGTCCCCCCTTAATGCTGGCGATGGACACCATGATGTGATTAAAGTCCGCGGTATGCAGGGTATGTACAACCAGCAGCAGCGCTATGAACAGACTGAGATCGGCAATGCGGTGAAGAATATATTTTTTACGGGCAGCTAAGAGGGCGAGAGGACGCTCAGGGTAAAAAGCCAGCAAGTGATGCAGGAACAGACTGGTTGCCACCCAAAAAACAAAGAATTCCCACACATTGCCGGCGGTAATGACTGTTAAAAACGAGCCCAATGTTATAGAGAGCCAGTAATGAAAACTTCCTTCATGCGGATCGCCCTCCATATACGTTAAGGCGTATCGTGAGACGATGAGTCCAACCAAAGCCACTAACAACATCATTACCACGCTCAGGCTGTTGACATCCTCGTTAAGGGCAAATTGGGCCAAGTGCCATGGTAACGGCAGCTCAAAGAATGTTTTGGAGTCCTGTTGCCCAGTGAGAGATATGGCCGTAATCACAATACCGTCCCCCAGGGCGAACCAGGCTGAGCCTATGGTCAATTTTTTGATTAACCGCGAATGGCGGTTGGCCCAATTTGCTCCGAGAAGAATTGGGAGAAGCAGGGGCCATGGTAGAATAAGCATCAGGATTGCACTCAGCGTGCTGAGCTGCACTGGCATAGCATTGCCGCCTTTCTTCGTCAAGTTTTGTGGTTCCAAGTCTTCGCCAAATGCCACCGGGATTGCCGTGTGGGTCGGCATGAAAGCAACAAACACAGGGGGATGCCCTCAAATACATGTCACAGCATTCATGAAATATATGTCGTATGTGATTATACACTGCCTACCAAGAGGATGCAACGAACCGGGAAACTTTTTTATGGCGCTGATCCGGCAATCCCTCCCTCACCCGGGGCCATTGCGTGAGGGAACTGATAGCGGAGAACCTTATATTTTCTTGTGACTTAAGTGCAGACGTGGTCTGTTGGTTGCTTGAGCATGAAATTCCTGCCATATAGTGCACAGAGAACGATGACAATGGGGGCGCGGGCTTTTGTGATTAATCCCTCTCCAATGTTCTTACGCCCGGCCAGCAATGGCAGACGCATGATGGCCAGAGATATTGCGGGGAGGGTGAGGATGACTGAACGTACCGCAGCGTAGAGTGGATGATTTGGAGGAATCCGGCCATATGACTCTTCCGGGACGCCCGCCAAAATCGTTACGCAATTCATGCTAAGCGTCTCATACACCATCCTCAACAACAAAGGGGGCCATCAGATCTTCTGGAACTGTTCGCATATACCGGCTGAAGAGAGATCGAAAAACCCACCAAGGGCATGATAGACCGTTACTAACGAGAAAGAGAAAAACCGGTGAATTAAGGAAAGAGCCGACATGCGAGATGCCTGCTCTGTTTCCGTGTTTTGCAATTCAATGACTGAACTCCGATTCTTTTTCCTCTTATTATCGTGTCGGGCTATAACGGGACGCCCAGTGGGCTTGTCAGCCAGTTCAGAGCTCTCCATTTGATCTCAGCCATGTTAGTCATATTCAACACATAAACATCACCGGTATTAATTTCAAGCTTGCGGTAATGTCTGAAGGGCATGCCCAGAGTGCCTGCCATAACCAAACGCATAGCTGTGGTGTGGGAAACAATCAAAACATTTTGGCAGTGCTGATACTCACTGAGAACCTCTGTCATGCGTTCGAAAACTTCCTTTGCGGTTTCTCCGCTCCTTCCGGCTGGGGTTTTGAGAGGATCATGCGTCCATTCAGCCCATTGCCGGGGAAAGCGGGCTTCAATTTCCGGTGGAGTCAATCCTTCCCAGTCACCAAAGTCTATCTCTTGCAATCTGGGATCGACCTGCATGTCAATCCCCAACCTTTTTACGATGGGTATAGCCGTGTTTCGGGCCCGTGTTAAGGGAGACACCACTGCAGCATCGAAAGGGATTTTATGGAGTAAGGCTGCTAAGAGTGTAGCCTGCAAGGTTCCCATTTCAGTCAATGGAATATCGCTACGTCCGCAGTATCGGTTTCCATCACGACTCCACTCGGTTTCTCCGTGGCGGACCATGTAAAATATCGTCACGACCAAACCTCCCATGATTTATCTGTGAGACATGATTAGGAAATGAATGAAAATGCCGGGCGAAATATGCGTCCCCGAAAAATTGTTGAATTGCGGCCTCTGGCCTGCAGATCCAAAAAAGAGGGGGGAGCACGCGCGTGGGTGGAACAAGATCGCAAGCGCAATAAGGAGGCTTGCCCTATCTGGAATTTAAACCACCATATCCCGCGCTTCATTGGTTTTGTGCTCATATCTCACTCTCCAACAGGGTGGAATAGGATGCCTGGTTCTTTGATGAGAAACCCACGGACAGTGATATCTCGAGGGAGCAAGGGATGTTCACGTATGACCCGGAGGGTGTCCCGGATATAAACGGACGCCTTAGAGTCGTCGGAACGCAGCCACTCTTCAGGATCGATTCCATAGTATTGTTGTAATAGAAAGCGGATCGTATTCCCGGTGTCCTGGGAGAGTTTAGCACTGAGGTCGATGAGTTCAGCATCTTGAGCCGGTGCATCTTGCCGGTCCCGGGATTCAGCCACTACGTAAATAGTTCTTATCTGAGGATAACGCTTTAGGCTGATCAACATGGTGCGCATGAAAGAACCATAGGGATCCCACAACAGTCCGTTTTCGCAGCGAAGCCACAGCGCTTGATGCAAGCATCCCAGTTGTTCTTCAACGATCATTTCATAGTCTGGCCGCAATCCGCCGATTATGAGGGAACGGGGAACAGCACCCAAACGGGAATTTGATCCGAAACGACTCGCGTTGTGAGTGGATATATTGGTCGTTGCACCGTCGGCGGCTTTCATCATCATGCTTTTGGTCCTTTCTTGTGGCAATGTTTTTTTATCGCGGCCTATTAGGAGCTTTTGCTGGTAGGCCTTATAGTGCTTTCTGGGCATGTTCTCTCGGTTACTTTTCTGCCGTTTATGGATTGCACCGTGGGCAATGGGCGGCAGAAGCGAAATGCAGCCCGTCGTGTCTTGGTTGATTTTCCTTATACCCGCAACCGGGGCATCCGTAAACTTCTAAGTGTGTGAGCAAAGTTTCCCCGCCGCACCACTCACACGGCAGTCCTCTAATGAGATCGACCAGCCCCCATCCCGGGGTAGAGCACCGAGGACAAAGGGTAGCCAGGCGCTGGCCCAATTTCGTGGCAACTTTTGCTAAAACCTGGCGACGCATCGGATTCATGTGCGCCCGCATATCTGTTTGGACATAAGCCAAGCCGTCTTCGGAAGACGATGCACAGGCTGTCACGGCCTGATGCAGGGTTTCGGTATCGGTAATGCCCTTGAATAAGAAGCCGGGCTGGAAACCTGAATTCGGCCTGACAATCAGTCCATGGGATGGGAATTTCACACGGACTAGAAATTCCTGTAACTCGCTTGGATGATGGACGGATTGGTTAGCATAGTTGGTTTCGAGGTCGATAATTTGTTCAATTACTTCAATTCCCCGCTCATCATCAACAAAGGCCAATAATTCGTGGCAAGTTGGGGCAAACAATAGCTGAGGGTCTGGGCCAAAACTGCCTTCGCTGGCCAGCCCCAAGGGAAGGCCTGTAACGGCCATGCCCCACCGGGCTTTTTTGAGAGCTGTTTCCCTGGGAGTGCCAATACGTTCTACCTCACCCGTAAAAGTTCCCAACACATCGGTATCCAGATTTTTTGGAACACACAACATGAGACCGACGGCCGATTGGAGAGGCGGGCCCAGGACTTGTTCTTTTTGATGCTTCGTGGCCAAAACCACCTTACGGCCCTGGTATGGGTGAATGCTCGCCTGATCCTGAGTCATGTCATCCTCGCCTCTTTTGGCACGAACACTGCTGCGTTCGTGCGGTAGTGTGGCAAAGCGGTTCTTATGTCACGACATAATTGTCGCGAAAACATAATCATATGTCAAGCACTCACCGACATTTACAACATTCTTTGTGTGCAGTGTTGCTCCGGGCGTTTTTGAACCGGTACCTTCTTTCTCACATCTCTGCAACCATTTCTCCAAAAATTTCCCGGGCCTCATCCCCCATTGACCGAGGTTACAAAATTCTTGAAAAACAGGACTCGTTTGGCTCACGACCACCCCAAGGCGCAAGCGATCTTCGGAGGTGCATTTATCAATTGTCACCGGGGCATTCGGTGTGTTTCTTTAGCCGCTCCAATTGTATGCAGTAGTTCTGCTGCGTGAAAAATAAACCGGGATCAAGAACCGTCAGTAAATCCGTATACGGGATTTGATGCCACCGACTCAAACGCTCGAAAATAGTCCCACTCACCTGCACAGCCAATGGAAGAAGGCTGAGGATTGCGATGAGATACAACGATATCGTTTCCCCACTCAGTATCCTGGATACCAGCGGACGGGCTGCAGATGCTCGCGGACGGGAGCAAGCCAAGACAGGGACACAAAAATTCACCTCTTCTCGAAACACGAGCCCTTCTTTAAATGCCATTCATTAAG